>CAUZDY010000011.1:0-72349 GCA_963578805.1 Vicinamibacteria bacterium | reverse complement strand
GCAAGCAGCCGTGCTCGCACGTTGTCCGCCTCGGCATACTCTTCGTCGGTGAAAAATGCACGGTCTCCATAAGCTTCAGGCCGCTCCAGGGGCGTATCGAACTCCTCCGTCCAAATCCCTTGAAGATCCGGCTCATCCCACGGCGTTCTCAGCGACCTATCCGCCTGCGCCCCTGCGGTCTGACCCATCAGACCAACCTGGGTAGAACCCATCAGTCCCACAACGACGACCAGTCCAACACCGACCAGCGTGAGTATTCGTACACGCATTCGACCCTCCCGTGAAATGAGTCCGGTCCCATTTACTGCTTGACGAGGCCGGAGTCACGGTTTCGGCTTTCTTCGTTGTCCGGCGTTACTTGCGATACCAATCGTAGAGCGCGTGCCCTCCGGAACGGCATTGTTAGCTTGAGGTCAAAGATATCAGAGTTACGGTCGGTTGTGGGACGTAAGTGGTTCGCCGCGCACCCGTCTGAGTAGCGTCCGTGCCCGCCTGCCGGGCTTCTCGCCAGCACAAGGACAATTCGAGAGGGAGGTTGGCTCGTACCATGAGGGAAGACTGAACCCCGGTGCAGCGCGGCGTCGATGATGCTTCAGACCGAGAGTTGGCGGGTATAAATTCCGGTCGGGTATATAGATATTCCGACCCCCTCTGTGGTTTTCGGATCTGACAAAAGCGCGCCAGAGAAAAGGGACGACCGGGGTGCCTTGCCCCCCCTCTCGGCTTGTAGCATCCGAGAGCAGCAGAAGGTTTGTGGGCAACTACAATTCTCCAAATGACTAAAGCCTAAGATATTCAATAACTTACCGCTTCAATTCGACTCCTCTGCTCACCTCCGAGTGCGGTGACTTCGGATCTGAGTACTCGACACTCGTCCTGAGCTTTATCGCGCAAAGGGGTCCGCTGGACCTTCTCCTAGCGGGCTCACGTCAGATAATCGCTCTTCGCGCCTGCCACTAGAGCGAAGCGACACCCCCTGTCTCTAGCGGTTCGGCACATCCGGATCTGGTCGAGAAACCGGCGCACTACCTCGCTAGCTGGCCGTGACCGCCTTCGGAAACGGGCGGGTCTCAGTCTTCTTGAGTTCGATCACGAAGGCCGTTCCCCGTCCAACGTGACTTATGACCGAGATCGTGCCAACGGATTGATCGACGATTTTGTGGGAGATCGCTGACCCGAGACCAAATTCCCTCGGTTTCGTGGTGTTGAAGTCCTTGAGGAGCGCACCAAGGTGCGCAGGTAGGATACCGAGCCCGGTGTCCCGGACGGCAAACTGTGCTCCCGTGCCACAATCTGCAGTGATGACGGCGATCGATCCGCTGGGCGAGGCGGTCTCGATGGCGTTGACGTTCAGACGACAACGGTCGTCTTGTTTGGTGAGCTTCGCCTGACCACAGGGAGACCGAACCGATTTCAGGAATGGCACATGACCGAAAACAAGGAAGGAAGCCATGCCGTTCTTGACACCCTCAAGGTCGACGGTTAACGTATCGCGCGTTATGGCCACCTCTGTTCTGATGCCCCAACTCGGCGAATCGATTGTCGAAGGCACTATCGTACGCTGGTACAAGCATGTCGGCGATAGCGTGGCACTGGACGAGCCGCTTCTGGAAGTATCGACTGACAAGGTGGACGCGGAGATTCCGTCGCCAGCGGCCGGGGTGCTCACAGAGATTCTGGCTGGCGAGGGAAAGACGGTGCTGGTCGACAGTGTCGTCGCGCTGATTGGTCACACTGAGGGTACTGCCGGCGAAACTTTGCATGAGGGTCCCTCGTCTCAGACTGAGAGCCAGCCTGCTCTCGACCAGGATGACACATCGTCGCGTCACCCCGTGGCAGCTGATGATCGCCTCCGGCCTCGACAAACGTTGTCGCCAGTGGTCCGTAAGCTCGCGCGCGAGCACGATATCGATCCTGCTTCGATTCAAGGGACAGGAACCGGTGGACGGGTCACCAAGGCCGACGTGCTGAGGGTTGCCAGTGACTCCAAGGTGGACCTGAGTCAATCGGAGCCGATGAGCGTGATACGTCGGGTCATCGCCGAGCGTATGGTAGAGAGCCGTCGAACCTCCGCCCATGTGCACACGGTGTTTGACGTCGATTTCTCGCGTGTTGCGGCTCTACGCACGGTTCGCCGCGTCAGTTATGAGGAAGCTGGGATCAAGCTGAGCTACCTTGTCTTTGTGGCCAAGGCGGCGGTCGAGGCGCTCCGCGAGGTCCCCGTCGTGAACGCGTCACTTGACGGAAACACCATTGTCTATAGCTCGGACGTCAATCTCGGGATTGCCGTTGCCCTCGACTGGGGGTTAATCGTGCCGGTCGTTAAGCGAGCGCAAGACAAGACGATGTTGCAGCTTGGCCAGGCCATTGCCGACCTGTCGGAACGAGCCCGGTCTAAGCGGCTCACACCTGACGACGTCGACGGTGGAACCTTCACGATTACAAACCCCGGCGGGTTCGGCTCGACTTTCGGAATGCCGATCATCAATCAGCCACAGCTGGCGATCCTGTGCATGGGTGCTGTTGAAGCTCGGCCCTCAGTGGTCGATGGTGAAGTCGTCGCCCAGGCCAGAGCCTATCTGACACTGGCATTCGACCATCGCGTAATTGATGGAGCTGTGGCAGATCGGTTCATGAACACACTCAAGCGCTATCTCGAGGCGTTCGACGAGAGCCTCCTGTAGCGAGGGGTTGATCGGCGGGTCCGTCTGATATGGAAAGTCAGCTCCGCCTCGAAGTGCGCCGACTGGGTAACGTGCCGTACGCCGAGGCCGTTCAGCTTCAACAGGCGCTGGTCGCAGACCGTCGAGCCGGTAAGCTTCCCGACCTCTTGCTCTTGATGCAACACCCCCATGTCGTGACTCTCGGCGTGAGCGCTCGCCATAGCCTCTCGAACCTACGAGTGTCTGAGTCAGCACTACACGCCAAGGGTGTCGAGCTGTACGATGCGCCCAGGGGCGGCGACATCACCTACCACGGTCCCGGTCAGCTCGTCGGTTATCCGATCGTCGACCTGCGCCCTAACCGTTGTGACGTCCACCGATACGTTCGCGATCTAGAAACCGTACTCATGAGGACCGCACTTGCGTTCGGAGTCGGGACCACGCGGGTTCCGGGTCTAACAGGTGTCTGGGTCGGGGACGACAAGCTCGCCGCGATCGGTGTGCGCCTGTCGCGTTGGGTGACGAGCCATGGATTCGCGCTCAATGTCGAGACAGATCTCTCGTATTTCGATTTAATTCGACCGTGTGGAATCGAAGGACGCGGAGTAACCTCGCTCGCGAACCTGATCGGCGCCCCGCTTTCACTCCGCACTGTCGAAGATGTGCTCATTAGGGAATTTGGCTCTGTATTCGGTCGTATTGTGACCCGTGGTGCACGTCCATTGTTTGCCACCTGAGCGGTGCGATCAACTTCGACGGGGGTAGAACCCCCTCCGTGTGTTTTAGAAGACAGAAACACGGGAACGAGGAGATGGATGACAGAACCGCGGAAAGGAAATTTTCTGCTCGCTTGAAGAGTAGCGATGCCGTCATGAGCGAACTCCAAGCAGACGTACTACTCAAAAAGTTTTCAGCTAGCGCTGCTATATCTGAAAACCCTGGAGGACGCCGGGGAAGTGACCCAGGACGTCTTACTTTGGGTTTAGAAGAAAATCGATGCGTTCTGCGGTGATTCCTGCCTGTCGTCCTGGATCTGTCAGATTACGTTCAGTGTAATTATGTTGAGGCTATGGAGTGCCAAGTCCGGCCGCCTGATACGCTCGACTTGTGGTCCGGTCAGATCCATCCACGACATCTGGCTTGGCAACACTATCTGTGAAGGGCGTTGTCAAGTTCCACCTGCTCTCGTACGTTTAGCGTTGGCTCGGTCACGCTCGTGATGCCTGACGTGTCGAGAGTGACCGCCGTCGCGATCGCTTTCCCCCGGACTCCGAACTCTCCATCGAGAACGGCGTAACACGTAATTCCGTAGATGCCAGTTCCCTGCAGTACCGACTCACACAGCTGTGCGGTTGCGGCGGCCAAAGTATAAGGACCAGGTGGCCATATGCGGACGAGCTTTCGCTGCAGCAGGGCGAGCTGCTTTGAGGAGAGCAGGCGGGATATCGCAACCCCTCGCACCGAGGTTTCGCTCCAGGGGACGACGAAGCGGTCAGGGGGCGCGCCAAGGACGGCCAACGACACATCCTTTGCTGAACACCGTAGCTCGACGGCTACGATCGCTCGAAGCGCGGTTTGGAGTGCCAACGGCGCCGATCCAATCAACCGCTGTCGCGAGAGGGACGTTTCTGCCACGCCCCGCTCGATCAGACGGCGGTGACTGCCACCCGCACAGACCGTCACGGCTCGCCGATTGAGAGGGCTCAGCTGCTTAAGCATCGCAAGGCCATCGTCCTCTCCCCATTCTGTATCCGGCTCGGTGGCCGGCCCCGTCAGCACAATCAGGTCGGCTCCCACCACGGCCTGCAGGTCTCGGCCCGCCACTACCGTCGTGTTAAACGGTTCGACGGCTCCGGACTGCTGGATGTCAAGTGCCTTTCCGGCAGCAGTGCAATCGGACGGGTCAATCAGTCGAAGCTCACGCACGCGCTCGCGTCTCGCGAGGGTGTGCGTGAGCGAACCTCCAAGGGTTCCGGCACCGATAACCGCGATAATCGACATGATCAGCTCTCTTGAGCGATATTCTATTGCACATGAGTGACGCGCAACTTCAGGGCAAGGTAGCGGTTGTCAGCGGGGCGTCGCAGGGCATTGGCCAGGCCATTACCGCGTCACTGACTTCGGAGGGTGTCGACGTGGTGATGTGTGGCCGGTCGGCGGATGCTCTCTTAAAAGCAGTGGAGCAGGTCGTCATTGGCCCCCGACCGGGCTGCCAGCAAGGTCGGGTTGAGGTCTACGCGGCCGATGTGCGTGACCCGTCCCAGATGGACTCGCTGATGGCGAGAGCTGTCAACACGTTCGGCCGTCTCGACATTCTTATTAATAACGCTGGCGTGGGATTGTTTCAGCCGCTCGCCGAGTTATCAATCGAAGACTGGCGAACGGTGCTCGAGACGAATCTGAGTGGTGTGTTCTTCGCATGTCACGCGGCCATTCCGCTGTTGCGACGCGGCGGTGGGGGGTGGATCATCAACGTGAGTAGTCTGGCCGGTAGCCATCCGTTCATAGGTGGGGCAGCGTACTGTGCATCAAAAGCCGGTCTCAATGCCCTAAGCGAGGTCTTAGTGCAGGAACTTCGTGATGACGATATCCGTGTGAGCTGCGTCGCGCCAGGTTCGGTCGACACACGATTCGGGGGTGCGAACGACGGATTATCGGCGACCTGGAAACTTGATCCGATCGATGTGGCACACGTGGTCCTCGACTTGTTGAGTCACCCTCCTCGGAGTCTGCCCAGTAGGGTTGAGATTCGACCGTCTCACACTCGGAAATAGAGCCTAGTGTCCTGGGAAGAGCAATCGCCGTGCGGGTTCGATTCCCGCCCTCGGCACTATTAAACATTGGGTAGATGTCTGAGTCGGCGACCTGAATTCTGGGCCTGATCGCTGTTGATGCCCAATTCTGATGCCCAGTGGTCAGCTCACGTCACTTTAGGGGGGTGGGGTCAGCACCCCGGGTCGGCCTTTTTTGCTCGCCCGATTTACTCAGATCCGAAAACCGCAAGGGGGGGCGTCGATCTCTATATAGTCGTCCGCGATTTATACTCGCCAATTTTGGTTTGAGGCATCATCGACGCCGCACTTTGGTAGGCTAGAGACGTGATGATCCATCGCTGCGCACGTCTGATCGTTGTCGCCATTGCCACGGTGTCGTTCAGTACGCCGATCACGGCACAGCAGGAACCGACGTCTCCTACGACGGTGGAGACGCTGGTGGAGACACTCGGCGGTCGCGTGAGCCAAAACGAACAGGGGGAGGTTGTAGGCGTGGACCTCTTCGGCCCCAAGGGCACCGACGCGAGCCTGGCGCATCTCGTGGGGTTGGCGGCGCTGGAGAGGCTCTGGCTCGTTAACACTCAGGTCACCGACGCGGGCGTAGCGGAGCTACAGAAGGCGTTACCGAACTGCGCTATTCTTTTGCAGGAACCTATCCCTCCTCCGCCACCCCTCCTCAATGAGGTTATGGGGTGTGCCGCAAGACTATTCGGACTTGGCGGACCGGAGCGTCGGGAAAGCCACCGAACCCAGCCACGTCGCTGCGGCGATCACGGTTAAAAGGCCGTGGTAGCGCAGCGGTGACGGGCGCTACTCAGGCGGGTGTGCCTCGAACCACTCACGCGCCCGCTTCTGGCCTTCGGCGAGTTGCTCCGGGGTAAGACGCTCGGCTGTGTCGTCCCGCGCCTCGGCGGATATTCCTCGCAGCGGGCCGTTGGCATAGGTCGCCGTGAGGCTGAACCATTTGTATCCTTCGATGTCGTCTTGCGGTACGCCAGAGCCGCTGACGTACATGAAGCCAAGGGCGAACGACGCGCCCGCATGCCTTTGCTCCGCAGCTTTGCGAAACCACGCTGCCGCTTCACCGAAGTCTTCCGGCACACCCTTGCCGGTGCGGTACATAGCGCCAAGGTTGAACTGCGCGTCCGCATGCCCTTGCTCCACAGCTTTGCGCCACCACAGCAGTGCTTCGCCGAAGCCTTCCGGCACGCCCCGGCCGTCGGCGTACATCCCGCCAAGGGTGTTCTGCGCGTCCGCGTCCCCGGCATTGGCACGGGTTCGGATCGCCTCGATGCTGTCGTCTTGAGCAGGTTCAGTTGTCTGGGCGAGCGGAGCGGCCCCCACCAGTAACGCGACCATCCCCGCGAGTGCTAACCGACGGAACGATACAGGAGCCATCCTGGTCAGTTTACGCGTCGAATAGGTGCGTGTCATTCGCCTCCCAGTTGCATCTCCTTCACCACCTAACTTCAAGCACGTGTCTGCGACGATGCAGGAGGATGCCGCTGCTCGCATGGACGCGGCCCTGGGCGGGTCACTAGGTTGATGCCCATTCTTGATGCCAAAGCGGATGGACGTATACGGATGAACGAGGTCTATCTGGACGGCGACCGTCACGTTACCAGACAGAACCAGCAGAAAAAGAAGGAACAACGCGCTATGGACGAGCGCAGTTACAATGCTAAGTCCCTGGAAACCACGAGTTCAAGCCGTCCAAGTCTCAGCCGGTCACCACTCCGGAGAGGCGATTCCGACACGCGGCAGTCGTTGACGAACGTGCCGTTTGTGCTCCCGAGGTCCTCAACGGTGAGCTCGGTCTGGGTGGCTTGAAGACGACAGTGCACCCTCGAAAGTAGGGCAGTATCAACGACGAAGTCTGCCCGCGGACCGCGACCCACCGTTCGTGGAGTGCCGGGTGTGACCCGGAGGATCCGTTCCATCTCCTCATTGGCTGACTGAAGAATCCACATCGTTCAGGACAGAGGTGGAGCGACGACCTTGTCGATCAGATCCTTCAAGTTGGCAGCCACGTTCGACGCCGTTGTTACGTCAGAGAGGAGTCGATTCCCCATGGCGATCACGATTCGTAGCATATCATTTGAGCCAGGACGACATGAATCCAGATCACTATCGCGCATTGAAAGAGACCGCCGGTCTGATCAGAAGGTTGGACCGAGGACGGATTGCGCTCACAGGGGTCGACCGAGCTGACTATTTGCAGGGCCTTCTGACGAATGACATCGTCGCTCTCCGCGATGGCCGGGGCTGCTACGCGGCGTATATGACGCCTCAGGGACGCATCGTGGCGGACACCGAGCTATTTAGCTTGGGCGAGAAGCTCCTACTTGACGTGCACGTGAGCGTGAAGGACATGCTAGTGCAGCGCTTCGCCGAGCTCGTTTTTACAGAAGATGTTGAGATCGCCGACTGGACTGAGGCGTGGGTCGGCTATGCGGTCGCCGGTCCGACAGCCGAGGAGTGCCTGGCGCCTATACTGGCCGAGTCGTTCAGCGCTGACGGCCGCGGGTCGACCTCAATGGCTATTGAGGACCATGAGTGTCGCTTGCTGTCCAGGGGCGGAGGGTCGTTGGTTGTCAGCCGAACTGATCCGTTCGGTACCAAAGGGTTTGATTTATGGGTCGAACAACCCGGCGCGCTGGAGTTGTGGAGCACGCTGCTCGAGGCCGGATGTACAGAAGTTGATGCCACCGCAACCGAACTGGTTCGAATCGAGAACGGGCGGCCGGCATTTCCTCTCGACCTCAACGCTGAGACCATTCCTCTCGAGGCCGGGATTGAGGATCGGGCTATCAGTTTCACGAAGGGTTGTTATGTCGGTCAGGAAGTCATCGTTCGCGTGCTTCATCGTGGTCACGGACGTGTGTCACGGAAGCTAACCGGCCTAACGATGAATCAGTCGGTCGATCCAGCGTCCTTGTCGGCTGGGGCGTCGTTGTGGCATGGTGACGAATCGGTCGGGGAGGTAACCAGCGTTGCATTTTCACCCACGGTGGGTGGCGTCATTGGGCTGGGCTATGTGAAGCGGGACCAGCTCGAGCCCGGAACGGTACTCCAAGTCACTGCGGGTGCCGAGCGTGTTTCAGCGGTGGTCACTGTGCTGCCGTTTTTTTCGTCTTAGCGCCGCGGTCACGTTGCTGCTCTGAGGACGCGAACGATCGACAATCCGGCCTCATGGGGCACTCAGGACAGCGAGGCGTCCGTGGGGTACACACCAGCGCTCCAAAGTCCATTAGGGCCTGGTTGAAATCAAATACGTGTCGACGGGGCAGTAACGCGCCTGACAGCGCCCACAGATGACGTTTAATACCGTGGGCCTTAGGGTTCCCTCTGGCGACGAACACGCGGAAGAGCAAGCGTGCAATATTCGTATCGACGATCGGTGCCCGTATCCCAAACGCGAAGCTCCGAACCGCCCCCACCGTGTAGTCACCCAGACCCTTAAAGGACAACAGACTAGCCTCATCAGATGGAAGATGGCCGTCGTAACGTCGAACTACTTCGCGCGCGATCGCGTGTAGTCGCCGGGGGCGGCGGTTGTAACCGAGGGGGTACCAGATGCGTGAGGCGCGCCCCGGCGTGGTGGCGGCCAGTGACTCAAATGTCGGGTACTTTCCAAGCCACTCCTTATACTTTGGCACGACGCGATCGACCTGGGTCTGCTGTAGCATGATCTCAGCGACCAGAATGTGGTACGGGTTCTGCGTGTGTCGCCACGGAAGGTCTCGACCGTGCCTGCGATACCAGCTCAGCAACCGGCGCCGAAAACGTTGGCGGTCGGTGGCGGGCGGGAGGGGCTGAGGTTTGAGGCGTTTACCGAGGGACACGGTTCGCGACAGGGCAGTATGGTAATGTGTCAAGTATGAATCGCCTTCGGCCGATACCCCGCGCTTGGCCGCGTGGAAGATCGCTCGAATCTCCAGATATTCTCGCTCCTCGCGCCTGGCTCCTCGCGCGAATCACCGGTCCTGCAGTGTCGAGGTGCTCATCCTGGACACTCTAACGATGGGATGATGATGACACTCTACACAAAGACTGGCGACGGCGGCGAGACAGCCCTGTTTGACGGCACGCGGGTGCTCAAGTCCGAAGGGCGTGTTGCCGCCTACGGTGACGTCGATGAATTGAACGCGACCCTCGGTTTGGCCCTGACGGCGGGTGTGGATGACGACCTTTCTGCGCTCGTCTGTCACATTCAGCGTGACCTGTTCGCAGTCGGCTCGCGTCTGGCCGATCCGCGGGAACGCATTGCGGAGCGCGTTGAGAAAATCGACCTCGGAGAAAACAGTGTTGGTCGACTTGAGGATGCGATCGACAAATACGATGCTGAGGTTCCGCCCCTGCGGCGATTCTTGCTGCCGGGAGGCAACCAGGCCGCTGCGGCTTTTCATCTGGCGCGGGCCGTCTGCCGGCGCGCTGAGCGGAGTATCGTGGCCTTAGGTGCGCAAAGCATTCCGCCTCAGGTAGTGCAGTACATGAATCGACTGTCCGACTTGTTGTTTGTTCTGGCGAGAGTGACCAACCATCGTGGTCAGGTTATGGAACGGGAGTGGTGAGCCGGGGGTACTCGTGTCGTGGAGTGGCTCCTCCCACGAAGGCACTCCACTAGTGTCTGAGCTCGATATCGGCCTTCACGGCCGCGAAGACCTGTCGTGCCAATTCCTGTGACACCCGCTCACGGATGGCGCCACACTCAACCAAGATGGTCGTATCTTTTAGATCAATCGCAACGTCCCACCGTTCGCGCTCAATAAGGTCAGGCTGGTCGATGTTACTTGAATGGGGCGCTGGCTTAGGGAAGCGACGTGACGCACAGACCGAAATCGGTGCACCGCTAATCAGGACGCGAGCTGCCCGAATCTCATGCTTTGGAATCATTTGGTCTGACCAATGAAATGCCCCGGCATCCTCAGTAAAAAACTGAATACCACGATCTCCAGGGATTTCAGCGATGACTGACCGACCGGAGTCCGAGATCGCCCGGCGTAGCCTGGAGTGACCGCGTTTGTACCACTGGAGCGAGGTGGCCATGCTGAGCGCGAACGCGATTAGGAAGAAAACAACGAGGACCGCAACAAAATCACGCATGGGACACTATGCTATCAAACGGTGTCAGAGCCGAATCCGTCACTCGATCGGGCGTATGACGTTTGTCTTGGCATTGCCCGGCAGCACTACGAGAATTTCCCGGTGGCGTCGTGGCTCGTACCGGCTCAGATGCGGCCGCATGTTGCCGCGGTCTACGCCTTCGCACGATATGCCGACGATTTCGCTGATGAGGGCGACCGTGACCCGGGCGAGCGACTGGTTCTGCTGGACGACTGGGCGACACGACTCCGTGCCGCCGTCGATGGTGATGTTTGCGCCGACTCAAACGATCGACGGGACCTGGTGTTTGCCGCGGTGGCCGCAACGATAAGAAGTCGTGACCTTCCGGTCTACCTCTTCGAGGAGCTTTTGAGTGCCTTTCGCCAGGATGTCACCGTGCATCGGTACGAGAGCTGGGCCGCGCTGCTCGACTACTGCCGGCGGTCGGCCAACCCGGTCGGTCGACTCGTTCTTAGAATCGCCGGGCATCGACGTGAAAAATTGGACATGTCGTCAGACAGTCTCTGTTCGGCACTCCAGCTCACGAACTTTCTCCAGGACTTCGATGTCGACTGGAAACGGGGTCGCCTCTATCTTCCAGCGGACATGAGCGACGAGTTCGGCGCGCACGAATTGGACCTCTCGAGAAAACGATTGTCGGCTCCATGGTTGGCCGCGATCGCAGAGATGGTCATCCGGACTCGACAGATGTTCGACGCTGGCCGGTCGGTATGTGACGCGGTGGGGGGGCGTGTTGGGCTGGAGCTACGCTTCACGTGGCTGGCTGGGTGCCGAATTCTCGACCGACTCGAGTGGAGCGGCTACGATCCACGTAGGAACCGCCCTATGCTGGGATTCGTTGATTCTCTGCCGATCGTGTGGAAGGCTTCCAGGTGGCGGCGCCTGCCGTGAGTCGAGATACAAACTTCTACTATTCGTTTCTCGTCCTTTCCCACGCTAAGCGGCGCGCGATCATCGCTGTCTGGGATTTTTGCCGGGCTGTTGACGACGCGGTCGACACGCCGACGGTGGACGGCGCCAGGGCCGTTCTTGGCACGCCGGCTCTCAAGGTTGAGCTGGTGCGATGGCGACACGAGCTGGATTGTTGCTTCGGCGAGTCGGAACCCCAGACCGAGCAGGGCCGCCGCCTTAAGCCGGAGGTGGCACGGTTCGGACTCCCACGAGAGCCCTTCGAGGCTCTTATCGATGGCGTCGAGATGGACATTGGTGACCGCAGATACGAAACCTTTGACGACCTTTATCAGTACTGCCTACGGGTGGCTTCATCTGTTGGGTTGATCTGTATCGAAATCTTCGGGTACCACAACATAGGTGCACGCGATTATGCAATCGCTCTCGGAGTGGCGTTGCAGTTGACAAATATCATTCGTGACGTGCCGACTGATCTCACTGTGGGACGGGTCTATCTTCCACTCGAGGACCTCAAGCGGTTTGGGTGCACCAATCAGGATCTCAGACAGGGTATGTCGTCCCAGGTTCACGCGCTCCTCGAATTTGAATCTCAACGGGCCCGTGGCTTCTATCGGAAAGCAGGAGAGGCGCTCCCTCCTGAGGATGCGACAAGTCTCGTGGCGGCCCAAATCATGGGCGAGATCTATTTTGAGATTTTGGAGCGAATTCAACGACGTGACTACGATGTCTTTTCTGAAGTGGTTCGCGTGCCACGTCCCCGTCGGGCTGTGATTGCCGCTGTAGTGTGGACGCGCACAGTTCTCCGTCGTGTTTTCTACGGGAATAGCACGCGTCCGAGTCCTAAGTGATGCCGTGACGCCGACCTACGATGCGGTTATTGTCGGCGGCGGCTTTGCCGGTCTCAGCGCGGCGGTGGATCTCACCGCCCGCGGCGCCAGGGTGATCGTGGTTGAAGGTCGTCCCCGGCTAGGTGGACGTGCCACTTCCTACCGAGACCGTTTCACCGGCGAGGACGTTGACAATGGTCAGCACGTTCTCTTCGGATGTTATCGAGAAACGTTCCGCTTTTTGCGCACCATCGGCGCTGACCAGGACGTCTGTCTTCAGCGGCGATTGGACGTCAGCTATGTCGACCCGTATGGTCGCGCGATTCGGTATCGGTGCCCGGACCTGCCGGCGCCTTTACACCTGCTTGCCGGCGTGGCCGAATGGGACGAACTGAGCGTGCCGGAGAGGTTCGCGAGCCTAAGAATGGTGAGGCCGCTGATCCAACTCAGGCGGCAGTTCGCCAGTGGACTGTCATGCACTGTCGGTGGCGAAAATGAGACCGCGCGAGATTGGCTCGTGCGGCACGGTCAAGGTTCGCGCTTACGGGAACTCCTGTGGGAGCCGCTGGCGCTAGCGGCCCTGAACCAAGATGCCGGAGTGACTGCTGCCGCTCCCTTTGCCAGGGTTCTGGCTGAGCTGTGTGGGCCAGGAGCCACCGATTCGTCGGTCGGTGTTCCGAGTCGTCCACTGGAGGCTCTTTATGCCGTCCCGGCTCGTCAGTTTGTCGAGGCTCGCGGTGGCACAGTGTGGACCGGCGCGGCTGGTCGGGCCGCCTTCGTTGACGGTCGTCTCATCGGGGTCGAGGCACGGCGCAAGCTGATCACTGCGCCGGTCCTGATCTCTGCGGTTCCTTGGTTCGCCCTGTCTTCGGTGTTTAATCCTCCACCATCCTCACTGGCGCCGGTGCTTCAACGGGCGGCAGCGATGAGTTCGGCACCGATTGTGAGCGTCCATTTATGGTTTGACTCGCCGGTGATGCGGAAGCCGTTCCTTGGTCTGCTTGGGATGACGATGCAGTGGGCATTCAACACGCGGACGGCACTTAAACCCTGCGGTTCCCATTTAACTTTGGTGTCGAGCGGTGCCAATGCTCTCGTGGGCTTGTCAAACGGCGTCTTGATCGACCGGGCGCTGTCGGATCTTCGGTCAGTGCTGCCGCCCGCCCGCGACGTCGCGCTCACGCACGCGCTGGTGATACGCGAGCGGCAGGCGACGTTCTCGCTCTCACCTGGTCAGCCGGCGAGACCCAGCTCTGAGACAGTAATCCGAGGGCTCTATCTGGCTGGCGATTGGATCGAGACCGGTCTGCCCAGTACGATTGAGAGTGCCGTCGTCAGCGGACATCGCGCGGCTGAGCTGGCGTTCCGCGAGCTCGGAGGGTAACTCACCCGGATGGACTCCGTCATCGTTCACTATCAAGAGATCGCCCTCAAGGGGCGAAACCGCCCGTGGTTCATCGAGCGTTTGGTCAGCAATATTCGAGCGGCGACTGCCGACCTTGACATCGTTCGAGTACGCGCGCTTATGGGGCGGATCGAGCTGGCACTGGGCCCAGCCGCCGACTGGACGGAGGTCGAGCACCGGATCACGAGGATATTCGGCGTTGCGAACTTCGCTCGCGCCCAACGTGCAGGCCGGTCGGTCGAAGAGCTTGCAACCTCCATTCTGGATGAGCTCGCCTCCCGGTCCGACCTCAACGTCACGAGCTTTCGGATAACGGCACGGCGTGCCGACAAGGCGTACGCGTTGACGTCACCGGAGCTTGAGCGCGAGGTGGGAGGGCGTATCAAGGCTGCGAGAAACTGGATGGTAGACCTGGACCAACCAGACTTGGTCATCCGGATCGAAGTGCTTCGAACAGAAGCGTACTTCTCTCTCGACAAGCACTTCGGACCGGGAGGCTTGCCCTCTGGAACGAGCGGTCACGTCATGAGTCTTTTGTCGGGTGGTATCGATTCTCCGGTGGCAGCATACCGTTTAATGAAACGTGGGTGTCGCGTCCGGTTTGTGCATTTTCACAGCTATCCGTTACTGTCACACGCTTCGGTGGATAAAGTGCGAGAGCTAGCTAACCTGTTGACGACCTACCAGCTCACATCACGTCTGTATCTTGTCGCATTTGGTGACATCCAGCGGCAGATCGTCCTGGCTGCGCCACCACCGCTTCGTGTTGTCCTCTACCGGCGGCTGATGATGCGAATTGCCGAGCGTTTGGCCAAGCGGTGCCGCGCCCGCGCGCTGGTCACAGGAGAGGCGGTCGGACAGGTGGCATCACAGACAGTCGAGAACCTTGCCGTTATCAATGCTGCCGTGACTCTTCCTGTTCTGCGCCCACTGATCGGTTCTGATAAAGATGAAATCTCAAACGAGGCGCGTAGACTCGGGTCATATCCCGTGTCAATCATCCCCGACGAAGATTGCTGCCAGTTGTTCATGCCACGGAACCCAGCGACGCGGGCGAGAGCTCATCAGGTGGAGGACGCCGAAGCCGTCCTCCCTATCGATGAGATGGTCGACAGTGCGGTGGAAACTGTCGCCGTAGAGAACTTCACCTTCCCAGTGGTCAAGTAGACACTCGCTGAAGCGTTTCTCTCACCACCACGTCGATGCCTCACGTCGTACTGAAGGAACCCGAGTGCGCTGAGGCAGTCTCCTCGACTACTGCAGGTCGGTGCATGAGTTCGGTGTTCCAAGGCAGGACGACGCATCACTTCGCCACCAGCAGCGATGGGAACGCCGATGGGTCAGTTGGGTTTAGATCCTTCTGGTGATTGAGCTCACAACAAGCAAATAGAAACGTCACGAGTCAGGCGGAGCACGGAACCTTTTTCAGAGATCTGCCACCAGTGTAACGGTGTTTGGCGTATAGAGACTCACGCTGAACGACGGGCAGATTCCGCACCAGCATGGTTACGCGATGTGCGGGTGGAGAATACCCTTAAAGTAGTCGCGTAGACCCTGCCGTGTACTTGGAAAGGCTAGCTGGGGCCAGGGAACGTCAGATTCCGCGAACCATCCGGCGTCCAATGACTCATCTTCGGCTCGCAGATCTCCACCAACCGAGGTCGCCGCATAGACGATGATGACAGGAATCCGATTCCGATACGAGTAGATGTTGACCAGCCCATCGATACGAATACGCAGGTGGGCCTCCTCCCACGCTTCGCGGATAGCAGCGACCATCAGCTCTTCTCCTCGATCGACATATCCGCCAGGGAAAACCCACTTGCCGTACCCTGGTTCGATGGCTCGCCTTACCATGGCGATCTGCCCATGCCGATTGCTAATGATGGTGCCGACCGCGACCTTCGGATCAAGGTAGACGACGTACCCACAAGCTTGGCACACGGGTCGCTCTGGCTCCTCTGGTTTAAGGAGGGTCTGGATGAGTGTCCCGCCGCAACGCGAGCAGAACCGGAGGACGTCGTCATGGATATGGGACGACATGGTTGACGCAGCACCGTATCGTATAATCGGCGAGCATGTCCATCCTCAAGGTGGCGCGACTTGGGCATCCTGTGCTTCGGAAACCAGCCCGCAAAGTTACCCAGACCGAGCTCAGCGATTCGGTAATACAGACGCTGATCGACGATATGTTCGAGACGATGCAGGAGTATCAGGGGATCGGTCTGGCCGCGCCGCAAGTACACTTTGGTCTACGTTTGTTCGTGGCCGGTGTCGATGATCCGGAGGTTGGGGTGCCGCCCGTCGTGATGGTGAACCCCGAAATTTTACCGGTCGGAGAGGCAGTCGAGGACGACTGGGAAGGATGCCTCAGCATCCCAGATATTCGTGGCCGGGTGTCGCGCAAGGCTGAAATTCTTGTTCGTTCGTTGGACCGCGATGGGCGTGAGCGCACAATGACGACATCAGGGTTTTCAGCGCGTGTGATTCAACACGAGACGGATCACCTTGACGGTGTCCTGTTCCTTGATCGGATGACCTCGCTCGACAGCCTCACCTACCTTACCGAGTACGACCGTTACTGGAGCGACACTGAGGAGTCAGAGGGCGCCTAAGGCTGGCGCCTGGGCACCGATTTGCTTAGCTGGTTTGCTGGCGCCGTCGCTCGGTGGCTCGTTCCGCCTCAAGGCGTTCAAGATCTACCCCAGAGTGGTCAACGAACATCAGAGCCGACGCGATTGCGTGATGTCCGGCCTGCTCGTCGATCAGACGGTGCATCGTCTGGCAGACACGCCGATACGCCGGGTGTCCCTGGGGTGAAGTTCTCAACTCGATGACATGCATGGCCTCACGGGCGTTCATCTGCATGTAGAACCTGATTTGATACGCCATCGACACGGCGTACTGAGCAACGAGTGGCGACGACGCCCCGGCCACCCGGCCATGGAGTTCTGCCGACTCTTCCATCACCTGCTGCCAATCCGTAACCGCTCCAACCTCATCGACGGCGGCTGGCATGACGTATCCATTAGACGGCCCGAGCTGTTGCCAGTCGATCGAGAGTATGCGGTGCCGTTGGAGGTCACGGAACGCTCCGTAGTCGGACAACACGTCGAAGCAGTACGTCGCTCGTTCAAACGCCCGCCCGGGACGGTGTCGACGATTAGCTCGCTCACCGACATACGTTCGCAATACACGAATCCGTTCATCGGTGTTCATTGAGCGAGCAATCCCAAGTAGCTGAGTCTCGGGCAGGTGAGATCCGGCGTAGAGAGCGGCTGCCACGACCTTGATCTCGCCGTCGGGGTCAAAGTCGGTCAAGGTCACCTCTGGACTTAGCTCTGGTTCTAGACCGTCGATGACCTCTCTGGCCATACGCTCGGTGTTGGCTCGGGTCTCCGCGAGGTACCGGCTCCATCGCACACCACGGTCTGGTCGGTCTACCCTCACCAAGAAGGCTGGGATTACCTTGCGAAGCTCGGGAAGCATGAGGTCGGAGACCTCGCGAGCTTCCGACAGGGGATTCGCGAGCATCCGGAGTAGCAGTGCCTCGTACGCTTGTCCGGATCCATACAGTCCTACGTTAGAGCGGGTCGCCGCCGGCAACAGACCGCGAAGCACGTCAAGAGTCTTGGCCCTGACCGCGGCGTTATAGACCCCGTCAGGATCGGAGGGTGACTTTGGGTAGACGGAGCGAAAGTGAGTCTGAAGGGGTTCGATCCACCGTACGTACGTTTCGAACGCGTGGTCAAGCGTTGCCGAGAACGTTGACCGAAGCGACACGTCACTGCCGGTGGCGATCTCTGTTGGTACCACGTACTTCCACTGCCCTCCCGGGCGGTCCGTGTAGGGGACGTAGCGAGTGGATTGCTCGAGATAAGACATGAGGCGACCGCGCTCGAGCACCTTCGTAAGTACGTTCGATACGCCCTCGCAAGCGAGATGTGCACCACCGAGTTGTGCGACAGAGTCGTCACCGTACTGTCCAAAGATTCGTTCGTACAAGCGTTCGGCACGTTCGAGCCCCACATCATCCTGAGACGTCTGTTCGGGCATATGGTCAGCAAATTCATCGAGAAACAGCCGCCGAACCGTCTTCGCTGACCTGGAGTACCGAGCGAACAACGCGCCCTTGACCACTTCGGGTAGGTTGGTGAGCACGAACACGTGGCTGTTCACGTTTCCGAAGTACGGTTCGAGGAGGCGGCGCTGGTCAGGGGTGAAGGTTTCTGGGACGGAAGCCGAATCGGGCACACAGTATAATTGACGCACGTCGAGGCCTTCGTCAACCGTTGACTGGTGCCCGGGGTCTCCGATCCAGTGACCATTACCCTCGTTCCAGGTTTCAATCTAGGCCCGGGTTCCGGTCCCGGGAATAACACTTACTTGATCAGTGGGATGGTGCCGACGCTGATCGACGCCGGTGTCGGTCGGCGTGAGCACCTGGATGCCGTCCGCGCCGCATTGGCCGGCGCTCGACTCGCTCGAGTGCTCGTGACCCACGGTCATGCAGACCATGCGTCCGGAGCCACGCTGCTGGCCGCCGAGTGGCCTGAAGTGGAGTTCGTCAAGATGCCCTGGGTCGGCCAAGATGAGCAATTCGGGGTGAAGTGGGCGGGTGCGGCTGACAGGGATCTCCTAACCGCTGGCGATGGCTCGCTTCGTGTCGTCCATACGCCGGGTCATGCACCGGACCACCTCTGCTTTCTGGATGAGGACAGCTGGACCCTCTTCTGTGGCGATCTCGTGATCGCAGGCGGTAGTGTCGTCATCCCTGCCAGTAACGGTGGCAGCCTCACCGCATATCTTCGTAGTCTCGACGTGATACGGGCGCTGCGTCCCACACGGGTATTACCTGCGCACGGACCGGAGATCACCGATCTACCAGCTCTCGTCGGTCGCTATGTAGACCATCGCCTAAGTAGAGAAGCTGAAGTCCTCGAGGCCCTCAAGGCGGGACTAGTAACTCTCGAACCGATCGTGGATCGGCTCTACGGCGACCTGTCAGACCCGCTACGGCTTATGGCTACCGATAGTGTCCTGGCTCACCTGGTCAAGCTTCGTGACGAGGGCCGAGTGCGAGAGGAGAGCCAAGCGTGGAGTCCGGTCGTGACGCTCCACTAAAATGGGCCAGACACTAGAGCGTCTGTTTCATCTGTCCCAGTGCGGCACGACCGTTCGGACTGAGGTCCTCGCTGGTAGCACGACCTTCTTCACGCTGGCCTACATCATCTTCGTGCAGCCCACCGTGCTCAGCGCGGCCGGAATGGATTTCGGTTCCGTGTTTGTGGCTACCTGCCTCGGCAGTGGGATTGCAACCTTGATGATGGCGTTCTTCGCCAACTACCCCATCGCGGTCGCGCCTGCGATGGGGCATAATTTTTACTTCGCCTTTGCGGTCGTCGCAGCCGGCGGTGTCCCGTGGCGGGTGGCGCTGGGTGCCGTTGCCCTGGCCGGGATGCTCTTCGTGCTCACGGCCGGTGTCGGTCTTCGGGAGCGTCTAATCACGGCGATACCAGACTCCCTAAAGCATGCGATCGCGGTTGGGATCGGTCTGCTCATTGCGACGGTGGGCCTGCAGTGGGCAGGCGTGATCGTCGACTCGCCTGGCACTTTAATTACGCTCGGTGACCTGCGAACCGCACCGGTGCTGGTAGCGTTGGTCGGGTTCAGCGTCATGGCGGTGTTGACTGCCTGGAACCTCAGAGGCGCGCTGCTTGTGGGTCTACTTGTATCAAGTGTCGTCGCGTGGCTGATCGGAGTCACGAAGTACCAAGGGTTGGCAAGCCTGCCGCCATCGATGGCGGCGACGTTTTTGGAGCTCGACGTGCTGGGCGCTCTACGCCCTGACATGATTACCGTTGTTTTTATGTTCCTGTTTCTGGCCTTGTTCGACTCGGTTGGCACGCTCGTAGCGGTCGCAGATCAGGCTGGCTTGATGCGGGCTGGCACGCTTCCACGCGCCCGTGGCGCATTACTGGCGGATGCGGCCGGTACCGTCGTGGGTGCCAGTTTGGGAACCTCGACCGTAACGGCCTACATTGAAAGCTCGACCGGTGTGGCTGCTGGTGGCCGGACCGGTTTGACGGCAGTCGTAACGGCCGGGCTGTTCTTTCTCGCCTTGTTTTTCTCACCGATCGTGGCGATGGTCGGGGGCGGCTATCGGGTTAGTGACGAACTTACTCTGTATCCAGTGATCGCCCCGGCACTGATCGTGGTCGGGACGATGATGGTACGAGGTGTCCGTCGAATTGGATGGGATGATCCAACTGAGGCGATTCCGGCGTTTTAAACAATTCTTCTCATGCCGCTGACCGTCAGCATTACCGAGGGGATCGCTTTCGGTTTTATTTCGTTTGCGACGCTCAAGCTTCTCACCGGTCGCGCGGCCGAAACCGAGTGGTTGATTTTTCTGTTTGCTGGTCTCTTCCTTATCCGCTACATCTTTCTTGTGTGAGGGTGCTACGTCGTGGTGTTCGGGAGGAGGCTGTGGAACAATGATGGATGTCCACTATGTCAAAGGGATACGCGAATCCTGCGCTGCTGATTACTCCGACTGACCTCGACCGACGACTCGATGATACGAAGCCACCCACGCTGATCGATCTGCGTCCAGCCGAGGTGTTCGCTCAAGGGCATCTGCGGGGAGCGGTCCACCTTGACCTGTTTGGTCTTAGCTTGATCGACACTGAGCCGGCGCCTCTGGAGGCGTTTCTCTGGATGATTAGCCATCTGCTGGTCACCCGCGGGGTGTCGGCCGACAGAACTGTCGTTGTCTACGATGAGCAATCAGGGATACGTGCCGCCCGCGCCTTTTGGTTTCTGGAGTTCTTCGGACATCCGGATTCACGTGTCCTTGACGGCGGAGTGAGCGCGTGGTTGAGGCAAGGGTTGACGATCACGACCGAGACCGCGTTACCACAGAAGGGAGCATGGGACGTTGGTCGCGTCAGTGAGCGCCTGGCCACATGGAGTGATGTCGCGACGAGGTTGGGGCGCGATGATGTGGTGATACTCGACACACGCAGCGATGGCGAGTACTACGGTTCAAACGTGAGGGCCAAGCGGGGTGGTGCAATCCCTGGAGCGGTTCATATCGAGTGGACCAAGAACCTCGACGGCGAAGGTAAGTTTAAGGTCGCTGCTGATTTGCAAGACATGTACAACGACAGTGGTATCGGCCGCGACAAGGAAGTCATAACATACTGCCAGGGCGGTTACCGTGCGGCGCATAGCTACCTGGCGCTGAGACTGTTGGGTTATCCACGGATTCGCAACTATATCGGCTCGTGGAAGGAGTGGGGCGACCGGGAAGATCTTCCGATCGCGCACCCGAACAGTAGTTCTTAAAGCCGTGCGACTCATTCAAGAACAGGAGATAGAGGTTCTCTAGATGGAAGACGTCATCGATTTCATCCACACTAACCGCGACCGATACGTCGGGGAGTTAAAGCCATACCTTGCCATTCCCAGTATCAGTGCGTTGCCGGGTCATGCCGAAGACGTGAAGCGATGCGCGCAGTGGACGGCCGATGAGCTTGGGCGAGTCGGTCTCGAAAACGTACGTCTGATCGAAACGGCGGGAAATCCTATCGTCTATGGCGACTGGTTGCAGGCCGCTGGAGATAATGTTCCCACTATCCTGTTCTACGGGCACTATGACGTCCAGCCTGTCGACCCTCTGGACGAATGGGTGACACCTCCCTTCGAAGCGACGGTTCGGGAGGGGGAGATTTATGCACGCGGTGCCGCCGATGACAAAGGGCAAATTTTCATGCATTTCAAGGCGGTCGAGGCCTGCTTGGCCACGCGTGGCGAGCTTCCCGTCAACATCAAGTTTCTTCTTGAGGGTGAGGAAGAAGTTGGGAGCGTGCATCTCGACGGATTTGTCCGCGATCATGCCGACGAGTTGCGTGCCGACGTGGTGGTGATATCCGATTCACCGATGTTCAACCGGGGCGTGCCATCCCTCTGTTATGGGCTCAGAGGTCTGACCTACCTGCAGATTGATCTGCGCGGGACCAAGACCGACCTTCACTCGGGATCGTTCGGTGGAGCGGTTGCCAATCCAGCGTTCGTGTTGGCTCAGATCCTTAGTCAGATGAAGAACCGCGGTGGTCGGATCAAGATCCCAGGGTTTTACGATGACGTCAAGCCTCTGACCGACCGAGAGCGAGAGGAATTCAGCAAGTTACCGTTCAGCGAGCGACAATATCGACATGACCTCGGGGCCCCAAAACTCTTCGGTGAGCGGGGATACACGACGCTGGAGCGGGTGTGGGCGAGACCGACCTTCGAGGTCAATGGCCTTCTCTCCGGGTTCACGGGTGACGGTGCCAAGACCGTCATTCCCTCCGTTGCCATGGCGAAGGTTAGCATGCGCCTAGTCCCCGATCAGGATCCTGAGACGATCGCTAAGCAATTCGAGTCGTACATCAAGAAAGTGGCGCCGCGCACCGTCGAGCTTCGTGTGACTCACATGCATACGGGCAAGCCCTGGATGACCGATTTCGATAACCCGTTTGTACAAGCGGCGGCGCGGGCGATCGAACGAGGGTTTGGTCGGCCACCAGTGTTCAACCGCGAGGGCGGATCGATTCCGGTGGTATCGACGTTTAAGGAAATACTCGGTCTTCCATCGGTCTTGTTCGGGGTGGGGTTACCTGACGAAAACGCGCACGCACCGAACGAGAAACTCGACCTGTCAAATTTCCACAACGGCGTGATCGCCTCCGCAGTTCTTTACGGCGAGATCGGCAAGTTGCGCCTGGCCGAGGCAATCTAGTCAGGACTCCACTAGTTCAGACTGGCCACCCGTCGCCGCAGCGTCTTGACGTGCTCCCAAATCTCTGCGTGCTCCTCGGACGGCGTGCTTTTTGCGCCACGGGATGTGAACCGAAGATAGGATTCCAGGTCTCTGAGCGCGGCGGAGAAGTCGTTGAGGTGATAGGCGAGTAGCCCACGGTCCCGCAGCTCAGTCATCGCCGATGGGTTGAGTGCGAGCAGCAAATCTGTCACCGTTCGTCCCTGCTGAAACGACCGCATGTTGACGTAAATTCGCTTCAGATTAACCAGCATTCGAATCAGGATCTGCGACTTCGTGGCACCCACGAGGAGACGTTTGTCGAAGGTCGCGGATTGGCCGACTTGCTTGCGGAGCAGGTTTTGGCAATCAGTCTCCGATAGGATGGCACCGCGATGAAAGGGGTCGACGATGAGTTCGCCGCCAAGCCCGCCCGTGACTGTCGGACTCTGAAAACGGAGCAAGAAGTGTCCGGGAAAGTTCACTCCCTGCAGCGATACGCCGGCCCGTCGTGCCACCTCAAGGTAGACCAGAGCCAGGGTGATTGGAATCCCCGTGCGTCGGGTCAAGACCTCGTTGAGAAAGCTATTGCGCGGGTCGTCGTAATCACGCTCGTTGCCGGCGAAACCCTGTTCGTCGAAGAGATAGGTATTGATCGCTTTAATTGACTCTTGGGGTTTGGTGGGATCCGAGAACTCAGCGACACGTTCGTGAGCGACCTTACCCATCTCGTTCAACTGGTCTAGATACGGGGAGGCATCGAGTTTTGGGTACTCCAGGCGAGCAATCAACAAGGCGACGATAGCCAGGTCTGGGTCGGGTGTCTTTGCGATCTGGGTAAACGTCCTGACGAATTCAGACGAAATCATACGCGTTCGATCTTGGAATGCTCCCTAGGGCAACGCTACCATACCCAGGCGAGTAGTGCCGCTGTCGGGTTGCTAGGGGCACAAAGCATCCAGAAATCGGCGGTCGACTTCGTCAAGGCTATCAACGATAACGTCGGCATCGGTCAAGCTCGACTCTGGGTAGGTGTGCGTGATCCCGATGGTCTTGAGTCCTGCGGCGCGAGCGGCTATCAGGCCCCACTGTGAGTCTTCGATAGCAGCGTAGGAGTTCGCCGGGATGCCTCCTCGGTTCAGATTGAGATGCGCCACTGCCCGCAGATAGCCATCGGGGGCCGGTTTCGGTCGTTCGATATCGTCTGCGGCGACAATCACGTCAAAGTACTGTTGCAGTGCGTTCGCCTTCAAAATATGTTCGATTTCGGCATGCAGGGCTCCCGACGCGATGCCAAGGCTCGTTTCATTGGCGAGGCGCTGGACGCATGCCGCCGACCCTGGAAAAAGGAGATGAGCGGTGCCGACCAGTGATTCAAATCTGTGACCCTTGGTCTCGATCAATCGGGTGATCTCAGAATTCTTGAGGACAATCCCGTGATCCCGGCCGACCGATGTCACAACGCCGACATCGTCGTATCCCAGATACCGGTCGAAATAGTCTGTTTTCGAAAGCGAGAGCCCTCTTTCCGCGAGGGTCTCTTGATAGGCCCTGAGGTGTAGGGCCTCCGTATCGGCGATGACACCGTCGAAGTCGAAGACAACACCCAGCAACGGCATAAAGTGGCCTAGTGATGTCGCGCCGCGCGTACCGGGCACCTCGGTCCGAACCTCACTTCACGAATCACGAGGGCAACTCCGCTAGTCCCCATCGGGGGCTCCGCCACCGCTCGTTTCCTGAATCTCGGTCTCATCCTGCGTCTTCGGGATCAGTGGGAACCGCTGCTCATCTTCTGGCGGTAGGCGCTCGCCGGCTCGTATCGTGGTTACTAGACGGTTTTCGGGCGGAGGAAACGGGCACTCGTACTCCTCACTGAAATAGCAGTACGGATGGTAGGCCCGATTGAAGTCGAGGTCGTAGATGCCGGTTCGTGTGCTCGGTAGATCGAGATAACGGCCAGCCGGGTACGTCTCAGTGCCACTGGTCTCATCCCGAAACGGAACAAACAGTTGTTCGGAGGTCTGAGTGGGGATCTCAACGAGAGCGGCAAGGGTCATCGGCTCGCCTTGGAGAACGAATTCGAGCGTCCCTACCCGACGCACGGTACGGAGCTGTCCGGTCGAAGTTGGAATCTCGAAGGTCGGTTGTTCCTCTCCGACATTAAGTTGCGCCGGAACCCGGTAGGCGATGTCTGGCTCATAGTAGCGGAGCGGAACCATCCACGAACGCCGGTCGAGCGGAACGATAGAGCTAGGTCCGCTGAATTCCTGATCTTTGATCTCGCGATCTTCGATCAGCTGTTGTAGATATCGCTCCTCATCCGGTCGGGGCGGGCTGCACGCGATGCTAAGCAGTCCAGACGCCAGTAGCATGGTGAGCGCGGCTCGCGTGCTGAACAAATGAAACGATCTCCACACTGTTGGCATTGTAATCACTGAAGGCAACCCTGACACTAGAATATATATCCTGCCTGTTGCACCGCCCTATCTGCAAGCTTCTGCCGGATCGCGACCGTGTTGACGGGCGTAACCTTAAGCAATCTGCGGACGGCGGCGAGATGCGTGCGGAGTGCATCTCCCTCTGCCATTGCGGTCACGGCCGTCCGAGCGGAGACCTCAACCCGCATGGCGGCATCGTTGACAAACACTGATGCCGCGTCTCGCTGAAGCTCTGCGGTCGCTTTAGCCGCCTTGCTGGCGCTCTGAGCCCGTAACACAACACTTTCCGATGCATAGGTGTCCATCAAAATGTCAGACACTAACGACAGAACCTCCTGCTGCTCGGACAGCTTCTCACCGTAGGTCTGCATAGCCAGTCCCAGCATAGCCACTCCCACTTTTTTGATCATTCTGATGGTTGTTTCCTGCTGGGCGAGCGGTCTGTCACCCAGCTCAGGTCGCTGATTGGGACTTAAAAGCTCGTTCTGGATGTTCTTGGCGGCCGCGACTAGTGGCAGGGCTCCCTGGAGTCCCCGCTTGACCAGCATGCCAGGAATCAGCAGCCGGTTTATTTCGTTGGTGCCCTCAAAAATTCGATTGACGCGTGAATCGCGGTAGTGTCGTTCGGCCGGATAGTCCTTGACGAATCCGTTGCCGCCGTGGATTTGTACGTTCTCGTCAAGGATGTAGTGAAGATATTCGCTGCCCGTTACTTTCAGGATCGAGGATTCGATCGCGTACTCCTCTAGGGCAGCAACTAGTGCTGCGTCATCGATCGATTTGTGCTCACCGAGCATCGCGTCGAGAAGTCCGGCAGTGCGGAAGACCATTGACTCAATTGCATAGGTGCGGGTCACCATCTCACCGATTTTGTGTTTGATCGCCCCGAAGTTGGCGATCGGTTGCCCAAACTGGTGCCGTTCGGCGCTATATCGTGCCGACTCCCCAAGCGCTAATTTGCAGCTGCCCATTGTCGAAGCGCCAAGCTTGAACCGTCCGTAGTTGAGGACGTTGAACGCAACCTTGTGACCGCGGCCCACTTCACCAAGGAGATTTTTCGCTGGCACCCTGACGTCCTGAAGAATGACTGGTGTCGTCGAAGATCCAACCAAACCCATTTTGTGTTCTTCTTGGCCGCTCATGACACCATCGAAGCCGCGCTCGATGATGAACGCACTGAACTGTTCACCATCGACCTTCGCGAAGACAATAAATGCATCGGCAAAGCCGCCGTTCGTGATCCACATCTTCTCGCCGTTCAGCACGTAGCTACCGTCATCCTGTCGAGCGGCGCGGGTTTTAGCTCCAAGCGCGTCCGAACCCGAGCCAGATTCACTCAAACAATACGCGCCGACAGACTCGCCGCTGACGAGCTTCGGAAGATATCGTTGCTTCTGCTCTTCCGTTCCGAACATACGAATCGGCATCACGACGAGGCCGGTCTGTGCACCAAAGGCGGCACTGAACGACCCTGTGGGCCCCAGGCGGCCGGCAATGATGGCCGAGCTGGCCTTGTCCAGCTGCACTCCGCCATAAACGTCTGGGACGTCTGTGCCAAGGAGTCCCAGTTCGCCGGCCCGGCGGAGGAGCTGGCGTGTTAAATCCCAGTCCTTGGTCTCAAGCTGTTCGATGTTTGCCATGACCTCGTTAGTTACGAATTCTCTGGCGGTTTGATCGATCAACCGGTGCTCTTCGGTCATGCGTTCGGGGGTAAAACTTGTCTCAAGAGGTGTGTCCTCGAAGAGCCAGGCTCCACTTTTTTTGACCGTCGATGTAAACGGGGTCGTCATAGCAGCCTCCGTTGGCATCTGTGCCTACAATCGTTCAAAGATTCCCGCGGCACCCATGCCTCCGCCGACGCACATCGTGACCATTCCGAAACGGCCCTTTCGACGGCGTAGCTCGTAGAGCAGTGTCGTCGTGAGCTTGGCGCCTGTGCAGCCGAGTGGGTGGCCAAGGGCAATCGCGCCGCCGTTGACGTTGAGTCTGTCTGTGTCGATTGGAAACTCGCGAAGGCACGCCAGGATCTGTGCGGCGAAGGCTTCATTGAGCTCGACCAGGTCGATATCGTCTATCGTGAGGTTGGCTAGTTTGAGAGCCTTCTTCATTGCCGGCACCGGTCCAATACCGAACATCTCGGGTTTGACGCCAGCCGTGGTGAAGTTCACGAATCGAGCCAAAGGTTGCAATCCGAGCTCTTGGGCTCGATCGAGCGATGTTACAATGACGGCCGCCGCGCCGTCACTGGTCTGGGACGAGTTACCAGCCGTCACCGAGCCTGTGGCGTGAAAAGCCGGTCTCAGTTTCGAGAGGGCCTCCACCGAGGTGTCACGTCTCGGTCCTTCGTCCGTCGCGAACTCGACTTCACGGATGTCTGGCGGTTTTCCGTTTCCGTTGGCTGGATCGATCACCTTGATCGACAGCGGGACAATCTCCTCTGTAAATCGGCCGTCGTCGATCGCTGCGAGCGCTCGCTGATGACTCCTGTATGCGAAGAGGTCTTGTTCGTCTCGCGAAACAGCGGACTCTCGCGCGTGGTTCTCCGCGACTAGGCCGGTGCTCAGATAGACGTCAGGATAGTTGCTGACGAGTTCAGGGTTAGGGGCGATTTTGTGGCCGCCCATCGGAACCAGGCTCATCGACTCCGTGCCGCCGGCGATGATGGCGTTCGCCGTGCCGCACATGATTCGCTCGGCTGCGAAGGCGATCGCCTGTAGGCCGGACGAGCAGAAGCGGTTGATGGTGACCGCCGAGCTCTCAACCGGGACTCCGGCCCGTAAGCTGGCGATTCTGGCGACGTTCATTCCTTGTTCCGCTTCGGGCATTGCGCAACCAAGGATGACGTCGTCAATCTCGTTGGCCTCGATACCTGGGGCCCGTCGGATCGCTTCTTTGATCGCAACCGCAGCCATTTCGTCGGGTCGTGTGTTGCGAAGCGTACCCTTCGGAGCTTTACCTGTAGGAGTTCTGACGGCCGATACAATCACTGCGTCTCTCATGTCTCGAAGTCTCCCAATAGGTCCTCGATCGCGTCGCCCACTTCAGAGATTTTGCCGTCGAACAAATGGTCGGCGGCGTCAATCACGACGAGCTCTTTCGGCTCTTCCAGCTTTCCGTAGAGCTTCCAGAGGTCCTGGAGTGGAAACAGTTCGTCGGCTTCTCCGTGAATCAAGAACTTTGGTTTTGTGCTGTGGCGTAAGTCCGCAAGGTCGTACTGGGTGGGCAGGGCGATGCCTAGGAGCAGGCTCACTCGCGGGTCGGCGATGCCGACCGTGACGGCAATCCACGCGCCAAAGGAGAACCCGGCGGCCCAGACGTTGAGGTCTGGGTACCGGCGGTGCATCCAGTCGATTGCGGCGTGAAAGTCGTCTGCTTCACCGCGACCCTCGTCGTAGATGCCGGCACTCTTCCCCACGCCTCGGAAGTTAAAACGAAGGGTCGCGCATCCGATCTGCCTAAGCGTCTTTGCCGACCGGTAAACAACCTTGCTGTGCATGTTCCCACCATATTGGGGGTGTGGATGCGCCAAGACCGCTACCGCGCGCGGCGAAGAGGCCGGGACGTCGAGCAGGACCTCTAGACGGCCGGTCGGGCCGTCGATCGCGCGCGTTGTCGATGCCTGGGAGTCGTTCACGCCGGCACCTGCAGGGAGATCTTGACGCACTCCGGACGATGCGCCGTGCAGCGCAGGGCAACGAACCCCCCATACCAGATTCCGAACACGGATACCGGCTTAATTCCAGTCCGGTACAAAAGCTCGTCAACCCACCCGAGATAGTTATCGAATCCGTGGGCCGCACCGAGGTTTCGAAGGCTTCCTCGGTCGCTCGTAAGAGCACCAGAGATCACGCGACCACGGGCAGCCACTGCGTCCACGACTGGATTCATCCACTCCCATCGACCTTGGATACCGGGAATCATGAGAACGGCCGGTCCATGTCCTCTGTCAACCATACTAGTTCCGCAGTGTCTTGCCGGTCTTCAGCGTATGAGCGATCCGTTCGAGTGTCCGAGGCTCACCGCACAAGCTAAGGAATGCTTCGCGCTCGAGGTCAAGCAGATATTGCTCGGAGACGGATGCGCGGTGGGGCAGGTCGCCGCCAGACAGGATTCGGGCCAGCTTCCGACCGATCAAGGCATCGTGATCGCTGATATGCCCGCCGCGCCATGCGATGTGAACACCAAGCTCGAGCCCCGCACGTACACTGTCACCTCCAACCGAAATCATTGGTGCCTGCGGTGGCTGATATCCTGCGTCGGAAAGCCCCCGAGCCAAATTCTTGGCATCAGCCAGGAGGCGGTCACGGTTCATCGTGATTCGGTCAGCCGGTCCGAGCAGACCCAGATGTTTGGCGTCCAATGCACTGGTGGAGACCTTTCCAAATCCGATCAACTCGAACACCTGCCGAACGAACGGCAGCGAATCTTCGATAGTGCTATGCCTTCGGTCAATGCTGCGAACGAGCAGCTCCTTCGTACCCCCTCCGGCTGGGATCAGTCCGACTCCAACCTCAACCTGGCCCATATAGGTTTCCGCCGCGGCTTGGACGCCATCGCCGTGGAGCACCACTTCGCACCCGCCACCGAGCGTGAGACCGGCCGGCGCAACGACAACAGGGACGTCCGCGTAGCGGAGTCCGAGAACAGCTGACTGAAACGATCGTACCATCAGGTCGATTTCATCCCAGTTCCCTTCCTGGGCTTCGAGCAGAACCAGCATGAGGTTTGCGCCAGCTGAGAACGCCGGTGATTCGTTCCCCACGACCAAGGCCTCAAAGTTTCGTTCCGCCTCGGCGACACCCGCGACCAGCATCTCGATGGTGTCTCCGCCGATGGCGTTCATCTTGGAGTGAAACTCGACGGCAAGCACGCCGTCACCGAGGTCGACAAGGCTCGCGCCTGGATTTTTCTTGGCGACGGGGTGGGCCTTCTTGGCTTGCGCCAGGATCAACGCGTCGGTGTCGGAGGGAGGGAGAGAACCCTCACGAAAGCGGCGTGAGGACACTGCGCCTTCGGTAGACTTGTTGAAAACCTTCAGTTCGCGGACCAGATCCGGTGGTTCGGAAACCGTGCACCCCTCCAACACATTGTCCACGCCGATCGCGTCCCATAGTTCGAATGGTCCAAGTGACCATCCGTAGCCCCAACGCATCGCTCGATCGATATCGTCGATCGAGTAGGCGATGTCCCGTGCCACTTTGGCGGCATAAATCAAGGTCTGACCCAACGTCGCACGAAGAAACTCAGCTACGCGGTCCTTGCCAAGGAAGAGCGTGCGCAGCCGCTCGGGGAGGTCATCGATCGTCTGGGACACATCGAGCGACGGGAGACGGGGTGATTGACGCTCCCGATAGTCCATGGTGGCTGGGTCCAGTGTCAGTATGCGAGTTCCGTCTGGGCCACGCTCCTTCTTATAAAAACCCTGGCCCGCTTTTTCACCGACCCAGCCACGTTCGATCAGCGCGTCGACAAGTTCAGGTATGGCAAAGGCAGACCGCTCTTCCTCGGCCTTGAGCCGCTCCGTGAGTGTGCTCGCGACGTGGGCTAAAATGTCGATACCCACGATATCCATGGTGCGAAACGTCGCGCTCTTGGGTCGTCCAATAATCGGACCACTCATCGCGTCAACTTCTTCAACGGTGAACTGTCCGTCCGTAATCAGTTCCAGCACGCGCATGATCCCGTACACTCCGATACGGTTCCCGATGAAACTGGGAGTATCTTTCGCGACCACTACGCCCTTACCCAGCGAATGATCACAGAAATGCCGCACTGTCTTAACGACTTCGGGGTCGGTGTCCGCTGTCGGAATAATTTCAAGAAGCGGCAAGTAGCGGGGCGGGTTGAAGAAGTGGGTGCCAAGCCAGTGTTTCCGAAACCCGTCCGAGCGCCCAGTGGCGATGCTGGCAATCGGGATGCTGGAGGTGTTGGAGCTGATGATCGACTGGGATGATCGGTATGGTTCTACCTTCGACATCAGTGTTCGCTTAATGTCGAGTCGCTCGATCACCGCTTCTATGATCCAGTCTGATTCTTGGAGTCGAGGGAGATCAGTCTCGAAGCCGCCCAATGAGATCAAGCGAGCGACGTCGTGTGCGAAAAACGGGTCCGGGCGGAGCTTCGTTGCGCGGCGCAGGCCCTCGGCCGCGGTGTCGCGGTCCAGGTCTAGTAGGAGCACAGGGAGGCCGGCGTTCGCGAGGTGCGCAGCGATCTGAGCCCCCATCGTGCCGGCCCCAAGCACGGCCGCCGAGTGAATGTGAATCATTCGTTCGTCCTAGGTCACGAGGCCATTCACAAAAAGATCCACTACGGCATCGGCCTCGCTGGCTAGGTCGTAGCGTCGTGTACTCAAAATCCAGTTTGTGGCCATCTCGTCCAAAGCTCCGAAAAGCGCTTTGGCGGCCAGCGTCGGGTTGACCGTCGTCGTAAATACACCCGAGGCTTGTCCCTCGGCGATAGCATCGCGCAGTTGGCCAAGATAGGTGCGGAACTGAGAAGAGGAGATCTGCTCCATAAATTTTGTCGACTGACGAAGCTCTACCTGGAAGACCACCGCTAGGTCGCGGTCGCGACCTAATCGTTGCAGGTGGAGTCGGGCCAAGCACCTGAGTCGATCGACCGGATCGCTGACGCCATCGAGCGCCAACCGGCTCTCCCTGATGGCTTCTTTCATGGTGCGCTCGAAGATTGATATGAGTATCTCGTCTTTGCTTCGGAAATACAGGTAGACCGTTCCTGCCGCAACGCCTGCGCTGCGGGCGACATCCGCGACCTGAGCGTTGAAGAATCCTCGTTGAGCGAAGACCTTGACCGCCGCTTTGGAGATGGCTAGGCGCTTGTCACCAGGCGTTCCGCTCAAGTTCGGGTCTCGACGTGCTGACATGAGTGCAGACATCTGCGAATGAATGAACGTTCATTCATTGTGATTCCAACCGACTCGTAGGTCAAGACTCTCGTTAATTCAGGCGATGTATGTGGGAAAGGGCAACCGAAGTCTGATTGCGCCTTTCGCGACGACTCGGCCGCTCGAATCGTTTCCCTATGGCAGAGCGGACAACGTCGCTTGGGCCTGTGCTCCGTCCTCTGAGTTCGGAGCGATATCGACGACTTTCTGGAAGTTCTGTTTTGCAGCTTCCATATCGCCTTTGTTCAGAGCGACGAGCGCAAGCTTGAACCAGGGCTTTTCCCAGTTGGGGTCGACCATCGTGGCCTTCTCGTACCATCCGGCGGCGGCATCAACGTCGCCTCTGGCAAAGTCCACCTCGCCAAGGTTGTAGAGGTCTTCGCGCGTCGCATCGGCCCCGGCATTCACGAGTCCTGCCGCCGCATCGAGGTCTCCCATTGCCAAGCGAGTCCGCGCGATTTCTACTTCGGCCTGTTGACCCCTGTCTGGATCTCCGACCAGCTGCTCGTAGGACGCCAAAGCCGCCTCGTAGTCGCCTTTCCCCCGATGGGCGTTGCCGACGTTCAGATGAATGAACGTGAAATGCGGGAGCTGTTCCAACAGCTTGTTGTACGCGGCGATCGCCTGGTCAAACTCCTGCGCATCTAGTGCGGAATCAGCGCCCTTGAGGTCGGCTTCCAGGGCATCCGCGTCAAGACCTTCCAAACCTTCTTCGCCGATCATGCGCTCAAAGGCTGACAGAACCCTGGTCATGGTGAAACTCGCTTCGGCTACCCCTGTCTGTCTCACCTGGACGACTAAGGGCGAAACCTCGTACCCGTCCAACGTCGCCGCTACCCTCCACTGTCCGCTCGTGAAGCCGATGGCTGTAAACCGACCATTGTCGTCGGACGTGGCCTCAATTCTCTGGACTACGCCATTCCGGTCTGGAGCCTCGGCGAGGATGGCAACACTGGCAAGTGGCTCTCTTTCCTCGTCCAACACCCTTCCGGACATTCGACCGGCGTTTGCCTGTGCCAGTGCAGACGGCACGCCAACAGCTAGCAGCAGCGCGACGACAAGCAGACCCCTGGATACGTGTGAGAAAGTCATGAATTACTCCCTAAGAACGCTAATTGCAATTGCCATCATACATAACTGATACGACGTTCTGGCCGTCTCAACGAGACGGCGCGAGGCTGTCGAGCTCGATCAAAGCAGGAGCAGCCTCCGCCCAAGCTAGCGTGTCAGATGGGACCTTCTGATAGGCCGCCCGGGCCAAATCGTAGTCTCGCTTCTCCCGATAGGCATGGCCGATCTGGAGATTAACGCTGGTAAAGCTGGGCACCTGAGTCAGAATCGCTTTGTATGCAGAGACAGCGCTATCGTACTCCCCTCGGTCAAAGAGACTATGAGCGGCATCCAGCTCCGCCTGGAGGTCATTGGCCCGAACGCCAGCGAGGAGGCCAGTCGACGCGAGTGGCGGATTCAACAAGTCGATATCCATCGTCAACGAAAGTATCTTGTCCCTGCCTGCGCGTAGGATGGGCACAACGGTTTGAACGGGTTGGTAGCCCTGTTTCTGGACGGTGACGAGCCACCGGCCTCGTCTGAGTCCGTTGAAAGAAAAACGTCCAGAATCGTCTGTTTTGCCCTCCACGACTCGGGTCGAGCGTCGGCTCGTTCTTGGGCTCTCCGCGGTTACGCTTGCGTCGCCGATAGGCTCGCCGAAAAAGTCATGAACCGCGCCCCGCATGATCGAATGAGCCGCCGACTGCCAACCCAGAGGTCGTTGTGCCACGGCTGTCGAGGCAGAAAGTAGCCAGACAGTGATAACCGCAAGAACAATGATGAGTGCGCGTTGTGGCATATCGAACCCCCTGGGTATCGGAAACCCAGCTTGCTACCTGGAAGCGTAACCCACAGTATAATTCAGATCAAATGAGCTCCTCGAATGGGGCCACTCCTCACCGCAGCCGCATCGTCCTCGCCATTTTTTTCGCTTTGAGCGCCCTTGTTGTTCTTGCGGCACAGGCCAGGGCACCTCAGCCTTTGATTTTTGAATTGGGCGATCAGGTCGATTCACGACGACTCGACCTGATCGACGCGGTCGTCGAATCCTCGATTCACGATGGTGACCTTCCCGGTGCTGTCGTTCTTGTCTGGCACCGAGGCGAAACGGTGTATCGCAAGGCGTTCGGACAGCGTTCAATTACTCCGGTGTCCGAGGCTATGACCTCTGACACCATCTTCGATTTAGCCTCGCTGACGAAGGTAGTGGCAACGGCTCCAGCGGTGATGATGCTCGTTGAAGATGGACGGGTCAGGCTGCGAGACCCCGTGGCGCGCTACATCTCTGGGTTCGATCGCCACGGCAAGAATCGGATCACGGTCGAGCATCTTCTTACACACACGTCGGGTTTGAGGGCTGGCTTTCCGCTCGAACAGGAGTTCCAAGGTTCTGCGACTGCCGTCACCCTTGCGATCGAGGAACGGCCGGTTGACCCGCCCGGCACACGGGTTGTCTACAGCGACATCAACTTCATCGTCCTCGCGGAGATTGTGGAGCGCGTCAGCGGTGAGCCGTTCAATCAGTTCGTGGAGCGTCGGTTGCTCAAGCCACTGGGTATGAACGAGACCGGTTTTCTGCCCACCCCAGACAAGGGTCTCAGAATCGCTCCAACGGAATCGTGTCGACCGCTTGGATGGCCATGCGGCGCCGAGGTCGGCGCCTCGATGCTGAGAGGTACGGTACATGACCCGACAGCCAGACGGATGGGAGGTGTGGCTGGGCACGCTGGATTGTTCGGAACCGCGCACGACCTAGCACGGTTCGGTGCGATGCTACTGGCGGGTGGTGTGCTCGACAGCGTGCGGGTCCTGGCGCCATTGACCGTCGCTCGGATGACCCGTCCCGCCACGCCGCGAGGTGTGGCCGACCAGCGCGGGCTTGGATGGGACATTAATTCCCGATATTCGTCAAACAGAGGCGACCTCTTCTCGACCGGTTCATACGGTCACACTGGGTTTACCGGGACATCGATCTGGATCGATCCGGCAACCCAAACCGTGGTCATTTTTCTCTCGAACCGAGTGCACCCGAACGGAAGTGGAGATGTCATTGCGCTCCGGGGCCGGGTTGCCACGCTGGCGGCAGCGGCGGTCAGAGGTGTGAGGCTCGCGAGTGCGCGCTCTCTCAAAGTTATGACCGGGATCGACCGTCTTCGACAAGAGGCGTTCGCTCGACTTGATGGACGGCGTGTCGGACTCCTCACCAACCACAGTGGCCGTTCGTCGAGCGGTGCAACCACAATCGCTCTGCTCCACGGCGCGCGGAACGTGGAACTACGTTACCTGTTCAGTCCTGAGCACGGAATTCGTGGTGACCTCGACGCCCGCGTGCCTGACGCTGTCGATCCCGTTACGGGACTGACTATTCACTCCCTGTACGGGGATGCCAGGCGACCGGCACCCGCCACGCTCGACGGCATCGACACCATTGTCGTTGATCTTCAAGACGCCGGCGCTCGTTTCTATACGTATGCGATATCGATGGCATACGTAATGGAGGTGGCGGCCCAGCGGAATGTCGGAGTCGTTGTCCTGGATCGGCCAAATCCGATCAACGGCAACGCTGTCGAGGGACCCCTTCTCGATGAGGCGCAGCAGGGTTTTACCGGCTATCTCTCGATGCCGGTCCGACACGGGCTGACGTTGGGTGAGCTGGCGCAGGTATTCAAGGCCGAGCGTGGCATCAATGTCAATCTCGAGGTCGTTCCGATGGAGGGCTGGCGCCGCCGATTCTGGTATGACGAGACAGGATTGCTCTGGCTCAACCCTTCACCGAACCTCCGGTCCGTCGGCCAGGCTGGCCTCTACCCTGGGCTCGGTTCGATCGAAAGGACTAATGTTTCGGTTGGGCGAGGTACTGATACGCCGTTCGAGCAACTCGGGGCACCATGGATCGAGGGTCATGACCTGGCCAGCGCTCTCAATGCCAGAGGCCTGGACGGCGTGCGATTTTATCCGGTGGAGTTCACGCCTCGGAGCAGCACGTACGCGGGTGAGATGTGCAAGGGTGTGCGGATCACAGTGACAAATCGAGACGTGCTCCGGCCGGTGCGTGTCGGCCTCGAGATCGCGTCCGCTCTACATCGACTGTACCCGGCCGAGTTTGACCTGGATGGCGTCGTGCGGCTGTTGGGCTCCCAGCAGACGGTCGATCGTCTCAAAGCGGGTGACGATCCCGCCGAAATCGCTGCCAGTTGGACCGACGGCGAACGCGAGTGGCGGGAGCGGGTAGCCCCGTATCTCATGTACGGGCCATAGACCGTCACCACCTGTACAGCATTAGATAGACCACCACTCCGGTCACCGATACATACAGCCAGATCGGTAGCGTCCAGCGCGCGATTCGTGCATGCCGGTCGAACCGCTCTCGCAGCGCCTGAACGAGGGTTATAAGTGCAAGTGGCAGAATTACCCCTGCCAAGACGACGTGCGAGATCAAGACCGTGAAGTAGACGACCCGGACCGCGCCCTGGCCGGTGAACGCGACCGAGCCGACGTTGAAGTGGTAGGTGAGGTAAGAGATCAGAAACAGTGTCGACGTCGTGAACGCACCTACCATGCACGCTCGGTGGGCCCTGATTCGTCGCTGGCGAATCATCAAGTACCCGGTGACCAGGAACAGGCCAGAGATACTGTTGAGTATCGCGTTTAGGGTAGGCAAGCTAGATAGAGCCATCGGGGTGTCGTTCCTAGCTACGCGCGACGATACGTCACACTCCAGCTGCTTAGTGCAAGCGTGATCAGGCCAAATAGTGTGATGAACGCCAGCGGACCGCTAATCGATGCCGGCCCGCCGCTCGTGTCGGCAGCGCTCAGTATCGTTCTAAGTGCCTCTACCCCATACGTCATAGGGTTGACCAACATCGCTACCTGGATCCAGCCGGCGGCGCCGTCTGGCGGAAAGACCGCACCCGAAAGCAACCACATTGGGAACAGTAGTAGGTTCATGATTGCGTGGAAACCCTGGGTCGAGTCGAGCATCCAGGCCAGGACAAAACCGAGTCCGGTCAGTGCGAATGCGAAGACGGCCAAAACAGTCAACAAGAGGGGTAGCGCTGCTAGGTCAATCTTGGCATTGGCCAACGGTGCGAGTATCAGAAAGAGCACCGCTTGCAGAAGCGCCAGAGTCGTGCCCCCAAGAATCTTACCCAACGCGATGGCCACCCGCGGTGCCGGCGCGACCATCACACCCTGGAGAAATCCCTCGTGTCGGTCCTCAATCACAGAAATCGTCGAGAAGATCGCGGTGAACAGGAGTATGAGCGCCAGCGTACCCGGATAGAAGTACTCGAGATACCCCCCGGTAGGTACTCCGAGGGATCCGACGCTGAAGGAGCTACCGAGACCGGATCCGAGAAGGATCCAGAAAACCACCGGCGTTCCCAATGCTCCGACGATACGCGAACGCTGCCGGAGAAACCGCGTGATATCCCTCCGCCAGAGCGCATAGGTGGCAAGCATCAATTCCATCGCTGTCCCGTATGATGAAGGAAAACGTCCTCAAGGGTCGGTTTACCGTACGTGACCCCGTTGATCTGCTCAGGGAAGGCCTCAACAAGCTCTGAGATGAACGCATGGCCCTTCGCGCGTTGGATTCTGAGATGGCGATCGACCACATCAACCGCTTGTCCAAACCGACGCCGTATGTCCTCGGCAAGCGCCTCCAGGTTGTGCGACGCAACGAGTATGACATCGCCACCGATTGCCGACACAAGATCGGTTGGAGAGCCTAGCGCGACAAGGCGTCCCTCGTGCAAGATCGCCACCCGCTCAGATTTGGCGGCTTCGTCCATCAGGTGAGTCGTAAGGATTACCGTGGTACCGAGCGTGCGGCGCAGGCGTTCAAGGTGATCCCATAGCTCTCTCCTGGCGCCAGGATCAAGACCGGTACTTGGTTCGTCCAACAGAAGTAGCATCGGTTCGGGGAGGAGAGCCTTGGCAATTTCGACGCGACGTCGGAGTCCCCCCGACAGGGTATCGACCAGATCGTCGGCGCGATCCTCCAATGTCACCAGACCGAGCGCGTTTTCCATTCGAGACGAAAGCCGTCGACCGTGAAGACCGTGCAGTAGACCGTGGGTCTTCAGATTTTCCACCACGGTCAACCGACCATCCAGCGCCGGTGACTGAAAGACCACGCCCATCAGTCGCCGCACGTCCTGGGCCCTCGTCACGACGTCGTGGTCAAAGACCAATACGTGACCAGAGGCTGTCGGGAGTAGCGTCGTTACGATCCGAAAGAGCGTTGTCTTACCACCACCGTTCGGTCCCAGCAGGGTGAAGCTACTTCCGGCTTCGGCGCTGAAGCTGACATCGATCAAGGCCTCTCGGTCGCCGTATTGGTGGCTGAGGGCAGAAATGTCGAGGGCGCGCTGATCAGAAGACACCGTCGATGACCAACAGCCCCCACAATAGCGGGAGATAGACAAGAGACCCGATAAACAGCGAGCGGGCCCGTAGGGTGGATGGGTGTTCCGCGAAGCGCCACGCGAGAATTAGGAACGCAGAACCAAGTCCAAAAGCCGCCCCGGCGTACAGTCGCCCGGTCAAGTCCACGAGCGACGGTGCCAGGCTCACCGGGAGGAGCGCCACGGTGAAGAACAGTGCGTGTCTGGCGTTTCGACGACCTCCCTGGTCAACGACCGCCATCAGTGGCAGGTTGGCCTTGCGAAAGTCCTCTCGATATATCCAGGACAGTGCATGGAAATGCGGAAGCTGCCAGAGAAACACGATCCCAAACAGCACCCATGCTTCAACCCCGAGTGCGCCACGTGCTGCTGCCCAGCCGATGACTGGTGGAAGCGCGCCAGGCACCGCTCCAATCAATGTCGACCAGGAAGTACGGCGCTTGAGCGGTGTATAGACGGCGATGTAGCTGACCAGCGTGACCAGCGCCACTGCACTGGCCAAAATATTAGCGCCGATTGCCAGTTCAGTGAGACCCAACCCGGTTAGAAACGCGGCAAAAATACAAGCCTCCCACGGCTGGACTCGGCCCGACGGTATCGGTCGGTGCCGAGTACGCTCCATCGTTTCGTCGATGTCACGTTCGGAGACTTGGTTTAGTGCAGCGGCAGCACCCGCTACGAGCGCCGATCCAATCAGAGTGTGTAAAAACGTGACGGCCTCGAACTGGTCTTTGACACCGAGGCAGTAACCAACACTAGTTGTGACCACGACAAGTGCGTTCAGCCGCGGCTTCGTCAGGGCAAGAAAATCGATAACGCGAAATTTGGTAGCCTGAACCGTGGCCGCGCTGGTCCTCATGCGCCAGCACCCGGTGGGTCGTGGGGTGTTAAGGTCGTGGACTGAATCCGAGCGTCTGAGGCCGGGGGACCGGAATCGTCGAATCGGTCACGATGGACGCGGAGACCCAGTACGCCCGACGTGACAAGCAGTAAAGCTCCGGTCGTCACGTGGGCGGTGTTGATGGCGACGTGTTTCTCGCTGAGCACGGTCCAGGCCCCCAATGTGAACTGAATCATAACGATCAGCAGCAGGAGTACGGCGGGTCTGACCAGTTCCTCTCGGGCTCGCTGGCGGACCAAGACGTGCGCAGTCAGCGCGACCACTAGCATGACAATGATGACGGCGCCAATCCGATGCGCGAAGTGGACGCCGATGCCTGGATCCCAAACGGGTGGGACGAGGCGCCCGAAGGCGAGTGGGAAGTCAGGGATTGCCAATCCGGCCCCTGTGTGACGCATCGTTGCACCCGCCAGAATTTGTAAGTAGACCACGATAGGCGTCAGGATCGCCAACCGACACAGAATGACGTCGCTGACTAGACCTCGCGTCTCGGCCGCGTCTCGGCCGTATTGGTTTAGCCAGCCGGGTGACGTGAAAACCGAGAGACTCACGACTAGCATGAAGAAGGTCTGGGCCAGTGCCGCGTGGCTGATAGAGACTGGTGCTGGCAAGAGGTAGAGGACCGTCAGACCGCCGAGCAGTCCCTGCGTGACCACTGCGGCTAGTGCGATCCAGCCCAGCTGCCGCACCCAGCGTCGACCGTCAACACGTGTGACCCATACGGCCAGCACGATCGTCATCAGGCCGACGGCGCTGGCAATCAGCCGGTGACCGTGCTCGTAGAGGATTCCTCCGACCATCATCGAGACCGGGAAGGAGTACATGAAGTAGCCGTAGGTGTTTGGCCAGTCCGGGACAGCCAGACCTGAATCGGTGCTGGTGACTAGGCCACCGGCCGCGATCAACAACAGCGACACAGCGACGAGACACCTGGTGTAGCGGTTCAGCCAGAGCATGGTCAGATGCAGCCGCCGACGTAACCAGAAGGCTTAGGTGGGAATAACCGGCGGACGCCCGCCCCATCTATCGACTGGGTCCCTGGATAATATGCGGCCTCGTCTTAGTTCCAGCGCGGAGCTAACCGACGGTGAAGGTGAAGTTCAGTTCGGCCGTGGCACTCTCGCCGACGGTCACGTTCTGTGTCTGCGTGCCGAGTTTCTCGTGCCACGCTTCGACCACATAGTCCCCCGGTGGGAGGCCGCTGAGGTCGAAGGCACCGTCGGTGCCGGTCACACCAAAGTACGAATGATCCAGCACGCCGGCGTAGGCATTCATCCAGCCGTGGACATCGCACTGAAACGGAACCATGACCTCAGGCGTGTCGAACATCCGCTCGTACACCATTCCCTCGATCGGCTGCCCCGTGTTGAACTCCTCGTTGCTGACGGGCGTCGCATGAATGTTATGGAGCGTCGGATCACTGTTGACGATCGAGAGGGTTTGACCGACGCGAATGCCAAACACGTGTGGAACATACCGACATCCTTCCTGGTGCAGCTCAATTTCGCCGGTGGCTGCAGGGAAAGTCTGGCCTTCAAGCCCTTCCTTGACATACACGAAGACGTTACCAAGACTCCCGGTGTCGCCGACGAGGAAGTACTCCGTCTCTGTGGAGGATGCCTCCATGGCACAAACGGGGTCGGAGTTCATCCTAATCTGTTCGGCGGCTGGCGGGGTGCCTTCGAGTGTGATCATCCCCATGACGTTTCCAGCTGTTGCTGGGTCGAACACGGGCGCCGCCGGCGCCGCCGGCTCGACCGGCGCCTCCGAGTCGCCGCCGCCACAAGCGGCGGCAATCATGATGATCAGGGCTGAGGTGAACGCCCACAATATTCGGTGCCGCATCTAAAGTCTCCTAGCGCGAAGTTTTGGATTGAGAGAAGCTCGACGGATAGCTGCCTGTTGACAGCTCTCTCATGGGTCTAACGTGACAAAGATATCATACCGGTGTCGGTTGTGCCACGAGGATCAAGCTACTTGACTGCTTGCTTCAGGGCGCAGGCTGCGTTGAGGCTTCGCGCAGTTTTCGCTCGACCCGATCTTCAATCCAATGAAGGTCCCACCACTCTACCGGCGTCACAGGATGGCCTTGAAGCAGCATCGCGAAATGGAGGTGGTCACCTCCGGCCAGCCCGGTCCGGCCACTCAGTCCTATTCGCTGGGCGCGAGTCACCTGTTCTCCGGGCGTGACGTCGATAGCCGACAGATGCGCGTAGAGCGACTGGAGTCCCATGCCGTGGTCGATGATGACGCAATTGCCGTAGATGCCAAGGTAGTCGGCATGAATTACGGTCCCGTTGTTGGCCGCCGATACAGGGGTATTCGCGGTCGAGGCCAAGTCGAAGCCGAGGTGGACTTGTTGATCTATGTCATTGCCGTCGAAGACATACGTCCGGTGATCCGCAAATCCAGACTCAACCTGAGAATTCGGCAGTGGCACGAACGGTCCGTTCCATTGCAGGTGCACGCTGGTCCCGCCAGAAAACGCTGCCAGGGTCTCACGGTTCCGCTGGCGTAAGGTGCGGTTGATGAACAGATAAAGATCGGCGAGTTCCTCTATGGACGTCGCCGGGTCGAGTTCTTCGTCGGCGAGCTCTGGGGCTCGCTCGACGATTGGTGGGATGACTACACGTAAGAACTCGTCACTCAGCGGGATCCGTGACCGACGAAACGATTTCGGAAACACCCGATGATCGAACGGCACCCTCGATGCGTTGCCAGCCGTGTCTTCGGCGTACAGTTCGATAGGGGTCCCGAGATCCTGATCATGCAGGAGAGCAAAGAACGCCACCTGTAGGGTATCGTCACCATCTACGCCAGCACCTGAGGCCGGATACCCGCGGTATCGCCGGTTACCGACCCGTACACCGGATTCAGCGTCGGGTGGCATCACGCGGTAGACCACCATCTCAGAGCCACCGTGGTTGATATAGTGAAAGTCAGACACGACCTGGATGCGCGGAGGGTCAATACGGACCTCTACCTCCAGGGCGGCCGTGGCGCTCGCCTCCCGGAGGCCGAATAGGACCGGACGCGCAGCCGACACCACGACCCGCGCGGTGCCCGCAGCCAGCCCCGGATGCGACGACTGGTCGAAGCGGCGTGTGATGCGGATACCATCGGGACCATTTTGCCGGACCTCTCCCTCGAGCGGAGTATCGAGAGAGTACAGTGCAAGTATCCGGCCGTTCTGCTCGATGATCGCATCCAGTGACGTGAGGTTGCCGCCAGGAGCCGTGACAAGGGCCTCGAAGGTAGCAGAGCGTCCGACCAGTCTGGAGGGCTGAATGATCTCGACCGTTGGCCCTGAGGCGTTCTCGGCAATATAAAACGCTGCACCCAGAGTAAGGGCGGCGATCAGCGTGAAACCCATCAGTGCACGGATCACGCGCCTATGATATAAAAATAAGGATCAGACCTCTACGAGGCGGTATCGTCTAGGGGTTAGGATACGTGGTTCTCAGCCACGGGACCGGGGTTCGATTCCCCGTACCGCTACCATTTCTAACGACGCACAGAGAGGCACACGGTCACAGCCAGACGGCTCTAACCTCGTCAGCAAGCCCCGGCTGGCAGAGATTTTTCGACATCACGAGCACATCGAACGGCGAACCCAGCCATGGATGTTGTCGAACTCAGCTTGCCGCTTGCTATGCCGGATTCTCCTCGCCTAACCTCTGGGCACACCCGTGAGACCGGCTCGAGCCCGGGGTGAAGGTGGCGAAGTTCTTGAGGAGACCCCGATGGACAATCAGCTCGAAGCGATAACCGTGATCTTTACCGAGTTCTACTACTGGGTAACGGTCGTGCTGATGTTTCTTATCCACGTTGGCTTTTGCCTCTATGAGGTGGGTGTTTCCCGGCGGAAGAACATGCTGCACACGTTGATGAAGAACGCAATGATCGTGCCGCTCGTCACGGTCGCTTTTTTCTTCTTCGGCTGGTGGATCTACTTTGCGTTCCAGTACGGGCCGGGCATCACGGGGGGACTGAAAGAGGCTCCCTGGGCGTTGCCGTGGAATGAGCTCATGGGACCGCACATGGGTGGCCAGCCACGAGACGATGGACTGACGGCCGCGGACACCGCCACATGGGCGAGGCTCAACGGGGTTTTCTGGGCGGCGTTTCTGCTTTTTTCCTTGACGGCGGCGTCTATCCTTTCCGGGGCCGTGATAGAACGCATCCGCTCGGGCGCGTTCTGGGTGATCGCGGTGTTCGTCGGCTCGGTCACCTGGGTCATCGCGGCGGCCTGGGGCTGGTCTGATGCCGGTTGGATGGTACACACACTCGGCTACCACGACGCTTATGCGGGCGGCGTTGTTCACGGGGTAGCGGGAGCATCGGCGCTCGCTATTCTCGTTCACCTTGGCCCCAGGATCGGCAGGTTCGCGGCGGACGGCAGCGCCCGCACGTTTCCGCTACAAAATCCGTGGCTCGTCGCTATCGGTCTCTTCCTCATATTCACCGGCTTTTGGGGGTTCTACGCCGCCTGCAACGTGCCCATTCTCGATATCGACCCTGAAGACGGTCGCCTCTTCTTTTCTGCAACCACGATCTATCTGACCCCCACGACCTTGAGCGCCGTTACCGTGAACCTGCTGATGGCTCTGGCTTCCGGAATGCTCATGGCTTATTTCCTATCGAAGGGTGATCCCTTCTGGACTTTTTCCGGAGGGCTCGGAGGCATCATTGGGGCTTCGGCGGGGAACGACTTGTACCACCCCATGCAGGTGCTCCTCGTTGCAGCCGTGATTGTGTTTTGCGCCTTCAAGCTGCACTACTGGGTGGAGCGGCGGTTCAAGATTGATGACGCCGTAGGCGCGATCGCGGTGCATGGATACTGCGGTACCCTCGGGGTGGTCGCGACCGGGTTTATCCTCTGGGGCTACCCGAGCAGCCCCGCAGCCGACTCGGTTGCCATTACTCCATGGGGACAGCTGATCGGCGCTGTCATCGTTTTCTGGATTCTCGGATTCGCTCCTGCCTACGCCGTGGGAGGGATTTTGAAGCGGGCGGGCATGCTACGGATTCCGGTTGAGGTGGAGATCGCGGGTCTGGATCGTCACACACGCCGCGAAGAAAGGCAGCAGTCACAGGCAATTCGGACCGCGGAGCGCGAGCATCTGATCCGCATCGGCTGGAAGGATGGGGGAGAGAGTTGATGAGCCTGATAGGCACTATCGATAGCTGGGCGGGCAATCCGCTGGAGGTCGGCCCGATGTATCCGTGGGTCGGTTTTGAAGTGGGGTTTTTTCTCGTGAGTCTGGCCTTGTGGATCTGCTGGATGGTCTGGCTGCTTAAGACTGAAGGCACCGTCTACTTGCACGAGGCTCAGAGGCTCAAGCAGCGCGACGTGAGCGATGTCGTTGGAGGGGAGGACGATATTTACTGAGTCGGAGGCCTGTGTCGATCTTGGTCTGCGCGCGGGCGCGATGGTGTTCCGCTCGGTACGGGTCTCCCCAGCCAGCGCAGAGCTGCGCACAGAGATCGCCGAGGAGGTCGGAAGGATTCGCGCGCGGCTCTCGAGCGCGGCAGAGATTCGCTCGATTCCCGAGATCGCCAGGGCGCAAGATATTCTACGAACCGTTGGGGTGAAGCCCCGCCACCGCGTTTCCTCTACGGAGAGCCTCCTGCGCTTTGCGCTCAAGCGTGGAGCCCTTCCTACCATCAATAATCTCGTCGACGCATACAACCTGGTCTCGCTTCGCACCAGCTCGAGTCTCGGTGCGCATGACCTCGACCGCATCGCGACTCCCGTGGAGCTGCGGCTGTTGCACGGCGGGGAACGCTTCGTCCCACTCGGCAGCGCTGAGGAGGAGGAGGTCAGCGCTGGAGAGTTCGGTTACGTCGACGCCCTCGATCGTGTCATCTGCCGGCTCGACACACAGCAGGCCGATTTCTGCAAAGTCACGGCTGCGACGACGAACGTGCTGCTGATCATCGAAGCAACGACCGTCCACGATTCTGTTAGGCTCCGTCGAGTCTTCGAGGAGACGGAAGAGATCGTCAAGCACCATTGCGGCGGCGAGGCTGAGGTGGTCGCGTTCCCCTACTGACACGCTTTCTGCGCCGGAGGGAAACTCGTATACTGCACACCTTTACGCGTAGCTTGGAGATTTCATGTGCGGTATCGTCGGATTACTGGTCAAGAAACACGAGCATCGTGAGAAACTCGGCGAGTGGATGACGCCGATGTTTACGTGCATGGCGGCCCGCGGCTCCGATTCCGGCGGCATGGCCATATTCGGCGCGTCCTTGGGGCAACGGGAACGCCGCTTCAGTCTTTTCGCGAGAGACCGAGGGTACGACTGGGAGAATTTGAAGGCGTCGTTGCTGCGGAGATTTGACGGCAGCCGCAGAGAGACGGCCCGTATGGAGACTCGGGCGAACCACGCCGTACTCGTGTCGTCGATCGAGCCGGCCACGTTGCGCGCCTGGCTGAAAGACGCTGCACCGTCGTTGCACGTGCTTAGCGTCGGTCAGGCGATCGATCTCTACAAGGACATGGGTGACCCGAAAGAGATCGCTGTGCGGTACCGGTTCGCCGAAATGGCCGGTAGCCACTGTGTTGGCCACACGCGCATGGCGACCGAGTCGGACGTGACTCCGGTGCACGCCCATCCGTTCACTGCCGGCGAGGATTTTTGCCTCGTGCACAATGGCTCACTGTCGAATCCCTACATGCTTAGGCGCACGCTCGAGAAACGCGGGATCGCGTTCGAGACCGACAACGACACCGAAGCGGCCTGTCGCTTTATCGAGTGGCGCCTCGCGCAGCGGGATACACTCGCCAACGCGCTCCACCATGCGTTTCGACACCTCGACGGGTTCTACACGCTGCTCATGGCGACGGCCGACCAGATGACCCTCGTGCGCGACCAGTTCGCGTGTAAACCAGCCGTCGTTGCGGAAACCGACGACTACGTCGCGATCAGCTCGGAGTTTCGTTCCCTTGCCCATCTTCCAGAAATCTCGACGGCCCATACTTTCGAGCCGGAGCCCGAGGAAATCTATTCATGGACAGTGTCGGCGCCTCGGTGAAGCTCGATCTGGCGCAGACGACCCTGCGGAAAGTTAATCATTTTCTACAACATGAGCTTGGCAAGGAGCCGGCCGGTACGGTTGAGATTCTGAATCCGGCCGGTGCCCACAACATTGCGGTTGGTCTCGATGCCCCTGTCGATGTGCACATCCGTGGCCACGCCGGCTACTATGTGGCGGGCATGAACAAGCGCGCCACGGTCACTATCCATGGGAATGCTGGCAAGGGTGTGGCGGAGAACATCATGTCGGGGGTCGTGCGTGTGAAAGGCGATGCTTCAGACGGCACCGGTGCGTCTGGCCAGGGTGGTCTGCTCGTCGTCGAAGGCAACGCCGCGAGCCGCTGCGGGATCTCGATGAAAGGCTGCGATATCGTCGTCGGTGGAAACGTCGGCCACGTCTCAGGATTCATGGCACAGGCGGGCCATCTTGTGGTTTGTGGGGACGCCGGCGCCGGTCTCGGTGATTCGTTGTACGAAGCGGTGATCTACGTTCGGGGTAGGACTCACGGTCTGGGAGCAGATGCTCGGGAGGAGCCTCTGACGGACGCCGACCGGGCCACACTCGCCGAGCTGCTGAGCGCAGCGGGGTTCGACTACGACCCTGGAGCGTTCACAAGAATTGGGTCTGCACGGACCCTCTACCACTGGAACGCCGAGCATCGGGAAGCGTACGGTTGAGCAGACGATGGTGAAGACCGGCGCACGCGAAGAGAGCTTCTCGTTCAACCGCGATGTCGTCGCGTATATCAATAGCGCCGCGGAGCGTGGGGTGTACGACATCCGAGGTATGGGAGCCAAGCGTTACCTGCCGACTTTTGATGATCTGGTCTTTTTGACCGCGTCGATGTCGCGCTATCCCCTGGAGGGCTACCGGGAAAAGTGCGAGACGAAGACGGTGCTGGGGACGCGGTCTGCGAAGAAGCCGGTCGAGCTTGATACCCCTATCACGATCGCCGGGATGAGTTTTGGTGCTCTGTCTGCGCACGCCAAGGAGTCGATCGGCCGGGCGGCCACGGCTGCCGGCACGTCCACGACCACCGGCGACGGCGGCATGACTCTCGAGGAGCGGGCGTCCTCGAAGACGCTTGTCTACCAGTGTTTGCCTTCGCGCTACGGATTTAACCCGGACGACCTGCGGAAGGCGGATGCCATAGAGGTTGTCATCGGTCAAGGGGCCAAACCGGGGGGTGGCGGGATGCTCCTGGGACAGAAGGTCAGCGCCCGGGTCGCGGACATGCGTACCCTCCCGGAGGGCATAGACCAGCGCTCGGCCTGCCGTCACCCGGACTGGACCGGTCCCGATGACCTGGCGATCAAGATCCATGAGCTGCGGGAGCTGACTGACTGGCAGGTGCCGATCTACGTGAAGATAGGAGCCTCTCGTGTCTTGAACGATGTGAAGCTGGCCGTCAAGTCCGGCGCCGACGTCGTCGTGCTCGATGGGATGCAGGGAGGCACTGCGGCGACCCAGCAGGTGTTCATCGAGCACGCTGGTATCCCGACGCTACCCGCTCTGCGCCAGGCGGTCGAAGCGCTCGATGAGATGGACATGATCGGGACTGTACAGCTTGTCATCTCGGGAGGCATTCGCACCGGGTCCGATGTTGCCAAAGCGCTGGCGATGGGCGCCGACGCGGTCGCCCTCGGGCAAGGTGTACTCATCGCGCTCGGCTGTAACAGTGCGTGCTACACAGACGTACAGGGCAGCGAAGTGGATGTCACGCCGGACTATGAGAAGCTGGGTACGGCGCCAGGCTACTGCCACCATTGCCAGAGCGGACAGTGCCCGGTGGGCATCACGACCCAAGACGATGAACTAGAGCGGCGACTGGTTGTGGAGGAGGGCGCGAGGCGGCTGGGCAACTACCTGAGCGTGTTAACTCTGGAGCTGGTCACACTGGCTCGCGCGTGTGGCAAGTCGAAGGTGCACAACCTGGAGCGTGAGGATCTAGTGGCGCTCACCGTCGAGGCGGCCGCCATGGCCAAGCGGCCCCTGGCCGGCACGGACTGGATCCCCGGAACATGAGAGCATAGGGAGTGTACAGTCCTCCCGGGCATAGAACAGAATCTTGGGCCCTTCCTACGAATGAAATCGAAAGGTGTGCAATGGCTGACCGCGAGCAGATCCGCAAGCAGTTGCAGACAGATGGCATCGAGTTTCTTCTCGTTCAGTTCGTGGACATTCACGGCACAGCAAAGGTCAAAATGATTCCTGCGTCCTGCCTCGACGACGCACTCGACGTCGGCGCGGGCTTCGCGGGGGCCGCTGTCTGGGGTGTCGGGCAAGGCCCGCACTCGCACGACATGCTCGCGCGCATCGATTTGGATACTTACACTCCGTTACCGTGGCTGCCCAACACAGCCAGGTTCTCGTCGAACCTCTATGTGGATGGGGAGTCCTATCCTTTCTGTCCCCGTACGAATCTCAAGCGCGTGTTGTCTGAGATCCGCGAGAAGGGCTATGTCTTCAACGTCGGCATGGAGCCCGAGCATTTTCTCGTGGTCAGGAGAGAGGACGGATCGATTGCCCCATGGGATCCCGACAGCGCCGATTCCCTACAAAAACCCTGCTACGACTTCCGTTCGATGGCTTCGGCAATCGCCTATCTGCAGGATCTCACCAGCGCCCTAAACAACCTGAACTGGGGTGTCTACCAGGCGGATCATGAGGACGCTAACGGCCAGTTCGAGATTAACTTCGCATACGCGGATGCATTGACGACGGCTGACCGTGTCATCTTCTTCAAGATGGCCACTTCGCAGATCGCCAAGAAGTACGGTGCCATCGCCACACATATGCCCAAGCCGTTCAGCGACCGGACGGGGAGTGGTCTCCACATTCACTACCATCTCGCCAACGCCGAGACCTGCAAGTCCGTCTTCGAGAACTCCGCTGATCCCCGTGGGCTCGGTTGCTCGGAACAGGCGTATCACTTCGTCGGGGGCATCCTGCGACACGCGCGTGCTCTCTGCGCTGTCACCAGCCCCACCGTGAACTGCTACAAGCGGCTACAGCTGGGGACGGGTCTCTACTCGAGCCGCTCCGGGTTCACTTGGACGCCGGCCTTCATCACCTACGGGGACAACAACCGGACTCAAATGATCCGCACGGCAGGTCCCGGACACTTCGAGGACCGTACCGTGTCGGCTGGCTGTAATCCCTACCTGGCGCTCGCGGCGTACGCGGCGGCGGGAATCGATGGAATCGAGAGGAAAATCGATCCCGGTGATCCAAACCTGGGGAACATGTACGAACGGCCGCTGGAGGAGATCCGTTCCCGCGGTATCAGCATCCTTCCTCAGTCGCTGTGGGAAGCTCTGGACGCACTTCGTGCCGACGAAGTTGTCAAGGGCGCGTTAGGGCCGATCGCCGACGAGTTTCTGGAGGTCAAGACTAGGGAATGGGAAACATACGATAAACAGGTAACTCAGTGGGAGGTCGACGAGTACCTGACGTTTTTCTGAATTATCCCTTCTGAGATCTCGCTGGAGATCATGCCCTACCGACTACTCAAATTTGGGTTCAGCAAGCACTATCCCGAGCAGCGGATGTTTCGATCGCCTACGGTTCTCAAGGGCGAATACGACACCGTTGTTATCGGCGGCGGCGGTCACGGTCTGGCGGCCGCCTACTACCTTGCGAGAGACCACGGCGTCACGGACGTTGCGGTTCTCGAGAAGGGTTACATCGGCAGCGGCGGTACCGGTCGCAACACCGCCATTGTCCGCTCCAACTATCTCACACCGGAAGGAGCGAGATTTTACGACGCCAGTCTACAGCTGTTTCGCGATCTGTCGCGCGACCTGAATCTCAACCTCTTCTACTCGGAGCGTGGCCACTTCACGCTGGCGCACTCGCCCGCTTCCCTGCGAACCCAGCGGTGGCGGGCAGAGACCAATAAGCACCTGGGCATCGAGAGCGAGATTGTCGGGCCCGAGTTCATCAAGGAGGCGGTGCCTGAGATCGATCTGAATTGCGGCGGCCAGGCGCCGATTCACGGTGCACTTTTCCACCCTCCGGGCGCCATCGCCCGCCATGACGCGGTGGCCTGGGGTTACGCCAGAGGCGCCGACGGTCTTGGCGTCGAGATCCATCAGCAGACCCCGGTCACCGGTATCGAGGTCGAGGACGGTCGCGTTGTCGGTGTACACACCGACAAGGGCTTCATTCAGACGCGCAGAGTTCTCTCGGCGGTGGCCGGATGGACGACGCACATCACGAAGATGGTGGGTCTGCGCACGCCGCTTGTCATTCACCCGCTCCAGGCGGCGGTCACCGAGCCGCTCAAGCCCTGGCTGGACCACATCGTGGTGTCGGCGGGGCTCCACCTTTACGTCAGCCAGTCATCGCGAGGCGAGCTCGTCACCGGAGCATCGCTCGATCCCTACGAACTGATCTCGACACGGTCCACGCTCGATTTCGCCGAAGGTCTGAGCGGTCACCTCCTCGACCTGTTTCCCTGTCTGGCCGACGTTAAACTGCTACGCCAGTGGGGGGGGCTGAGCGATATGACGCCCGACTTCTCACCGATCATGGGGACCACGGATGTGCAGGGGTTTTACATCGATGCCGGCTGGGGGACGTGGGGGTTCAAGGCCACGCCAATCAGCGGTAAGACGATGGCGTTCACGGTGGCGGAAGAGCGCGACCACGAGCTCATCCGCCCGTTCCGTCTCTCCCGCTTTCGCGAGTTCAGGCTCGTCGGCGAAAAGGGTGCCGCGTCAGTCGGTCACTGAGTCGAAAGATGAAAATTCTAAACTGTCCGCTCAATGGACCTCGGCCACTCCAGGAGTTCCAGTTCGGCGGCGAGGTGCGCGAGATGCCCGATCCAGACCGAGTGAGCGACGAAGAGTGGGCCGACTATGTCTTTCAACGCTCGGGGGAGCCAGGGGTTAAGCGCGAGTGGTGGTATCACATCGCAAGCGGGACCTGGTTCATCGCGGAGAGAAACAATCAGACCGATGAGACCCTTCGTACCTACCTTCCGGGATCGGAGTAGGCGATGAACTGGCGGCTGCCCCCCAACGGCGGAGAGTGGATCGACCGCGCGCGGCCCATCTCATTCTGGTTCGAGGGGCGCAGGCTTCAGGGATATGCAGGTGACGTCCTCTCGAGCGCGCTGTGGGCGAACGGCGTCCGCTTGCTCGGTCGCAGCTTCAAGTATCACCGGCCCCGGGGTATCTACAGCCTCGCGAACCATGACGTGAACGTCCTTGTGGAGGATGGCACCCGAACAAATCTCCGTGGGGACGTCATGCCGATCGCCGAGGGTATGAACCTCCGAGCCGTCAACACCGTCGATGGCCTCGAGCGAGACTGGCTTCGCTTCACGGAGGTCTTCAGCGCGTTTCTTCCGGTCGGCTTCTACTACAAGGCGTTCCATTCACCGCGCTGGCTGTTTCCGTTCTACGAGCGGCAGATGCGCAAGGTTGCCGGGCTCGGAAAAATCGATCCGCGCAACGTCACCGAAGCGACCCTCAAGGACTACGCCTTTTGCGATCTACTCGTCGTGGGTGCGGGACCGGCCGGTCTCTCCGCTGCGATCGCCGCCGCCGAACAGGGTGTGCGCGTGCTGGTCGTCGACGAGCAGCCTCGCCCCGGAGGCAGCCTTACGTGGCAGAGAGGCGCGGAGTCCGAGGTAGGAACACGCCTACAAGAGCTCCTCCAACGAGTCGCCTCGCTCGACACTGTCGAGCTGCGCACGTCCACCCAGGCGGCGGGCTGGTACGCGGACCACTGGATCGCGCTGGCGACCGACACTCGTCTGACCAAGCTACGAGCGAAGGCAACCCTTTCGGCCAGCGGCTGCATGGAGCAGCCAGCGGTGTTCGGGCAGAACGACCTCCCCGGCGTCCTCCTCGGTTCCGCGGCGCAACGGTTGATTCGCCTCTACGCTGTCAAACCGTTCGAGCGCTGCGTCGTACTCGCCTCGGGTAGCGACGCCTACCGCGTGGTTCTCGACCTGCTCGATGCAGGAGTCGACGTTGCGGCTGTTGCCGACCTACGAGCCGAGGGGGAAGTGAGTGAGCTTGGAGATCGGGTCGTCACGGCGGGAGTTCCGGTTCACAGGGGTCACACCGTCCACGAAGCGGTGCCCGCGAGAGGAAAGCGAAGCGTGGCCGGCGCCGTGCTCTGCCGGCTCGATGACCGCGGAGCGCCGCTCCCTTCCACCGCCGTGACCGTTGCCTGCGACGGCGTCGCCGTCAGCGTCGGCTGGGCGCCTTGCGGAGAGCTCCTGTATCAAGCGGGTGGACGTTTCTCCTACTCGGAGACCGTGGAGCAGTTCATCCCGGGTCGCCTTCCCGAAGGGGTGTTCGCCGCGGGGCGGGTCCGGGGTGTCTTCAAACTCGAAGACCAGATCGCCGACGGGCATCGCGCTGGGCTCGAGGCGGCGAGGTATCTGGGACGTCACATTGAAACGGTGCCTGAACCCGTCGTTCACCGAGGTCCGCCACGTAGTCATCCCTATCCGATCCACGCGCACCCAGGGAAGAAGAACTTCATCGATCTGGATGAGGACTTGCACCTCGCCGACTTCGTCAACGCTCACCAGGAAGGCTATGACAACATCGAGTTACTCAAGCGTTACACGACAGTCGGGATGGGACCCAGTCAGGGGAAGCTCGCCAACATGAATGCCGTACGGGTGCTGGCGCGGCTCAACCGGAAGTCGATCAACGAGACCGGTACGACGACGTCGCGGCCGTTCCGCCACCCCGTGGCGTTGGGGGTGCTCGCCGGCCGACGGTTTCACCCGTTACGCACCACTCCCCAGCATGACTGGCATTCCGCCGCGAGAGCCGAGTTCATTCACGCTGGCGCCTGGCTGCGGCCCGAGTACTACCGGGTCGAAGACCGGGCCCGGGAAGAGCTCATCCTGGACGAGGCGATTCACGTACGGCAACAGGTCGGTCTGATCGATGTTGGCACGCTTGGGAAGATTCATGTCACCGGCCCCGATGCCGTCCCGTTTCTCGAACGCCTCTACACTGGACGCTTTGCCAAGCAACCCGTAGGGCGTCTGCGTTACGGCCTCGCCTGCGACGAGAGCGGAGTGATCATCGAGGACGGTGTGATCGCGCGGCTCGCCGAGAATCGTTTCTATCTCACCACGACCTCGACCGGCGCCGACGGCTTTTACAGCGAGATGCAGCGCTGGGCGATCCTCTGGGGTATGGACGTTACCCTGATCAACTCTACCGGGCAGCTGGCCGCGATGAACCTCGCCGGTGCGCGCTGTCGTGAGCTTCTCGGCTCGCTGACAGAGGTCGACCTTTCTTCCCAGGCGTTCCCCTACGTCTGCGTTCGGGAGGGACTCGTGGCCGCTGTTCCAGCCATGATCCTTCGTGTCGGCTTTGTCGGCGAGCTTGGCTACGAAGTCCACGTCCCCGCGCAGTACGGACTTCACGTCTGGACGAGTCTGATGGAGGCCGGACGAGCTTTTGGCATCCGTCCCTTCGGGGTCGAGGCGCAGCGCTTGTTAAGGTTGGAAAAAGGGCACATCATCGTCGGGCAAGACACCGACGCCCTGGCGACGCCGTACGAGGCCAACGCTGCCTGGGCGATCGGCAAGAAAAAACCGTTCTTTGTCGGGCAGCGCAGTCTCGCGATTCTCAAGAAGCAGGGGCTGTCGCGGTCTCTCGTCGGTATCGAATTCCAGAACCCAGAAGTGCGGTCTTTGCCGGAGGAGTGCAACCTGATTATCGATGGGACCGAGATCGCCGGTCGCGTTACGAGCATCGCGAAGCGGTCGACTCTCGGGAGGCCACTCGGACTGGCTTACGTCCGTCCCGACCTCGCGACGGAAGGCACCCGGCTGCGCGTGCGGCTCGACAGCGACGATCTGGTCGAGGCGCGTGTGACCAGTATGCCATTCTACGATCCAGAAAATCGACGTCAAACCTGATTCATCTGCGGAGGTAAGCTCCCATCATGACGACCAGACCCGCTGGACGTAGTCCGGTGCACCAAGCGATCGCAGACCTGGGTGCGCATTGGGGGGAGGTGGCCGGCACACCGCTCGCCCTCGACTTCGGCTCACCGGAGGCTGAGGCGAGGTCAGCCCGAACCCTCGGTCTCTGCGATCTGAGCGCGCTTCGGAAGCTCGGCTTGAAAGGCCGTGGAGCCGCCGGGTGGCTCACCGCTCAGGGAATCGAGATACCAGGCGACACCTTCGGAGCTCAGCAGCAGAAACCAGAGGGGATCGCCGTGCGGATCGGAGAGAACGAATGTTTTCTCGAGAGCGGCCTCTCCGGCCAGCCGGTTGTCGCGCTCTCAGACGGCCTCGGTCCTGCCCAGGGAAACACGTACCGGGTGGAACGACAGGACGCAACCTTCGTCTTGACCGGATCAAGCGCGTTGCGGGTGATGACTCAGATCTGCGGCGTAAATTTCGGGGAGTGCCCGGCCTGGCGTCTCGTCTACTCTCGTGTAGCCGGCGTCTCGGCCTCGTTGCTACCAACATCCGGGGACGAAGTGCCACGGTACCGTATCTGGGTCGATCCCTCAGCTGCTCCCTACCTGTGGGGACAGCTGTTCCAGATCTGCCGGGAGCTTGGCGGTCAGGTGGTCGGGGCGACGGCGGTCTGTTGACGTGGCGAAGGTTTGACGGGGATGCTTGGTCGGGTGGATGGTTGCAGAAAAAACCTCTCGAACTTGATTACGGATTCGGCGAGCACCCGATCAGGAGTGACAGTCGGCGATGTTTCAGAGAAACTTATTCCTCTCCATGAGGAACCGAGAGTTACGTTACCTCCTCCGTCCTGATCATGAACTCTCCATTGCTCTGAGCTTGCTAGATGGTACACTGCCGACCTAGGTTTCAGAAGGGGGCGTCTATGAGCAGCTTAAAATACGCGTATGTAGCTTTTACTTTGATCGCAGCGTTCGGCGTTACCGCTTGTACGCAAGCATCCAACTCTGCTGGGGCGCCTGCCGCCGTTTTCTACAACGGCAAGATTGCGACTGTCAACGAAAACTTTGACATGGTCGAGGCGGTGGCGGTTAACGAGGGCCGGATCGTGGCGCTGGGCTTAAACGACGATATACAGTCCCTCGCGTCCGACGAGACCAAGCTGGTGGACCTGCAAGGCAAGACTGTTCTGCCCGGGTTCTACGACAATCATGTGCATCTGAGCTTTGGTTCGGCGCCTGATCCCCACGCGTTGGATCTTTGGGAAGCCACCTCGATGGACGAGGTTCTGACAGCGATTCGGGAGAAGGCTGCGGAGGTGCCCAAAGGGGAATGGATTCGGGCGGAGCTTGCCTACACGACCAACATACCGCATCCCTTCCCAGAGAAGAAGGCGCCCACCCGATGGGATTTGGACCAGGCCGCGCCGGATCATCCGGTAATGCTGGTACGGGGAGCTCACCTGACGGTGGTGAACTCATTGGGCCTGCGAGAGGCCAACATTACTAAAGATACGAAGGCGCCTGGCGGAGTGATTGACCTCGACGCCGAGGGTGAACTAACTGGAAAGTTTCGCGAAGGTCCCGCACGGAAGCTGATTACGCGCGTCATGCCTCCCACACCGCGCCGTGATCCAGAGACCGCAAAGGCTGAGCTGCGCCGGTTTCTCGAAGGACTCCTTGCCGTGGGGATTACCAGCGTGAACGCCGCTGGGGTTGTGTTGACGAGCCCAGACCAATGGCGTTGGGTGCAGGACACCTACGACCTCTGGGGTGAAACCCTGCCGCGACTGACAGTGCAGGCGAGACTGTCGCCAGGGTTTGACCGATTTGACGACATCGAGACGAGCGTCGAAACCACGATCCAGGAGCTTGAGTCGATGCCCTTCCGCACGGGGTTTGGCAACGACCGGTTAAAGGTCGGGGCCATCAAGATGAGTATCGATGGGGCCTACAGTGGCCCGACGTCTTGGCTCCTGCCACCGTATCCCCGAGAGGATTATGAGCCGGGCATACGGATTCCTGAGGAGGCGTTTTATCCGGTAGCCAAGCGTGGGCATGAGCTGGGCTGGCAGTTGGGGATCCATTGCATCGGCGACGCTGCGATTCAGATGTGTGTGAACTCCATGGAGCGGATTCTGCAAGAGAGCCCCCGCGCCGACGCTCGACCCTACATCCATCACTACACGGTGCTACCGCCGGAAGAGACCTTGCAGAAAACGGCCGAGCTGGGGATCATGGTAGCCAGTCAACCGAATTGGGTGTATTCAAAGATGCAATTTGCTCCAGATATCGTGAGCGGGGAGCGTCTGGAGACCAGCCAACCGCAGAAGTCATTACTTGATCAAGGGATCCGTGTGTCATACGGGTCGGACGGCATGCCGCATGGCCCCATGTATGGGATTTACGGGGCAGTTACCAGAAAAAGCTCGGACGGAAATGTCTATGGCCCTGGGGAGCGAGTGAGTCTGGAGCAGGCAATCCGTGGCTACACGACCGAGACGGCCTATATGACTTTTGACGAAGAGGATCGCGGCTCGCTGGAGGTCGGAAAACTCGCGGACATGATCGTGCTTGCGGAGGACATTTTCACGGTTGACCCTGACCGCATCAAAGACATTGGGATCGAGCAGACGATTATCGGGGGCGAAGTCGTCCATTCGACGACCACGCCGAGTAGACCGTTCCAGCATATCGATCATCCCTGGTGAGGTGATCCACGGTCGGCTCAGTCGCTCGATATGACCAGATCACGCTACCTGTTTCAAGCGACTAAGGTGGCGTGTTCTGGCGCCGCGGCGCCGGTCGGGCCGCCCGGTGCCGCTGGGGCACACCATTGTATCGCGGGGCCAGCTCCCCGGGTCAGTCCCAACGTTACGGGTGCAGTCCCGCGGCGTCATCGATGGCTTGATGGACGGGGACAGTCTCCTCGCCTATGTCGAGTAAACTCTCGTCCCAGCCTGGCACTTGGGTGACATCGTCATTGCCGACAATCTGCCGACTCACAAGATCGAGGGGGTGCACGCGGCCCTCACAACCGTCGGGGCGTCGTTGTGGTTCTTGTTGCTCTACTGTTCCGACTTTAATCCCATCGAATGGTGCTTCCCGTTGCCCGCGGCCGATCGAGACACGCTCTGGCCTCTACCCGGCACCTGCCACTCATACTTCACCGAGGTCGAGTGCCGGGAGCACCTCCGCCACTGCGGCTATACGGTCACCACAGCATCATAAAAACGTGCCAAGGCTTTCAGAGCAGTCGGTCGTGTGTCGGGTCGTGGTGGAGCGACCGACTAGGGCTGGAGCAAGAGCTTGCCGATGTGAACACTGGCTTCCATCGTACGGTGAGCCTCAGCCGCCTGGTCTAACGAGAACCTTTTGTGAACGATCGGTTTAAAGCGCGCGTCTGAAATCCACGGCCAGACCTGCACACGGACCGAGTCGGCGATCGCGGCCTTCTGCCGGACCGAGCGAGACCTGAGGGTTGAGCCAGTGATCACTAAACGGCGCGACATCACGGTGGCCAGGTCTACCTCCGCGGTCGCCCCACGCATGAGACCAATCAGTACGAGGCGTCCCTCGACCGCCAGACTCTGGAGATTCGGCTGGAGATACGGCCCCCCGACCATATCCAGGATGACGTCGACGCCGCGGGCATCAGTCGCCACCTTGAGCGCCTGTGCGAAATCGGTCTCACGATAGTTAAACGCTCGCGTGGCCCCCAAACGTTCGCATGCGGCACATTTTTTAGCCGTCCCCGCTGTCGCGAAGACGTCGGCGCCCCACAGTCTTGCGAGCTGGATGGCGGTCGTACCGATACCACTCGATCCTCCGTGCACGAGAAAGCGCTCGCCGGCCTGAAGTTGCCCGCAATCGAACACGTTGGTCCACACCGTCATACAGGCCTCGGGCAACGCGGCAGCATCAACGAGCGCGATTCCAGAGGGAACCGGTAGGCACTGAGGGACCGGTATAACACAGTACTCCGCATATCCCCCACCAGTGACAAGACCACACACGCGGTCGCCAATTCGCCAATGTGACACTCCGTCGCCAACAGCGGCCACCTTCCCCGACACCTCGAGCCCTAGGAGATCGGAGGCGCCCTTGGGGGGCGGGTAGTGTCCTCGGCGTTGCATGATGTCAGCGCGATTGACTCCGGCACCCGCCACCTCGACAAGGACTTCCCCGGACGAGGGCACGGGAACCGGACGTTCCCCAACCACCAGACGATCGGGGGAACCGAACGCAGTAATCTCGATGACACGCATGGTCGGTGGGACTGTTTGGGGCATGTTTCCCCAGCCGGGTGCCGGTGAACGTTCGACGGTCGACAACTATACACGCATGGCGGAGCTCACCGAAGAGAAGGCCCAGCTAGATACCGGATTCTGAGTTCTGATGTCGATGATGCGGATCCTTTGAGCGATGGGTTTCGGATTTGACTGATCCGCGCCAACGGCGTAATCACGAGAGGGTCCGCGCACCCGCGGCAGCCTCGATGAACGAGTCGAGCCGGTGCGCTTGTTCAATTAAGATTGGATGATCCCACGTGGCACGTAGTGTGTCCACGACGGTCTGGTGATACCAGATCATGTCTTCGACGGGCGCTGTGAAGGGCCGAATGTAGGTCGGACCGTGGGCTTGAAGGCCCTCAGTCATCTTCGAGAGGTTGTGGATTTTGTCTGCCGCGGCCACCGCATGGGAGCCGTGCCGAACACTGGTGCGAAGCTGCTCGATGTATGTCAGCTTTCGATCGCGCCACCGCCGAGGCATCGGAGGTTCGGACACGTCGCGAACCATGTCTAACACAAGGACACCGAACCGTCGTTCGATTACTGCAGGGTCGAGGTCCGTGTCCTCAAGCGTGTCGTGGAGTAGGGCGGCGATGACGGTGTCTTCCGCGAAACCGTGATCGGCAACGATCGTCGCCACGGAAAAGGCATGTGAAGCCTCGAAGCCTCGGCCGGCTTTCCGCTGGTTGAGGCCATGGGCCTCCAGCATCGTCGTGACCGCCTCCTCGAATCTAGCAGAGTACATTTGTTGCCGTGGCTAAGGATTCACGAATGCGCTGAGGCGCTCAGCCGCCCCTCACTGTCGATAACGGTGACGTACAGATCAACAATTTCCGTGCCGCTTCGAAACAATGGTTACTGAGCGGTTATAGTTCCAGATAGTGTCAAGGCAGCAGCAAATACCGCTGACAGCGCTCTCGTCGCATCGGTGCTCACTTTTGACCGAGCTTAATCAACGGTAGCGATTAACGCAACGGTGGTGGTTCTCGGTCTGTTATAGGTCCGCCGATGATACCGGAGGTTAGAGCATGAGACTCGTGACTTCGTTCGTTCTAGTGTTGCTGCTTGCGTCGCCGGTGGCGGCGGAGCTGGCGTCGGCGATTACGTCACCCTATTTAAAGGTCCAGGTCGCGCTCGCGGGCGATTCGACCGAGGGAGTATTTGAGGCGGCAGAGGAGATCATGGCAGCCGCGGCGGCGCTGGGGCATGACGGAAAGGGCCTGGCCGGTGCAGCCGGAACGCTTGCTGCCGCCGGCGACATCGAGGCAGCCAGAAGAGCCTTTGGAGCACTGAGCGACGTCCTTATCGAGTACGCGGATTCCGTCGGGATCGGCGAGCTCAAGGTGGCCTATTGCCCGATGGCCGACAGGTCGTGGATCCAGCAGGACGGGTCGATTTCGAATCCGTTCTTCGGAGCGTTCATGCTGACCTGCGGGTCGTTTTCCAGGTCCAAGTAGGAGTTGCTCTCCGGTTGACCTCCCGAACAACTCGGATATAACATCGGGTGTTTAAAAGTGAGACTGGGTCTCATTTTTACCAACGATCTAACGATGTTACAGGCATTCACGATCACACTACGCGAGGGGCTTGAGGCCTTTCTGATCATCGCGATCAGCCTCGCATACCTCCGCCGGAGCGGTAATCACCACCTTGTTCCAGCCGTTCACTGGGGCATCTTTACGTCGGTAGTGATGAGCGTCGCCGCCGGAGTCGGCTTCGCGCGTGCAGCAAACCAGGCGCTATGGGAAGGGATCCTGGCCATCGTCGCCGCCGTCCTGGTGGCATCGCTTATCGTGCATATGTGGCGTGCCGGGAGCCGAATAAAGCGGGATATCGAAGAGAATCTGAAGAAGTCGACGCTCAAGGTCGGAGTGAGCGCCTTCCTCGGTGTTTTTGGGTTTACCGTCCTCATGATCACACGAGAGGGGATGGAGACGGCGTTGATGATGAACGCGCTGCTGTTTCAGGTACGTTCGGTGGCGCTCGTGACCGGAGCGGTGGCGGGGGTCGTCTGTGCGGCCGGGGTTGCCTCGCTTTGGTCTCTTTACGGTCACCGTGTCAACCTCGGGCTCTTTTTCCAGGTGACGGCCATTTTTCTGTCTATCTTTGTTGTCCAATTGTTCATCTATGGGTTCCACGAGCTGACCGAGGCGAATGTCTTTCCGTACAGCGAAATTCTGCACTGGGCGACCGAGCCTTACGGTCCAGACGGACGCTACGGGAAGCACTTCACCTACCTGCTCGTGGCCATGCCGCTTGGCTGGTTGCTTTACGCCTCGTTGTCGCGCCGACGCGAGCGCCCGGCCGAACCAGCGTGACCACCAATCGACCGGCTGGGCCGCCTGGTCGCGTGCGCTAGGACTGTTGTTACCCGCCGTCACTGTCGCAGACCTGGGATGTGGCGATGGGCACCTCACGCTCGAGATGGCGGGGTGGGCACTTAGGGTTGTGGCGGTCGATCAGTCCTCGGCGACCCTGTCGCGGGCGCGGCGTCAGCGGATGTTAAACATTTCGTGGAAGAAGGGAGACATCGAGCGACTGCCGCTCGGTGACCGGTCGGTGGACATCGCGGTGTTGTCGCAGGCGCTGCGCGAAGCGGTCAGGGTCACCCGACCGCGCGGCAGGGTCCTGGTCCTGGATCTGTGTGCGCACCAGCAACAGTGGGTGCAGGATCGATTAGGCGATCGATGGTTGGGGTTCAGCCCCGCGGTGCTCGAGACGTCGATGCGTAGGGCCGGACTCACGAAGGTGAGGAGTCGGAACGGCCTCGCCGAGGAACCATTTGGTGTCGTGGCTGCGGTCGGAGCGGTGGGACCGGCCAGAGCGAAGAAGAAAAGCTAATGAGTGAGAACGTTGCGCCAACCAGCGATCCAGAGGTGCGCTCAAGGCTGGACCAGGCCTTGAGCCAACGGATCCTGATTTTGGACGGCGCGATGGGAACCATGATCCAACGACGCGGTCTTGGCGAGCTTGAGTTCCGAGGGGAGCGGTTCGCCGATCACCCGACCGATCTCAAAGGGAATAACGATCTCCTCACGGTGACCCAGCCCGAGGTCATCGCGGCGATCCACGATGAGTATCTCGCTGCGGGAGCCGACATTATCGAGACAAACACGTTCAGCAGCACGACGGTGGCGCAGGCCGACTACGGGCTAGAGTCGCTGGTGTACGAGCTGAACCACCGTGCTGCAACCCTGGCCATGACCGCGGCTCGGGCCTGGAGCGAAAAGACGCCTGACCGCCCACGTTTTGTGGCAGGGGCGCTCGGACCGACGAACAAGCCGCTGTCGATTTCTCCCGATGTCAACGACCCGACGTTTCGCTCGGTGACATTCGATACCGTGCGCGACACCTACGCCGAGCAAGCCCGCGGTCTTATGGACGGAGGGTGCGACCTGTTGCTCGTCGAGACGATCTTCGACACGCTGAACGCCAAGGCGGCGATCGTCGCGATCCAGGAGGTGTTCGACGAGCGGGGCGTCGCGCTTCCGATCATGCTGTCGGTGACGCTCACGGACCGCAGCGGACGGACGCTATCGGGTCAGACGCTTGAGGCGTTCTGGACGTCCGTGGCGCACGCCCGCCCGTTCTCGGTCGGGATCAACTGTGCGCTGGGAGCACGCGAGATGCGTCCGTATCTGTCGGAGCTATCGCGGATCGCCGACGTCTATGTCACCTGTTATCCAAACGCCGGTCTCCCGAACGCGTTTGGTGAATACGACCAACACGCCGAGGAAACAGGTGCGCTGTTGGGTGAGTTCGCCACGAGCGGGTTCGTTAACATGCTTGGCGGATGTTGCGGCACAACCCCCGATCACATTCGTGCTGTCGACCGGACGGTGGCAGGGGTTCCACCGCGCCGGGTCCCGTCGATCCGTGAACGGTTCTCCACCTTCAGTGGTCTCGAGCCGCTGACGATCAGACCAGACAGCAACTTCATCATGATCGGGGAGCGAACCAACGTCACTGGGTCGCGGACGTTTGCCCGGCTAATCAAGACGGGTGACCTCACCGGTGCGTCCGCCGTAGCTCTGGATCAGGTGCGGGGTGGCGCCAACATCGTCGACATCAACATGGACGAAGCGATGCTCGATTCCGAGCAGGCAATGACGAAATTTTTAAACCTGCTAGCTACCGAGCCGGAGGCGGCGCGTGTGCCGTTCATGATCGATAGCTCGCGCTGGTCGGTGATCGAGGCTGGGCTCAAGTGCGTGCAGGGGAAGGCGATCGTTAACTCGATTAGTCTCAAGGAGGGTGAGGAAGACTTCCTCGCGAAGGCGAGACACATCCGGCGTTACGGGGCCGGGATGGTGGTCATGGCCTTCGACGAGGAGGGACAAGCCGATACCACCGCTCGCAAGGTTGAGATTTGCACCCGGGCGTATCAGTTGCTCACCACGCAGGCCGCTGTCGATCCGCATGACATTATCTTCGACCCGAATATTCTGGCTATCGCGACAGGGATCGAGGCCCACAACGAGTACGCCCTCAACTTCATTGAAGCGGTGCGAGCCATCAAGGAGGCGTGTCCCCACGCGAAGGTCAGCGGTGGGGTCAGCAATCTGTCGTTCTCGTTTCGTGGCAACGACGTGGTTCGAGAAGCGATGCACTCGGCGTTTCTGTATCGCGCAGTCGAGGCCGGTATGGACATGGGGATCGTCAACGCCGGTCAGCTGGTGGTCTACTCAGATATCCCGGACGAGCTACTGATCCGGGTGGAGGACATCATCTTTAATCGTCGGGCTGACGCCACCGAACGGATGGTGGATTTTGCCGACACCGTCAGAGGTAGCGGCAAGAAGCGCGAGGTCGACGACACGTGGCGTCAGCAGGATGTCGAGAAGCGTCTGAGCTACGCGCTCGTGCGAGGGTTCGTCGATTTCATCGAGTCCGACGTCGAAGAGGCGAGGCAACGCTTGGGAGCGCCTCTACGGGTCATCGAAGGACCGTTGATGGACGGAATGAAGGTGGTCGGCGATCTGTTTGGGTCGGGCAAGATGTTCTTACCCCAAGTCGTCAAGAGTGCTCGCGCTATGAAGAAAGCCGTCAGGTATCTCCAGCCGTTTATGGAGGCTGACCAGGACGGCGGCCCGGTGGCACGTGGCAAGATCGTCATGGCGACCGTCAAGGGGGATGTCCACGACATCGGAAAGAACATCGTCGGGGTCATCTTGCAGTGTAACAACTACGAGGTCATCGATTTGGGAGTCATGGTGCCGTGCGACACGATCCTCGATGCCGTTCGGGACGAGGAGGCTGATATTGTCGGATTAAGCGGTCTGATTACGCCGTCACTCGATGAGATGCGATTTGTCGGGAGGGAGATGAGGCGTCGTGGCCTCGATCTCCCGTTGTTGATTGGCGGAGCGACCACGAGCCGTCAGCACACGGCGGTAAAGATCGCCCCCGAGTACGATGGCAGCACGGTGCATGTTGCCGACGCCTCGCGGGTGATCAATGTCGTCTCGCGTCTTCTCTCCTCCGACCAGCGAGAGGCGTTCGATGGCGCGAACCAGAGGGATCAAAGCCAGCTCCGCGAACAGTACTTGGGTCGTCAGAAGCGAGTGCTTCGTCCCTACGCCGAGGCGGTTGAACAGCGTTTTTCCGTGCCGTGGGGAGAGACCTTGATCCCCGAGCCGTCGTTCACAGGCCGTCGTGAGGTGACGGTCGGTCTGGACGAACTGACTCCGTACATCGACTGGACGTTCTTTTTTGCCGCCTGGGAGCTGAAGGGGAAGTATCCGGCCATCCTGGAGCACCCCACCAAGGGCGAGGCGGCGCGCGAGCTATTCGACAACGTGCAGTCGTTACTGAACCGGATCACCCAAGAGCGGTCGCTGACGGCCCGGGGCGTCTACGGGTTCTGGCCGGCGCACAGTGAGATCGACGACATCGTTGTGTATCGTCCGTCAGTTGAGGGTAGCGCGGACCCTCTCGAGGAGCTGGTCCGCTTCAACATGCTGAGACAGCAGGACTTATTGGGCGATCGGCCCAGCTGGTCACTCGCAGATCTAATAGCCCCGTCCGCCACTGGACGATGCGACTACCTGGGCGCGTTCGCCGTGACCACAGGGATCGGCGCCGATGTTTTGGTCGAGGCGTACGAGCGCGACCATGACGATTACCACGCGATCATGGTGAAGGCGTTAGCGGATCGGCTGGCCGAGGCGTTTGCGGAGTACTTACACGCACGCGTCAGACGCGAGTGGGGCTATGCGACGAACGAGGACCTTGGTTCCGACGATCTCATCGCCGAGCGGTATCGCGGAATCCGGCCCGCCTTCGGCTATCCCGCCTGCCCGGATCATAGCGAGAAGTTCAAGTTGTTCGATTTGCTCGATGCAGACTCGATCGGGATTAGCCTGACCGAGACCGCGGCGATGCTACCGGCGTCGAGCGTCAGCGGTCTGTACTTTGCACACTCAAAGGCTCGGTACTTTACCGTGGGACGTCTGGGATTGGACCAGGTTGAACAATATGCGGTGCGGAAGGGGGTTGATGTCATCACGGTCGAGCGCTGGCTCGGATCCAACCTGGCCTATGAGCCGACCGGCTCAAGGGGCGGAGAGGAATAAGGTAGGCGATCGACAATAGGAGTGCCTTGGAATATCACATTCGCCAGTACGGCTTGCAAGAGGGTGCGCTCGAGATTGAATACATCGAGGAGTACTTCGGTGAGTACAAGCGTCGGAAACGGGCCTCCGAGATCATCAATCGGCTGATCGATCGGGATCACCAAATCCTCATGGCTGAGGCGTCCCTCGCTGACGATCCTGCGACCATCGTACCGGTGGCCTATAAAGTGTCCCATGCGATCCACTTGAATGAGACCGACCCCAAGCTGGTCGACCTCGCTTCCAGGCTTGAAGGGTGCATCGAGCTTTCCGATCGGAAAGTTCTGTACAGCTGGATCGGCGGTACCCGGCGCGATTGGCGCGGACAGGGGTTCTTCCGTGCGCTCACCGATGAACAGGAAGCCTGGGCCCTCGACAACGGTTTCGACGAAATCCTGGTCAAAACAAAGAACCGGTTCTACGACATGCGAAGTACGCTCGACCATTTAGAATTCAACGTCGTCAAGCTCGAGCGGAGCGACCACGACAGACGGGAATCGAAGGTCTACCTGAGTAAGCAGCTTGGACTCGAGGTGGTTGACCGTCATCGGAGTAAGCGCTTGGTCGTGCCGTAGGGTTGAACTCAAAGCCATCGAAGCGAGCCCTTCTCGTGAAACCCATTTGGATCGAGACGATCGACGATCCACGTATCGCTGATTTTAAACACATTCCAGATCCGGTCCGACTTCGAGCGGGAGGTGCGTTCGTGACCGAGGGGCGTCTTGCGGTCCGCCGGTTGATCGCCAACAGTCGGTTTCGCGTGCGGGCGATCCTTGTCACGCCGGCCGCGTTCGGGTCGTTGCGTGGTATCCCCGGTCTCGAGGTGGACGCTCCTCCCGTCTATGTAGCCAGCCGAATTCTGATCAAGAAAATCGGTGGCTACGACTTTCATCAGGGCTGCCTTGCTCTCGCCGAGCGGCCCGAGCCAGAGACGCTCGCGGCGGTACTAGGCAACCGCCGTTCTCGCCGACCGATTGTTGTCCTGGAACAGGTTGGTAATCCCGACAACGTGGGTGGAATCTTTCGCAATGCGGCTGCCTTTGGAGCCGCCGGAGTGTTACTGAGCCCGGGGTGTTGTGACCCTTTGTATCGCAAGGCCGTCCGCACGTCGATCGCTACGAGTTTGCAGATTCCGTTCGCTGTCGTCGACGATTGGCCCGGCGGGCTCGACGTGGTCCGTCGTCAGGGCTACGAGCTGGTCGCTCTTACGCCAGATGGTCAGGTAACCTGTCTGGAGCACCATAATTTTTTTGAGAATGGTCGGAGCGTCGCCTTGATCCTAGGAAATGAAGGTGACGGACTGTCCCCGGAGGTGTTGGCGGCCGCGGATGCCACGGTGCGAATCTCGCTCGATCCGACGGTCGACTCGCTGAATGTGGCGACGACCGCAGCGATCGTTCTTTACCATATCCGAAGTTTCAACGAAGAGCTTGCACGGCCTGATACCGGAAGCAGCCGACGAGGTGGTCGTTGACCATTCCGATCGACTGCATGAGGGCGTAGCAGATGGTTGACCCAACGAAGCTGAACCCGCGGCGTTTAAGGTCGGTGCTCATCGCGTCTGATTCAGGTGTGTTCGTCGGGATCTGTTTCATCTGGGTCCACGAGTTCTGCCTAGGCGCACCATCCACAAATTGCCAGATGTAGCGGTCGAACGATCCGAATTCTGTCTGCACGGCGAGAAACGCCCTGGCATTCTTGATGGTCGATTCAATCTTGAGACGGTTCCGGACAATTCCGGTATTCGCAAGAAGACGCTGGCGTTTTCTCGAGTCGTAACGCGCAATCATACCGGGGTCGAATCCAGAGAAGGCGCGACGATAGCAATCTCTCTTTTTGAGAATCGTGATCCAGCTGAGGCCGGCCTGTGCGCCTTCGAGAGTCAGCATTTCAAACAGCTTCTTGTCATCGTGCGTGGGGACACCCCACTCGTCATCGTGATAGGGCACGTAATAGACCGGATCGGAGTCGCCCCACGGACATCGAGTTTGAAAGCTTGCCATAATATCTTCGGATGATACCCTTGACACGCAGAGGCTTTCGACTGCACCTCCCGCTCGTGTGGCTCTTGTCCTTGATATCCCTTTCAGTGGTTGCGCAGGATCCTGAGCCGTCGGCGCTGTTCGTGACGCCGCTGTCGCTCGAGAAAATGACCGGGAAACAGGCCGTGCTCGAGACCGACCTGGGCACGATCGTCATTGACCTTCTGCCGAGTTTGGCGCCACATCACGTCGGATTACTGATGGAGCTTGCTGAGACGGGCGAGTACGACGGAACAACGTTTCACCGTATGGTCCGACACGGAATCATTCAGGGTGGGGACCCTCTGACCAAAGATCCCGAGCAAGGCGCTCGCTACGGTCAGGGTGGTCTTGAGCGGGTTGGCGACGAATTGAGCGGCGAGCCTCATACTCGTGGAGCCGTGGCAGCCATTGTTGTCCCGGGACGCCCCGACAGCGGTGGCTCACAGTTCTTTATCGCGGTCGTCGACCAGCCGGCGCTCAACGGCCAGTACACTATCTGGGGCCGGGTGGCAGAAGGGATGGATGTAGTCACCGCGATCTCAGAGACGCCCGTCGACCCCGACGGTCGCGCTGCCGAGCGAGTCACCCTTCACAGCGTCGCGATCCGAGACATACCCTCACCCGAGCCGCTGCCCTTCTCGACCGAGACCGCCGAAGCGCTGGCGGCGTATGGGGTGGTGATCGAGACGGACGTCGGTCCGATCACCGTCGAGCTATATCCAGACCGGGCTCCCAACCACGTACGAAATTTTCTCCGTCTGGCAGCGGCGGGTGTCTACGACGGGATATCGTTTCATCGCGTCGTGCCAGGTTTCGTGATTCAAACCGGTTACATGCCGAGCCGGCGTGACCCGCTGACCGAGCGGCAGCAGCGTCTAGTGCAGGCCCTGGAGCCTGAATTCAACGACACGCGCCACGTACGTGGGACTCTCTCCATGGCGCGCGGTGAAGACCTGGCCAGCGCGTCGACTTCTTTTTTTATTTGCACCGATGTGGCCACGGAGCTAGACGACCAATACACCGCATTTGGTGGGGTGGTCGACGGTCTAGATGTCGTGTCCTTGATCGAATCGGTCCCGACCGATGGAGAGCGGCCTATCAATCGTGTTGAAGTCACGACAGTTCGGATCATCAGGCGGTAGGCGAACCGGATGGGCCGAGACGGCTCTCACTACACTAGCTGACGAGGAGACGGCGAACGAGGCTCACATAGTGGTCGACGGACCTCAACATTTCAGAGATACTGACATGTTCTTCGTCGGTGTGGGCGACCAGCACCGAGCCTGGACCGAACAATAGCGGCCTCCCCCATGCCGACAGGAACGGGATGTCGGTGGTGTACGGAAAGACTTCCGTGGCGAAGTCTGGGACGGTCTCCAGAACGACCGGTGGCACTTCGACTACGTCCTCGATGTCGACTGCCGAGGTGAGTGGCTCGAGAGCGGTCCGTACCTCGGCGGCACTCCCGACGGTTCGGAAGTTTACTTCGGCCTCGGCGCCTGGAGGGACTACATTCGGGGCCAGACCACCCGACATCAATCCAATCGTGTAGTAGGTTCGGCCCAACCTGGAGTCGTCTGGTAACGGGAGTGTGCGGAGCTGCACAAGCACGTCAAGGAGCTTCTCGATTGCTGACTCGCCCAGTTCCGGATGCGAGGAATGAGACGCCCGACCGCGGGCCACAAGCCTTACTCGGTATACGCCGCGGGTGGCTGCGCCCAAACGGCTGTCGGTCGGTTCGCCGTTGATCAGATACCGCGATCCCAGTGTCCTAGTATTCGCGGCACGGGCACCTTGGCTCCCACGCTCTTCACCGACCACCACAAGCAGGGCAACTCGGCGTTCGCCCTCCGCACGGAGTCGTTCGAGTGCCGCCAGCTGGGCGGCAAGAATACCCTTGGCGTCACACGCGCCTCGGCCGTAGAGCAGGTCATCTTCTTCACGGCTTGGAAAGAACGGAGGCACACAATCTATGTGGGTCGACAACACCACATCGGGCGGATCTAGCATGGCGATGACGTTGAACCTGTCGTCGGCAACTGGCTGTTCGGTGACGTTGTAGCCGCGGTCCCGAAGCCATCCAGACAGCCATCGGGAGGCTTCGGCTTCACGGCCCGATGTCGAGTCGATGTCAATCAGGGCGCGAGCGAGGCCGACGATGTCTACCGGATCCATGCCTCGAGCTCGGTGCGAGTGTCTGTGTGGTCGTCCCGATACTTAATAATAATAGGGGTGGCCAGCGAGATGCCCCAATCGCTACCTGGTGACGTGGTGACCGCGCGTGCTCCAGGCACGACGACGGCGCCTTCGGGGATCACGGTGGGTACTCCGGGCTGCGACGCGATGAGCTCGCCTCGTGGTAGATCGAAGATCGGTGTTGAACCGGTAAGCACCGTTCCTGCGCCGATCACGGCCCGACGACGCACCACTGTACCTTCGTACAGTCCTGTGTTACCACCGACCAAAGCGTCGTCTTCGACGATAACCGGCATGGCTCCGACCGGCTCCAGTACACCGCCAATCTGAGCTCCCGCGCTGACATGGACTCGCGCTCCGATCTGGGCACAGGAGCCCACCAGAGCATGCGAGTCGATCAAACTACCCGCACCGATATAGGCACCTATATTGATGTACATCGGCGGCATACAGATCACGCCTGGTCCGATGTAGGCTCCGTCTCTAATAGATGAGCCGCCCGGAACCAGACGGACACCAGATGCGGGATTCAGTGATTTGAGAGGGAGCGTGTCCTTGTCCAGATACGGCGCGGTGGCAGAAGGCGAAGGGTAGGCGACCGTGGTCCCGACCCGAAACCCGACGAGGATACCTTTTTTTACCCAGGTGTTGACGCTCCAGCCGGTTGCACTTGAGTCGTTAGGCTCGGCCGCTCGGACACGTCCAGCCGAGAGTTCGTGGCGTAGCTGTGCGAACGTCTCACGAGCTTGGTCCCGGTCGGCATTGGGACCAAGCTCGTAGAGTCGATCAATTGTTTGGGCGAGCTCTGACATAGTCACATCACGTTTCCGAAGATACTGGTCCATCCGAAGAGGCCTTCCTGGGGTCACCATTGAGTAGCCCGAGGTCCCGAAGCACCTCGGCAATGCGCTGACGGGAAGGTTCCTGAGGCGCCACGAGAGGAAGACGGTAGTAAGCGCTCATCAAGCCCATTTCCGCCAGCGCCGCCTTGACCGGGATCGGATTCGATTCCACAAAGTTGATCTGCATCAGAGGAAAGAGTCGTTCGTGCGTCGCCCGTGCTGCCAGAAAATCACCAGCGAGCGCGGCATCGAGCAGCTCGACCATTTCCGAAGGCACCTCATTGGAGGCGACCGAGATGACGCCGACCGCACCCATCGCGACCATTGCAAGCGTGTATGCATCGTCGCCAGAAAGTACGCTGAAGTTATCAGTCATGCCGCGACAGACCTGACACATCTGCTCAAAATCACCCGATGCCTCCTTAACACCGACGATGTTTGGAACAGACGCAAGCCGTGTCAAGACTTCCGGAGTGATATTGGTTCCGGTTCGACCTGGCACGTTGTATACGACGATCGAACAATCAACGCTTTCAGCCACGGTACAAAAGTGGCGATAGAGGCCCTCTGGGGAGGGCTTGTTGTAGTACGGCGTTACCGACAAGATGCCGTCGGCTCCCGCCCGAACCATCTCCTTGGCCAGCGTGGCGACCGCAGTCGTGTTGTTGCCTCCGGCACCGCCGAGAACAGGAACTTTGCCCGCAGCCTCGGCGGCGACGAGTTCGACGACGCGAAGCTTCTCTTTGTGCGACAGTGTCGGACTCTCTCCGGTCGTCCCACATGGGACGAGGAAGTGGACCCCGCCATCAATCTGCCGCTTGGCGAGGCGACGGATGGCGGGCTCGTCGAGGTCTCCAGTTTCGGTGAACGGAGTGACCAGCGCCGTGCCACAGCCTGACCAGCGTGTCTTCATCGGTGTTCTATTCCTTTTGTTCGTCGAGGCCGAGTACGTCACGCATCGTGAACCAGCCCTGCCGTTCCTTGACCCATCGGGCCGCCTCGAGTGCGCCGCGGGCAAAGGTCGACCGGTTTCGGGTCGTGTGCGTCAGTGTGATCGTTTCAAATGGTCCGTCGAATCCGACTGTATGGGTGCCAGGGATCGAGCCGACTCTAGTCGAGGCGACATCGATCGCTGCAGCATAGTCGGACGCTTGCATGGCTGCCTCGAGAGCTAGGGCGGTGCCTGACGGAGTATCCACCTTGGCCGCGTGGTGTGACTCGTGGATCCATGCATCGAAGTCGTCGTGGTATCGCAGTAGGGACGAAGCTCGTTCGACGATGCCCTGAAACAGGTTGACGCCGACGGAAAAATTGGCGGCCACCACCACACCGATTCCGGCGTTTTCCACCACCTCCCGCATGGCTGCCTGTTGATTGTTCCAGCCGGTTGTTCCAATCACCGCGTTCACCCCGGCGGCTGCCAGACGCGGGAGATTGACGAGCGTCGAGGCTGCTGTAGAAAAGTCGATCGCGACATCGATATCCTGAAGCAATTCCGCCGTCATCCCAACGCCAGAGGCGTTGTTGTGGATATCAAGCCGTTCCACTATCGTGCAATCGCATCGAGCGGACAGGACGTCGATTTCCTTTCCCATACGACCGTACCCGACGATTAAGATGCGGAGGCTCATGGTCTTTTCTGTCTTCGGTCAGAGTTGGGTCTGATGCGCCAGCAAAGACCGTGACAGTATAGGCCACGTTGGTAAGAAGTCATTTAGGTGACGTTATAATCGTAGTTCCCTGGGAGAACAATTAGCGTCAGGGGGGGTATGAACGATGGCAATTGACAAAGTCGGACGAAACGATCCTTGCCCGTGTGGAAGCGGACTCAAGTACAAGCAGTGCTGCGAGCGCAAGCGGGAGCAGATGTCGCGCACGAGCCTCTTCGCGATTGCCAGTGTCGTCGTGGCGATGGCCGCAGTGCTTGTTTACAGCTTCACAGCTGAGCGCGGGTCGGCATCTCGACAGGTGTGGGATCCTGTCCACGGACACTACCACAGTGTTCCCTGATGGCTGGTTGGGCGCCGCCTATGGGGCCTTGAGCTTCTTCATGCTCCGCTCTCGAAGATATCGTGAACTTAGCGGGTAACGTTGCGATAGTCACTCACAGAGCCTCGCTAGCAGGTTGCGGGTCACCGTCCTTGAATGCTAGATCGACATGACGTGCTACTGCCGCCCCCGGATGGCGCTGAGTGCTGCTTGAGACTAGGCTCG
>CAUZDY010000010.1:0-85081 GCA_963578805.1 Vicinamibacteria bacterium | reverse complement strand
AGGTCGCGCAAGCGGTGGTGGCGTTCCTCGGGGTGCAGCTCGCGTTAAGCGTGTTCTCGCGTGCGGATTATCTCTTCACGGACGTGGCCACTATCAGCAACGGTCGCTATCCATCTGATGTCGCGAACATGGCGGCGGCGCTGTGGTTGCCGTATTGGTTCTGGGGCGGCCTGTGTGCGTTGCTGTCCGTGGCTGCGCTGGCGTCCGGAAGCTGGGCGTTTCTGTCGCTGAGCCGAACCAGTCTTGAGCGCCAGAACCGGGGAGGGACAGTCGAGGTTCTGTGACGATCTCAGCTTGACCCGCAGGTCGGACGCCACGCACCCGCGTGACCCGTAATCCCCCTTGTAGAACAAGTGGCAACCGGCACTAGCACGTCAACCAGCTGGCGTGTTTGCGGGAGCGGACCGGTCAATGTGTACCCGAGACACAAGAATCTAGCCACCGGAAGTCAACCGGTCGGCGACTGTCAGCGGATCTATTGAAACGCTCATTGTCCCGCGCTACGTTAGGTGTAACTACTCACTGTTCTGGACGGACGCTCCCGGATCAGCAGAGATGTTCCTCAGCACGGAATCTAGCCGACTGAGGCAATGGATACGGATATAGTTACTTAGGATCCGCCGTTCATAGGTGCGTGCTCCACGCCCGTCCTCTAGCAAAAAACCCCATTATCGAGGCGCGAGAAGTGAATAGGTTAGTCGTTATGAGACGTGTCACGGTCGCCGTTGTTCTGTGTGGCCTCAGCGTTCCGGTCGTGACGACGCAGGCTGCGGCGGCGCAGGACCGGACGAAACGAGCGGCGGTCACCTCTGTCGCGGTGCTTGTCTTCTCGAACAGCACTGGTGACGCGGCTGATGACTGGATGGGGGTGGGCATCGCCGAAACCGTGTCCAGTGGCTTGGACAGCGTTGGTGGTCTGATGGTGATCCGACCCGACCCGTCAGAGACGAGGGCTCGTACGCCCAGCGATGCAGACTCGCCCATCACGATTGCGCAGGTGCTGGACGCCAGCTGGGTCGTCAGTGGGGCTTATCAACGTCTAGGGGACCGCATGCGGATCACGGCGGATCTGACTCATGTCGAGACGACCGTTGTTGTGCAGTCAGCGATGATTGGCGGGACCGTTGACGAGTTTTTCTCGCTGCAGGACCGACTCGTGACGCAGATACGCGAAGGGCTTGAGTTCAATCTGGACGGAAGGCAGCCGGTCCGAGTGTCGCGCGTTCCAACCATCGGCGAGCTGTCGATTCAAGTTGAGGATGAGACCACGCTGGTTCGAGGCAGGAGACCTGACATCGTTATCGATGGTCCGGCACCGCCGGTGGCGCCGGCGGTGATTAATCGGGATGCTGAGGGGCGCGCAACGGTCCGCGCGACGCGGTTAACCGAGAAAATCAAGCTGGACGGTCGGCTTGACGAGCCGGTGTATCAGATGGTGCCGGCTCTGACCGACTTCGTTCAGCAGATGCCAAACCCGGGCACGCCAGCGTCTGAGAAAACCGAGGCCTGGATTCTGTTTAACGAGGCGAATCTTTATATTGGGGGACGTGTCTGGGATTCGGCACCGCCGAGCGAGTGGATTGCCAATGAGATGCGGCGCGACTCTTATCAGCTTTTTCAGAACGAGACGTTCTGGCTGGGTCTGGACACCTTCTACGACCGGCGCAATGGCGTAGTGTTTTTTGTGAATCCCCTGGGTGGATTTTCTGATTTCGCCTTTACCAACGAGGGTAATCCTAATCTGGACTGGAATCCGGTGTGGGATGTGCGCACGGGCCGGTTCGAGGGAGGGTGGACTGTCGAGATGGAGATTCCGTTCAGGACCTTGCGGTATCGGCCGGGGTCGGACCAGGTCTGGGGCGTGCAACTCCAGCGCAATATGCCGCGAAAGAATGAGTTTACTTATCTTTCACCGATTCCGATTTCAGCCGGTATAGCAGGGATTTTCAGGGCGTCTGACGCCGCGACGCTGGTTGGGCTTGAGGTGCCAGAGGCGAGTAGGAACCTGGAGATCAAGCCTTACGGGATTGGCGGGTTGAGGACGAACCTCACCGCCAACCCGCCGACGCGCACCGCTCGCGACGGGAATGCTGGGATAGATGCCAAATACGGCATAACGCAAAATTTGACGGCTGATTTCACCTATAACACCGACTTTGCGCAGGTAGAGGTGGACGAGCAGCAGGTCAACCTGACGCGCTTCAGTTTGTTCTTTCCTGAAAAGCGGGAGTTCTTTCTGGAAGGGAGCGGCATCTTTGATTTCGCACGGGGCGCCCAACTCGGGAGTTTTTATTCTGCGCTGCGCCGTATGGGTGTTGGGGGTGGAGTCTTCGGTGGTGGGAACGCGCCGACCCTGTTCTACAGTCGCCAGATCGGGCTGCAGGGGGGCACGATGGTGCCGATTGTCGGAGGCGGACGGGTGACGGGAAAGATCGGGGCGTTTGACCTTGGGTTCTTGAACATCCGCACCGATGATGAGCCGGCGGCGGACGCCGAGATGACGAATTTCACGGTGGCGCGGGTCAGGCGCAACATCCTGCGGCGCAGTAGTCTCGGGGCACTCTTCACGAACCGCTCGGTCTCGCTGGTCGGCGATGGGGCCAGTCAGACCTATGGTGCCGATGCGACGTTCTCGTTCTACGAGAACGTCGGCTTGATCGCCTACCTGGCCAGAACCGATACGCCTGGTCGTGATGACAAGAACCTCAGTTATCAGGGGCGGTTTGACTACGCCGGAGACCGCTACGGATTTCAGGCGGAACATCTAGCGGTGGAGGACCACTTCATCCCAGAGGTGGGGTTTCTCCGGCGGAACAATTTTCGGCGGACTTACACGACGGCGCGCTTCAGTCCCCGGCCGCGCTCGCTGGAGCGTATCCGGCAGTTTCGTTTCGAAGGGAGCTTCGACTATATCGAGGCGGCCGACACAGGTAGTGTCGAGACGCGACAATCGCAGGTGGGGTTGCTTACTGAGTTTGAGAACGGTGACCAGGTCGGCATCAACGTTGCGAATAATTACGAGTTTCTCGTCCGGCCGTTTACGCCTGGTCCCGGGGTGACGCTTCCCGTGGGAGGGTATAGCTTTCAAGACATGGAGGCGACCTATACGCCTGGCCCACAGCGGCGCCTCACTGGCACGCTTCTGGTGAGGGCTGGTGAGTATTTTAATGGCACGATCCGGTCGGTAGGGTTCAGTCGTGCCCGGCTTCCACTGACAGACCAGTTCTCGGTGGAGCCGAGTGTGTCGCTTAACTGGATCGATACGCCTCTGGGAGCGTTCCGGACCGATCTGGTCGCGGCGCGGGTGAACTACGCGTTCACACCGCGGATGTTCTTTAGTGGGCTTGTTCAGTACAACTCGGCGAGTTATACCGTGAGCAATAATTTTCGCTTGCGTTGGGAGTATGCGCCCGGGAGTGAGCTGTTCGTTGTTTACACTGAAGACAGGGAGACCGACCTCTTGATGCCGGACCGCCACACGGAGCTGAGGAACCGCGGGTTTGTCGTCAAGGTGAACCGGCTCTTTCGCTTCTAGCCTTCCCGGTCCTCGACCAAGGGTCGACGAACCAGCAGTACCTGCTCAGCGCCTCTTCCGCGAGTGGGACGCCGCGCACCCGCCAACACTCTAACCCCCGTCTTCGTTGACCCGCTACTGTTGTAACGGGTTACAAAAAGAGGAAGCTCGGACATCACGAGGAAAGTGGCGTCCCTAAGCGTTCCGAGTTAAAATCAGGCACAGGGCTGGCTGAAAGAAGTGGATGCGCTGCGGCAAGCCTACCGAGTTGACAGCCTAACGCTGGGATTATTCTTGTTTCTTGGCGCCACTTGACTGCTAATGTCAAGTTTGATAAAACAAGCATGTATTAGTGCCACCTAGTAAGCCTAGTTAGGCTGATTGGGTCAATGTCGCGTCTCTTTTAGTTGGTGTATTACCAATGTCGCGTTTCTTTATTGGCGTATTACGAGGGTTGGTTGCACTGATCTTGTTCGTACCGCTACCCGCGGCGAGCCAGTCGCAGGGGCCTAAGGTGGATGACGCCGCCGTTCCGCGGACACCCGACGGACGACCTGATCTGCAGGGTGTTTGGACGGGGTCGACCTTGACGAGTTTGGAACGTCCTGAGGAGTACGCTGACCGGGCGTTTCTGACTGAGGAGGATGTGGCGGCTCTGGAACGGGTCGCGACCGAAAAGCAGTTCGCTCCGCGTCCCGTTGATCCCAAGACGGGGGTACCGCTTACTCAGGACGGTGTGGGCGACTATAACCCCGAGTGGTTCGACTCTGGGACCACGATTCTCCCGTCCAAGCGGACATCGCTCGTTGTCGATCCTGCAGACGGACGCATTCCTTACAGGCAAGAGGCGCTGGACTACCAACGGGCGTATGGGACCCCTCCGTACGATTCTCATGTCGACCTCGACACCGGAGAGCGTTGCCTCGGGGATGGGGCCCTGGCGATGGTCTGGCTCGGCTACAACCCGAATCATCAGATCGTCCAGACCACCGACCATGTCGTGATTCTTCACGAGATGTTTCATGAGCGTCGCATCATTCCACTCGACGGGAGGCCACATGTCGGTGGCGGTATTCGTCAATGGAACGGAGACCTGCGTGGCCGGTGGGAAGGTGACACCCTCGTCGTCGATTCCAAGGATTTTGTCGATCGATGGCGAGACTACCGTTTCACCGCGGTCTGGCGAGCGCCATCCCCGACACTGCATCTGGTTGAGCGCTACACGCGTCTTGACGCCGAGACAATGCTATACACTGTAACGGTCACCGACCCCGAACGGTTCACGAGCCCATGGACAATCGAAACGTATTTGACGACAAACCAGGCGGCTCGAGGTGTGACGACCGGTCCACTCTATGAGTATGCGTGCCACGAAGGGAATTACGGGGCGCAGAATATCCTCAGCGGCGCACGCGCCGCCGAAGGGCCCACACAGATCGAATCGAGATAACTTTATCCAAGAATAGTTTTGTTTCTACTGTGTCTACTTTCTACTCTACGCCAGCAGTTCAGACATGAAAATCCTTTACGAGAGGCTGACCATGACCACTAGACGAGTCGTAAGGTGCAGCACGACGATTCTCTCCTTTCTCGCGCTTTCATTTGTGGCGTCCGCCCAGCAGGGTTCCGGCGTTTCGGGCACCGTGCTAGACGACACGGGAGGTGTGCTGCCAGGTGTTACCGTTGAGGTGTCCAGCCCGGCGTTGATCGAAGGGTCACGGGTTGCGTTCACCGACGGTGAAGGTCGCTACAACGTGATCGATCTGGTACCGGGCACCTACAACGTCACCTTTACGCTTCCGGGCTTCTCGACGATCATCCGGGAAGGTATCGACCTAACGTCAGGATTCACAGCCCAGGTCAACGCCGACATGCAGGTGGGCGGTATCGAAGAGACGATCACCGTCACCGGGCAAAGCCCAGTAGTTGACGTGCAGAACGTCCGTGCGCAGAACGTCCTCACCGAGGAGCTTCTCGCCACGCTGCCAAGCAACAACAAGAGTATGGCGATGCTCGCGAACGTGACCCCAGGGATGGTTGGTAATCCCGATGTCGGCGGTTCTGCGGGTGCCTACTCGCAGCAGGCGCAGGTCGCCGGATTCCACGGCAAAACCAACAGCAACAAGTACACCTATGACGGCATGACGGTCAGCAACATGTGCGGCGTTGCCAGTGTCTCCTACATCATCACCGGGTCGATGCTGGAAGAGATGGTGGTGGAAATCTCCGGCTTCTCGGCCGAGGGCAGCACCAGCAGCGTCAACATGAACGCTATCCCCAAGCAGGGTAGTAACTTCCTCAGCGGCAGCATGAACGGCCTGTTTGCGAACGACAAGATGCAGAGCAGCAACTTGAGCCAAAAGCTGAAGGACCGCGGCCTCTCGACCGGGTTCGATATCAATGCCATCTACCACGCTGAGGGGACCCTGGGCGGGCCGATCGCGCAGGACAAGCTCTGGTTCTTCACGGCGCATCGGTGGACGGGGAGCCGGAATCAAATCGCTGGCGTCTTCTGGAACAAGACGCAGGGCACGCCGGTCTACACTCCCGACCTGAGTCGGCAAAGCGACCAGATCGAGAGATTACGGAGCAACGCCTTTCGCTTGACGTGGCAAGCGTCGCAAGCGCATAAGATCAGCGGCTTCGTCGATGTTCAGAGCAATTACATGCCCCGGCATCGGCGTCAGCGTGGATTCCAGGCTCCGGAAGCGCTTAACGCCTGGAACTTCCCGCCGCCATCAGGCCTGTATCAGGTGACCTGGACCGGCGCGGTAAGTAACCGGCTTCTGCTCGAGGCTGGGGTGTCGACGATGCTGCAGCGTTGGAACGTGACCCCGCAGGACGGACAAGGTACCGGCGGAGGTGGCGTGGGTCCCAACGATATCGCCTACCGGGAGCTGACAACCGGCTTCCGATACAACGCCGCCGGTGGCAGCGGCCCGTACGGCGACCGGAAGACCGACCGTGACGCCCAGCGGTTCAGCGTGTCGTACGTGACCGGATCACACAACTTTAAGACAGGGATCAAGATCGAACAGGGGATGGACGAGCGAGGGTCGTATCACAACGGTGGTATCCCCTTGGAATACGCCTTCAGGAACGGCCTGCCGAGCCGGCTCACAATGTATGGGACACCGGATATCGCCGATCACCAAGCCTACGACCTCGGCAAGAAAGTAAAGGCCGACATGGCGATCTACGTCCAAGATCAGTGGACCCTGGACCGGGTGTCGCTCAATCTCGGCCTACGGATGGATTACTTCAACGGGGAATCGACCGCAAAGGATGTCCCCGCCACCAGGTTCCTCGGGGCACGTAAGTTCGCCGCAGTCCCCAACGTACCAAATTGGACCGACATAAATCCGCGGGCCGGGATCGCGTATGACGTGACAGGCACTGGCAGCACGGCGCTCAAGTTTTCGATCGGCCGGTATGTGGTTGGGAACAATGCCGCGTTCAGCCAGGACGTCAACCCACTCAGGACTGCGGTGTTGTCGGTCAACCGCGCGTGGACCGACAGCAACGGGGATTTTCACCCGGATTGCGATCTGCTTAACCCTGTAGCGAACGGTGAGTGCGGCAAGTTCTCGAATGCGAACTTCGGCGGCACCCGGATCACTAAACATTTCGATGACCAGGTGATAGCCGGTTTCGGCAACCGCGACTACTTGTGGGATACGGCGTTGGAAATCCAGCACGAGCTTTTTCCAGGCGTGTCGGTAACCGGCGGCTATTACCGCAATTGGTACAAGAACTTCGTCGTCACAGATAATCGCGCGGTCGGCCCCGATGACTATGATCCGTACTGCATCACCGCACCGAGCGATTCGCGGTTGCCCGATGGCGGCGGCTATCAGGTCTGTGGTCTATACGACATCTCGGAGGCAAAGTATGGTCTGTCTGACAACTACGTGACGAGGGCGGAGGATTTTGGAGACCGCTCGCGTGTCTCGGATTTTTTTGGTGTCAATATGGATGCCCGGGTCGGCAACGGCTTTGTCATGGGCGGGGGTGTTGACTTTGGGCGCACGATCGACGACGCCTGCTTCACGGTTGATATACCGAACCAAGCGCTCGACGAGCGAGCACGGTGGTTCGGCAGAACAAGCTCGTTCGGGGAGCACTGCCGTCAAGAAAAACCGTTCAAGGCCAACCTCCAGCTCAAGCTGCATGGGAGCGTCCCGTTGCCGGGCGACTTCTCGCTGGCTGCGGTTTTCCAGAGCGTGGCCGGACCGGACATCTTGGCCGACTACTCGGCCAGTAACGCCGACATCTCACCGTCGTTGGGTCGCAACCTGGCGGGTGGCAAAAGAAGCGTCCTCGTGCCGCTCATCGAGCCGTACACGATGTTCGAAGACCGGCGCAACCAGCTCGACGTGCGTCTGAGCAAGGCGCTGAGCTTCGGGGGCACGACCCTGCGACTGAATCTCGATGCCTTCAATGCGTTTAACTCCGCCGCGATTCTGGGATCCAACCCTAGGTTTGGTGGAAGCTGGCTACGACCTCAGCCGGTGCAGACGAACTCGGCGATTCTGGATGCTCGCTTGTTCGAAGTAAGCGCTGACGTGACGTTCTAGGTCTTCCCGTGACGAGCGCGGTCCGCCAGAGACCGCGCCCGTCACGACCATTTTTTCGATCACTCCTCGCCTGTCAGCTTCCAGCGCGCCGATTCGCTACGCCGTCGAGCCGAAAGTGGTACGATCCGTCAGATCTGACGGACGGGAACCATGACGAAGCGTCGTCGTGACACGCGCAGGTCTGTGCCTCGTGGCCAACCGGCACCTGCAGCGAGGACTGACATCCGCCCAGGACGGGAGTCGTTTCGTTGGACTGCCCTTGGTATTTTTGCGGTCGCCCTGCTGGCACGAGCTCTACACCTCTGGCAGATTCGAACAGCACCGGTCTTTCCCCTCGTTGTCGGTGACGCGGAGCGCTACGACACCTGGGCGCAGGCGCTCGCGGCGGGTGACTGGCTGGGCCGCGGCATGGTCGATCAGTCGCCGCTGTATCCCTATTTTCTCGCGGTGATCTATACGTACTTCGGACGGGACCCCACTATCGTCGCGATCTTCCAGGCGGTCGTCGGCTCTCTCTCGTGTGTGTTGCTGGGCGCCGCGGGGTGGCGTCTAAGCTCGAAGCGCACCGGTCTCGTGGCGGGTCTGATGCTTGGTATGTGCGCCCCTGCGATCTTTGCCGATGCGGCGATTCAGGCGTCCGTGCTCGATCTCTTTTTTGTCTCTTTGTTCTTGTGGCACGTAAGTGGCCTCGTTCAAGATCCGACCTGGCGTCTGTCGTGGCTCTGGTCAGGGTTTGCACTGGGGTGTCTCAGCCTGACGCAGGAGATCGCCTGGGTGTTCCTGGTTCCGATGTTTGGATGGGTGGTCCTGCAGCATCGAAATCTGGGACGGCAGCGCCTGGTGCTCGCCGCGATCCTGCTGGCGGGCCTGATGGCTGCGGTAGTGCCTGGTGGCGTCCGCAACCAACTCGTCAGCGGCGACTTTCGCCTGATCGTGTCAGAACTCGGTCCTGCGTTCTATATCGGCAACAACGCGGAGGCCGATGGAACATATCGGCCGTTGTCGTCGGCCGGTGGCGGCAGGGCGTTTGAGCGTGCCGATGCCATGGCGCTGGCCGAGCAAGCGGTGGGAGTGTCGCTGACACGCGCGGAGGTCTCACGCTACTGGTTTCGGCAGGCGCTCGACGACATCATCGCGCAACCTGGAGATTGGGTCTCGCTCATCGGCAGAAAGTTTGCCCTGGTCTTTAGCGCAACCGAGGTAATTGATACAGAGAGCCAGTACTCCCACGCCGATCGGTCGATTCTACTTCGGCTGACCACGTATGTGACCCACGTCGGCGTGATGGTGCCGCTCGCGCTGCTTGGTGTCTGGGTCAGCTGGCGACAGTGGCGTGATCTGTGGCTGCTCTACGGGATGTTCGTCACCTATGCAGCCAGCATGCTGCTGTTCTACGTCAGTGCGCAACACCGCTACCCGCTGGTACCGTTCCTTGTGTTGTTCGCCTCGTTCGGGTTGGTGAATGGGCGACGCTGCCTCCGCGACGCGCGGGCGTCGCAGCGTGTTCCGGCCGTCGTCGCCATCGTCCTGCTCGCCGTGTTATCGAATTGGCCGATTCTGTCCAAGGATCGGATGCGGGCAGCGACGGAGATGAGGTGGGGGACAGCCTTTCGAGCGCAGGATCGACTGAACGAGGCGGTGGAGCATTATCGTCGAGCGATCGAGTTGGACCCACAGGAGGGAGGTGCACACAGCGCTCTGGGTCTCATTCTCCGCACTCGAGGCCAAGCAGACGAAGCGGTCGAGCAGTATCGTGCGGCGCTGGCGCTCGACCCCGAGAACGCCGGGACGCACTCGAACCTAGCGAATATCCTTGTCGAGGGCGGGAGGTCGAGCGAGGCCGCGTCCCACTACCGCCGGGCCCTTGAGCTGGCGCCAGACTTTGTCGAAGCCCACAACAACTTAGGCAACTTGCTGTATGCGCAAGAGACGTTCGATGAGGCGGCGGATCACTTTCAGGAAGCGATCCGCCTCGCACCCGACCAGAGCACGGCCTACCACAACCTCGGCAGAGTGTTCCAGGCTCAGGCGGATCTGGCGAAGGCGATCCCTTATTATCGTCGTGCGGTCCAGGTCGCACCGGCAGACAGTGACTTCCGGAGCGATCTCGGCGAGGCGCTTCTCGCGCAGGGGAACGTGGATGAAGCGGTCAACCACCTTCGCCGGGCCACGCAGGTCGACCCCGACGGATTTGCCATTCATAACAGTCTTGGTATTGCGTTAGGTACTCAGGGCAACCTGGAAGAGGCTCTTATACACTTCCGCCGGGCGCTGGAGATCAACGCTGACTTCGCTGAGGCCCACAACAACCTGAGCAAGGCACTCCTGACCCAAGGTCGTTTTGACGAGGCGATCGATCACCTCCGCCAGATTGTCAGACTCCAACCGGCGGAAGCTGACGGGTATAACAGCCTTGGGCTGGTCCTTGCGATCCAGGGAGCGCTGGACGAGGCAGTGGAGCAGTTCCGGCAGGCGCTGCAGATCGAACCAATGTTTGCCGAAGCTCGGGCCAATCTAAACGACGTGCTGCAGCTACGTGGGAGGTAAGACGATCAGGGCGAGAGCGTGTGATATTGATCGATCGCCGGCTGGTCCAATCGCGTGACCTCGCCGTTTGGCCAGCGCACCTCGAGAAACTCGATCGCGTCACGCTGCCCGAGGCCAAAGTGCTTAACCAACGGGTGCTGGGCCATAAACGAATCTCCGGTGACGATCGCGGCCGTCTGTTGGCCGTCGGCATACACCACGGTGATCCGAGCGCCGAGCGGTGAGACACCCGGCGCACCCCGCAGACGCACACCGATCCAGTGGTGGTCAAACTCACCGCGGTTGCGCAGCAGGTGCAGCGTCAGCAGGTCATCAGCGAACGGCGGCAGGCCGGTTGAGCTCACCAGCAGGTCTATCCGGCCGTCGGCATCGAAGTCGTCGGCGATCACCACCCGGCTGTCTTGCTCCATCGCCGCACCCATAAGAAATGCGACGTTGATAAAGTCCTGCCCAGCCAGATTCAAAAACAGGTGGTTGTGCTCGAATCCGTTCCATGACATCCCTTCCTTCGCTTCCCCTTCAACCGTGAAGAGCAGCATCTTCGCCAGATCTTCCTGGCTGCCAGAGTAGATATCGTGGGTCCAGAACCGGCTGCAGTAGTCTTTTGCCGTCTCTCCACTGAGGTGACCGTTGGCCGCATAGATGTCAGGATAGCCGTCGTTGTTGACGTCGGCGGCGGCGACTCCCCAGGTCCAGCCGGACCGGGCCACACGGTCGCGGAACGGAGGCTGCCGGTACTGGCCCGGTGTCTCCTCGGCGAGATACATCCGGTTGCCATACGCCATATCCATCCGTTTGCGGGTATGTTCGGGCATATCGGTTCGCACGAGCCCCATCTGTTCCAGCCGACGCGCCGTGGTCGATGACATGCCGGTGACGTAGAAATCGAGCCGCCCATCGCTATTGAAGTCGGCAAAGGTGTGGCTCATACCGAAGTTTTCCGCCACATCGACTGCCGATTGTGTGACGTCGGTGAAATGTCCCTCTCCATCGTTGAAATAGAGGTCGATGCCGGCGAAGTCATTGACGACCAGCAGATCGAGGTCGTGATCATCGTCCAGATCGACGAACGAGGAGCGGTAGGTCCGGCGATAGCGCTTCGCGGTCAGTCCCGCCTGTTCTGTCGCGTCCTCCAGCTGGCCGTTGCCCTGGTTGAGTAACAGATAGGCTGGGTGGCCGTCGTTCGCGTCATAGTACGGATCTGGGAACTGACCGTCGGTATACGGATTCTTGTACTGTCCGAGGTAGACGTCCAGGTCATTGTCTCCGTCCACATCACCCACGGCGTAGGACGACGGGACCCGGAGGGTGACTGTTTCGGGGTCGACTACGGTCGACGGCGGTGTGCTGAATCGTTGCGACGTATCCTGCTCGTAGAGGAAGAGGGCCCATCGTGGTGGGTCGGTCCCCGCCAGTCCAGCGGCCACCAAGAAATCGAACCTGCCGTCGCCGGTAAAGTCGGCAAAGACCCCCTTGTAGAGGTCTGGGACCGGGTGATCGAGCAGCTCTGCCTGCTCGAAGCGACCGTCACCACGGTTCCACAGCACGGCATTCTGCGCTGGGTAGACAAGGTCCGTCAGCTGATCGCCATCGAGGTCGTGGGCCACAACACGCATGCTGTCGCGACCGGGGAGCGCAAACGAAGCAAGTTCCGTCGCCTCGAAGATTGGCTGGCCATGGCGCCAAATGACCGAGAGGCCGGTCGCATCGATCGACACCGGTACGAACCGTCCAGAGGCATCTTGCTCATCGGCCCAAACCACCTGAATTGGTCCGGTGATTTCGTATCGCGCCACCGGGTCGGCGGCGGTCACGTGGAGAACGATGTTGAACGTTGAGACGCGGTGGCCCGACGCATCGGTATCAAATGACGCATGATGCCATTCGCTCTGAACGAGCGTGAAGCCTCGCTCTTGGAGGCGGTCCAGAAGACCGATCCACTCCGTCTGTGTGAGCGTCTGAGGTGAAGCACTGAGGTCGGTGGTGAAGATGCCGTCGATCAGCTCACGCGCTGGACTCGGTTCGCCGATGGTGATCTCACGCAGCTCGAACCCCGCCAGCACACTGGATTTGTCCTGGGCCTCCCGCAGGTTGTCCCACAGCGAGACAAACGTTGCTTCGTATTGCTGAGCCAGCCGCTCTTCCGCCCAGACGGTCTCGTCCAGGGCTGTCCGCTCAGCAAGGAGTTCCTGCGCGCGGCGTTCAGCGTCGGCACGTGGGTCTTCCGACCACCCGCAGGAGACGCCCAGCAGGCTCACGAGGCCGAGTGTGACCAGCACCGCCGCCCGGACCATAGCGCGCCGCGGTCGTGACCCAACGCGGTAGGGACCTGCTTCGCCACAATACCGCTGATAGGTCCTGCGCTGTCCACACGGACAGCGATCGTTCGCGCCGTTCTTGGTGATCACGATCGTTGGCAATGTTATTCGACTTTTGACACTCATGGCATCTCGTCGTCGTAATAAGGAGTGCGGCACGGCTCACCACGTTCGTAGAGTCTGAGATTCTCGGCGAATCGCGCCACGAAGTCACCACGCCCTGCCGACATAAGCTCTCGCTGCCACTCGACGGCCTCTCTATACTGGCCGACCTCGGTGAGTGCTATCGCCAAATAGAGGTTTAGCCGTACGTTTCATCGGTGTCGGAACTCGAGCATGTATTCTTCCGTGAAGATCGGGATCTCTTCGACGAGCTCGAAACCAGCGGCCGAGAATTCGTTGATAAATATTGCCTTTCCGGCCCGGACCATAGCCAGGATGAACGGGTGCGAGACACCCTCGATCCGTTCCCAGTCGATGAGAATCAAGCGGCCATCGGGTCTGAGGGCCTTCTTGATTCCTTGGAGCATCTCACCCGGGTACTCGAAGTGATGATACGAATCAGCGATGAAGACCAGATCGACCGACTGCTCCAACAGTCTCGGTGACTTGTCACCGCCGACGATCGCCCTCACGTTGCCAAGGCCCATAGCGTTTGCTGTTTCTGTGATGTGGTTGACCAGGTTGGTCGCGATGTCGATGGCGAAGACCTGGCCGCTCGGTCCGACGCGCTCCGCGATAAGACGCGAGTACAGCCCGCTTCCGGCTCCGATGTCGGCGACGTCCATACCTGGTTCGAGTCCGAGGGCGTCGAGCACTTCGAATCGCTTGTCGAAAATTGTCCGTCCCTCACTCTCAAAGCCCGTGACCCATTGAGCACTGTCCGCACCGAAGCTTTCGTTAAGCTTCTCGGCGGTCGGGGTGATGTGCTCATGCTGATGCTGCGCGGCGACCGTGGGTACGGCGCCGACGACCAGTAAGACCCCTCCAACTGCCAACGCACCGATGGTCGCGAGAATCAGATGCCCCACGTTAACAACCTTACCTGTATCGGGTTCAACGGCCGCGATGAGCGCCGACATTCCCTCAGATGTCCTGATAGCCACGTGTTAAATCCATCCCAGCGTACATCTGCCCGACTTGGTCTGCATAGCCGTTGAACATCAGCGTCCGCTGCGGGAAGAACTTACCAAACCGGTGTTCGGTCGTCTGCCTTTGAGGCCGATCGACTTCCGGGTTGACGTTGGCATAGGACCCGAGGTCGCGCGGAAAGGCGCGGTTCCATGTCGTCCAGGGCCGGTTCTTGACGAATCGAATCTTCACAATCGACTTGATGCTCTTGAACCCATACTGTCAGGGCACGACGAGACGGGTTGGCGCACCATTTTGATTGGGCAAAGTTTTACCATACGAGCCGACGGCAGCTCGCATGAACTCACGGCGGCTGAGATACAGACGTTCGTCCGTGATCTCAGACGCTCGAATGTTCGTCGCCCGGCGCTGTCTAATGAGCACCAGTTATCTCAGGGCCCAGATAGTGCTGGGCGAGGCCAGGATCCCCCGGCGACCGCTGGCCCAGTGTCACGGTCTTGACCTCAACGGTCACATACGATGACTCGCCCTCGACGATTCGAATGACCTGGTTCACAGGTATATCGGTGAACGTTTGGGTGAGGCCAGTGGTTGGCCAGAACACCTCAAGTACTTCGATACGAGTGGCTCTCCCAAGGCCGAGAGTTTGACGAAGCGGATTACCTCCAAAGGTTCCGCCACTGTTCACATGACGATAGACCGATCGCCGCGTCCCGTCTTCGATGATCTCAGCGCGGATGCGGGCGCCGATCCCCGACCGGTTCGACCGCACACCCACGAGTTTGATGGTCGTCCAATGATTGCCGAATCCAGGGTTCTCATAAAGGACATTGCCATACTGGTCGCCTGGAAAGGCCCCGCCCATCTGCTCAAAGACGTCCTGATCACCGTCGTGGTCGAGGTCGGCAAAGACTACCGCGTGCCCCTTTTGCAGATGGCCAAACCCGCCGGCATACGTCACGTTCGCAAAGCCGTTGCCGTCAAGATTGCGATACATCACGTTCGGCATGACGCTATGGTAGGTTGGGTAGCCGGTACCGAGATAGAAGTCGAGGTAGCCGTCGTTGTCGAGGTCCCCAAAATTCGAACCCATCGGCGCGGCGGGGTGTGCGAGGTTGTATTGCTCTGCCACCTCCTCGAATCGCCCATCGCCGGTCCCGCGATACAACCGGGCCAACTCGACCCCAGTCGGGAGGTCGAGCGCACTGGCGGCTAGGTCGTGAATCCCGGCGACATAGGCGGTGACATACAGGTCGAGCACACCGTCATTGTCCACATCCCAAAACCAGGCGGGGAAACTGATGTTCGGCTCGACCACACCGAGCTGTTCTGCCAAGTCGGTGAAGGTCCCGTCACCGTTATTGCGATAGAGCCGGTTGGCCCCTTCATTGTTCGAGACGTACAGATCCGGCCAGCGGTCGTTGTCGTAGTCGCCCCAGATGACCGCCTTCGTGTAGCGGTCGTTGAGCACTCCGGCTTCGGCGGCCACGTCGGTAAACGTGCCGTCTCCATCGTTACGGAACAGCTGGCTCGGCGCGTTCAACGCGCTGGATGATTCATTGCCGACATATAGATCGAGGTCGCCGTCATTGTCGTAATCGCCCCACGATGCCGTTTGGGTCGGGGAGTGCACACGGCCGAGGCCGGCATCGAAGGTGACGTCGGTAAACGTGCCGTCACCGTTGTTGTGCAACAGCGAGTTCGGGTGTCGTCCATGTTCAAGGAGCCAGGCCCCTCTGAGCACGAGCACGTCGATGTTGCCGTCGTTGTCGTAATCTGCCTGGACCATGTTAAGCCCACCATAGATTCCGATCAGTCCCGCCCGTTCGGTGTGATCAGAGAAGGTCCCATTCTGGTTGTTCGTGAACAGACGGATCTGACCATCAGTACCCCAGGTCGAGACAATGAAATCCAGATAGCCGTCGTTGTCGAAATCGTCGACGATGGCGCCGCCGCACATATCAAACGAGTTGAGGCCAAGACGCGGCGCGATGTTGGTGAATCGCGGAATATCCTCGTCAGACTCGAAGACATGGGGCGGAATCAGATACGGCTCTGGCACCTCCTGCGGGTAGTCTCCAACAGTCATGTAGGCGATGTTGAGCAGCCATTGTGCTCCGAGGTTCATCGGTGGCCCCGGCTGGTTGTCGAGCAGTTCGTTCAAGACCGAAATCGCCTGCCGAGCCGGGGTCTGCTGAGTATGAATTCCGTCGTCTCGCAGGGGAAAGATACAGCTGTTCGTCGTGGGATGGAGTGTACAGTTTTCGGTTTCAGCCCATCTCAGATTTGCGACGCCGAGGCGGTACAAGGTTTCATGGAGCCACGATGGTTCAACCTGAGCCCCGGCACTCCGTACGAGCTGAAGAGCCTCGGTGAGGTGACGGATCGCTTCAGCTTCATCGCCTAGGCGAAGTTCTTCCTGGGCCACTCGGACCTGAGCGAGCCATCGAGTAGGGCCGGGCGCGGAGGCCGGCAGTGCGGCCAGAGTCTCGCGTGCATCCCTCGCCGGCCCATCTCCGATGAAGAAGTTTGTGTCGGGGGTCTCGTGGGCGACCTGCCTGAGCAGCGCGAGCATCTGCTCGTGGCTGGCAGACTGCGATGTCGATCGGGCCTCTACCGCCGACGGTGTTTGGCCGGCGACGGTAGCGGTCGTCGCTGTCTCCTTTGTCAGGGGGCGAAATGCCTCGGTAGAGGCGATCACTCCCAGAACACACACCAGATAGACGGTGACGAGCTCAAGCTTCGGTCGGCCCTTGACGGCCATCGAATGTCCTCTTTTCCAGGTCTGTAGGGACCTCTCTAGATTAGACTAGGGAGGCACATCACGTCGAGCGGCAACGCCGCCAGACTTCTATCGATTGAGTTCGTGCACCCGGCGGATCTGAGTGGCGAACACGGCGGGGTCGGTCGTGGGGAGGTCGCAAATCCGGTTCTCGCAGACGTAGGCGGTTGGCTGGCCGCCACGCGCTACTTTTCCCTCAAGTAAAGGAATCAGGGCTGTGTGGCTCTTTAGATCGTTTCCCTCGGCGACGACAGCCAGGACCCGGTTTGGGAGGAACGTCACTCTGAGTTCTTCGAGGAATGGCTCAGCCTCTTCCCGTGAATGAGGGACGACAATGACGATTTCCTTCGGCGTGTCCAGATGGAAATCGACTGCCAGGAGCATCTCGGAGACCGCCGTTGGATTCTCGGTTAGCACGTCGGAGAACGCTGCGAGCGCCTTCTCTGCGCGTTGGCGGTACCGATCATCGGTGGTGAATTCGTAGAACCGCAGCAGGTTGAGGAGGTGAACCGAGTTCCCCGAAGGTTCGGCCCCGTCGGAGAACGGCTTGTCACGTGTTATCGGGGATTCGTGGTCTTTGGCTGTTCGGAAGAAGCCACCCCCGGTCGTGTCCTCGTAGTACTGCTCGAGGATGCCGTCAAGCGCTCGCGCCTCTTTCAACCAGCGCAGCTCACTGGTCGCTTCATACAGATCGAGAAGCCCGGCAGTCAAAAAGGCGTAATCCTCTAGATATCCCGCTTGCTGCGCTTGACCGTTGAGAGCACTGCGGAGTAACCGCCCGTCACGCCGCAGGTGGGTGAGCACATAGTCTGCTGCTCTGGTCGCATGCGTCGCGTAGGCGAGTTCGTGAAACACCAAGGCCGCCCGAGCAAACGCCGATATCATTAGACCGTTCCAAGCCGTTAGAATCTTCTCGTCCCGCAGAGGTGGCACCCGCTGCGCCCGCGCCGTATACAGCGACGCGCGCGCCTCATCGATCGTCCGACGGAGCGCGTCGGCAGGTATCCCGAGCTCCGTCGCGACGTCGCCCAGAGGGCTGGGGATACTGAGAATGGTTCGTCCCTCGAAGTTCCCCGACTCGGTCACGCCGTAGAATGCTAAGACCGCACCGCGCCCTTCGCTCCCGATAACCGCATCAAGCTCGTCGGGTGTCCAGGTGAAGAACCGTCCCTCCTCTCGCGCACCGTCTGGTCCCGGGCTGTCGGCATCGGTCGCGGAGTAGAAGGCACCGTTCGGTGAGGTCATGTCGCGCTCGGCGTAGTTGAGGATGGCACGAACCACCTGCGCGAAGTCCTCGCGACCGGTCACCTGATACGCCTCAAGGAAGGCAGCCGCCAGCAAGGCGTTGTCGTAGAGCATCTTCTCGAAATGGGGGACGAGCCATGCCCGGTCGGTGGCGTACCGATGGAAGCCGCCACCCACCTGATCGTGGATGCCACCGGCTGCCATCTGTTCGAGTGTCCGCGTGACCATCGCCAACGATTGCTCATCGCCCGTTCGCCGGTGGTGCCGCAAAAGAAAACGGATCGACAGGCTGCTCGGGAATTTCGTCTGGCTCTGTAACCCTCCATGGACAGCGTCGAAGCGCTGCCGGTAAGAGGCCGCCGTGGCTTGCAATGATGCCGCGGTCGGAAGCAACCCATCACCGGCCTCTGGGGTCAGCATAGTGCGCATCTGTTCTGCCACCCGTGCCGAGACGTCGGCCACCTGATCTGGTTGCTCGTCATAGGCTTTCTTCAGTCGCTGCAACAGCGTAAGGAATCCTACCGAGACACCGCGGTCCCCGTCGCGGGCTGGGAAGTAGCTACCCCCGCTATATGGCTCTCGGTCTGGCGTGAGCCATACCGTCATAGGCCACCCACCTCGTCCCTGGAGGAAGAGTTGAACCGCACTCATATATATGGCGTCGAGGTCCGGCCGGACCTCTCGGTCGACCTTGATCGCGATGTAGTTCTCGTTCAGATATCGCGCGATCTCCTCGTCGTCGAATGATTCCTCCTCCATCACATGACACCAGTGGCACGTCGAGTACCCGATAGAGAGCAGAACTGGACGCCCGAGCGCTCGGGCCAAATCGAACGCCTCGTCACCCCACGGAAACCAGTTGAGTGGATTGTGCGCGTGTTGCCGGAGGTAGGGACTCGACTCAAGGAATAGACGGTTGATGTAGGTCGGCGACCCGTCGGGTTGTAAGTGCTGCGTGCGCGGCTCGTAGTCGGCTGCGCGGTTAACCCACGCGGTTTCGAGGCGCTCTTTGAGTGCCCCGTCGACAGGAGGCGCACCCGGCGCATCGTCAAATATCCACAAGGGAGTACCGCCGCATCCGAGGCTCCATCCGGCCAGAACGATCGCAACACACAGAGCCCCTTGTTGAGGCCAAGCCCGCATCGTCATCATCAACTTGCCATCAAGGGACCTGAAGATACCAAGTCCAGCCCAATCGTAGCCTATTATCGCGCGCTGGCACTGGAGGACGCGATCTCGAATGACTCACTCCTCCGGCGACGATCCTGAAGTTGGAAGTCATCGCCCTAGCTTGCGACGACAGACGGGTTTTGAGGGAAATGGCGTCCCCAAGGGGAATCGTGCTTATGTGGACGCCAAAACTCCAGGGAAAAGCACAGGTTTCCGCGTGAACTCGGTCAGGTTGCACTGTAAACAACATTCCGAGAACAATGCCGTTCCAACCCGGTCAGTCAGGTAATCCACACGGACGACCCAAAGGGTCATGCAACAAGACCAAGCGTGCCGTGTGGGAGTGGGCGACGGGCATCGTGGAGGACCCCAAGGTGCAAGCCCGGTTGCTGGCGGATGCGCGGGCAGGCAAAGTCCAGCCATCGGTCCTGATGGTGGGGTGATGCCTAGGTAGCAGTGTCTCCCTTCCTGGGACGGTCGCTCGGCACCGGAGTAGGCATCGGTCCACTCCGCTCCTTGCGACCTCAACCGGACGTACGTTCGCATCATCGAAAGTCTCTCGTCTGTGGGACGAGGTCAACTGATCTGCGTTAACATGCGGCCAAATTAGGAGGTGTGCATGCCCCGTACGATGAACCGCCGTGATTTTGTCGCCTCGACAGTCGGCACCGGTCTGACGGCCGCGTTACCGTCCCAGGCCTTCGGCAAGGCGCCGGCAATCCTCAGACAGAACGCCGTTCAACCCGTAGTTGTGTCCTCGAGTAACGGCAACCTGGTCCGAAACGGCGGTCCTTTGACTTGTGTCGAGACGGCGTTTGAGATGATGACGTCCGGCTCTGACGTACTTGAGGCGCTCATCACTGGGGTTAACATCGTTGAACTTGACCCCGAGGACGCCTCGGTAGGCTACGGAGGGCGTCCCAACGCCGACGGCATCGTGCAGCTCGACTCCTGCTGCATGCATGGGCCCCTGAAACGGGCCGGTGGCGTGGCAGCGCTGGAAGGTGTCCGGACTCCCTCGAGTGTCGCCAAGAAGGTCGCGAACTTAACCGATCACCATCTACTCGTGGGCGCTGGCGCACAGAGCTTCGCCCGCAACATGGGCTTTATCATCGAAGACAACCTCAATACCGACCGCTCCCGCCAGATGTGGCTCGAGTGGAAACGGCGGACCGACCCCGGTCACTACCTCGACCCCGCTCGAGAGATTGCGCAAGCAGACCGTGCCGGTCTCGACATGGTTGCCGACGGACTGATCAGTGAAGACGAGCTCTACGGCACGATTAACTGCGACGGCATCAATGCCAGTGGCGATATCTGCGGCGTAACGACGACGAGCGGCCTTGCCTGGAAGATTCCTGGACGTGTCGGAGACTCTCCGATCCTCGGCGCGGGGCTCTACGTCGACAACAACGTTGGCGCAGCAGGATCGACCGGACGTGGCGAGTCTAACCTCTACAACCTAACGTCGTTTCTTGTCGTGGAGGAGATGCGTCGCGGCCACCACCCGAAAGATGCTGGTCTCGAGGGCCTGCGCCGCATTCAGGCGAACACGATCGAAAGACGCCTGTTGAACAGCCGGAACCTCCCAAATTTTGGGGTGACCTTTTATATCTTGGACAAGCATGGCCAGTACGCCGGCGTCTCAATGTATGCAGGCATGAATAGTCGCTATGCGGTATGCACGGAGAACGGCGCCGAGCTCGTACCGCTCGAACCGCTACTCGAAGGCTCGCCGAGAGATTAGAGCACACTGAGGCATCGGAGCTTCAAAGTAGTGGCCAAATAAATAAGACTCTGATTCTGATTTAATCCGGCCATCTATTCGAGCTGTGTTACTCTGGCCATCGGTGGGATTAACAGGCGATGGCGGCCTTCGTGAGGACAGTGTCTACCGTCAGCCGAATACGGTGGGGATTGCCAGATTGACGGCTGAGGCGCTGAGCGTGGTGGCCCTGTCGTTGGGTCTGGTGGTCGTCAACGGCCCACCGGCTCAAGCGCAGTTGGCTAGCGTTCGGCCGGGCGATGCCTCGGGCCAGGCGATTATCGAAGAAACGTGCCAGGGTTGCCACAACGATCGAGCGCGCTACGGCAATATGTCGCTCGAGTCGTTCGAGGTGGCACAGGCTGACGAAAACTCTGAGCTCGCGGAGAAGGTGATCCGCAAGCTACGGGCGGGCATGATGCCTCCGGCGGGCGTCCAGCGACCGGATGAAAGCGCGCTTGCGAGCCTTGCGACTTCATTGGAAACGCGGATCGACGAGGCGTCGGCGGCCAGCCGCAACCCCGGCCGGCGGACCTTTCAACGACTCAATCGCGCGGAGTATGAACGCTCGGTTCGCGACCTCCTGGGGCTCGACATCGACGCCGGCGAGTATCTGCCGCTCGATACCAAGAGCGCCAATTTTGACAACATTGCCGACGCCCAGCCGTTGTCGGCGACGCTGATGAATGGTTACCTGCGGGCGGCCAGCACGGTTAGTCGACTGGCGGTCGGCGATCCTACCGCGACCCCTAGCGAGACAACCTACCAGGTGACCCGGTGGGTCTCGCAAACGGATCATGTCGAGGGCGCGCCGTACGGTACCCGCGGCGGACTCTCGGTGGCTCACACTTTTCCGGCCGATGGGGAGTACGTCTTCAGGGTTTCGTTCCATCACGAGACGACCGGGGCGCTCTTCGGAAATGGTCCGGGGACGCTCCATACGACGGAAAACCCAGAGCAGGTCGAGATTTCGGTGAATGGCGAGCGGGCCGCGTTGCTCGACATTCCACGGTGGATGCACGTGTCCGACCCCGACGGCGTGAACATTTGGACCGACCCCATCCGTGTCGAAGCGGGTCCACATCGGGTGGCCGCCGGGTTCGTGAGGAGGCTCGAGGGACCGGTCCAGGACGTGATCTCGCCGCATGCGTGGTCGATGGCTAGCACGAGCATCGCCGATGCCTACGGCTTCACGAGTCTGCCTCACCTGCGGGATTTAGCCATACGCGGGCCGCAGAATTCGACGGGCGTGTCCGACACCCCGAGTCGCCGAAAGATCTTCACATGCCGGCCGGATTCGGCCAGCGCGGCGCTCCCGTGTGCTCGCGAGATCGTCGAGCGGCTGGGGAGCCAGGCGTACCGGAGGCCACTCAGCTCGGCGAACCTGGACGCCCTCATGTCGTTGTACGAAGCAGGCACCACGGAGGGAGGCTTCGAGCCAGGGATCAGAATGGCGTTGGAGGGAATTCTGGCGAGCCCTCATTTCGTGTTTCGCTTTGAGGAGCCACCGGTCGACGCCGATTCGGGCGTGGACTTTCCCGTTAGCGACTTAGCCCTGGCTTCGCGTCTATCGTTCTTCCTCTGGGCCAGGGGTCCGGACAGCGAGCTTATCCGCGTTGCGAGCGAGGACCGACTCGCGGATCCAGCCGAGTTGGAGCGGCAGGTGCGCCGGATGCTGGCCGATCCCCGCGCGGAGGCATTGGCCACGCGGTTCGCGAGTCAATGGCTCCGATTGTCGGATCTCGACGAGATTCATCCCGATGTGCGGATCTATCCCGATTTCGACGAGCAACTCAAAACAGCGATGCGGCGTGAAACGGAGTTGTTCTTCTACAACCTCGTCAAGGACGACCGGAGTTTGCTTGAGCTCTTTACGGCGGACTACACGTTCGTTAACGAGCGCCTCGCCAAGCACTATGGCGTGCCGAACGTGGCGGGTACTGAGTTCCGCCGCGTACCGTCCCCAGACGACCAACGGCGAGGCCTTCTGGGGCAGAGCAGTATCCTGACACTGACGTCTCATGCATCGTGGACCTCGCCCGTGCTCCGAGGTAAATGGGTAATGGAGGTCTTGCTCGGGAGCCCGCCGCCGCCGCCACCACCGAACGTACCTGATTTAGAGGAGACGTCGGCGGCAGAAGGCGGCCGACCTCTGACGGTGCGCGAGCGGATGGAGCAGCATCGCGCGAGTCCTGCGTGTAGTTCGTGTCATCGCGTGATCGATCCGCTTGGCCTGGCGCTCGAAAACTTCGATGTGACCGGAGCCTGGCGGATCAAGGACAACGGTGCTCCCGTCGATGCGGCGGGCGAGTTGTACGACGGAACCGCGGTGAGCAGTCCGGCGGATCTTCGAGAAGCGCTGCTGAACCGTCCCACGCCGTTGATTCGGACCTTTACCGAGAACCTGATGGCCTACGGCATCGGTCGGCGAATCGAGTACTATGATATGCCGGCGGTACGCGCTGTGACGCGGGAAGCGGCAGCCAACGACAACCGCCTCTCGGCGTTCATTCTCGGTGTCGTCAATAGTCCAGCATTCCAGATGAAGCGTGCGGAATAGGAGACGAGGATATGACTTTCATCACCGGTAAGCACCTTCCCCGGCGAACCTTCCTCCGTGGCCTGGGTGTGACGGCCGCTCTACCGTTTCTCGACGCCTTCGTCCCCGCGGGCCAGCGGTGGGCCAGAACCGTGACAGGTGCGTCGCTCGACCCGACCCGCCTGGTCTGTATCGAGATGGTGCACGGAGCGGCCGGAAGCACGAAGTACGGGGCCTCGCAGCATCTCTGGTCACCGGCGGCCGTGGGCCACGACTTCGACCTCGGTCCGAGCGCCTTGAGTCCTCTCGACCCGTTCCGGGACTACCTGACCATCATCAGCGACACCGACGTAGCGGCGGCTGAGGCGGTCATACCCAACGAGATCGGCGGAGATCACTTCCGGTCCAGCGCGACGTTCCTGACCCAAGCCCATCCCAAGCAAACCGAGAGCTCAGATGTTAGGGCAGGGACGTCGATCGATCAGATGTACGCCCAGCGATTTGGACAGGAGACGCCCATCCCCTCGATGCAGCTCTGCATCGAGAACGTGGATCAGGCGGGGGGTTGTGGCTACGGGTATTCCTGCGTGTACACCGATACCATCAGTTGGGCGGCAGTAGATCAGCCGCTGCCGATGATCCGGAACCCTCGACTCGCGTTCGATCAGCTCTTTGGCGCAGGCGGTACGCCCGAGGAGCGAGCCAAGCAGCAACGGTCCCGCAAGAGCGTTCTTGATTTCCTCACCGGTGAGGTGGCGCAGCTCAAACGAGAGCTAGGTCCAACTGACCGTCGGCGCATGGACCGGTATCTACAGGACATCCGTGAGCTCGAACGGCGTATCCAACGGGTCGAGGAGAAGAATAGCGGCGGTATGCCAAGGACGCTGCCAGGATCCCCCGCGGGCGTGCCCGACTCCTTCGACGAACACGTCAAGCTGATGTTCGATCTGCAGGCGCTGGCGCTCGAGACGGACATGACGAGGGTCGTTTCGTTCAAGATGGCACGCGATGCGTCGAGCCGTGTCTATCCGGAGAGCGGTGTGGCTAAGGGGTTCCATCCGGCATCGCACCACGGTGAAAATGAGTCAAACATCGACGACCTCATGCTCATCAACCGCTATCACGTCGGGTTGGTCTCGTACTTTCTGGAGAAGCTGAAGAGCATTGAGGAGGGTGACGGCAACCTGCTCGACAAGACCATGATCATCTATGGGTCCCCGATGGGCAACTCCAACGTGCACAACCACAAACGGTGCCCGCTCTTTGTGGCCGGTGGCGCCAACGGGCAGCTCGACGGCAATCTCCATCTCAGAGCCACCCCTGGAACACCGATGGCGAACGTGATGTTGAGCTTGACGCACAAGCTCGGGTTCGATGATACGAAGAGCTTCGGAGACAGCACGAACGCATTCTCGCTGTCGGTGTGATTCTAAGGGAGAGAGGCATGCCAAAGGGCAAACTTGCATACGTGATCGGCGCGATGGGTGTGGCGGCCATCACGGTGGGCGCGGCGGTCGACGCGCCGGTGGCCGACACGGCCATGGGGCGGGAGATCGAAGCCGTCCGTTCCCTGCTCGACAGGGGCGCCGACGTGAACGCGGCGCAGGGGGACGGCATGACGGGACTGCACTGGGCGGCGAAGCACGGTAACGTCGAGATGGCAGCGATGTTGATCGGCGCCGGGGCCAACCCGGAGGCGGTGACTCGACTCGGCGAGCACACACCGCTCCACGTGGCCAGCACGGCCGGCCACGCGTCAGTAGTTAGCGTTCTCGTCGAGGCTGGAGCTGACGCGAATGCCTCCACGACGACCGGGGCCACTCCTCTGCACTTCGCGGCGGCTTCGGGCAGCGGCGAAGCGGTGGAGGTGCTCCTCGCCCGCGGAGCCGAGCCGGACGCCCGTGAACCGCAGTGGGGACAGACCCCACTAATGTTTGCCGCGGCGGCCGATCGGGTGGATGCCATCACAGCCCTACTGGCCGGCGGCGCCGACTCGGGGATCAAGGCAAAGGTGGTCGACATCTCCGCGCGAAGCGAGATGGATCAAGCGGAGAAACGTCAACGGAAAGAACGGATGGTAGCCCTCCAGGAGAGGCGGGCCCGTGGTGAGCGTGTGGACCTGACTGAACCGGTACCAGCTCCCGAATTCACACGGGATGACCTACCAGAGCAGCAGGCAGCGGAGCAGACGAGGGACGCAGCGGCGGTCGAAGCTGACCTACTGGAAGGACGAGAGGCCCCATGTTCTGGATGCCTTGTGGGATACCCGGACCTGGTGGGCACGTACGGCGGTCTGACGGCGCTGCTTCTTGCGGCGCGGGAGGGCCACATCGATGCGGTGCTCGCGTTCCTCGACGGCGGTGCCGACCCCAACCAGCTGAGCGCGGCCGACAACACCAGCGCGATGCTCATTGCGTCGATCAACGGGCACTTTGACCTGGCGATGTTGCTGCTTGAGAGGGGCGCCGATCCGCGGCTGGCGAGCGATGCCGGAGCGACGCCGCTCTACGCTGCCCTGAATATACGGTGGGCGCCCGAAAGCCGCCATCCGCAGCCGACCGACTACCTGCAGCAGCACGTGTCGTATCTGCAGTTGATGGAGGCGGTGCTGGAGGCCGGAGTAGACCCGAATGTCCGACTGACGAAGTCGTTGTGGTTCACGACGTACAACCGCGACATGTTAGGCGTCGACCGAGCGGGTGCAACGCCTTTCTGGCGGGCTGTGCATGCGCTCGACATTGAGGCCATGCGTCTGCTGCTCGCCTACGGGGCGGAGCCAAACCTCCCGACCATAGCCGCTCGAGGCTCTACAGCAGTTCCCGCCAAAACACCACAGAGTCTGAGACTTGGTGATGACACCGATCACTCTGGGATCCCACCCGTTGCAATGGGTGGGCCTGGCGTATACCCGATCCACGCGGCATCGGGGGTGGGCTACGGTCAGGGGTATGCCGGGAACACACACCGGCACGTCCTGGACGCCTGGCTGCCAACGGTCAAGTTCCTCGTCGAGGAGCTTGGCGCCGACGTGAATGCCAGGGATCATAATGGTTACAATCCCGTCCACCATGCGGCGGCCAGGGGAGACAACGAGCTCATCCTTTACCTGGTGGAGCAGGGCGCCGACGTGACGGCCGTGAGCCGTCGAGGGCAGACCACGATGGACATGGCGAATGGCCCTGTCCAACGTATGGAACCGTTCCCTGAGACGCTGGCGCTACTGGAGAGTCTGGGCGCGACGAACAACCACAATTGTGTGAGCTGCTGAGACGAAAGCGGCACGACCGTGACCGGGAAGAACGGGGTGCGCGGTGTGTTGTGGCCTCGGGGCCTGGGATGTAGCCTGGCCCTACGGCTGGCGGGCTGGGGGCTGCGAGAGAGCCGACGGTTTACGCGGATGTGTGACTTCCCCTTCGCGAGCAAGGCGTTGGCTTTCGTTGATTTGGTCTGGGGCCATCCGCGCACCAATTAGACCATGTATCTAGACTGTTACAATCCGATCCTCTCTTAGCGCTCGGCCATCAATGTCCCGATCTGTTGAACGGCGGCCTCGACCTTAAGCTCGATTCCCCGCCGACCGCGCGCGGCTGACGCGCGGGTTGGGTCGCCTGAGACACCACTGCCGTCGAATCCACCCAGTGGGGCGCGGCGGTCGTCTCGAATGTGTTCCGGAGCCACATGGAGGAGCTGCGAGGTGTCGCTGATACCGGCATGTCCGCCGATGGTGTCCGCGGTCTCACCCTGGCTCGTAAGCCATTCGCGAAATCCGTTATTGGAGTAGTAGTCCCCGACAAAGTGCACTCGGGTCGGCTCCATTGTCCACTCGGCGTTAAGTAACTCCGCTACCTGCTGCATGCCGCGCTGGTTTCCACCGCTGTCACCGATGAGCACAATGTCGATGAAGCCGTGCACAGCCAGACTCCGCGCCGAGTACTCGACGACCTTCATGAAATACTCGTTTGGCAACGTGATGGTGCCGGGGTAGCGCATGTGACCGGACGGAGGGTCCAGGTTACCCTCAGGCACGTGGGTGATGACCGGAGCGACCAGCGCGTTGCCCAACCGACGCGCGATGAGCCCCGCCGCATGATTCACGACGAACCGGTGCTCACCCAGCACCATGTGCGGACCCTTCTGTTCCGTGCCCGCGGTCGGGATAATTATTGTCGTTGTCCCGGCCTGGATGGCGTTGCGGACCTCGGTCCAGGTCAACTCCTCAAGAAACATCGTATCTGGGGTCTGAGCGAATGTGGTGACCCCGGCCAGCGTCAGCGTGAAGCCCAGCAAGGCGAGTCGTGGCATGGCAAGGCCCGCGATTAGGATCATCGCGCGTGTCATCGTTATCCTCCCGTTTGTCGAACAAATGTACGCTGGCAACTGCACTGACTCAGCGCCGGTTGATGCGATCTTATGGCCGCCGGATTGTCCCAGACGGTCAGTTGGTCGACGGACCAGAAGTTTTGAACCGCCACAATCTGTCTTGTTTTCAGGGAGTTAATGGAGAGACAAGGTGATGAAACAAAAATGGCGTCCCCAAGAGGAATCGCACTTATGTGGATGCCCAAACTCCAAGGAAAAGCGCAGGTTGCGGCCTGCACTTGGTCCGGGTGCGCTGTAAACAACATTCGGAGAACAATGCCCTTCCAACCCGGTCAATCAGGTAATCCGCTCTGACGCCCGAGAGGATCGCGGAACAAGCGCTCCTGTCGGCTGCGAGTTCTCTTGTTTCGGTGTAATTTCTTGCTGCCAGTCCGGAATGTCTGTTTTTCACCGTTTCGTGAAAACGAGGGATCCTTCGATCTATGGAGCTTTCGTCTTGATGGGGTTGTCGGTTGTTGTTTCAGCTTCCGGCTCGGTTCTAATTTCGAAGCATCCGTTGCAATAAGAAATCCTGAAGCCGGTTCCTGTTTGATTGGTTTTTTGAGGAGTCGCTCGATAGCAGCTAATTTCTTATGTTCCTGAGGTGCGACGAGGGAAATAGCATGGCCGCTGCCACCGGCTCTGGCTGTGCGACCAATCCGATGTATGTAGTCTTCAGGGGTATCAGGTAGCTCAAAATTTACGACGTGGCTAATGCCTTCAACATCAAGACCGCGGGCAGCAATATCCGTCGCGATGAGAATGTCAAACTTTCCGTCTCGGAAATGTGCCAATGCTCGCATCCTAGCACTCTGACTCTTATTACTGTGAATGGCCGTGGCAGCGTGGCCGGATTTGTCCAACACCTTAGCTAACTGGTTCGCTCGGGCTTTAGTGCGAGTAAACACCAAAGTTCGATGCATGTTTCCGTTCTTTAGAAGGGCTTTAAGTAACTCCTTCTTACGATCCGTTTGCACAGGGTGAATGACCTGCGTGACGCTACTGACTGGTGTTGCCCGCCGAGTAACCTCGACCATCACCGGTTCCCGGCTGGTGCGCCGAATTAAGGATTCGATCTCATCTGGCATCGTTGCTGAAAAAAATAGGTTCTGACGCTTCTTCGGCAAGACAGAAAGGATGCGACGGACATCGGGTAGAAATCCCATATCGAGCATCCGGTCGGCTTCGTCTAAAACGATGGTGCGAATGTGATTGAGAGATGCCTGTTTTCGGCTAATATGGTCGAGAAGCCGTCCAGGAGTTGCAATCAATAGGTCCAATCCTCCTGCCAGTTTTCGTGTTTGCGGTGCCATTCCGACGCCTCCAAAAACAACGGCACTTCGAAGGTTTAGATGTTTTCCGTAACGCTTGGTCATATCACCGATCTGTGCGGCTAGCTCGCGGGTCGGTGTAATGACCAGTGCCCGAGGGCGAACAGACGGCCTTCCGATAGACAATTGCTGCAGGATGGGCAACAGGAATGCGGCGGTTTTGCCAGTGCCAGTCTGAGCACATGCGATAAGATCTCGACTTTCAAGAACTACAGGAATCGCTTTTTCTTGAATTGCCGTGGGTGTGGCATATCCCGCGATAGCTCGAACTATTTCAGAACGCAGGCCAAGGTCAGTGAAATTCATACGGTTTGTACTCCGGCCCTCGCTCACCCGCGCAAGGGCATCTGCGCCTACTGATTCACATGAACCGCAAGCGTTACTTGGGGTAATTAGGTAAGGGCCGTTACTTACGGTCTGGAAAAACTCACTGAGTTCAAGCGGGGCTTCTGGGTGGGAGGAAACCTAATCGCCGTTTCAGATATAACGTTAACACGTTGCGCTAGATGAGGAAAGTGGCTTCCCCACGGGGAGTTTTACCCTTTACCATGCGGGGTGCCGTGACGCCGACAGCCGCGTAGTTAATCGACACGTGCGCCGCCTGAGTTGCCAGTGGGGTCCCCAAGGGGAATTGCACGTATGTGGACGCCACAACTGCAAGAAAAACAGCAGGTTGCGGCCTGAACTTGGTCCGGCTGAGCTGTGAACAACGTTCGGAGAACAATGCCGTTCCAACCCGGTCAATCAGGTAATTCACGTGGACGCCAGAGAGGATCGCGAAACAGGTCCGGCCTTGCCGTGCCCCTAAGCTGCGATCGTGCCGCATCAGGGTTACGGCGGCGGTGACTTGAAGCGCGAACCACTGACGTCGTTAATTGAAAGCTCGGCTGGGCTTAGCGCTACCCGCAACCACTTGCATCTCAAACAAGCATTTTGTCGATACCTTGACCTGCTGTACTGTATATGACTGTATACAACTAAGGTAACTTGATACTGTATAGATAATATATAAAAATAGATCTGCGCTAGGAAAGGCATGCCATAAGAAGTAAGGAGTTGTGAGCTATGCCAAAAACTAAAAAACTGAAGTTTGATAATGATAAATGGGCGGAGGCTCTAAAAGAGTTGAGGAAGAATTTAGCCGCCACCCGTGGGAATACGGTGGATGATGTTGATGATTTACCGGATTCGCTACCACTCGATAGAACGGCCGCAATATTCTACGGAACTGGTAGAGAGTAGAAGGAGGTTGCAGATGCTGAGATTAGCTCGTTGGAATCCGTTCGACGCATTGATCACCATGGACCGTGAGATGGACCGTGTCTTTGGGTGTTCGTGGGTTGAACCCCATGCCGACCAGGGTTGGTCCTGGGTGCCGTCTACTGAGGTCACCTCTGGGACCGAAGGCTGGACGGTCCGGATGGCGCTGTCGGGTATCGATCCGAAGGACGTTCACGTTGATCTGCATCATAACGTGTTGACGGTCACCGGTGAGCGCGCCATCAATGAAAACCAGGCCGAACGACATGTGTCGGAGATCGGCTACGGCCGGTTTGACCGTAGCTTCACGCTTCCGGAGAACGTCGCCACCGATAAGGTGAGTGCCAGCTTCGAAAACGGTATGCTCGAACTGAGAGTACCAGTCAGCGAGGCGGCCAAGCCGCGCCGGATCGAAATCGGAACGACCACACAGAAGAAGGTTGCCTAACGCGCTTCGGCTATGCTGGTTGCTGCTGCGATGTCTGGACCATCATGATAGCAGCCGTCCGTCGCGGTCGATATCGTGAAGTATCACGATGACCAGGACCATGTCCGTGCCGAACGGCTCGTGCGACAAGTTATGGCCCCCTTTCTGGCGGCGCGCGAATGACAACCAGTTAGAAGTGAATAGGCATCAACGGCGATCCGGCTCCGGATCAGGGTCGTACGACCCGACTCCCTAACTGGCTGGTCGGGCGTGGGTTAGAAGAGGACGAACGGTTCATCGCCAGGCCAGACGCGCTTGGTGTCGTGAAGCATCAGCTCGACCGTGTTCTCTATCTCGCGGTTCGTCGTTGTTGCTAGTCATCGTCATCGTCGGGCTCAAACTGCACAGTCACTGACGAGATTCTTCCGTCTTTGATCGTTGCAGATACGGGATAACTCCCGTCTCCGCCCGGAGTCATCACGCATACACCGATGCCGCGCCCGAACAATCTGATCCCTTCCCGAGAGGTGGCGTCCGTAAACATCGCCTTGCAGAACGCGTCCCAATCTCGGCCAGGGTTGCTTTTCTCTCCGTCCGGTAACACGTAACCTGGATCGCCGATCCAGCACATGCCAGAATCCACTCCGATTATTCCCACTTCCACTACCTTCATTCCTCGCCCTCCGCTTCTTCGGCGCTCCACAAAGCATCCGCAGTCACGTCCCCGTTGAACCGCCCGCCGTGACACGTGCTAGGCTCAATTCCTCTCTCGTAGGTACCGTCTTTCTTGCTCGGAGCACTTCGGGCTAAAGCCGTTACAATCACATTCTATAGGTGTCATGCGAATCATTAAACTCTGTCTCCTTGTCACGATATTGACGTCGTGCGCGCCGGTGGTCGAACCGGAAGTGGACCTCGAGGTGGTCGAGGCAACCATCCCTGCGATGCAGCGCGCGATGGAGGAGGGGCACGTTACGGCACGGGAATTGGTCGAGGCGCACTTGTTACGCATCTCCCGTTACGAGGAGCGTGTGAACGCCGCGATTGCAATCAACGCCAATGCGCTCGAAGATGCGGACCAACTCGACCGTGAACGCGGTGAGGGTCGCGTGAGAGGGCCTCTTCACGGCATTCCTATCGCGTTGAAGGACAACATTCACACGACGGACATGCCGACAACCGGAGGGACACTGGTCTTTGAGGGTTTCGTGCCGCCGTATGAAGCCACGCTCACGACGCATTTACGTGAGGCCGGTGCCGTCATCCTTGCGAAGACGGTCATGACCGAGCTTGCGAATTTCATTGGGCGTGGAATGCCTGGTAATTACAGTGCACTCGGCGGGTTTGGTTTAAACCCCTATGATCCGCGTCCCGATCCAAGGGAGGGTCGTAATGATGGGCGTCCGGTCATGGGCACGGGTGGTTCAAGTTCTGGCATCGGGACTGCGGCCAGTTTCTGGGTGGCGAATGTAGGCACAGAAACGTCGGGTTCTATCCTCTCTCCGTCCAACGCAAACATGCTGGTTGGGATCAAACCCACGGTGGGGAGGGTGAGTCGTTGGGGGGTGATTCCCATTACCGCCGATCAGGACACGGCTGGTCCGATGGCACGCACCGTTACCGATGCCGCCATCTTGCTCGGGGTCCTTGAGGGCGTGGCGCCCGATCCGAATGATGCAGCCACGTCGCGCTGCCAGGCGCCGCCGAACGGTGATTACACGGCATTTCTTCAGCATGACGGGTTGCAGGGCGCGCGCATCGGCGTTCCGCGAGCGCTGTACTACGATCCGGTCGCAGTTCCTGGTTCTGCGCAACCACAGGAGAGGCTCTCAGCGTCAGGTCGGAAGGTGATGGTCGAGGTGATTCAAATCCTCAGCCAGCAGGGTGCGACGATTGTCGATCCGGCTGACATCCCGAGCGTCATCGACGCCGATGCTGAAAACAATCTGCTAGCGAACGGGAGTGAGAGCAGTGTCCTGTCGTATGGGATGAAGCGAGACTTCAATGCCTGGCTCGGAACGCTGGGTGACTCGGTTCCAGTTACGACATTGACAGAACTGCGGGAATGGAATGTGGCTCACGAGTCAGCGGGTACGCTGAAGTATGGCCAAGCCCGACTCGACGGCGCGGATGCACTCGATCTGGAGGAGGACCGGAGCAACTACGAAGTTGACCGCGAACGCGATCTTCGGCTCAATGGCGAGCACGGGATCGATGAGGCAATGATGAAGTGGGAACTCGACGCGCTCTTGTTTCCTGGCTCGAGTGGAGCGGGAATCTCGGCGCGGCCTGGTTATCCGACTGTGATTGTGCCGTTCGCGCTCGTTGAAACTGAGTCAGAGCCACCGATGCCCGCTGGATTCGACGTGAAGCTGAGACCCTTCGGAGTGAGTTTTGCGGGAATGGCGTGCAGTGAGCCACGGCTCCTCCAACTCGCGTATGCGTTCGAGCAAGCGACGATGCGTCGAGTATCGCCTCCAAGTATGCCGTAATGGTTATGTATCGATGGAGCCCAGCGTCTTCTCGATGCGCATGTATCGAAGGTTCGCGGCATTCTCACTCTCAACCGATTCTGGCCCTCAGGTTACCGCAAATTCACCAGCAGGCATGGCTCTGTGATCTTGGAAGGCGTGTCGACGTGTGACTGGCATTTACCCAAGACTGGGGATCAGAAGGTCGTTGGATCGAAATCAGTCTGTTTCTGTTGCCCCGCCCGCCGTGCCACGCGACGGTAAGGACTCGCTGTTCGGAACGGGACTACCGCTGACCTGGGTCCGGTTTGCCTCAGACTCTTCCTGCGCACTGACATTGGTAGACTGGTACTCCACCGTCCCCCCACGCCGACGGAATCGGGCCAGCAAGCGTTTAACATTCTCACCAAAATCATCGACAGCCAGCCACTCGGCGTCACGGATTCGGAGCAGCTCCGCTCCGTCCAGCTGCCGCTCAAGATCGCCTAGTAGAGCTTCGCTGGTTCGTTCAGCGAATACTGGCTGGGGTTCCTCGTCCCAGAACTCCGATGACGGTGACCCCCCTCCCGCCTCACCGCTCCCCTGTATAGCTTCCAGAGAGTGATAGTGCATATACAGACGCTCGCAAGACAGTTCGGCCACTTGAGCGCCCTGTCGGTTTCTCATGAGCAAGAAGTCGCGACGATTCATCGTCCGGCCTGAGGGTTATCGATGTTTAATATGAAGCGCACCTCGGACACGCCCGGCACCGCCCGCACAACCGCACCGACCGATTGCTGCTCGAAGCCGCTTCCTACATGGCCTGTTACGGTCACGACATCCCCAGTGGCAGTAACCTTGAGACCAGTCGCATCCACATCACTGGCCACAGCGAGCGCTGTTTCAACGCGTGCCTGTAAGTTGTCGCCAACCAGCTGCGACGACACCTCCCGAGCGGCACATCCCAATCCGCTGGCCGCTCCTCCGAGAGCGACGACCAACGCCAGGATAACAGCGGCTGCCCCTTGGTTGACCATTCTGCACACCATTCTGCACACCATGCTCGTCGGTCCACTAATCGGCCTGATCCCGATCACTCATCATGGCGAGTGTTTGTTCCACGGCCGCCCGGGTCAGCGCAACCTTATAGCCATTCTTTGACAGTGGTCGCGCGCCTGCCACCGCCTGTTCGGCCGCCTCCGCCGCAAGCGCCTGGGTCAGAGGCTGGTCAAGAAGCACTGCCTCTGCTTCGGGCACACGCCACGGCGTTGGTGCCACTCCACCGAGCACAATCCGAGCACGTCGACACACCTCGCCTTCAAACTGAGCAACCACCGCCACGCTGACGATGGCATGCGTCCAGGCCTCTCTGTCCATCACCTTGTAATAGACGCTCCGGCTACCTATAGCCGGCTTTGGGATCGTGACCGACGCCACCACTTCGTCGGGTGTGAGAACGTTTTCTCGTATGGGGTTCTCTTGAGGCAACGTAAAAAAGTCCGCTACCCGCACCTCGCGCCCACCTTCGGGACCGACAATTCCTATGCTGGAATCTAGTGCAACCAAAGCTGGGGCGGTATCTGACGGGTGGACGATATAGCTTGGTCCCCCGCCAAAGAGTGCGTGAAACTGATTCTCGCCGGTCGGTGAGAAGCACTGGTTCCCGCCAGCCTTGTAACAGTGAAATCCATTACGGAAATACCAGCACCATGGTCTCTGACAGAGATTACCAGCGAGCGTACCAACATTTCTGATTTGCGGGGTCGCGACTGTGCTGGCTGCCTGAGCCAGCACCGGGAACTCCTTCCTGATGCTAACTTCACGGCTCAGGGCATCGAGCGTGATGAGACCTCCAATTCGGACACCCTCCGAGACATCCTTCACTCGATCTTGGCCTTCCACACCTCGCAAGTTCACCAGAACATCTGGGCTAGTGATGCGTTCCTTCACGAGGCCGAGCAAGTCACTACCTCCACCCGAGAACACGGGGCTTCGCCCATTTCGCCGAGTTTCCCTCGACAGGGTGACCGCTTCTTCGAAAGCCGTGACGTTAGCGTTCGTGAAACTCTTCATGCAAGGGCTCCGAGAACTTTCTCTCGAGTGATTGGTAGACTTTTCATGCGAAGACCTGTCGCATTAAAAATCGCGTTCGCCACAGCGGCCGGTGCGAGCACGATTCCAGATTCACCCACGTACTTGCCGCCAAACGGTCCATAGCCATCATCGGTTTCTATGAAAGTCGTCTCAATGACCGGCGCGTCGAGATGGGTCATATGGCGGGCGCCATAGAAACCGGCCGTCAGTGGCTGTCCGTTCCGGGAATCGTAGAGTAGATCCTCGTGTAGCGCTTGCCCGATCCCTTGAATGACTGCACCACGTATCTGGTCCCTCGCTGTCTGGCGGTTGATCAAACGACCTGATTCGTGCACAGCAACATATTTGGTGATGCGGACGTGCCCCTGAGCCATATCTGTCTCAACTTCGACGAAATGTGCCCCGAAACAATTCCGCGTCTTACTCCCAGTGTTGGGGTCTGGCGTCGTTGACGCGATTAATACGTCCGACCCACTCGGTAATCCCTGTTCCGCTATCTGACGTCTCAAATCACGAGCTGCTTCGACCACTGCTGTTCCGGTCATCACGGTCGTCCGTGCACCAGATTCACCGACCGAGTACGGACAACGGTCCGTGTCCCCCGATATCACCTCGACCTGGGAGAGTGGGACACCGAGTGCTTCGGCGGCAATCATCCCCATTGCCGTCTTGGCGCCCCCACCCACATCCGTCACTCCTACGAATACGGTGTAGCGACCGTTAGAATCGACCCGAAGGATGGCGCTACTTCGACCCACTCCAGAGCGAAAAAGCATAAAAGATACACCGGCGCCTCGCTTGATCGGCCCGGTGTCCGAACCCGGGACCGAGCGCCACCGGTTGTCCCATTGGAACTGCCTCGCCCCTTCGGTCAGGCACTCATCAAGGGTGTAGTTCGTAAACTCGATGTCTGGTCCTGGTCTCCGCGCATTCTTCCGTATGAAGTCCACGGGATCGATCCCCAGGCGATACGCCACGTCATCCATCATCGACTGAATACCAAAAAACCCTTGCGGATAGGTCGGGGCCCGAAAGTTACCCGAAACGGTGCGATTGGTATAAACCGGAAACACTTGCCTGAAGTGCGGGCTCTCGTAGAGTTCAACCCCGTTGATACCTCCACTGTTTTTTCGATAGCCCCCCATGCCACTGTGGCCTCGAAGTTCAATAGCGGTCACCGTACCATCATGCTTCACTCCGATCTTGTAGTCCTGTACGGTCGGCCATCGCCCATGCATCCCGAGCCAATCCTCATTCCGCGATAACTCCACAACCACCGGGGTATCCGCATTCCGCGCAAGAATAGCGGCGATCAGGTCAGTGTCCTGGTTCTGATTCTTGTTACCAAACCCGCCACCCATGTATTGGCAGACGATGCGTACCTGGTCCTCAGGAATCCTGAGGTCACGTGCCGTATCGTGGCGGCAGTTCGAAATCCCCTGCGTAGGAGTGTACAGAGTTAACTTCTCTCCCTCCCAGAACGCCAGACACGCGCGACGCTCCATCTGGGCGTCGTGCACAAACGCTGTTGAGTATCGTTCTTCGAAAACCCGGTCAGCCTGTCGTAGGCCCTCCTCTGTATCGCCACGACGGGTCGTCATCGGCTCGAATCGATTCTCGACATCCGGTGACAAGTTACCTTCGGGCCACACCTTGGGTGCTCCTGGTGCTAGCGCCTCCTCTGGCTCGAGAACGAAAGGCAACGGTTCGTACTCTACGTCGATACGTTGAATCGCCTCTTCGGCGATATGTCGGTCAACGGCAGCCACCGCCGCCACTGGAGCACCAACGAATTTCACTGGATTGTCGAACAGGAGACGCCGATGCTTCGTGATCTCCTTAATTTTGTCGTTGTATTGGCGTCCGCCAGAGACTGACCCGGCCCCCCACACCACTGAGGCCTGCTCATGAGTAATCACCGCCTTCACGCCAGACATCGCCTCAGCTCTCGAAACATCGATCGAGCGAATCCGTGCATGGGGATGAGGGCTTCTGAGTACCCGGCCATAAAGCATTCCAGGCACCCGCACGTCACCTGTATAAGCCGCCTTCCCGGTCACGCGCTCGACCGCATCAATACGGGGCGTCTCCGGCCCCACTGTGGTCAAGGGCATGATCGGCGACAAACGTGTCTCCTGCACCGTCGACACAGGTGCCGTCCCGGCCGCTATCATCACCGATTCGACAATCGCGTTGTAGTTCGAACACCGGCAGAGATTGCCCGTCATTCCTTCTCGAATCTCCTGCGGTGTGGGAGTTTTATTCTGCGCAAGGAGTGCTGTCGCAGACATAATCTGCCCCGACGTGCAGAACCCACACTGAGGGCCATTGCCATCGACGAAAGCTTGTTGCACTGGAGACAGCTGTCCGTCTTGTTCCAGACCTTCGACGGTCGTGATCGTCCGGCCATCGACCCAAACTGCGAGCTGACTACACGAATAGACGGGACGACCGTCCATGAGCACAGTACATGCGCCACACTCTCCTCGATCGCAGCCGATCTTGGTACCAGTTAATTCCAGGTGATCCCTTAGTAGCTCAACTAGCGTCCACCGATCGTCTACGTCGACCTTGTGCACTACGCCATTCACCGTCACTCGAATTCCCGTATTCGGCACGGGTGCCGGCTTCTCCTCAACACCAGCTACAGTCATCCGGGCTGGCGCCACCGCAGCTGCGGCCACGAGGCCGCCAGTGCCCTGCAAGAAGCCTCTCCGGGAGACCCCCAGTTCTTCCCGCTCCGGTTTGCTTTTATCCTTCATTGTTCGCTTCTCGGTCTTGTAGGTGTCCTTCAGTGGCACTGTTACGAAAGTCTTAATGACGGTTTAACTCTGACGGTCAAAATTGTACATATCCGACCAATTGTCAACGATTCGCCTCACCAGTGTATAGATTGGCCTTAAAGTCAACCTTCAAAAACTCAATACCAGTTACCACGTCAATTTTTCGATCCGGATACTTTTGTCCAGCCCAAGTTGCTAAGCCGCTTATCCGGCAGGCAACGCTGGACCATACCAAACGGTCCAGCGTTGGCATAGAGAATGTCATGACGATCAACGAAGAGCCCGCGGGGCTTACCGTAATGACTCCAAATGTAGAGCAAGTTCCCGTCCACGTCGAAAACCTTCACGTTTTTCCTATCATCCAACCAGGCACACCACTAACCTTCGTTTCTATTGAACCGCCAGCCGCCAGGTTATCGACCTTTGTCACTAGCCCCCGACTCCGTTTAACCGCTAGTCTTGTGACGGGCTACGAGAGAAAGATGTCGCTATGAAGATAGTCAAGAGCACAACAATCATTGTGCTATGTCTGCTGTTGATACCGGTGACCGCGGTCACCGCCGCAGCTGTCAAGCAACGTTTTACCGATGGACCCAATCGGGTGTTTTCCAGCGGTCCACTGGAGTCCGGTGAACTGCACACCGGTTCTGAGCCAGACTGGAGTTTCGTCAGTGAGATCTCGACGGTCGAAATGCAGCTATTGGAACCTCCCCGGTCCCGGCGCATTTGGACTGCGGAGTTCGATGGGAAACTCTATGTCTGGTCCGGCTACATGGCTACCCCGGTCGGGCGACTGTGGAAACGCTGGCCGGTGCAAGCTGAGCGCGACGGTCGTGCGGTGATGCGTATTGACGGCAAACGCTACGACCGCCAACTAGTCCGCATTGAATCCGGTGAACTACTGGACGGTATTACTGCTGCCATCAGGAAGAAATACCCGTCTCAAACTACCAGAGAGACGGTGGAAGCAGGTGATACCTGGTTATTCGAGGCGGCGCCGCGAGACTAGCTGCTAAAGAAGGCGTACCGTGACGTACTTTTACCGGGTTATCGCTGTCGCGTTGGTTGTTACTGTGATTGCTGTTGTATTTATCCCCGGTGTGGACGATTTGGTAGAACAGTGGTTTCAGCGATACTTAGGTCGCGCTGCACGCTAAGGATGGGCATCTCTGGCCGCGGCGGGCCTGAGCCTAAGTCACAGAGAGTCAGCCAGCTATTTCTTACGTAGGATCGATCCTATGTTAAGTGTGACGCAAGACTAAAAACCTGAAAATCGAAATAAAGAACCGAGTCCCCCTCGCGGCTGAAACGACCGCCGGCTAGCTTCCAGGGCCTCGACGCTTCACCCGCGCGTGGGACGCCGCGTCATCGTGGTTAGCGCGCGGTCGTCAGAAGTGCTCAACTAGGAGCCGTACGATCATGAGACATTCGCTGAAGCTCGTCACCTTGGCAGTGGTGCTTCTCATGCCCAGTCAAGCCGGCGCCCAGACCGCGAATGCCAAGCCGGCAGCTGGTTCGCCGACAGCGGACAATCTTCCCATCTACGAGGTAGATCCAACCTGGCCACCGACACTTCCGAATAACTGGATCCTGGGGGACATCAGAGGTTTGTTCGTCGACGACAACGATCACCTCTGGGTGATCCACATGCCGTCGAGCCTGACGCCTCAGGAGATCGGAGCCGCGCTGAAGCCACCGATCGCCGATTGCTGTTTTCCTGCTCCGCCAGTTCTTGAACTCGATCCTGAGGGCAAGGTTCTCCGAACCTGGGGTGGCCCTGGCGAAGGCTACACCTGGTATGACGCCGAACACGGGATCTACATCGATCATAAGGGGTTCGTCTGGACGGGAACGAGTAATGGATTTCACGTGATGAAATTCACGCAGGACGGCAAGCACGTCCTAACGATCGGCGAACCGGGTGTCAACAAAGGGAGCGACGATCCGGATCACCTGGGCGGTCCCGCAAACTTCTACGTCGAGCCCAAGACGAACGAGATCTTTATCGCGGATGGATACCGTAACAAACGCGTGGTGGTCTACGATGCTGCGACTGGAAAATATCTTCGTCATTGGGGCGCGTACGGAAAGCCACCGGACGACACCTACGAATATGAGTATCCGGTCCAGCTGGACAACCCGCCTCAGCAGTACTCCACCCTTCACGGCATCGTCGGAACGAAGGACGGTCTGATCTATGTCGCCGACCGCCGCGGTAACCGTATTCAGTCCTTCCGGCAAAACGGCGAGTACCTGATGGAACGGTTTGTTCGTCCAGAGACAGGCGGATCGGGGAGCAGCTTCAGTCTTCAACTCTCGCGGGATCCAGAACAGAGCCTGCTGTATCTCATGGACGGCACGAACCAGCGTGTCTGGGTACTGCGGCGTAAGGACTTGCAGATCCTGGACAGGTTTGGGAAGCCGGGCCGCCAGGCAGGCGAGTTCATTCGGGCGCACATGATTGCGATCGACTCAAAGAACAGGATGTATACGGGCGAGGCTGGGAATGGTCGGCGGATGCAGCGGTGGATCCTTACAGGGACCAAGCCCGCAGCGAGTGTTCAACCGCCGATGTAGTAGCGCAGTCCGGATCTGCTCGAAACGACAACGCCTCGAAGGCATGGTACGAGCGCCCGATGGGGCGGTGCTTCCCAGTGTGACCCTCCAGATCTTCGGCACCAAGCTGACGACCATCAGAAGCGCGGAGGGTCGCTATCCGATCTCTGCAGCAACCGATTGGACAACGGAGAATCGATTGGCTGGCGGGCAACAGTTGTAGGGCGTATCCCCCCCCGTCCCCGAGAGAGTGATGGTATGGGTCCCACTGGTTTTATCGCTGGTGACCGTCAATGTGCCGCTATAGGCAGTGACTGCCACGGGGCTAAACGTTAGCGTGACCGTCTGAGACCCACCTGCCGTGACCGTGCCAGTAGTCGGGTTTGCGGTGACGACTGACGTCCCTGTGCTGATGCCGCTCCACGTCAGCGTGCTATTCCCCGCGTTGCTGATTGTGAGCGCTCTGGTCGCAGTGTCTCCCACCGTCACCTCACCAAACGCCATATCACCCGGCAGCGTGATAATGCGGGTTGCCGCGAGCCCCGTACCCGAGAAGGCTTTGGTATCGTCCCCACTGGTTTTATCACTCTGGACAGTCAACGTGCCGTTATAGGTGGTGTCTTCAGGGGCATCCGGCGCAAATATTAGAGTCACCGGCTGAGATTCACCTGGCAGCACCATGCCACTTGCCGGTGTGGAGGCGGCAGGGAGGTTTCCAAGAGTGGTCGTTATTTCAGTCCACGTCAGCGTGCTATTCCCCGTATTGCTGATTGTGAGCGTCTTGGTCGCAGTCGCGCCCACGACCACTTCGCCGAAGACTAGGTCACCCGATAGCTCAATGATCCGTGTCGCTGAGAGAGTACTGCCTGAGAACGTGCGGGTATTGGTTCCACTGGTGGCATCGCTGGTGACGGTGACCGTACCGGTATAAGTCTTTCCCTCATCTGGCTGAAACGTCAGCGTGACCGCCTGAGACTCATCCGCCGCGACCGTGCCGTTGGTCGGACTCGCGGTGACGTCTGAGATCCCGGTACTGATGTCGCTCCACGTCAGCGTGCTATTCCCCGTGTTGCTGATCGTGAGCGTGCTGGTTGCAGTGTCTCCCACAAGCACTTCACCAAACGCGATATCACCCGACAGCGCGATGATGCGCGTTGCCGCGACAGGCGTATCCACTCCCACACCCCAGAGATCGATGGTATGGGTCCCACTGGTTTTATCGCTGGTGACCGTCAACGTGCTGCTAAAGGCAATGGCTGCCAGGGGGTTAAACGTCAGCGTGACCGCCTGAGACTCATTCGCCGCGACCGTACCGCTGGTCGGACTCGCGGTGACGTCTGAGATCCCGGTACTGATGTCGCTCCACGTCAGCGTGCTATTCCCCGCGTTGCTGATTGTGAGCGTGTTGGCTGCAGTGTCTCCGACCGCCACCTCACCGAATGCGATATCACTGGACAGCGCGATAATGCGAGTTAATGACTGGCTTGAAGCCGTTGTCACTGTGGGTGCTGTGGGTGCTGTGGGTGCTGTGGGTGCTGTGGGTGCTGTGGGTGCTGTGGGACCAGAATGACCATCGCCACAGGCGGACGTCAAGGTGGCCGCCATGAGGCAGAGGGTAAGACTAACTATTCGCATTACAGTCGGTGAGTTTTCGGAAGTGTGTGTCATCGTGTCCGCGTCTGGCGCTTATGCCGGAGTACTTTGAGTAGTTGTTTACGGTGTGCCTTGTAATAATTGGCCTGTCGTCTTCGATTTGAGCATTTTGGTGAGCAGTACTTTTTACGGCGGACCTTGAGGTAGACCGCAGCACACACGGGGCATCGGTGGAGTTTTTTTCCAAATTCTTCGAGTAGCGTTACGGTTGAGAGCCAGAACGCATCACGCCACTGCTCTGCGACGAACCACACTTCCACTGGTGCAGCTGGTCCGGCATTCAGACGCTGGACGTGAAACCGGTTCGCACGTACCGGAAATTCAGTGCTTCCGCCTGGCAATTCTCCAAACCCGGACGGGGGGAAAAGAGCGTCCAAGCAGCCGTTCAAGATTGCTTGAAGTTCCGTTAATTGATTAAGAGTGCGGGCCCGTACCGGAGCGATTCCCCAGCGAAGTTGTGTCTCAATTTCTGGCTGCCACGCCTTCTGGTTGCTACGTACCAGACGCCTGCGCTGCGAAAGGTGACCCACTTGTCCCGCGATGACTGCGATGGTGCGTCGAGTTTCCGAGAGGCTGCGAAAGTGGAGGTCCTCTAGATTCGCACGGGCGAAGTCGAGCAGGTGTCGAAGCGCGTCTTGAGAAATGTTCTCAAGGTTCGTACTCATGCGGGGCATTGTAAGAATTATAACGGTTATAGAGAGTATAAACGTAACAACACTTAATAGTCACTGATTTAATATAATAACGGTTATATATAGTATAAACGTAACAACTCTTAATAGTACTGATTTAGAGCTGAGGCATGGATATCGTGACCCGCCACATTCCGTTCGAGGAATTCCACGAGATGATGCGCCTTGATGAGCTGAGAATGGTCTTGAACGGTGGATGTAGGGTTGGAGAGGACTTCTAAGGCGTCGTGCGCCTTAGGGCGATAAATTCTCCGCAAATTGATCAAGGGGTGACTATTACTTACACCCCATGCGGGGGAGGCGCTCCCTGCGATACGTTTAGCAGCACCGGCACGCTCACCGGTCTGCTGTCAGGAGTACTTCCCCATACAGTGTCCTCCCCAACGGGACTGCTCCACTGGTTGAACGTCCGTCCGCGTCCGTGACTCCGGTTAACACGTTTCCCAGTGCCGCCTGTCCCGTGCACTCGTATTGCCTCGTTTTCCGTTCGAGCCGGGGCGTGAGCGTGAGGGGGTGGGGCAGGAGTTGCCGCAGAATCTGTCTAGCCTGCGGCACATGGCGGTTGAGCAGCCCCTGCCAGTCCGCTGGCGGTGGTGGGGGTCAAGCGTTCACGACCTGTTCACCGCTCCGACCTCGCCCGCGAGTGCGACACCGCGTACCCGCCTGACTAACCACCGTCCTCGGTGAGCCGCGTGCGGCTGCTCCCCGCTACGCTCGGCATCTCACCGTTCGTTAAGGTCCCTCAGCGCAATGTATTGCGGTCGTGACGTAAATCGGTGCTTCAGTCGAGCCTATTGAGTAGTCATTTATCCAGTTTGATGCGGTTGTCGACCTGTGGATTTTCTGGCTAACTCGGCAAAGATTGTCATCCAGCGAGCGGGACACTCGCCTCGTGGTGAGTGAGACTTCGTTTGGCGTGTCTCTAGGGGGCGTCGGCTTGAGCGAGTTCGCGGAGCCGAACGAGTGCGCGCGGTGCCGCCCAGGGACCACCCTTGTGAACGAGACGAGCGTCTGGTGCATCGGTGGCACGGGCCAAAGCCTGACGTGCAGCTTCCAAGTACGTTGGTCCGAGCGTTTCGAGCGCGACGCCCAATCGATAGCTCACTGCTGCTTTCTCTGGCCCGGCGACCAGTGTCCCTTCGATGGCACGAAGCTCCTGCACTGCGCGCTCCCTAGACCCTGCCCTAAAAAGGGCTTCTGCACGATTCAACCTGATTATCCAGTTTGTTCCCGGCTGGGCTTCATCCGCTATTAGGGCTGAAAGTCTGGTTATGAGGACTGGGTACAGGACCTCGTCATCGTTGAGTGAAATAACGGTTGGACTTGTTCCCACCGTTAACTCAAGTGGCTCGTCTGTCTCGTTCCGATTCATCAATAGCGATACTGTTTCGTGGGGGTCCATTCTCGATACCAAACGCATCGCTTGTGCGACCGTTTGGATGTCGTTGGTGTCGATCGCAACGAGTACATCCCCTACCTGAATGCCGGCATCCACTGCCGGACTTTCAGGGCTCACGGCCGCTACGACGGGTCCTTCAACGGCGTTGCTGTCGATCAGGAGGAGTCCCAGCCATGGCCGCTCCATGACGAGCTCAGGTGTGAACGCCTCGGCGATGGAGATGGCTGGGTCTGTTTGATTTAAGGGCACACGAAGATAGTCTCCTTTGGCCAGGCTTGGCGCTGGCAGCCATGCCCAGAGATCCGCGTATGTGGCCACAATATCGTCCGACAGAACGCCGAGTAGGTAGACAGAGCTTGGCATCTGGTCGTCGACAACTGCTTGTAAAGCCTCCCAGTCAAAGGTTTCGGCAGGCGTCACCTGGCTGTGTCCGAGCGTTCGGAGAGCTTCAATGGTCACACCTGCTTGTTTTAATATTTCCTGACCACGATTAGTACGATCCAACAACGACCATCCATCCAGCGCCATGAAGGTGTCATCAATAGCAGCCATAACCGCCTGCGACCCCAGTTCGTCACCGCCGAGGACACCAAGGAATGCGATGGTGGGACTTACTCGAACCGGAACTGCTATTGATTCCAGGTCTGCCACGTCAACCTTGGCCTCGAAACGGCCTCGTGTTCCGCCGTCCACTGAAATCCTATGCTCACCGACTGGCAGTCTCAGAAACGGAACGGTAATGGACGTATCGGATGACGGTGGTTCGGGTGTTGTCACGACATCATTGACTAAGAGGACGACATCGTTTGGGAGATCTTCGAGCAGGACAAGGCCTTCGGTTGGCTCCAAGACCACCACGGCTTGATAGTCGACAAGATCACGGACAGAGATTTCGTGCCGAGAGGATCTGAACCCATCCAGGCTTACCTCGATTCGATGGAGTCCGGGTTGCAGACCGCCAATGATGAGTTCGTCTGAGAAATCTTCGAGGGGATACAGTCGCGCGTCTCCGGAGAGGACAATATCGCCGTGCGCGACACCCGTTGTAGTTCCAATTGCTGTTGCGTCGAGGGATACGTCGGCTCCGGGTGGGCGGGTCAACAGTCGCAGGACGGCGCTAGTGGATTCGAGGACGAGTTCACTCTGCACTTCAGTTGCCGCGTCTACGAAAACCTCTGTCTGCACTGCGTCGTAGCCTGCACGTCGAGCGACAATGGTGTGCAGGCCAGTAAGTAATGAATGCCGCAGTTGGGTGGTATCGATTGCCGTTCCATCTATTCGTACCTCTGCATCTGGAGGACTGATAAGCAACACCAGGTATCCAACCGACGCAGCCAGCAGGTTGTCAAAGAGGGCGACGAACCGTGGGGAGACCTGACTAGCGTCCAGTTGCATTGCAGGATCGACGTTGATGACTTGCTGCAAGTCCTTCGCGACAGTGTCTGTCTCGCCGAGATTGAACTGAGCCTCGGCGCGGAGCAAGAGACTCTGGATGAGGATGCGACGTTCATCTTCGGACGGTTGCCTACTTGCTGTTTGACTCTCAAGAGCGGTGATGATCTGGCTGAAGATATCAATGGACTCAGGTTGGGACTCCGATCGGAATAGTTTTTCGGCGGCCTCGAACAATTGTTGATGTTGCTCGCTGTCTTGGCCGGTTACCGTAGCAGAGCCGGTCAGGGAGCGGGCATCCTGACCGGTGGGGCGAGCACCTACCACGTTTCCAGTGACTAAACAGATGGCGAGGACGACAGGGGCCCTCAGCGTGAAGGCACAGCCAACGATTCTGTTGCGCATGTCGGGTTACACAGTCTGCGGTGAAAGAGACTGGCTCAGTGCACGCTGCGATGGCTCGTGCTCGCCACATCTACTCCAATATGAGGATGGCGTCCAGTCCGCGATCGGCGATATACAACCGACCGGAGTCATCAACGGCGATGTCACGAGGGTCATCTAGTTCGATACCATTCGAAAGTCCCGGGCCAATGGTGACTAAGGACTCGCCAGTGGACTTAAAGACGTCAATGGTTTTCTCACTGCGGTCGAGCACATAGAGGTGCCCCAACCGGTCTACGGCTACCGCAATAGGGCGCTCCCAGTCGCCGCCGGTCACGACGCGGGCTTCCCGAACACCTTCCGCGTTGAACCGTACCACACCAGCGTCAAACTCGTGCAGGACAAAGATACGTCCTTGGTTGTCCGCTACGAGATCTCGGGGTCGCTCAGTTCGCTCCATAAGCGTCGAGTGATAGGTACCGTTCGGCTCGAACATCGCGACACGTTCCGAGTCGGTGTCAAGCAGAAACCAGGAACCAAAGATATTGCGAGCGCCCGCCGCGAGATGGGCGAGTGAAACTTGCTGGTCTGGTCTCCCAGACGGTGTTTCGAAGGTGTGTGAGGCTCGCGATATCGGTTCAAACACCGCTCTCTCGGTGACGGCGTAGGCTTTGTTGGTGTTATCCCACCAAGCCCCACGGAGGCGATCTTGACGCACTGCTCCGAGGAGTGATCCTTCGGGATCCACAATGGCCACGAGGGGACCGTCGTCCTGAGCGACAATCAGCCAGCCATCTGCTCTGGCGGCAATCCCGATCGGGTCTCGAAGACTTACCCCGGATACCGACAGTCGCCGCACCTTTGCCCACGGCGTCTGTCCCAGCGAGGGCAGAAGGATAGTGCGGTGAATCAGGCTGAGCCACTGTCGTGCCACCTGTATACTGTCGTCCTCGACGAGCCCGTCAGCGCTATGAGTTGTGTCGACCACGCGCTGAAGAATTTCAGACGCCGGGACCCAATGGCCTCGGTTGAGAAATACTGTAGCCAGACCGATTTGCGCTTGCGGCGTCCCAGGAAAAAACTCTTCATTCTCGATGGCCGTGACAAATGCTGCACCTGCGTCATCCAGTCTCCCGAGTAGGAGGCTGATGTTTCCGCTCTGCACCAGTGCCTGGCTTCGCCAGTCCAGTACTGGGTATTGGTCGGGATTGAAGAGGACAGGGACACGGTCAAACTTGGCCTGGGCTGCTTCCAGATCTGACAATTTTTGAGCTCTCGCCAACTGAATGTCGCCTTCCAAGACCAGTGCACCTGCTGAGCTCGGCGTGTTGGCATAGGCATCACGGAGTCGTGTTGTTGCTTGGAGGGAGCGGTCAACATCTCCTGCTCGCCAGTATTGCTGAGCTAGTCGCAGGAGTGCCTGTGGGGCCAGAGGACTCTCCGGGAACTGCTCAACCACGAAGGTGTACTGCGTTAATGCTGCTTCGAGGTCGTCTTCGCTCTCCAGGCGTTGGCCATCCTCAAAAAGGCGTTGCACGGCGTCGGGCTCCTGTTGCTCCGCTTGTACACTCAGCCTGGTCATTCCAAGAGCAGCAAGGATGCAGACGAGAAGCACGACAGGTAGATAGGGGATGCCGGGTCTCATGACTGTCCTGCAGTAGCAAAGACGCGTTGCTGGGGCTCTGAAATCATTTCAGTCCGTGTCACTGACTGTCCTAAGGCTGGCCACTCGAATTCGAATTCGTGGAACCCGCGCGTAATGTTTGCCCTGAAGGGGGTTGTTTCGACGTCACGTCCGTCGATTCTGACGCGGCAATTACTTGGTACGGCTGCGACTTGCACCGAGAGGACATCGGGGACTCGAAGCTCACGCTTCGTACTGGCGGCCACATCGACGTTCAAGAAGCGTTCGAAGTAGACCGATGGTGCAGAGAGCGTGAGGTCGTAGGGCCCTGGGCGAACGGGGATTTCGAGACGAGCTGATGGGCCATAGCGATTTGGTTGTGCGGTGTCTGTTCCAGAGGCACGTACATCGATGGTGACCGAGTACGGTGCGTTGAGTACGAGATAACCCGGAACGTAACTTGCGGTCAGCGGAAAATAGAGTGTCTGAGATGTGCGCTGAGTATCGTTCAAATCGTCCAGTGTGAATGCCCAACTGGCGGCTTCGTAGCCATCGAGTTCGGTACGGATGCTGTAGGAAGTGTTAGGTGAGAGTGTTGCGAACGCGGGCGTGACGCTCTCAAGTCTTTCGCCGTTCAGAACAACTTGTGCCCCCGGTGGTCCTGTGGCGATTTGATAGCGGGCTGGGGCTACCTCGACCGAGTCAGGAGGAATCGTTTCTTCTGGTGCCCATATGTCGGGTGTCTGAGGCCCAAGCGTTAGCGTGGTTTCGGCCGTGATGAGTCCCGCTCTCCTGAGTGCCAGACGGACGATTTGACCAGGATTTCCCTCGATCTCAATGTCCGCCGGCGTGAGCGTGGTCAGGTCCGCCCCATCGAGCCAGATCGATGCACCTGTGGGATCCGACTCTACACGGATTCGTCTGTTGAGCGCTTCCAGCGGGGGCATGTCAGACTCGTTCATGTCTGAGCCGACGACCTCGCTCTGTTGTGGGATGTTTGGGTCGGAGCCCGATCCTGCCATTAGCCACAACCCCGTCGCCACAAGACCCAGGGCCGCGCTGCCGCCGACGATCATGCGCCATGGTCGCACAACGGGTGCCCTTGAGGGAGCTGTAGGCGGTGAGATAGACGGGTCCGATGGAATAATCGCAAGACCTGCGGCGCCCGCGACTACTGTCGCATCGGTTCTGGCATGGGCGATCACGTTGTTCACGGCTTCGGCTAGTACGTTGCAGGACGGATATCGTTGGCTGGGATCCTTGGCCAGCGCCTTCATGACGACGTCGTTCAGAGCCGGTGAGATCCGCGGGTTCAGTTTGTTTATCGGAATTGGCTGCTCGTGCACGATCCGGTACATCACGGTTGTCTGATTTTCACCGGTGAACGGACGTTCGCCGGTGAGCATGCGATACAGAATGACGCCGACAGCGAACTGGTCGGATGCTCCGGTGACCGGATTTCCCTGGGCTTGTTCAGGGGACATGTATGTGGGCGTACCAATGACGTCGCGGCCCTGCGTGACACTGGTTCCGCTCACGAATTTTGCGATTCCGAAATCAGTAATCTTGGGATGACCGGCCGCGTCGATCAGGATATTGGCAGGTTTAACATCGCGGTGGACGATCCCTCGGTCGTGCGCGTAGTCTAGCGCGCTGCAGATCTGTGTGATGCAGTCGGCCGCGTGTTCCAATGGGAGGATTCGAATCGATCCCAGAGTTTCTTCCAGGCTCTGGCCGTGCACATATTCGAGCGCGATAAAGTGACTGTCATCCTGCTGTCCGACGTCGTAAACTGTCACGACATTGGGGTGCGAGAGGGTTCCGGCTGATCGAAACTCTCGATCAAAGCGCGCGAGCAGTTCCTCTGTGTTTTCGCCTGGTGGTGCCTTGATCACCTTGATGGCGACCTGACGTGAGATCACCGGGTCGTCCGCGAGGTAGACCAACCCCATGGCACCCTGTCCCAGGACTTTCTTGACGTTATACCGGCCAAAGTGCGTCGGTCCTGCCATAGGAATCGGTCAAACGACTAAATACTTAACCCAAAACAAGAATCTTAGTGCACCAGGCACAGTGAGTAAATGACACCTCAGAATCTGACGTGCCACAAAAAGACCTATAATTCGGGCATTGATACCCTGGTGGGCGGCCAACCGGTAGTCCCAGGTAGAGGTCGTGGGGATGTCCAGATGGGACGCCGTTCTGTCGCATACTTGGTAGCCTCGCTTGTTATCTGGGCACTCGCCGACGGGGTCTCGCCTGGGAGAGTCGTCAATCAGCGAGTCCTGGCCTGGGATGTCCCAGTCATCGCGACCCAAACTCTTCCTGCGGCTGCGGTTCAGCAGTCTGGCGGTGATGACAACCTCGTTCAAGTGCTCACGGGCCTCGTCGGTGACGAGGTGGTTCGTGTGCTCTCGCGGAACCGCGGGCGGATCGGAGCGGGGCTTCTCGTCGTTACTGTCCTCGGTGTTGCGCTGATCGTGAGACTCGTGGTTGAGATGAAGAAACGGGAAGCACGAGTTAAAGCGGATTCTGCGGCGGGAGTATTGGCAATCTGTGCGATGTCTTCCAGATGTTCACACAAGAGGTTCAAGAGCTTGCGCCTTGAAATGTCGCCACGGGCGTAATTCTTGGTGCGATTCGGCAGGCGGTGGGACAGCAATAAACCAGGATAGGATCTGCAGTCGGCAGTTTCTCGGTCATTAGCAGGCGCTTCGTGCTTAGAGGACTGTCAAGAAAGAGGAATGATGAACGAGACCAATATTGCAGTCGTGAAGGATGGGTTCGAGAAGTTTCTTGCTGGAGACATTTCAGGGTTCCTCCAGTTATTGGCTGACGATGTCTACTGGGACCATCGTGGACCAGAATTCGTGCCGATTAATCGGCTGTACGAAGGACCAGAGGACGTTGGTGAGTTCTTCTAAGGTGTTGAACGAAACTCAGGAGGTCAGCATTTTTGAACCGCGTGAGTTCTTCGCTGCCGGAGATCGTGTCGTGTGTTTAGGATTTTTTCGATACAAGGTGCGTTCGACGAACAAAAAATGGGAGTCGGACTTTGCGATGGCCTTCACAGTTCGGAACGGCAAGATCGCCCACTGGCGTTTAATTTCTGACATGGGGGCCGAAGCCGCCGCCCACCAGGGCTAGCCCGTGTCTATCTGTATAGCTGAGTCAGAAGAGCCATGGCATCCCACAGCATTCTGAGTTGCATCCGCACCACTGAATGGCTTCAGCAGAAGCAAGACCTTAAGCGATCAAGGCTGTTAGCGTAGGAGAGATCCTGGAAACGGAGTAGAACGTTGTCTCGCTACATCCCAGCACCTACCGCAACCAGCTGTTACTCGAATAATCATTAAGCTGCGAATCGGCTGATGGCGGTCAGCAGAGCAGCGTCTGACTGTAAACAAAAGAAAAAGCAATGGGTTCGCACCCGGTGTTTCTGGGAATCCCTGAGGACGACCTTGGAGATCACGAAACAAAGCGACCTGCGCGATCGCTGAATGGATCGCCGCGATCCTCGAAGGTCCTCAGGTTCAAGCTGCTGTCTGAGCTACCGTTTCTTTGTCCCGCAGGACAAAACCTATGAATGAATATTCACGAAGGCACATTGTGTTGGCACTTTCCTCGCTCGGGCTGGCTTCGCTTGGGGTAACCTCGGTAGTTTCTCGCAGAGTGCATGCTCAGCCCACGGGCCTGGGCATTGAGTTGGAACCCTATCCTTCCGCCTGGTTACCTGAGGGCGTACGGTCTCGATTCGTCAATAACATTAACGGATTGCGGGTGCATGTACTGGAAGCGGGTTACGAAACTCCCAATCGACCTTCCTTGCTGCTGCTGCATGGCTTTCCCGAGTTAGCCTACAGTTGGAGAAACGTGATGGTTCCGCTGGCAGAGGCCGGTTATCACGTCATCGCCCCCGATGTTCGCGGTTACGGTCGCACTACCGGTTGGAGTTCGGATTACGATACGAACCTTTCGCCATTTCGCCGGCTTAACAAGGTGAGGGATGCTCTAGGCTTGGTGCTGGCGTTCGGCTACCGATCTGTCGCCGCCGTGATAGGTCATGACGCCGGTTCGCCTCTCGCTGGCTGGTGTGCCGTAACCCGCCCGGACATTTTTCCTGCGGTGGTGATGATGAGCGCACCTTTCGGAGGCATACCAGCGTTGCCCTTCGATACGGTAAACGATTCCCCAGAATCCACTGTTACCGACCGCCAGAGCATCTACGATGATCTGGCCGCATTGGCACCCCCCAGAAAGCACTATCAGCGCTACTACACGACTCGGAGCGCCAACGAAAACATGTGGCATGCTAGCCAGGGCATTCATGACTTTCTTCGGGGTTATTACCATTTCAAGAGTGCGGACTGGGAGGGCAATAAACCCTATCGACTGGCGGCCAGGACGGCGCAAGAATGGGCGAAGATGCCGAACTACTACATCATGCAGCTGAGCCGGGGCATGGCAGAAACGGTGGCGGAAGTCATGCCTCCCGCGGTGGACATTGCTGCCAACACCTGGTTGCCTGACTCGGCACTGCGAGTTTATGCCGAAGAGTATGGACGCACCAGTTTTCAGGGTGGTCTAAATGGCTATCGCATGGGTCGCAGCGGCATCGGTGTGGAAGAGCTGGAATTGCACGCCGGCAGGACCATCGATCAACCTTCCATTTTTATTAGCGGAGCCAGCGACTGGGGCACCTACCAGAGTCCTGGATCCTTCGAGCGCATGCAGACAGCTGCCTGTACCGACATGCGTGCGGTGCACCTTGTGGACGGTGCGGGTCATTGGGTTCAGCAGGAACAAGCCGAAACGACGAGCCATCTGCTGCTGGAGTTTCTTGGTGGTCTCGGATAGTAGCCCGTGGCAGAAGAGGTGATTCGCAGCTCGCGCCTCGTGTTTGCGTACGGCACGCGTCAGCACGACCAACCGCAGCCAGATAGCACCCATAACACTTCGGAGCTCAATGTTTAACGGTTTGACGCCAACTGATGCTCCGTTGCTCGAGGTGAACGTGCGGACGTGGACGACTGGACTTAGAATAAAGAACGACATCCGACACTTAAACAAGGAGGCCGCAATGCGGCAATGGGTACAGACGGTGGCCGTCTGCGTATGGGCCGGGTTCGCCCCGGTGGCGGTGGAGAGCGCTCAAGCTGGTCAACTCCCTGATGATGTGCATCCGGTGTCGCGTAGTCGGCTGCCTCCCATCGATCGCGAGGAGATCGACACGAGTCGCCTGGAGGCCTACGATTCGGTGATGCGAACCGCCGACTCGGGAGGTGCCCCCATGGGTGCCGCGGCACTACGGATCCATGGCTCTGGTACCGACCTTCGGTTTTCGGGGCCGCTCGGGCGCCGCCTGACCGAGCTTGCTATCTTGACGACGGCACGCGAGCACGACCAGCCCTACGAGTGGGCGCTGCATGAGCTCGACGCGTTGGCGGTCGGGTTGGATGAAGTGCTTATCGACGTCGTGCGGCATCGAAAGCCTACCAGCGACGTGGGTGACCCGGAAGCGATCATTATGGAGGTCGGCCGCGAACTCTTCATGACGCGTAGACTTGGCTCGGACACCTACGCGAGAGCCCTGACGAGACTGGGGAAGACCAACCTAGTCGACCTCATCGACCTGATGGGAAATTACGCGGCGACCGCGGCGACGCTGACCGCGTTCAATCAGCAGATGCCGATGGGCTGGCGCCAGTCCCTCCCGTTACCGTTCACCTATCCCGGCGACATTCACCTCGATTCCAGGAGCCGTTTACCCCTTCGCCCAGGTCCGTACCAGACTTCTGTGAGCGCGCTTTACGGCCGCATGGCGTCCCCTGGGGGCCTCGGTCCTGGGCAGATTCGCGCTTACGGCGAGGGGTTGGAGGCGCTTGAGGCAAGGGTCGGTGAGCGGCTGATGATGCTGGCGATCCTGGTGACAGCCCGGGCGCACGACTCGCAGTATGACTGGACTATGAACGAGCCACCAGCGCTCGAGGCGGGTCTGGAGCCGACGGTGATCGATATCGTTCGGTATCATCGGCCGCTTGATGGCCTCGACGAGAAGGATTCCACGCTGATCGCCTTCGCTCGCGAGCTGTTCGGTCACTACAACGTCGAGGCCAACACCTACGCACGCGCCATGAGGGCGTTCGGCGCGACCGACCTCGTCGACATCGTCTCTTTGATGGGCACGCACGCGGCGGATGCTGCGGTGCTAGCCGGGTTCAACCAGCAGCTTCCGGAGGGCGTCGAACCGCTGCTGTTACTGCCGTAGAGGCTCGTCCCTCTGTAGCACAAAGGGTGATCCGCCTGGCCAAAGAACGGCCTTGCAGTGAGGAGAGCACCGGATGAGTCTGCCCAATATCGCCAAATTTGAGCGCCTGCCACTGCGCGATGTTCTAGTCGTCACGGTCCGAAGGGGATCTCCATTAGTGCGTTTATGTCATTCGTGAGAGCAATTTCTCCCGCCGCCCGTCGCTAGGCGAAGCGGGACATGGTCACGTCCCGCTTCGCCACTTTCCTCGAGTCGTTTCCTATACTGGCGAGAAGCGAGGCAGGCGGGCAAGGATGCACCTGCCGGTCACTGCGGCCAGCTAGTGGGGCATATCTCGACCATACAGAACAGGGTTCATCCACAACACCTACGTAAGCGACCCAATATCAAGCCTTGCCCGGGGCCGCTCGCTACACACGGTCCCATAGGCTGTGTCGTTCTGCTGCGTCGTTATCGTCTTGGCTCCTTGCTGGTGATGTCCGCGGGTCATCCGCGGTCGATGGCGTCAGTGTAGCCAGTCGCGGACCGGTTCACCATGATGTGGCGCACAGTTCCTCTGCGACAGTGATCACAAACGGCGAGATGGCAAGCCGAGGGTCGATGGAGCGGATGAGTCTACACGCGAAACGAAGGGTCCGGGCTGAGTCTGAGTGACCTGACCTACTTTTCAGGGAACTGAGATTGTTAGACAATCTTCAACCGAAGCACCCAAGGCATTGCCGGAGCTGTCCGATATAACCAAGTCTGTCAGGCAGGCATCACCAGAGCCCGTAACCTCCAATACAACAAGTACGCCATTGCCGGCAGGAATGGTGGCTCCTGCGAAGCTAAATCCTAGAACTATGTTGTTACCCGTATTGACGGTAAATCCAGTTGCTGCTGCAGTTCCACCACTGGCACCTGTGACACCTACACCCGTTACTCGAAACTGAAAACCGGCTATCGGTGTGCCACTGTTGTATAACACCGCTACAGTTCCGAGCGGTGTGGTCGCGGTCACCGTTATGCCCACCGAGTCACTCTGCCCACCAAACGTCCCGGTCATCGTGGCCGTGCCGGTCGCTACGGCCGTCACCGTTCCTGACGCGGAGACTGTCGCTACGCCCTCGGCACTCGAGGTCCACGTGGGCGCAACCTCAGCACTCGTCCCGTCACTGTAGGTCGCCGTCGCCGTCACCGTGGCCGTTACCCCGACCTCAAGCGTCGTCGCCGAGGCGCTAACCGATACACCGGTCACCGTGGGCGTGGGCGTCGTTACCGTGATGCTAACCGTGCCGCTCTGTTCGCTAAACGTGCCGGTAATCGTCGCACTGCCTGCCGCCACCGCCGTCACCGTCCCCGATGACAACACCGTTGCTACCCCGGTGTTGTTCGACGACCAGGTCGGACTCACGGTCGCCGAGGTTCCGTCGCTATAGGCAGCCGTCGCGGTCACGATCGTCGTCTGGCCAACGTCCAGGCTCGTCGCTAAGGCGCTAACCGATACACCGGTCACCGTGGGCGTGGGCGTGGGCGTCGTTACCGTGATGCTAACCGTGCCGCTCTGTCCACTAAACGTGCCGGTAATGATGGTCGTGCCCGCTGCGACGGCCGTCACCGTCCCCGTGTCATCAACGGGACCGACCGCGGAGATTGTCGCCACACCGGGTGTACTGGATGCCCACGTGGGAGTAATTACTGCACTCGTCCCGTCACTGTAGGTCGCCCTCGCCATCACCGTGGCTGTCGCCCCCACTGTCAAGGACGTCGTTGAGGCCCTCACAGCAACGTTCGTCACTGTCCTCGTAGTCACGGAAGTTGGTGCAGTCGGTGTTTCTCTATCTCCTCCACCACACGAAATAACAGTTGTCACGATCAAGCAGACCACAGCGCTCGCCGCGACAGCAATGGATAGTGTGTGGCGACCGGTCATAGGCTCCTCCGAACAAAACGACGAACGGTGAGATGGTTAGCCTACCGCGGCACGGCGGGTGGTTCAACGGCGGCGGCTTTCGCCCCTCCCTGTACGCAGCAAAATTACAAGGTGGGACACAGAAAGGACACATAGTTCCTGATCGCGTTTCCGCCTACCTGCCGTAGGCGCTGGCGAAGAACGACCTCGCTCTTAGAGACTTCATGGTCCTTCAGATATTTGTTCCCACGATGGTCATTGGCTTAATGGCTCACCCCCGTCCCTGACCCCCGTCTTCGTTGAATCGCCCGCCGCTAGGCTAGGCCAGACATGACCGCGTCCCGCTTCGCCACCTTCCTCGAGTCGTTCGATGTACTGGCGAGAAGCGCGGCAGGCGGGCAAGGATGCACCTGCCGCTCACTGCGTCCAGCTAGTCGGGCATATCTCGACCATAGAGAGCCGGGTTCATCATCGACCGTTATAAGTCGGATCGACTATTTTTCTTTCCTCAAAGTTGAATCGTCCGCCTTGCTTGGCCAACCCGGTCAGGTCATCGTTCAGGACGCCTCGGATAGCGGGAAACTTAAGGGTATCCTTGTAACGTCAATTCGGAAGCGGAGACTCTTTACATGCGATTCCAGGCGAGCCGGGTTTACCTCGTAGTTTTGGCCTTAAGTTGTCCAGGTATCCTCGTTGGGCAACATCGCCTCGCTGCCCAGGAACAGCGCCCTGTTGAATATGACTACCTGCTGCTGGCGACGAACAGGACATCGACGATGCAGGAGGAGATGCAGGAGGCTTCGGACTCAGGCTATGCATTCGTTGGAATAATGGGAGGTGAGACGTCGTTCGGTGGATCAGAGGTAGTGGTGGTGATGCAACGGGAGCCAGACTCGGAGCCTCGTTTCGAGTATCGACTGCTCGCGACAAGCAGGACTTCAACGATGCAAAGGGAAATGCAGGAAGCTGGCGATGCCGGATTCGAGTACCGAGGGCAGACCGTGTTCGGCACCACATTTGGCGGCGATGAACCTGTCGTGATTCTTGAGCGAAGCCGTGACTCCGCCAATGGAGATCTCTTTGAGTATCGCCTACTTGCAACAACGCAGACATCTACGATGCAAGATGAACTCCGTGAGGCTGGTCTTGCTGGATTCGATTTTGTCGGGGTAACAATTGCGAGCACCAGGTTCGGGGGGGATGAAATCGTGACCATCCTCAAGCGTGCAGTCACGGAATAGGTGGCCCATGACCGGTCAAGGCATGCGATCAAGGCTCGTAGTAGTGGCCAGCCTCTTGCAGCTGGTTGCCCTCGTAGGGACGGGTTCGTCGTGTTCTGTATATGCCCTGCAAGAGGTCGGCGCCGGCGACTACCTTTCCTGGAGCACAGACTATGCGGAGCGCGTGATCAAAGCGATGCGGAGGGATGGAAGGGTTGGTGGCATCTTTGATACTAGGATCTTATCCACCGACCGTTCCTATAATTACAAACTAACGGCCACGTGGCTGACGCCGGAGGTCATACGGGCCGGGGCCCGTATTGCTCAGGTAAACGGCTTTCTCTCAGATGAAGCAACACAGGATCTCGTCGAGGACGCAGAGGCTGTTGGAGAGACGGTTGTCTTAGTCGAGATCGACCCTCGGGAAGGCTCAGGCGTTATTCCGCTAGATTGGGTAGCAGCTCTTCGATGGAAGGACCGTGAGGATGGCAGCTCCAAGACTGTTCGGGGTGTGAGCACGCCAGCCCTCAGACGCCTCCCAGCACTAGCTGGACTACTGCCACGCAACTACGACTACGACCGACTTTGGTTAGTGTTCCCCTTACACTCACCAGAAGGGCACCCTCTTTTTGACGAAACAACATTGAGGGCTGAGCTGGTTGTTCGGATTTATGACAAAGAGGGGCGTGTGGACTGGCCGGTTCCCGATTCAGTACTTGGGCGCACCGAAATCCCAACGCCTCGCCCGTGAGTGGTTCGCCGCGCACCCGCGTAACTCACCCCCGTCCCCGTTGAACCGCCTGCCGTGACGAGGCAGGCTGGACGACTTCAAACTCGTTGGTGTGGAAAGCTCTGCGAACGGTGGGCGATGCGGAGACAGAGCGTCTGCGCGACGCACGGCGGCAAGGCACCGCAGGCAATGGCCAAGGCGGAACAAGTTAATCGGTGTCTCTCGTTGTTTACACGCCTGTAGTACTCTCCAAGAACTGGAGTGTCGCCATGCAGAGACTTGTAATCGTCTTCGTGCTGCTTACCGTGCTCGTGGTACCAGTTCAGGTGCACGCCGCTGGGAAGAAGACAGTGGGTGCAATTCTCACGATCTCTGGTGGCGCGATGATGTTGTCAGCGTTCAACTATGAGGGCGATCAGTGTCCGTCTGGGTATTCAATGCATACGTTTGAGAATATTCCCACGCAGTGTGTGTTGATCTCTTCGCGTCCGCCGTTCAACTCTGACACGCGGGACGCGACCACAAGAATCACCTACGAACGACCAGGTCTGATGTGGAGTGGTCTGGGTGTGGCCACCATGGGGATCGTGCTCATGCTGCTCCCGACACGGACCGCAGAGGGCGTTGATGTGTCAGTCACGCCAACCGGATGGCTGGCGTCAAAGACGTTTGGATTCTAGGTCAATCGGAAGCCGAATCGATCCGTAAACGGCACCCCCAAAACGTCTGGCTGCCCACGGACATAGCCAGCCCAGACGGGGGTTTGGCACCCCCGGTATCGGTTTTTTCAGACTCGAAACTCTGCCGATCCGAAAACCGCGAGGGGGTCGGCAATATCACATACCCGCTAATTTCCGTTTCGTTGATCGAATGAAGGTGACCCTATGAAGATAGAGGACCCCATGAAGGTGGCAGTCGACGCTGATATTGACAAACGTGACCCTCGCCTCTGCATCGCACATAACCGCGCTGGGGCGCTCTGCAACAAGTTCGCGAGGAGAGGTCAGCGAGTCTGTCGGCATCACGGCGGGTCGAGTCCACAGGCCCTGACTAAGGCTGCTACGGCTGTCGAGTTGGCTGAATTGCGACTGAGAAACATCGCGCCTCGTGCGGTCGATGTGCTTGAATCCCTTGTCACCAGCGGCACCAGCGAACAGGTGAGGCTTCAGGCTGCGAACTCGTTGGTGGATCGGAGTGTCGGAAAAGCCACCGAAAAAATTCAAGTCGCTGCGGCGATCACCGTGACGAGACCCTGGCAGATGACGCTACTAACCGCCTTGGTTCGACCGGGTGTGATACGACGACTATCTTTCGTTCTTGCGGTGTTCCTTGCTCAAGGGGCCTGTGGTGGTGACGGATTTGGTTCGGTGACCGCACCCTCCCCCATTGGTGTACAAACCCCGGTTGTTACTCAGACTCAGACGTGGACGCTGGCCGGGCAGGTACGATCACTGCAAACCAAGAGGGTCGTGTCAAACGCCGTCTATTCCCCCTGGATGAGGGTCTTGCATTCAGCAGGTGGACCGACGGTGCTGAACCAGCCTGAATTATCGTAACGGGAACAACAATAGGCTAAGCGGTCTGTTTAACCAAACGTATAGTTTCCTTGCTCCACAGCCGGATCAGGGTCGCCCGAATAAGATTGACGCCGCTTTGGGGACGAATTAGGCGGGGTAGACGTCACGGTAGCTGTCAACGGCCGTTTATTGCCGATCGCCAGCAGTGGTAAGAAAAGGAAACCCTCGCTATGATAATAGTTTAGAGAGTGGGCCGCCCGCGGATCGAACGCGGGACACCCTGATTAAAAGTCAGGTGCTCTACCACTGAGCTAGCGGCCCGTATGAGGCGTACATCTTACCGCACGCGTTTCTTCGTGAACGATTTTGGCGGTCCGATTCAGTGGTACAAGGTCTTCGCAACGAGAGTGTTGCAGAGGAGGACAGGTATGAGAAAAGCAATTGTCGCAGTCATGATCAGTTTTGGTTTCAGTGGCATGGCGCTCGCCCAGGAGGCTTTGGCGCCCTGCGGACCGTCCGGCCAGCTGCCATCTGAGCTGTCGGGTAACGTCGCGGACGGCTCCCGTTGCTTCGAGCTTCGTATGTATACGGCCGAGCCGGCGGTGAGCGGCGAGGGTGGCATCGACAACTTGCATCAGCGGTTCCGTGAGCAGGAGGTTGCGATTTTCGAGAAACACGGCGCCGAGATCATCGCGGTGTGGCAGCGTCTCGATAATCCGAACACGTTGGTTTGGATGTTGGCCTATCGCGACCGCGCCCATCGGGAAGAAGTCTGGGCCGGGTTCCGCGCCGACCCGGAGTGGGTGGCACTCAGAGCGAAGTACGATGTGCCGCTCAACGCTACTGCGTTCATGATGAGTGCAACTGATTATTCCGCTCTCAAGTAGCTATTTATCCGTAAGGAGGTGGATATGAACCGTCAACTATTGCCATTGTTGAATCTTCTGGCAAGCGTGATCGCGGTCGTGTCGCTGGCGGCGGTCCCCGCCGTTGGTCAGACCACCGAACGGGGTCAGTCTCCGCTCCGCACATCGTGGGGCCATCCGAATTTGCAAGGAGTCTGGAACAACGCGACGACGACGCCGATAGAACGTCCCAGCGAACTTGCCGGGCAAGAAGTACTGACCGACGAGGAAGTGGCTGAACGGGACACGGAGTTTGCTCAAGCTCGCAGCCTCGATCGGCGTGACGACGAGGCCCCTGGCCTGGGGACGGAACCCGGGGGACGCCTCACCGTAGCGGATGTTTCGCGCGCCTATAACGAGTTTTGGGTCGAGCGGGGAACGACGATCGCAAACAATCGAACATCAATCATCGTGGACCCTCTCAACGGTAGAATGCCTGCTTTGACACGGGACGGTAGGCAACGGCAGGAATCCCGTGCCGAGTTCAGGCGTGGACGCGGGCCTTCTGACTCCTGGGAAGACAGACGTCTCGCCGAACGCTGTCTCATCTACCGTGGCATACCTCCGATGCCGACCTTATACAATAACAACTACCAAATCGCCCAGACGCCAGAATACTTGGCGATTTTCCAGGAGCACATCCACGAAGTCAGGCTTATACCTATCGACGGCCGTCCGCACCTCGATGACGGTGTCCGGCAGTGGCTCGGCGACTCACGGGGCCACTGGGAGGGAGACACGCTGGTCGTCGAGACGACTAACTTTCACGACAAGGCGATCATTCGAGGTTTTGACGGAGATCTGGGCGCAAACCTACGTGTGGTTGAGCGGTTCACCCGTATCGATGCGAACGCGATCGACTACCAATTTACCGTGAGAGATCCGGCGACGTGGACGACGATCTGGTCCGGGTCTCTGCCGATGACGAGGGTTGACAGCCTGGTCTACGAGTATGCGTGCCACGAGGGAAATCGGGGCATGTTCAATCTACTCGCCGGTGCTCGTGTCGAAGAGAAAACGAAAAAGCAGGGCGCGAGATAGGTCAATAGGTTGGCCGATCAAGGCCTGGTCCGCACCCTGGCGACTGTGGCCCAGGAGGACGTGATCGGAAGGACCCCGACGCACGCCAGCCGTCAACCGCAGGATGGGGTCACGCCAGCCCTGCCGTTGTCTTTCGGCGGGCTCTTCCCTTTGCTTTGACCGGTGCAGCCACCGCACTCGATTCGAGTTCGACCATCATTGTGACGAACCGACGGACGCCATGCTCGTCAAAATCGATAACGGTATGGTGTTCATTACTTTCGATAATGGTCCCAGGGCCGTACTGACCCTGTGAAACACGGGCACCAATGGTGTATCTGGTCATTCGCAATACTCCTCGGGGAGAAGTGAGAGGATGGAACCGCTCAGGTTTGGGCTTCTACGTCTGTAGCAGTCCAAAGAAGGTACAGTGTTAAGTCTAACATCAAAGGCTGAGCGGTTTGAGTGATCCCGCACCTGAAAGGTTAGCCGCTGGACGAAGGGAGCCTATAATGCAGCAGTTTCACAAACTGCTGGACTGGTCATATTATGCGAGCCTTAATCCTTATTACGTTTGTTTCCCTGTGGGCGGTCTCACTGACGGCCCAGTCGTCCGACCGGGTTCCGGCCGAGGGCGGCGACATTGTCATTACACCAATCATCCACGCGAGCGTTCAGATCGAGCACGCCGGAAAAGTTATCCAGGTCGATCCGTGGAGCGCTGGCGATCTCTCAAGTGCGAAGCTGGCGGACCTTGTCCTGGTCACCGACAGTCCGGGTCACCATCTGGACCCTGGCGCGATCACACAGCTTCGAAAGCCCGGTGCTCCGGTTGTACTGACATCAGCCGGTCACCCGGATTGGCCTGAAGGCACGGTGCTGTCGAACGGAGAAGCGGGTGTCTTCGCTGGCGTTGCCGTGGAAGCGATTCCGGCGTACGACTTGACGCCAGGAGCTCCTCTACATCCGAAGGGTGATGCGAACGGCTATGTCATTACTCTGGGCGGGACGCGGATTCTTCTGGCCGGCGTGACGCAGTGTGTGCCTGAAATCCAGGCGCTCCGAGATATCACGGTGGCCGTTATGCCGATGAATCTTCCGGTTGACCGAATGCGTCCTATCCCTTTGGCTGAGTGTCTCAAGACCTTCCAACCGGATGTGGTCTACCTCTCTCACTACAACCAGCCCTATGCGCGCTGGTTGACTAACCCGGAAGGTTCACCGCCGCCTGATATCCAGGATACGCCAGCCACAATCCAGGCGTTCCGCGACGCGATCGAAGGTGAGTCGATCGAGTTTCGTGACCGACGTTGGTATCCTCCGCGATAGATTGCTCCGCTGTGGTGAGACCGTCGCTCACTTTGTGGTGGTCAAGCACTAGAAAGCTAGCGACGCGATGCGTGACTTTTAATTGCTTAAACCTTAGGAGACAGTCGACCAGTCGGCACAGCTTCACATTCGAGATTGCCGGCAACGGCAGTTGCCGATCGGCTAGTAAACCCGAAGGGCATACGTTGGCGCGTTGGTGTTTGCTTAGTCCCGGGACAGTCGATATGAGATGCAGCGATTTGCTGTCGATGTGCTGGATGGCACAGGCCCTGGGAGGAAACTGTTCTTCCTGGTTGCGAGTGGCGAGCCGCCGACCGAGATACTCGTGAACAACTCTACATCGGTGGCTGAGAGGCTGGACCGGCCTAAACACCGAAGACGATTATGAGTTTGACCGGTTACGAGTCGGATTTGTGGAGCAAGAGCTCCAAGAGTCGCTCGCTGGTCCGATCGTCGAGATCGTCGATCTGATCATAGACCTCATCGAGGATCAGTCTCGCGCGCGTTTCAGCAATCTTCGGATCGGAGAGGGTATGGATTGTAGAGGCGTGATGCATTGCGGCGATGCCGTGGGTGAAGACCAATGCGGCGGCAGCGGCCGGTGCGACCTCAGCGTGGATGGGAAGCACACGTTTCAGTAGCTCACGGACCTGATGATCACGCTGACCGGAGTTGTTCTGGTTATCCTGGTAAGCCTGATTTAGTCGCGCATCAAGAACATCTCGGGTGTCATGGGGCAGGGAAGGAATAAAGGACTGGATCATCTTGCGATGGTCGCGTGCGCTTCGCGTGATCCCGACATGGTCGTCGATCACCGTCAAGCGGTCATCGGCATGTTCGATTCGATAGACGGCCGCGTCGTCGCCCAGTCCAGAGTATGTGACCTTGCGTTCGCCGTCACGACTGTCGATAGCATAGACCCCGCACACGATTTCGGTGTCTTGTGCATGACGGTTCACCGTCACGCAAGGGAGAACGATCCAGTAAGTCGACTGTGCCGGAGCGTGGTCTTGCAGGTCGAGAACCAGCTTCCGCGCCTGCAGTCTCGCCGACACGGTCGCGGCGGCAAGCGGGCGAAAGAGCGGGCTAACTCTCTGGCTGTCCCTCAGCGCTCCGAGTCGGTCGTGGCCTTCTGACTCGAACGTCTCTCGTAGGTCATCAAGGAAGGGTGCCCGCTTATTTGCCACTAGAGCATTGAGTGCACCGCAGCTTGTCGAATCGCGTCCATAGCGCTTCCAGACACCCATCCGAAATGACGCAGTACCGGCAGCCGCGTTGGGGATGTCCTCAAACGCGACATGGGCATTGAGTTTGGCAACTAGCAATGTGAACCCAAGCTGTGAGCGCTGCGACAAGAAGTGCTCTTCAGCGAGTGGCGCGGCGCCCCACTCGTAACGTCCTCCAAGATTCGAGAGCTGAAACGCTGACCGACGGGCAAATTTCAAGGTCGGCAACAAGTGATCGGTAAAGCCGTGCTGGAGGGCCTCGACGCACTCGCGTTCTGACTCGTCGCTGCAGGTAACCTGGAGGGCACCGACCTCGGCGGCGTTTTGTGCCTGAGCCCAACTGTGAATGGTATTGGCGACTTCAGTTAGCGGTCGCTCACGTCCGATGAGGTCATAGATTTCAATCATGGGATCCCGTGTCAAGTAATTGCCGAAAAGCATACTCAATCTGGACTGAAGGTTGCCGCTCGACTTGTAGCGAAGTGATCCCTTGTGTTGTCTACAGTCCTAACACGGCGGTTAAGGAACGAGACGGCTTCCTTGAGGTTTCGAGGTGTTGAACCCATCTGGCTTCTGAGGGTAGGATCGACGGACGAACATAGATCCATGCCACTCGTGGAGGTTTCAGGATGAGATATCAACCAGTATCAATAGCGTGGGTCGCTGTGGCGCTCGTGGCGCTACTCCCACACTCCGGTGTCGCCCAATCTGGTGCGCCTTCCAAGGAGGGTGTCCGGTTGACACCGCATGGCGACCCAGACATCCAGGGAATCTTCACATTTCGGACACTCACGCCACTCAACCGTCCGGAAGCTCTTGCCGGGAAAGAGGCGCTTAGTGCAGAAGAGGCGGCGGCCTTCGAAGCGACTGAGCGCACCCGCTTAAATCGAGATCTATTCGATCCGGAGGAGGGCGCACCGAGTGCTGGCTATCAGTCGCGGTCCGAAGGTGGCGTGCTGTCTTACAACGAGTTCTGGTATGAACGCGGCGTCGAGCTTACCCAGGATCGACGCACATCTCTCGTCATCGATCCTGCTTCCGGACGGGTTCCGTATACCGCCACGTATCAAGAACGCTCGCGGATTCGACGTCTAAACCTCCGCAATGGTTTTGGCAATTCCCACCACGACCGAAGCCTATCCGACCGCTGCTTGATGGGCTTCAACTCTGGACCGCCGATGGTGTCTGGGTCGTACAACAACAACGTGCAAATCTTACAGACACCTGGCTATGTGGTGATCCTGAACGAAATGGTACACAACGCTCGGATCATTCCTCTGGATGGGCGGCCTCATGGGGGGCTTCGACAGTTTGCTGGTGATTCACGGGGTCACTGGGAGGGGGCGACACTCGTGATCGAGACACAGAACTTCCTTCGGGAGACGAGCCTTGGCGGCTCGACAGCCGACACATTTCTCATCGAGCGATTCCGTAGGACCGATGACGACATGGTCATCTACGAATTCACCGTCGAAGATGAGGGGTCGTATACCCAGCCCTGGACTGCGATGATGCCCCTTAGACGTACTGACGGTCCACTCTATGAGTACGCGTGTCACGAGGGCAACATAGGGATGCACGGGATTTTAGCCGGCGCCCGCCAGAAGGATACACAGGCCGTCGAAGGCACGCGCTAGCTGCGAGCGGTTGTCGGACACAGTCGCAAGAATCTGCTCTGCAACGTTCGTGACCCTACGACGAACCCACCGATTTCCGTTGTGGACGGGTTCGAGCGTTGACGTTCCTGTATCGGGGGGAAGGGCGGTTACGGGTCTGCCTATCCTGCAGATTCTGGAGCGGATCCCCGTGACTTCAGGAACACCGAGCCATAGATCAGGCCCAGGATCACCGCAACGAGCAATACCACGATCGTGTGAACTTGTCCGCCGGTGTAGAACTTAGTCAGGAGGTAATTGGGGAGAATCGAGAGAGTGAGATAAAGCGTAATCCCGAGAAACCAGAACACGATCCTGCTCATGAGGGTGGGCGGGGCTGAGGACATGCGATCTTCCTTTCCGGTCTGGACGGGCTAGCATGAACGTAATTCGACTGCCCTGTCAACCCGGTTTGAGTGCCATGTTCGACCCAGATGCTCCGATAGACCCGGAACGCGTGGACACGCTGCGACGTGCGGCAACTAACACACTCGGTGTGTTTTTCGATCCGCAAGTGGTCCATCGGATCGCGCACTGCATTGTCACCAAAGTTAAGCAAGGCGTGGTAGAGGATGGGATTCCCTACCGTGAGCTCGTGGAGGACTCGGGTGGGCCATCCTGGGTAGCGCACCATGGACTGTTGGGGGCCATTCTCGTGCTTGTATCGCTTCGGAGTTACGAGCAGGACGGAGTGCTTCTCAGTGCGCTGACGCGCTTCACAAAGGACCGACCACCGCCCACGGAAGATTTTTGCACGTTGCTAGAGGCACTGGGTCTGGTCAGCTCTCACCGTTGTCGTGAAGAGTGCCTCGAGATCTGGGACTATCACTGGAAGAAGACGATCACCTGTCTCGAGTCTAATTCAAGGACCCGGAGCCTGGACGCCTAACACCCTCGACTATTCGTTCTCTTTGACGGCGGCCAGGAGGTCAAGCATGACCTGCTTACCATCGCCGAACAGCATCAGCGTGTTGTCTCCAGCGAAGAGTGGGTTGGGGATGCCAGCAAACCCTGGAGACAGGCTCCGCTTGATGACGATCACGCTCATCGACTTGTCGACGTCGAGAATTGGCATGCCGGCGATTGGACTGCTCGGATTCGTTCTGGCTTCGGGGTTCACTATGTCGTTAGCCCCAATTACAATTGAGACGTCAGTCTGACCGAAGGTCGGATTGATGTGATCCATTTCCTTGAGTTTGTCGTAGTCGACGTCGGCTTCGGCCAGTAGGACGTTCATATGTCCAGGCATCCGACCCGCAACGGGATGGATCGCGTACTCCACTTCGACACCCCGAGACTCGAGCATCGTGGCGAGATCCCGAAGCTGATGCTGTGCTTGGGAGACCGCCAGCCCGTAGCCAGGGACGAACACGACCCGCTTAGCGGTATCCAGAAGGATCGCAACTTCCTCGGCGGATGTGCGCTTAACTCGGCCCTCATAGATGGCGTCGGCATCCTCCGTTTTCGTGTCGGTCGAGCCGATGGCTCCCACAAGGACGTTCACCAGGGATCGGTTCATTGCCTTGCACATGATCCGCGTCAGGATGATTCCAGATGCACCGACAAGTGATCCGGTGATGATAAGGATGTCGTTACTCAGCACAAATCCTGTCGAGGCGGCTGCCAGACCAGAATACGAGTTAAGCAGTGCGATCGCGACCGGCATATCTGCCCCGCCAATCGAGATCGTGAGGAGTACGCCAAGCAGTGATCCCACCGCGACTATGGCGACATACGCAGCTGTCGCGTCGGGGTCAGCGACCAGCCAGACCCCGAATCCGACCGCGACGAGCGCGAGGAAGAAGTTAAGCGGCTGTTGACCGGGAAAGGTCACAGGGGCGTCTGGTAGGACCAGGCCTCTGAGTTTGTCAAACGCAACAAAACTCCCCGTGAAGGTCACGGATCCGATAATCCCTGACGCGACGGTAGCGACGGTCGACTGCGTTGTCGGTTCGGTTCCGACGAGCACGGCGCCGGCGACTAAAGCCGAGGCTCCACCGCCGAACGCGTTCAGTAACGCGACCATTTCTGGCATTGCAGTCATCTGGATTTTGAGCGCGAGCGTGGCTCCGATCGCAGAGCCCAGGACCACTCCAGCAATAATCAGCCCGAAGCTGGACATACCGCTGCCGAAGACCTGATTGTCCAGAAGAGTGGCCACGATGGCGAGGAGCATGCCGGAGGCGCCCAGCATGTTCCCGCGCACCGCGGTGCGCGGATGAGTGAGCCCTCGAATGCCGAGAATGAAGAGCACCGAGGCCACGAGGTAGATTAGGTTAACTGTGACGGTGTTCACCCGCTAGTCCCTCTTCCTGAACATACTGAGCATGCGGTTTGTGACCATGAAACCGCCGACCACATTGATGGTCGCCAGGACCAACGCGGCAAATCCAAGAATAACGGTGAGTCGATTGGGTGAGGCTGTCGAGAGAATCGCGCCAATGATTGCAATTCCGGAGATGGCATTACTGCCGGACATCAACGGTGTGTGGAGCAGCGGAGGCACCTTGGTGATGACCTCGAAACCAACGAACACCGCGAGCATGAAAATAGTGAGAAGTGGAATGAGTGTGTCCATGGTGTTGCGTCGTTCTCTACGCGAAGTGTTAGGAGGCCGTCTCGAGTGCTTCGCGCACTCGCGGATGCACGACCTGACCATCGTGTGACACCAGGGTTCCCTGTGTGATCTCATCTTCAAGGTCGAGCACGAGTTCTCCTTTATTGATGAGATGAACGAGCAAGGTCGTGATGTTGTTCGAATACATTTGGCTGGCGTGATAGGGCACAGTCGCCGGCAGGTTTGTCGGGCCGAGGACTGTGACACCGCCCGTCACCACTTCATGGTCAGCCTGGGTTGGCTCACAGTTTCCGCCGCGCTCGGCCGCGAGATCAACCACGACACTGCCGGGTGCCATGCCTGCGATCATCTCGGCGGTGACCAACAGCGGCGCCGCCCTTCCAGGAATCAGCGCAGTGGTAATGACGATGTTGCTGGCGGCCACGACCTGAGACATCATCGCTCGTTGCCGCTCATAGAACGCGTCGTCTTGCGCTTTGGCGTATCCGCCCGCATCTTCGGTACCGCCAGTTTCGAGTGAAAGTTCCACGAACGACGCCCCGAGACTCTCGACCTGTTCCTTGACGGCCGGACGTACGTCGTATGCGTCGACTTTGGCGCCGAGCCGGCGCGCTGTGGCAATAGCCTGGAGTCCCGCAACACCGGCGCCCACAACGAACACGCGAGCCGGTGTAAGCGTACCGGCCGCGGTCATCAACATCGGAAACATACGAGGTAGTTGAGCCGCTGCGACGAGGACCGCCTTGTACCCGGTGACGGTCGCCATTGACGACAGGGCGTCCATACTCTGCGCACGCGTGATCCGCGGGATCAGTTCCATCGAAAACGCCGTAACTCCACGGTCGGCCAAGGTCTTGGCGCTCGCGGATCCAATCAGCGGTTCGGAGAACCCCACGATGACCTGGCCAGCGCGAACGAGAGACAGGTCGGCGTCCCCGGCCTTACCGGCGGCTGCGGCCATCCGAACCTGGAGCACAATATCGGCCTCGGCGAAAAGCGAGGCACGGTCGCTGACGATCCGACACCCTTTTGCCTCATACGCGACATCGGGGAATCCCGCCGATACACCCGCGGCGGTTTCGACGATCACGTCGAGGCCGGCTTTCGTCAGCACAGACACCGAGACCGGAACGGTCGCTACGCGCCGTTCGCCAGAAAATGTTTCTTTAGGGATACCGACGATCATGGTCTGCTAGGTTCGATATTGGAGAGGACGCGAGAGATGCTATCACAGCACGCCTGGCAGGAGAGAGCCATGCGCTCGCCCGCTGTTGCGGTTCGCGGTTCCGATAGAAAGAGAACGACTCCCATCTCGGCGCTTCACTTTAGTCACGAAGCCGTTGCCGGGCTCTCGAGTCCTGGAGCCCGATCCGGTTATTTCTCAGTGCTTGTTTCGGAAGGCGAGAACGAACAAGATGTGGAGCCCGAAGGCCAAGACACCGGTGATGACGACAGCTAACCAAGGATTCACGTTTCTTCCTCCAACAAACGGTCGTCAGCTATTGTAACAGTCCCGAACTCCACCTCGGCACCCTCCGTGACTAGTTATCGGCGAAAGAGACGGACCGCCTCGATGCTGTTGTCTTGAGCAGGTTCAGATATCTGGGCAAACGGAGCGCCACTCGCCAGTAACGCGACCATCCCCGTGAGTGCCGACCGAGAGAGCGATGAGAGAGTCATTCCGGTCACTTTTCGCCTCCAAGAGGTGCGTGTCATTCACCTCTACGCTCCAGTCCAAGCCCCCGTCAGCTCGCGGCCAATTTCTCGGAGCGAATCGAGACCGCGGACATCGTGGCACAGGAGCGGCACGACGACCTGAGGGAGCGCGGAGAACACCGAGGCGATTTCCCGTCGGTAGGTTTGCTCTTGTGCGTATCTGGCCTCGAAGAAATCACCTCCGGCTCCCAACTCGTCGGGTAGGACGCGATTGATGACGACCGCGAATACGTTCATGTCGAACCGGCCGAGCAGATTGACAATTTTCCGGCTTTCGAGGATCGAGAGCTTGTCCGGATTGACGACCAGCAAAAACGCAGTCGTGGCGGAGTTCCGTAGTCGGTCACGGGCGACGAGAAACTTACGACGTCGGGTCTCCAGCACGTTATTGAGTTTTCCGCCTAGGCTCTCATCCCGATGGTCCTGAGCGCTGTCGATCATAGAAAGGTCATCACCTTTAATTTGACCCCCACCAAGATGTTTGAGCACCGATCCAAAACGGGAGGAGCGTACCCGGTGCCGAAGCAGTCCATCGGTCCAGGCTGCCATAACCTCGGGCAGCGAGAGCAGGCGTACGGTGTGGCCGCTCGGGGCTGTATCGAAAACCACTAGATCGAATTGAGTCCCACCGTCACCCATCAGCTCGGCCACCCGCTCCAGTAACGCTGCTTCGCTGGCTCCTGGGGCGTGACTCGCGAGGTCGAGCTGGCGGTCGATTTCGTTGTAGAGTCTCGGATGAACGAGTTTCTTCATCTGAGACTTCACCGTCTCGATATGTCGAGCGGCTTCCACATCGGGGTCGATCTCCAGCCCCCAAACGCGATCGACGAGCTGTGTCCGCCTGTCGCCGATCGTCGTTGCGAAGATGTCCCCGAGCGAGTGTGCCGGGTCGGTCGAGACGAGCAGGCAGGTCCGGCCCTCTTCGGCTGCCATCAGAGCGATCGCCGCAGCCGTGGTGGTTTTTCCGACCCCGCCCTTTCCCCCAACGAAGATCAAATGATGCTCGAACAGGTCCCGTAGACTCACTGTCATGGGTTCGATGATCTGTCGTGCTCACATCAGCAGCAGCGGAAGTGGTCGAGAGGCGAATGTTCCATGCCCATTCGCCGGTGCCACTCATGAAAACGCTCGAGCAGTATTGGTTGCAGCTCAAGCGTGTAATAGGTGGCTGGGTTTGAGACACCCATCATCTCGGCAAAGACGAAAAGCATAAATAGGTCGTCTTCGTCTCGGCGTGCCCGGGCTACGGCCCCCCGATAGGGGGCGTGGTAGAACTCGCTGAGGAGCGGCCGAAACCGTCCCCACCATGCACGAGGGAGACTGCTCATTGGTCGTAGGGCGGCGCGTGTCAACCGGTCGGCGTCACCGCCGCCGCATTCCGCCGTTCCCGCGTGAATGCCGACACGGATTCGAGCATGACCATGACTGCGGTGATGATAATCATGATGTCGACCACTACGAGAAAGTACTGTCCGGTCGCGTAGAGGTCCCAGAGCTGGTAGACCGCACTGAGAAAGGCCATACTCGTCACGAAAATCATCGGCGTTAGCGTATATCGTGCAGGACGGCCGAGTTTGACCAGGATTACACTGATCACGAGGAGCGTTAAACCGGCCAGCAGCTGATTAGTGGTCCCGAACAGGGGCCAGATCAACATGCCACCCGAGCCATCCGACCCACCCGCGCCAAAAGCCAGCGCCAAGCAGGCGCCAACCGCGATGGCGGTCGCCGTATAGCCGTTCTGCAACGGTGGGATGTTGTAGATAGTGCCCATCTCCTGGACAATATAGCGCTGGAGACGAACACCGGTATCCATCGTGGTGCCGGCAAAGAGGACCGCCATCACCGTGAGTAGCGTTTCCGCGAATGAAATCGACAGGCCGAGGCCATTATTTACGATTACGGCGCCTCCTTGGACGAAGGCCGTCATACCCCCGGCCCCAAAGGACGAATACATCGTCTCCCACTCGGACAGTGACGCGAAGCCGGCTGTGGCGGCGATGATAGCAACGATCGCCAATGCCCCCTCGCCAGACGACCCTAAATATCCGACAAAGCGAGCGTCGGGCTCGGTGTTGAGCTGCTTGGAGGTCGTGCCGGAGCCGACGAGCCCATGGAATCCTGAGATCGCGCCGCAAGCGATCGTGACAAACAAGAGCGGGACGATCGGAGGGGCGGCTGCGGGCATGTTCTGGTTGATCGCCGGTGCGACGATCATCGGACTGGCAATCAGTACGGCGCCATACAGGATGCCTAATCCGACAAACAGTTGGATGCCGTTGATGTAGTCGCGAGGCTGTAGGAGTAACCAGACCGGTAGCATCGACGCAATGGCGGCGTAGACGAACAACAGCACGATCCACTGGGCAGACGGCGGCAGACTGACCACCGTGGCCGGGAGTTCGACTGGTACCAGTTCGCCGAGAGAGATAACTGCATAGAGGATCACCGTCCCAACGATGGTCGGCCACATGATTCCCACGTGCATGCGGTAAATCAGTACGCCGATGATGATCGCGACGAACACGGCGCTCCAGGCGGGAATGACGCTACTTGGCGTCGCCTGGAATGCATCGGAAATCGCCACGGCGAACACGGCATTAACCATCAATAGCAAGAAAAAAATCACCACCATGAAGAGTGAGCGGGCCCTGACACTGATGACGTCGCCGGTCAGTGAGCCGAGAGATCGTGCCTTGTGTCTGACGCTTGCCCAGACCGCACCGAAATCGTGGACCCCGGCAAAGAAGATCGTGCCGAGGACCACCCAGAGAAACGCCGGGAGCCAGCCCCAGATGACCGCGATTCCCGGACCGATGATGGGAGCGGCCCCGGCAACCGACGTGAAGTGGTGGCCCCACAACACGAAGCGATTCGTCGGGACGTAGTCGATGTCGTCCCGCATCGCATGGGCCGGGGTCTGGAAGTCAGGGTCGAGCTGATAGATTTTCTCCGCGATGAACTTCGAGTAGAAGCGGTATCCAAGGAAGATGGCCGAGATGCCAATGACGGCGAGGACTGTAGCGTTCAGGGTGCACCTCCTTGAAGATCTCCAGCCGACGGAAATCCGGGGAGACCAGTTGCCGCACGGACACCCCTGAGGATGGCGTCGGCAGTAGCGTCGGCGGCCAGTGCGCCGATCTGTAACAAACTTACGTCGTCGGCGAGTTCGCCTGTGGCGATCGCGAAGATCGTGTCGCCGTCCGACGGAGTGTGGGCCGGCCGGATCGCACGGGCCAGGCCGTCGTGGGCCATACGCGCGACGATCGCAAGCTCGGTCTTGGTTAGACGGGTATTGGTGGCCACAATTCCGATCGTCGTGTTCTCGCCGGTTCTGGTGTCGAGTAGCGTAGTGTCTCGCACAAGGTCCCGCACCGCAACGATTTTCGATCCGTCGGCAGACCTGACGCCGGCAACGGGCAGGCCGCTGTCTGGATCGATGATATTTCCGACCGAGTTGACCGCCATCAGGGCTGCCACCTGGACACCATTCTCTAGGTGAATCATCGCCGTGCCGATGCCACCCTTCATCGCTCGGCCAAGCCCGGCGATCTTACCGACGGTGGCCCCAGCTCCCGCCCCGATGCTTCCTTCGGCGACCGGTTTGTCGGTTGCGGCCTGGGCCGCCAGGTAGCCACACTCGGCCGTCGGATGAATTGTGGGGTCGCTACCGATACTGAGGTCATAGAGGATAGCCGCCGGGACAATTGGTACATTGGCCGCGCGAGTCGGATAACCGACCTTACGCTCCTCGAGGTACCGCATGACGCCGTCTGCGGCAGCCAGACCAAAGGCGCTGCCCCCGGAGAGCACAATTGCGTGCACCTTCTGGACGGTGTTGACCGGGTCGAGTAGAGCCGTTTCGCGCGTGCCGGGAGCTGCGCCGCGCACGTCAACCGTAGCGACGGCGCCAGCCTCGGTAAGGACTACCGTACATCCCGTGGGGCGGCTGTCAAGAGTGTGGTGGCCCACCCGGATGCCGGCAATCGCGGTCAGGCCGTCACGAGTGTCGGATGGTTGCGCGACAATAGACGACACAGCCAATCCCCAGGAGACCAGCGTAACGCAGGCAACACCGGTCAAGACGCGCATCATGGGCCTTTCCAGAAACCTCCGGAATCGTATCTGAAAAGCGTAGCTGCCGCTAGCTGCTCGGATAGACTCTTCGCGCCGCCGCCGGCTGTGATAGCGTGCGTAGGCGGCGGACACCTTATATGCCATACACCCTATTGGCCGATTTACTCGTCGGTATTCATCTAGCCTTTGTGGCTTTCGTCATCCTCGGCGGACTACTTGCGGCGCGGTGGTCATGGGTGGCCTGGCTCCACCTTCCGGCGGTCTGCTGGGGCGTGGGAATCGAGTGGATGGGTGAAATTTGCCCGCTCACGCCGCTGGAGGCCTGGCTGCGAGGCCAGGTTGTCACTGCAGGGGACGAGACCGACTTCGTCGCTCGATATCTTCTGCCGGTACTGTACCCATCGGGACTGACTCGGGCCACGCAGGTCGTCCTCGGAAGCGTCGTGCTGACGGTCAATGTCTTGATTTACGGGCTGTTGTGGGGCCGGCAATCAAGAGAATGACGTGTAGCATAATAAAGGACTGATGTCGGAGCATTGGACACAGACGTTTCACTGGAGCTGGTTGGCCGGGATCGTAATCGCCGCCGCTGGTCTGTCGGCATGTGATCAGACGCCACCTGCGGCGGCGCAAGCCGGGTCGTCGCTGGCGAGCGACGGCCCTACGAGCGTCCAGCGTCGGTTCGAGACTTACACGCCACGCCTGGTGGTGTTGGGCGACTCACTGACAGCTGGTCTCGGTCTGGAGGCGACAGAGGCCTATCCCGCCCGGTTACAGGAGCACCTTGACGCTGCGGGTTACCACGTGCAGATCATGAATGCGGGTGTATCGGGAGACACAACTACGGGTGCATTGCGTCGCCTGGACTGGGCTCTGGATGGAGGCGCGGAGATACTAGTCGTGGCGCTCGGAGGGAACGATGGACTGCGGGGGTTGCCGATCGGTCAGATGAAGAACAACCTTAGCCAAATCATCATGGTCGCTAAGTCCAGAGGCATCAAGGTCCTGCTGGTCGGCATGGAGGCGCCGCCGAATTTTGGTGAGGTCTACACCACGGCGTTTCGGGACGTGTTTCGTCAGCTTGCTTGCGAGCACGACGTCGCATCGGTTCCTTTTCTTCTTGAAGGGGTTGCGGGTGTACAGAATCTGAATCAGCCGGATGGGATTCACCCCACCGCGGAGGGGGCAGCCCGCGTTGCCGAACACGTCTGGCCTGCTGTCGAGCGCCTGGTTCAGCAGATGACGATCGGCGACGGGCAGTAGCCCGCGGCCCCATCGGAAGGGTGATGATCGAGCTACGGAGCGTCTCGAAGACTGTCATGAGCGGCGGTGAGCCGCTTACCATTCTTCACCCGCTCGACTTATCCGTCCCATCCGGTCAATTTCTGTCGGTCGTCGGTCCATCCGGCAGCGGGAAGTCGACACTCCTGAGCTTGCTAGCTGGTCTTGACACTCCATCGACTGGCAGCGTCGTCATCAACGGTGTCGATATTACGGCACTTGACGAAGATCGACTAGCGCAGCTTCGAAGCCGGTCAATTGGCTTCATCTTTCAATTTTTTCACCTCATCCCATCACTTAGTGCGTTCGAGAATATCCTAGTTCCGCTCGAAATCGCTGGGACTAAAAACGCGGGTGAGAGGGCGAAGGTACTGTTGGAAAAAGTCGGGTTGACTGACCGCGGCCATCACTATCCTTCGCAGTTGTCTGGTGGTGAACGGCAGCGAGTCGCGATCGCCAGAGCCTTGGCCAACGATCCCCCGATCCTGCTTGCTGACGAGCCAACGGGCAATCTCGACTCGAAGAATGGGCGACACGTCGTCGAGCTGTTACGAGAGGTCAATATCAGACAAGGTGTGACGGTTGTCATGGTTACTCACGACGCCGAACTCGCCGACCAGAGTGAGGTTGTCCTTTCGATGCGCGATGGCCGGACTGATGTGATCACAGACGGGAAGATATCGGACTAGCCGAGGTTTGACGCATATGAACTTTGTACTGCGTATGACCTTCCGAGAACTTCGCGCATCGTGGCGACGCTTAGTGTTTTTTTTCCTCTCCGTGGCGGTCGGGGTCGGCGGTATTGTGGCGCTTCGATCGCTGATCCAGAACGTTGGAGTGGCTCTGACTGCTGAAGCACGCACGCTCACAGCGGGTGACGTCTACATCAGGACGCGTCAGCCACTGACGGCTGACGCCCGAACTGCCATTGCCGCGCGCCTATCGGAGCTCCCGAGTGTCGAGCGGACCGAGACGGTCGATATGACGACGATGGCACGGCTGCTTGGCGAGGACGATGTTCGAACAAAAGTCGTGGAGCTGCGGGGAGTGCAAAGTGGGTTTCCGTTTTACGGGCGATTTAATTTGGAAACCGGTCGGCCCTACTCGTTCGACCTTCTACGAGACCACGGGGTATTGGTGGGACCAGAGCTCCTCACCCAGCTAGGACTATCAGTGGGAGACCAGATCGCGATTGGGGAGATTGAGTTCACCATTCGTGACGTCATCCTGAGCGAACCGGGCCGTCGGCTCGGCGGCTTTAGTTTTGGACCGCGTGTCCTGGCCTCGCACGACGCGGTTGAAGAGACGGGCCTACTCATGTTCGCCAGTCGTGCCAACCGCCAGCTCCTTCTGAAAGTACCGGATGCGGTGCGGGTCGAATCACTGGTGGACCAGCTTCGGGAGGATCTCGCGGAAGCCTTCGTGCGTGTCGGTTCGTATCGAGGAACTGAAAATCGAATCGAGCGCAATTTGAGCCGAGCCGAGAACTACCTGAGTCTCGTAGGTTTTGTTGTGGTTATTCTCGGCGGTGTCGGGGTGTGGAGCGTGACGCGAGTATTTGTCCAACAGCGGCTCAAGAGCGTCGCCATTCTTCGGTGTCTCGGTGCCACTACCGGCCGGGTAATGGGAGTGTATGTGCTCCAAATGATGCTGCTGGCACTTGGAGGGAGCCTATTTGGGATTGGTGTCGCGCGACTGGCGCTGTGGGCTGTGCCAGACAGGTTGACCGATCAGGCTGTCACTGTGGCGGGATTGTCGGCGGTTTCGATTAGTCTAACTGGATCGGCGATCGCCCAGGGCCTAGCCGTCGGTCTGCTGGTGTCGCTCCTTTTTGCGTTGGTTCCGCTCTTGGAGATTCGCCGCGTAAAGCCGCTGTTCTTACTCCGGCAGGAATTACCGGTGCTTCGGGCGGGCGTGGACTGGGTCCGTGTCGGTGCAATGGTGGTGGTTGGAGTTGGGCTGGTCCTCGTTGCGAGTTGGCAAGCGGCATCAGCGGAAATCGGTTTCTATGTGGTTGGGGGGTTCACGCTCGTTTCGCTGGCCCTGTATGTTATTGGTCGCCTGCTGATCCTCGTGATCCAGCCGCTACAGACGACCGATTGGTTTCCGCTACGGCACGCAGTGCTGAATCTGAGTCGACCTGGAAACCAGACCCGTGTGATCTTGATGACGGTCGGGCTTGGCAGCTTTTTCATCATTGCCGTACAGTCGCTACAGACAAATCTGCTGAGCAATTTCACTCTCGAGCTTCGCGATGGCGCGCCGGACATGTTTCTGATCGACGTCCAGCAGGACCAGGTTGAGGAGGTGCAATCGGTGCTCGAACGATGGGTCTCTCGTGTGCCGGAGATGATTCCGGTGCTGCGGGCTCGGGTGACGGCCGTCGACGGTCGGGAGGTGCAGTTTGACGATATTCGGTCGGCTCGACAGGCTGGGCTTGGGCGAGAATACACCATCACCTATCGGTCGCGCCTTGCAGAGAATGAACGGGTTATTGACGGTGAATTTTGGGACGAACAGCCATCGTTGATTCCCGAAGTATCGATCGAGCAGGACCTGCAGGAGGAACGAGGGTTGCAGGTCGGTGATTTCATCCAGTTCGATGTGCTGGGGCGATCGATCGAAGCGCGTGTCACGAGTGTGCGGGCGGTTGACTGGGACGATTCTCGCAGTGGTGGCTTTATGTTTCTATTTCGTCCGGGTGTGCTTGACGACGCGCCACACAGCTACGTGGCTTTTCTTCAGGGACCATCAGAGACTGAGGCTCGGGCCCGGCTGCAACGAGATATCGTGGCGGCACACGGCAATGTGTCAATCATCGACGGGTTCGATGTGATTCAGACGTTCCGGCGCGTTCTCGACTACGTTGTCATGGCCATCAACGTTGTTGGTGCCGTAGCGATTTTTAGCGGTGGACTAATTCTGGTTGGGTCGATCGCAATGACAAAATTCCAACGGCTGCACGAGTGGGCCATCTTTAAGACACTCGGCGCGAACCGCCGTTTACTAACCACGATGCTGGTTCTTGAGTACGGGGTACTGGGAACGCTGGCCGGCCTGGTGGGATCCTTGGGTGCCCTAGTGTTGACCTGGGTGCTCACTCAGGAGGTCTTCGAGATCGCGTGGTTGCCGTCGCCGGGAACCAATGCCCTAGGAGTAGTGGTGACGGCTCTGGTGGTGGGCGTCGTTGGTGTCGGTTCTAGTATCGACGTGCTGCGTCGGAAGCCGATGGTGACGCTGCGAGCTGAGTAGTCTCGGCTTTACAAGGTGTTAGCGCACTCCGTTGAGGGTCTCGGCTGCCGTGCTATGATGAAATCGTCTGTGCACAGCGATGCGCGACGGAGGCGAGGCGCCGATGGACCTAGAGGTCTACAAGAAGAAACTCCTGGGAAAGCAGGGCGAGATTCTCGCGGAGGGTGACGGGATGCAACGTCAGACCGCGATGGAAAACAACACCCGCCAGGGGGACCTGGCCGACCAGGCCACGGGTACGAACGAAGTCCACATTCAACTCAAGATCAAACAGACCGACGCCAAGATTATGCAGGCGATCGAGGAAGCACTCTGGCGAATGGAGAAAGGCACGTACGGTATCTGCCGCGACTGCGGTGAGGAGATCGCAGCTGCGCGTCTCAACGCGATTCCGTGGACTCGAGTCTGTATCACCTGCAAGGAGCAGCAGCGTTCGTAGTGTTCTGAGACCGGTCTCGATTGCGCTCGGGAGCAACCAGGGGTCTCGAGAATCCCATTTACAGCACGCGGTCGCCCGACTGCGGCAGATCCTTGACGCGCTTCGTTTTTCGCCGTTCATTGACACCGAACCGGAAGGGGTCGGCGATCAACCGTTCTTTTTGAACGGGGCGGTGGTTGGCTGGTCGGCGATTCCACCGGAGGAGTTACTGAGCCAGCTGCAGGAAATTGAGCGTGAGCGGGGACGAAAACGGCCGTTCGTGGGGGCTCCGCGTACGCTCGACCTCGACCTCATATTAGTTGGTGACTTGATCGTCAATACGGAGCAAGTGGTGGTACCACACCCACGGTTCAGGACCCGCCGTTTCGTGCTCGAACCGCTCGCGGAAGTGGCTCCAGACCTCGTTGACCCTGTGACCGGCCTCACCGTACGCGAGTTACTGCATCGACTTAGGACGTAGTCGTGAGTCGAGCGTTGGGGAAGGTCGAGCTGGGGATACCGAGGCCTATCAGTCGGATTTTCTGTAGACCAAGGTTGTCTTAACTTCCCCGCGTGGTGTTGTGCGTGTCGAGGAGACGGTCATCGTCTGGCCGTTGTTGCTGAGAGTGCGACGTTCCTGGATCTCAAGCACGAATTCGCCGCGCGGTGTCGATACTGTCTGAGAGCCCTCGGTGACCAGTGTGGCGTCGTCCCAGGAAGATATCGACGTCATTGTACCGTCCCGCGGACCGGCATTCTGCGAGGTGCTGCCGTCCAGACGGTAGGTGAGCGTCTGGCTCTGATCGCCGAGCTGCACTTCCATGACGAGTTCGCCGTCGGTGTGCGAGATGGTTGTCGCCGCGGGTCCTCCACCGTCAACTCTGGCTTGTCGACCACCGCTATTGCCGCCTCGTCTCCCACGGAATCCGCGGTCCCGCCTTTGTGGGATGTCGCTGGAGTCACGATCGAGAATCCATGTTCCCGAGAAGTCCACATCCTGCGCCTCGACTGGAGCGCCGATCAACGCGACAAGGAGAACGGTGCCGATATTCGTGATCATAGTTCTGAGCACGACGTGTTCTCCTATTCGAAGCGGAGGGACTCAATCGGGTCGAGTCGAGCCGCTTTACGCGCTGGATAGAACCCGAAAAAAATACCTGTGGCCGCGGCGAAGCCGACGGCGAGCGCGACGGCATTAGCTGGGACGGCCGTTGGCCATTGGAGAAAGCGGGTGACGGCCTCAGCGAGGCCAATCCCTAAAGCTACTCCAAAGAGTCCTCCGACGACACTCAACACTACGGCTTCAACAAGAAACTGAAATAGCACGTCACGCCCCTTGGCACCGACGGCCATCCTCAACCCGATCTCGCGGGTGCGCTCGGTGACAGAGACCAGCATGATATTCATAATTCCGATTCCACCGACGACAAGTGAGATTCCGGCGATGCCAGCCAGTAGTCCTGTCATGGTCTCGGTAATGCCGGTGAGCATACTGGCGATATCTTCCTGGGTTCGGAGCATGAAGTCATCGTCCTCACCAGAAACGAGGCGGTGCTGTTCCCTCAGCACGGCGGTGATTTGCGCACTGATTTCCTCCATCTCATCCGGGGACGCTGCCGAGATCGTTATTCCAGAGATATTGGTTCCAGTGCGCCCGCGTAGTTTTTTCTGGACGGTGGTGTAAGGGGCAAGGATCGTGTCGTCTTGGTCCTGTCCAAATTGACCCGATCCTTTGGATTCCATCACACCGATGACCTGAAATGACTGATTCCTGATGCGGATACGTTGCCCGACAGGATCCACCCCTTCCCCGAAGAGGTTGTCACTGACCACGGAGCCCAGGACAGCAACCTTGGCCGCGCTCTGGACGTGGGTCTGCGTGAAGAAGGTGCCGTATTGCAGGTCCCAGAAGCGAATCATTGGAAACTCGATGTCCGTTCCTTCGATCTGCGTCGACCAGTTCTGACTACCCGCAATGACCTGGTCGCGAGTATTAACACTCGCCGCAAGATAGACGGCTCCCGGAACCTGTTCTCGGATGGCATCGACGTCCTTAGCGGTGAGAGTTGCCGCACCACCCATCCCCGTGCTGATACCTCGCCCGCGAAAGTTTCCAGCACGGACCAGGATAAGGTTCGTGCCAGCGGCACGAACCTCTTCTTGGATTTGTTGTTGCGCACCTGTTCCCAAGGCGACCATCGAGATCAAAGAGGCGACACCGATGATCATGCCTAGCATCGTCAAGCCGGTCCGCATCTTGTTGCGGGCCAGGGCCTTCAGAGCGACGCGAAGGATAATCAAGACGTGCACGGGATTTCCTTACCTGGGACGTGTCAACAATTCCGAAACAACCGGGTCTGCCGCAGTCGGTAAATCCGAGATTTCATCGCCGGCGCTTCGCTGGCTTGCGTTCGTCTGATCCGACACAACGATCCCGTCCCTGAAACGGATAATTCGACGCCCGTATTCGGAGATCTCACGTTCGTGGGTGATCAAAATCACCGTGATCCCCTGTTCTCGGTTCAGTCGCTGAAAGATATCCATGATCTCGGTGCTCGTGCGTGAATCAAGATTTCCGGTTGGTTCATCGGCGAGGACGATCGATGGCCGGTTAATCAACGACCTCGCGATTGCGACCCGTTGTTGTTGACCACCCGACATCTGGTTTGGATGGTGATCCCTCCTGTCGGTAAGACCGACGGTCTCAAGCATTTCGTGCGCACGTCGATGACGCTCCGATGTACGGATGCCACTGCGGTAGAGGAGTGGAAGCTCGACGTTGTCGAGTGCGGATGTCCTAGCGAGCAAATTGAAGCCTTGAAAGACGAAACCGATGCGCTTGTTACGTACCGCGGCGAGTGCATCACCTGACAACGTTGACACGTCCTGGTTGTCCAGGATGTACTGACCAGAGGTCGGGCGGTCAAGACATCCGACGATGTGCATAAATGTTGATTTCCCTGAGCCTGACGGTCCGATTACGCTAACGAATTCGCCGGCCTCGATCGAAAGGCTTACGCCGTTTAGGGCGCGGACCTCGACGTCACCCATGTGATAGACCTTCGTCAGATCGGAAACAGAGATGATCGACACGAGTGGTTTCTACCTTCTCCGACCGAACTGAGGAATCAGAGGCGATCCGCTATTGCTGCGAGAGGTTGACGGGCCGTTGTCCGGTGTCGTGACATTCGTTACGAGAGCGGCTCCGACCTCGAGACTTGAGCCGCGCCGCACTCCACCGAGGAGCTCGGTCGCCAAGCCGTCGCTCATCCCGAGCCGCACGTCGATTCCTTGAAGGCGACCATCCTCGACCACCCAAACGCGTGCAATTGATTCTGTTATTGGCAGCGGTCCGAAGAGACCGTCGATCGTCGTGGCACCTCGTTCGACAGCTGGGAGGTTCGAAACGCCAGAGAGGTCAACTGGTTGCCGTGCACTTCCCGGGCTCCTTGGCTCGCTGCCACCACTGCTACCACCGCTACGGCGGGCAGCGCGACGGGCTCTAAACTGCTCACGCTCTTCTGGCGTCATCTGAGCGAGTCGTTCTTGGAGTTGCCGTCTCCGTTCCGGGTCGAAGGCACCATCGCTTCTGCCTCCCCCGAAACCACGTCCAGCACTAGGTCCTGTCCCAACCCCGCGTGCTTCGCCATACGGACCGGTAGGGCTCAGTGTAGCCTCGACCGTTTCATTTGCGGACGCTACAGCCTGAATCGACCCAGGTGTTGGCTGTCCCAATACCGCAAACATCTCGTTCGTCGGTCGGAACCGTAGCGCTGTGTTGGGGATACGTCGCACGTTCTGACGCCGGGCTGTTTCAAGAACAATTGTGGCGGTCATCCCGGGCTTCAACCGGAGATCGGGATTCGGTGCGTCAATCACGGTCGCATAGGTTACGACGTTCTGTGTGACGACCGGGTTAAGTCGGATCTGGGAGACTAGTCCCTTGAAGTCTTCACCCGGATAGGCGTCTACGGTAAAGGTGACGCGTTGGTTCGGTCGAATCCGGCCGACGTCGGATTCATCGATATTGGCGATGACCCGCATCTTCGTAAGGTCTGCGGCGAGAACGAACAGCTCGGGGGTTTGAAGACTGGCCGCGACAGTCTGGCCGGCATCGACCAGCCGAGAGATCACAATGCCATCGATCGGGGCACGGATGACCGTGTGTTCAAGGTTGACCTCATTCTGATTGAGTGAGGCCAGGGCCTGTGTAATCGCCGCCTCCGATGACTTCAGGTGCGCTTCGGTCGACCGGACCGTCAGCTGGGCTGCTTCGAGTTCCGTCTCGGAGATCAACTGCCTGGCCGCGAGGTCTTCGGCGCGTGTCAGCTGCGTCCGGGCATCGTCGAGGGATACCTTGAGCCCCTCGGTATCGGCCTCGGCTCGCACCAGGTTGGCCCGTGCCTGAGCAACCTGAGTTTGAAAGAGTGACGGATCGAGCCGCATGATAACGTCGCCGGCACGGACGATCGAGTTGAAGTCGACAGACAGTTCCTCAATAATGCCGGAAACCTGGCTTCCGACACTGACCGTCGTGACCGCTTCCAGTGTTCCGGTTGCCCCGACGGTATCGACAATGTCGCCCTGAGTGACGAGTGTCGTTCTGACTTCTGGGACAAACTCGGTCGTGCCGTAAATGAGATACCCGTAGGCGGTTATTCCACCCGCCAGAAGTATGATGACGAGTAACGCTTTCTTCATGACACGAGTCCCATATCCTTTGGTGTCTCTACAAGCGTGAATCTTGTTTCTTCCGTTAAGTCCGGATTGCTACGATTGTACGCTTCGGCCGTCTATTCACCGCCACCGCCGACGATTGAGATTCCCGTCCGACTGAGGGAGGTCTGTTGTAGGCGCTCGAGTTCGACGAGCGCTTTTTGGTAGTCCAAAATCGCACGAAGCTCCGCGTCTCGCGCGGTAGCCAGGTCTCGCTGTGACTGGACAACAAAGAAGTTCGTCGACAGACCAACCTGGAGTTTGCTCTCTTCGGCGTTAAGCTGTTCCTCAGCTAATTCACGCGAGATCTTCGCCGCATCGATTCGTTCGCTGATACTCTCAACCTGAAGTGCGGCGTTGGTGACCTCGGTGGCGACCGAGAGCTCGAGTTGTCGAAGCTCAGCCTCGGTCTGACGCACCTGGAGGTGCGCGCGTTCCAGGGCGGCCTCTTCCGGGCTCGTACCGATCGGATAGGTCATTTGTAGGCCGACTGCCCAGATCGGGAAGTCCGCGTCGACGATTTGGTTAAGCGCGTCTTCGTACCCGCCGGGGACAATCCGTTCTGCCTTGCCGCCCAGAAAGTCGCGGACCAGGAGGTCTCCGCCTTGGCCTTGCAGCTGAAACGTCCCGACAAGATCCAGTGTGGGTAGACTGCTGTTTCTGAGTGAGCGGACGTTCAGCTGGTTAATATCTTGCTGTCGTCGCGCGCGGTCAAGGTCTGTACGTTGATCCAGTGCGTTATTTACCGCGCTGGGAATGTCGATCGGTGGTTGACTGAGCCGAGGTTGGTCGATCGGGCTGAGTTCTGCGGTCCAGAGATCATCCTGTGTCCCGCCGACGATAAGTCGTTTAAGCGCCAGTTCAGCGGTTCGAAGCGTCTGTTGGGCTTGGGCGAGTGTCTGTCGACGCGCGGCGGCCTCGGCCTGCGACTGCACGACCTCTATCGGGGCGAGGGTCCCAATTTCGACGCGGGCCCTGTTGTCGCGAACGAGCTGTTCAGCGAGGTCGAGCGCCTGTTGCTGGACCGCGAGGCTGGCCACCGAGTAAAGCAGCTCCCAGTAGGCATTCTCGACATCGGCGACTGTGTTGAGGATGGTTTGGCGAAGATCAATATCCGAGATGTCACGGTTGATCCGGGTGACCTGGATCTGTGTTCGGTTGTTGTCAACACGGAAGCCTCGGAGCAGAGGTTGTGTATACCGCGATGTGAAAACGCTGCGATAGCCAGGGTTGAAGGACGAGAAGAAATTAGTTGTTGATTGACGATTGTTGTCGAAGCCCACATCGAGCGCACCTCCGCCCCATTTGACCGGCTGGTTGAGATTGACG
>CAUZDY010000009.1:0-87016 GCA_963578805.1 Vicinamibacteria bacterium | reverse complement strand
CTTGACGCGATCAGTGCGTCAGACAAGGAGCTCGCCAGGCTGTACGTGTATGCGTTTCTCAAAGCCGACGAAGACCGCCGGGTCGCCGAACACCAGGAGAGACGAAGCGTTGCGGCGTCGCTGCTCTCGGAGTTCGGGGAGGCGACGAGCTTCGTGTCACCGGAGCTGCTCGGGGTCGGTTCGGAGACGGTCGCGCGTTATATCGCCGAAGACCCAGGTCTGGCGAAGCACGCGTTCAACCTTCGAAATATCCTGAGGCAAGAACCCCACACACTCTCGAGCGAGGCTGAGCAGATCATCGCCGCGACCGGTCCGGTGGTGCAGGGACCGGAACGAATCTACGCGATGCTGTCGAGCTCGGATCTGCCATTCCCTACGGTCACACTCTCGGGTGGAGAAGAGGTCCGGTTGAACCAGGCGGCGTACTCGCTTCACCGAGCATCCCAGAACAGGGACGACCGCAAGCGCGTTTTTGACAGTTTTTGGAAAAGCTGGAAGGGGTATGAGGCCACTCTGGGGCAGACGCTCGATACTCAGGTCAAAGCTCATGTGTTCAGGGCGAAAGTGCGCAAGTACGATAGCGCGCTGCACGCGGCGTTGTCGGGGCCCAACATCCCGGTCGAGGTCTACCGCACGCTGATCGCGTCGACCCACCGGCATTTACCGTCGCTTCATCGTTACTTCCGGCTCCGCGAGCGGATGCTGGGTGTCGATGACCTCGCGTACTACGACATCTACCCGCCGCTGGTTGCTTCAGATCGCACGTTCAGCCTCGACGAATCGAAGCAGCTGGCGCTGGCGTCGGCGGCGCCGCTCGGAGCCGCGTATGTTGACGTGTTGAGGGAAGCACTGTCGGGTAACTGGATGCACGTGTATCCGCAAGAGGGAAAGGCGTCGGGCGCCTACATGTACGGCGCCGTCTACGACGTGCATCCCTATCTTCTGCTCAACTACAACGGTGTCTATGACGACGTCTCCACCTTCGTCCACGAGTGGGGACATGCCCTCCACACGTTGCTGTCCCAGGCTCAAAATCCCTACGAAACGGCTGGCTATGCAACGTTCACGGCCGAGATCGCATCGACAACCAACGAGGTGCTGCTCCAGGAGCACATGCTGTCGAAGGACATCTCCGACCAAGAGCGTCTGTACTATCTCGGGACCGCACTCGAAGCGGTGCGTGGAACTTTTTTTCGCCAGACCATGTTTGCGGAGTTCGAACTCAGGATTCATGAGCTTGTTGAGGCTGGCGAGGCCTTGTCGGGCGCCAGAATGACGGAGCTTTACGAGCAGCTGGTTCGGCAGTACCACGGGTCCGATGAAGGGGTGCTCACATACGATCCGGCTTATGCGGTCGAGTGGGCGTTCATCCCTCACTTCTACCGCAACTTCTACGTCTTCCAATACGCGACCTCGATTGCGGGTGGAACGATGTTCGCCGAGCGGTTTCTTGACGGAGACGATCAGGCCCGCGACGACTATCTTGCCGTGCTGTCAGCCGGTGGGTCTCGCCACGCCTACGAGCTGTTGCAGGAATATGGGATCGACCTCGCAACAGATGCCCCGTACGATGCTCTGATCGCCCGGATGGACCGGGTGATGGACGAGATCGAGCAGATACTAGACCGACAGTAGGGTCGAGGGCCCGTGACCCCGACTGGTGGCTCCCCGTCATGAAACGGCTCTGGTCCACTCCTGTCTGGCACGCCAGACCGAGGCTGCGGTGAGCGTCCCTACAGCATCGGGGGGATCAGGAGCATCGCCACGATACTCGTGATCATGCAGACAATCGCGACGATGCCGGTGTAGCCGAGGATATCTCCGAATCGAAGCCCCGTCACGGTCAGGATCGGAATCGCCCAGAACGGCTGGATCAGGTTGGTCGTCGAGTCGCCGTAGGCATAGGCGAGCACGGTTGTCGTCGCGGAGACGCCAAGCTCCGCGGCTGCGGGAAGGAGATACGGTGCTTCGATCAGCCATTTCGACCCCGCCGATGGGACAAAGATGTTCATGAAGCCCGAGTAGAAATACACGACCAGCGGATAGGTCTCGGTTGTCGCGACCCGCACGAACTGCCCACCGAGCCACGCACCAAGTTCGGTGTTGTTGATCACCCCGAAAATCCCGGCGTAGAACGGAAATTGGAGGATGACGCCTGATGCCGTCCTGGCGCCGTTCGAGAAGGCGCGCACGACGTTGGCTGGGCGTCCTTGCAGCAGGAGCGCGGCGACGAGAAACACGGCGTTGTAGGCGTTGATCGTCCAGGTCGCTCCAAACCCACGCGTCACGATCGAGTGTCCCAGGGGATACGCGATGAGCACTGCGGCCAGGATGACCCAGCCACGAAACGACTCGAGTCCCGCGGCTGGCGTGCCCGAGGGTTTCTCCTCGGGCAGGGTCGGCAGCATGTCGTCAATCTGTTTATCCGTCAGCGTTTGCGGGGCCCCGCGTGGATGCAACGCGACCACGGTCGCCAGTGCGACGATGAAGATCACCACGAGGTAGGTCAGATTGAACGGGTTGAACAGACTTTCCGTGACCGGGACAAGCCGGTTGATGACCGGCTCTCCGGTGGCCGGCGCGATCAACGGGTTTCCTGGTGTCGCCAGGATCAGGGGGGCCGACGCTGAGAGACCGCCATGCCATACCGTGCCGAGACCGAGATATGCGCCGGCGATCAGTACCCGGATGTCGGCCCGGGGGTTGCGTCTGGCCACGAACGGGACGAAGAGTGCGGATGCCACGATACTCAGCGCCCAGTTCGCGTAACCGGTCACCATGGAGTACGCGCCGATCAGCACGATCGCCTGTAGTGGCCGGTCCGGGTCGGGGAGGCGGGCGAGTCGGTCGAGCAGTCGGAACACGGGTCGCGAGGAAACACATGCGTGGGCGGCGATCATGGCGATCGAGAACTGCATGGCCAGCTCAAGCAGCGACCACATACCGCCACCCCAGGCAAGGACCGACTCGTTCAGAGTGGCACCGGCGCCGACGATGGCCAGAAGAATCGCCACGATCGTGAGCACCATGCACACGACCCATGAGTCGGGGATCCACCGTTGGGTGAAGGTCGACAGTCGCTCGCCGAGATTTCCGACCAGACCGACGAATGACGAGGAGGATGAAGGAGAAGTTGTCTTTGGCACCGGTTAACGCTTTCTGGGTCGCGCGGACCGACCCGACTCCGGGTCCACCGTCCGGTCGAGGCCTGGGCCCAGGCTGGCGTCCCGCCTGATCCTATCGCGTGCCGACTGAGCTGCCCATCTATGGTTGGTATTGACCACCCTGACGAGGCCGGATACGCTGTGCACCACTTTTACCCTTTTCGATCGAGGACTAACTATGAATCGCTGGCTTGCCGTCGCCGGGGGCATGTCCATGAATCTCGCTCTAGGTTCTCTGTATGCCTGGAGTGTGTTCGTTGCTCCGCTAGAGGAGGAATTCGGGTGGGATCGCTCCCAGACCTCATGGGTGTTCTCGATTGCGATCGTCACATTTGCACTTTCGTTTATTCTGGCCGGTCGTATTCAGGATGCACGTGGTCCGCGCATTTGTGCAGCAATTGGTGCAACGCTTGTGGGTCTCGGATTTATTTTATCCAGCTTCACTACGTCCCTAATGTACCTCTACGTGGTCTTCGGTTTCATTGTGGGCGCTGGAAACGGTTTCGGCTACGCCACACCAATTCCGGTGGGGTCCAAGTGGTTTCCGGACAAGCGGGGACTGGTTGTTGGCTTAATGGTTGCCGGATATGGTGCGGGTTCAGCCATCGTGACACCGGTCGCGCTACAACTGATTGACGCGGTCGGTTGGCGGATGACGTTCCGGATTTTGGGTGTCGTGCTGTTTTTGATGTGTATGCTGGGTACGGCTTTACTAAAGAATCCTCCAGCTGGGTACAAACCGGAAGGCTGGACCCCGACACCAGCACCTGAGCGGTCTGAGCGTGACATCCCGACGAAAGAAATGCTTGGCGTTCCTGCGTTTTACTTCCTTTGGGTAGCTTTCTGTTTGGGCACTACCGCGGGGCTTATGACGATCAGCCAACTCGTACCATTAGCTAACAGCGTTGGGGTAGCTGCTGCAGTCGCGGTCTTGTTCGGCGCTGTTGGCAGTGCTAGTGGCCGGATTCTCTCAGGGTGGATGTCCGACTTGGTCGGACGGTTGACAACCCTTCGGGTCATGATCTTCGTGTCGGCCCTTGCAATGCCCGCTTTGTATATCGGGCGTGAGCAAGCGGTTCTCTTCTATGTGCTCGTTGCCGTAGTCTATTGGTGTTTTGGGGCGCAACTGTCGGTGTTTGCCACAACCACGGCGGACTTTTTCGGAACGCGGTATTTAGGACTAAACTACGGGCTTTTGTTTACTGCTTACGGTGTGGCTGGAATTATCGGACCGCTAATCGCTAGTCGCGTCTTTGTGGCGACGGGCAGCTACGCGAATGCTTTTTATATTGCGGCTGGGTTGTCTGTTATAGCCTTGATATCAATTTCAATGGCCCGGCCCCCTGGACGAAAAGCTGCCGCCTGAGTGCAAGGGCCTTCGAGTTACGGGGTTATGTCTCTGTGCCATCTCGCGGAACAAATGTTTCGACTTTGGAGTTTATTGAACGACAGTCTTATTAAGGCTTGCAGGAGCCTAGCTGGCGATAGAATAAAACGGCCTGACATCGCAGTCTTGGTTGTCATTCCGTGACTTTGGCAGGTGTAAGGAGGGCAGTCATGACGACAAAGACACAAAAATTAGTGGGTCGACGAGCCGTGTGCTCGATTACTCTGGCGTTGAGTATGGTGGGTGTCTCGACGCTGACTGCTCAGACGTCTGGCACGATGCAGGGCAATATCCAAGACACGAGTGCGGGGGTGCTGCCTGGTGTCATTGTTACCGCAACACCTGTGGACACCGCTAGCTCCCTGGTCGCGGTGAGCGACGCCAGGGGAAACTACGAAATTTCTGGGTTGGATGCAGGTGAATACGACGTCTCGGCCCTGCTGCCAGGGTTCCGCAGCGAGCTGTTCACCGTGACCGTAACAGCAGGCCAAACGACCACGCGCGATCTCATTCTCACGATCGCCCCGCTCGCTGAGACTGTGATCGTCACCCGAACCGACCAACAACTCTCCTCCATTCCGCAGTCGGTTACCGTGGTCCAGCGGGACCAAATCGAATTCGCGCAGCGTCGGACCTCGCTCGATGAGGCGCTTCGTGGGATTCCAGGGCTGTTCGTCCAGAACCGACGTAACTACGGTCTGTCTGGTGGCATCGGGCTCAGTATACGCGCGCCGCAGCCTCGGTTTGGCCTGCGAGGGCTCGCTATCATCCAGGACGGTATCCCGATCACGACGGCCGACGGCACAACCGAACCGGGGAACGTCGATCTCGGGTCGGTGGGACGGATCGACGTGGTCCGTGGTCCGAGCTCTGTGCTCTACGGGAACTCGGCCGGTGGTGTGATCAATATGGAAACCACGTTCGATACCTCACGCCCGCTGACCCTCACCTCTGACATCCAGTTCGGTAGTTATGGGTATAACCGGCAGCAGATCAGAGCCGACGGTGGAAACGACGGCACCCAATTCATGGCGAGCGTGAGTCGGTTTGCAACCGAGGGGTTTCGTCAGAACAGCGCCGCCAAGATCACCCAGGCGAACACAGTCGTCCGACACAAGCTGTCGGCTAGCACCGATATCCGCGCCGTCTTCAACCTTTATGATGCGCCGTTCGCCGAGAGTTCCAGCTTTCTCAACGAAGCCACTGCCCGTGCCGAACCGGTGAGATCGTCAACCGGTGGCTGCCTATCTGGCGCGTGTTTGGCCCGTGGGGTGGCATTGTCTCGACACTGGGGTGAGGGGACCAACCAGGGACAGGGCGGTCTGACCCTGGAGCACCGTTTCAGCGGCACTCAGCTGTTCCGGGCCACCGGTTGGGGAATGTGGCGACAGCTGGACGCTATCGGCGCGTTCCAGAACATCGAGCTGAGCCGCGGCGGTTTCGGCTTTCGGTCTGAGTATCTTGGGGGTACGCAGGTTGGGTCGATCGGTGTCGAGTGGGCCACCGGGTTCGACGTCGCGTCGCAGAATGACGATCGGAAAGAGTTTGCCCAGGTTAAACCTGCCAGCCCGGGTGGAGAGTCGACCAACGGCACATTACGGGTAGACCAGACGGAGGATGTGCTCTCCGCCGGTCCATTCGCTCAGGTAACCATCGTGCCGACCGACCGCGTGGCGCTCACAGCCGGGGTCCGGTGGGACTACTACGATTTCAACGCCGGAGATCGGAAGCTGGACGACGGCGACCAGTCCGGCGGCCGGACTATGGATGCGGTCAGCCCGTCGGTTGGTGCGACGTTCGCGGCGGCACCCGGAGTGAACATCTTCACCAATTTTTCGACTGCCTACGAGACACCGACTACCGTGGAGTTGTCGAATACTCCAACGGGCGAGGGCGGGTTCAATCAAGATCTTGGCCCGCAGGATCTCCGCAGTTTTGAGGTCGGCGTGCGAGGGCTCATCGAACCGGCGCGGGTACGGTATGAGGTTGCGGTCTACGTTTCCAACGTGGACAACGCGCTGGTTTCGTTCGAAAATTACCTGTCCCAGGACTACTTCCAGAATGCGGGCAAGTCGTCGCGTGACGGCGTCGAACTGGCGCTCAGCTGGGAGCCGAGTTCCAGCTTCAGTACCCGTTTCGCCTACACATATCAGGACTTCGTATTCGAGGAATTCAAGACTGATTCGGCCGATTTCTCAGGAAAACTCGAACCGGGGGCACCACCGCACCGGATCTTTACCGGGTTCAACTACACGGCGCCGTTCGGCTTGCAGTCTGGCGGCAGCGTCCGGTGGGTTGACGCGTTCACTCTCGACAACCGGAACACCGTCTTTAACTGGGCGTATACGGTCGTCGATCTTCGTTTCGGATACGACGCTCAGTGGAATGATTCGAACGTACGTCCGTTTGTCGGGCTCGACAATATTTTCGGCGAGCGCTACAACTCGTCGGCGATTACCAATGCCTTTGGTAGGCGCTACTACGAACCCTCTCCGGGGCGGGAGATCTACGGTGGTCTTACGATTAGCTTCGGGGCGCGGTGAGCCGGGTTGCGTCCGCCGTTGTAGTTGCTGGCCTATGTCTGATTGGTTCGACTGGTCTGGCCGCTCAGACGACAAGCACGCTTGAAGGCCAGGTTACCGATCAGCAAGGCGGCGTGCTCGCCGGGGCGACCGTCAGGGTAACGTCATCAGCAGGGTCAACCCCTTCCGTGCTCATCACCGATGCGGTCGGTTCCTACCGGCTGGCCTCGCTCCTGCCAGGCATCTATACGGTTCGGTTCGCGATGCCAGGGTTCGTCGTGGTGGAGAAATCGGTCCACATCAGGGTCGGAGAGGTGCGCGTCCTTGGCGCTGAGCTGACCATCTCACCCTTCGCACAGCAGCTGGATGTTGTCGGGGTTGCACCCGTTTTGGGAGGAGGAGTGGACCGGAGGAGGATTCCAGCCGCGGTGTCGGTGATCGAGTCGACCGAGCTGGCTGAGCTAGGAACGACATCCATCGCCGACGCGTTACAGCAGCGTTTTGGGAGCGTGACACTGGAGGGTGCAATCAGCAATCCGATGCAGCCGACGTTGAGGTTTCGCGGGTTCACTGCTTCGCCGCTACTTGGCCTACCACAGGGCGTGGCGGTCTTTCAGAACGGAGTGCGTATCAACGAGCCGTTTGGCGATATCGTCCAGTTCGACCTCATTCCGCAGTTTGCGATGGAGAGCATGCAGCTTACGGCGGGTGCCGAGCCGACTTTTGGTCTCAACGCTCTAGGCGGCGCACTTGCCCTTCGTCTCAAGAACGGGTTTAAGACGACCGGGTTTAGAGGCGAGGTTCAGGGTGGTTCCTTCGAGCGTTTCAGTGGAACCGGAGAATTCGGTGCCACGCGTGGTCCCTGGGCCATTTACCTCGGTGCTACCAGATTCAATGAGACCGGCTGGCGCACCGCATCCGATTCCGGCGTTACGCAGGCGGTGGCCGATCTCGGGTACCGACGAAGTCGTGTCGATGCGGGCGTCACCTTCACGTATGCCGACAGCACGCTTAACGGAAACGGTCCGGCCCCGATCGAGTTACTCGACGTCGACCGAGCGGCGGTCTTTACTTTTCCTGACATTACCGAGAACCGGCTTGCCTTTGGCCAGGGGCGCCTCAACATCTTGCTTTCCCAAGCGTGGTCTCTCCAGGCAAACGGTTTTTACCGTGACCTTGCTCGCCAGACTCTAAACGGCGACGAAGCTGACTTCAGCGTCTGCGACAATGACGTCCTGCCGCTCGGTGCTCCGGCTAACACGTTGTGCGCGGGCACTGGGGATGACGATCCGAGTGCTGATGATGACGCTGGTCTCCTTGATCGTTTGGCCGACAACGACGCTGCCGATGACGTGTCTGCTATGACTCCGCTTGTCGATGTCGTGACCGGTAGGTTCATCACCGGCGATGACACCGAGGGCGATGCGGCCTTCAACCGCTCGACAACTGGGTCAAAGGGGTACGGAAGCTCGGTCCAGTTCACCGGCACGCACCGTCCTGGTGGGCACACCAATACGCTGGTCTTTGGCGCATCCATCGATCTGGCCGATGTCGAATTCCGTTCGAACAGCGAGGTCGGAACATTGACTCGGGACCGTACGGTGGTGGGATCAGGGTTGTTTGCAGGCGAGTTTCAAGACACGCCCGACGATCTGTTTAATACCTCGCTCGAGACGGAGAACCGGTCTCTCGGAATCTATTTTGCAGACACAATATCGTTGTTGGATCGGTGGCACGTGACTGTCTCTGGCCGGCTCAACGACTCGCAGATCACGATTTTTGACCGGCTGGGTACATCGTTGAATGGCGACCACTCGTTCTCCCGTTTTAATCCCGCCGTAGGGGTGGTGTATCAGACTTCTGACACGCTGTCTCTCGTGGGACGCTACACCGAAGCCAACCGGGCACCGACTGCGGCTGAACTGAGCTGTGCAGATCCGCAGGAGCCGTGCCGCGTGCCGAACGCGTTTGTCTCGGATCCACCTCTCGAACAGGCGGTCGCGCGTTCAGTCGAGAGCGGTGCAAGGGGTCGTTTCAGCGTCCACGGGAGTGACCAGGAATGGTCGGTTGTTGCCTACCGAACAGGGATCCGGGACGACATTCTCTTCATCGCGTCGCCGGAGTTGCTCGGCACCGGCTTCTTTCAGAACGCTGGCGACACCCTTCGGGTGGGTTTCGATGCCGAACTCAGCGGCAGCACCGACCGTTTCGGATGGTACGCGAGTTACGGCCTCATCCAGGCAACCTTCGAGTCGTCTTTGGTGCTGCCGAGTAATGTGGCCGTGAACGATGCCGCAAATTCAAACGGTGAGATCTCTGTGACGCCCGGTGATCGCCTACCCGGTATTCCCCGTCATAGTTTCAAGCTGGGCGGGCGATACGATGTGACATCTGGGTGGAGTATCTCGCTCGACGCGGTTGTGGCCTCGAGCCGGATTTTCGTCGGCGATGAGGGCAACGACCAGGCCCCTTTAGGTGGTTACACGACCACCAACCTTCGCTCAGCCTATGCTCTCAATGAGTCGCTGGAACTGTTTGGACGGGTCGACAACCTTTTTGCCGTCGACTACTCCACGTTCGGGGTCCTGGCTGAGGTTGAGCTCGTGCTTGAGGAGGCTCCCGGCGCGGACGACCCGCGCTTCGTCAGCCCCGGATCACCTCGGAGCGTGTTTGTGGGGGCGCGGGTCAAGCTCTGAGCATGGCGCATGATACTCCTTAGCGCTATCTATCATGACATGTTACAGTTACGCCCTTCACGACGTATCGGATTGAGTGTCGAAGAAACCGATCAAAACAAACTCGGGGGACTCTTGAGATGACCGTGGAAACCAAGCCGTCGGTCGACTTCGATCACGCCAAGGAAGTTGTGGCGCGTTTCCAGGCCGAGTCGACGAAATGGCTGTATGGGCTCGATGATGCTGCCAGGATTCTGTCGTGGGCGCTATTCACCTTGCTGCCGTACACCGACAAGCTCAGCCAGGCCAAAATGCTGCGTCAGCCGCACGTCATGTTCAAGGGACCGACGGGAACAGGAAAAACAGACCTGGTCAGTGCGGCCGCAATGGCGATAGATGCAAGATTTGAGCGAATCCAGGGGCTTCCGACATATATGCCTGAGGACATCCTTGGGTACGAGACGATCATTGAAGAGGTCGACGGTACAAGGAAAATCCAGTTCAAGCCCGGGAAGCTGATGGCTCACATCGTTCTCATCGACGAGGACAATCGCCTGTCTGGTAAGACCAAGGCCGCAATACTTGAAGGTATGGAGGAGAGCTCGGCCACGCTGGCATCTGACTACGGCAATTTAGCTGAGGGGAAGGTGCTTCCGTTGTTTCCGTTGTCATGCGACTTCACGGACATCACCGGACCCCGGTTCTTTATGGTGATCTGCACGGAAAATATCTTCGGCGAAGAGGAAGGAACGTTCGCCAACCCCGTGGCTCAGCTCGACCGAACCACCCTGTCGGTCAATATGTGGGATCCTGAGGACGAAGAAGATGAGCTGAACATCAGCGCGCGTAACGTGGTTGGCAAGAAAGTCGAGAAGCTGACTAATTTGTACGAGGTGCTTGACATCGCACAGTATATTTTCGACAACGTGACGATGTCGGACTACGCGCAGCAATACAAGACACGGCTGATCCGCAACACGCGACCCCATCGGGTGCAGGGTCCGGCTGCGCGAACGGTCAAGGAGTACATTCGGGTTGGGATCTCGCCGCGTGTCCATTTTCACCTGGAAGCGGTGGCTCGAACATTTGCGTTCTTCAACGGTGATCTGGTCATTACGCCAGACCATATCAAGGCGGTTGCCGAGCCGGTACTGGCGCATCGTCTGGTCCTCAGGGAGGGTATGGAGTTCTCGGTCGTCAAGGAGGAGCTGTTGCAGAAGATCATCCAGGACATGGAAATACCTCCGTGGAAGTAGAAGAGGTGTTTGCCAGGTTCCGCGACATCAAACACGGAATCAAGTCCAGGAAGAGATCGACCAGTATCCACTACGGCGAGCACAAGAGTGCATTCAAAGGCGCCGGCTACGACATCGTCGGCGTGGAACGGTGGCGCCCCGGGCAGCCGTTAAAAGATATCGCGTGGAACATCAGCCTTCGCACTTACCCGGACAAGCTGTACAAGATCGAGCGAATGGAACCAAAGGAGCTCCGAACACTTCTTGTTGTCGACTTGTCGTATTCGACCTTGTTCCAGATTTCGCAGGAGTCCAACAAGGCGCTTCTGATGCTTGATTTACTTGGCAATATCGGGTTAACCCGCGCGAATCTTCGAGATCCCGTCGGGTTGCTGGGGTTCTCGGACCAGGTGGAGATGTATCTGAAGCCAAAGCTGGGCACGTCTCAGGTCTTCCACATGGCGCAGCAAATTTTCGAGAAATTGGCTCTGGAACGAGAGTTCCCAACGCGGCGGGGAGCCGATTTTTCGGTACCTCTCAAATTCCTGGCGAGCCGGCTGAAGTTGCGACATTCGCTGATCGTAATCTCCGATGTGGTTGACATATTGAACGACCAAACCTCAATCGATTTCAAGCTCCTGAGAATGCTGGCCGCGAAGCACGATATGATGTTCTTCATCTTGGACGACCCTGAAGAGTTCCGAGTGAGAAACCCCCTGGGGTACATCCGGATCTCGGACATGGAGACAGGAAAGCAGACCGTGATCTCAGCTCGCAAAGCCGGTGCGATTCGGCGGAACATTGAGGAAACTCGCACCACGCTCCAGTACGCCCTAAAGCACAGATGTGGGATTGATTCGGTAGTCTTAACACCGGACAACCACACCGAGGAGTTACCGAAGTTCCTGATTTCACGTACCGCCCGATAGGGCGTGGGTAGGCGAATAGAGACTGACTGAAATGACGCAGAGCGGTAGGTGTGTGCAGACGCTGGCAGCAACGGCGGTGGCGATCGTCTCGGTATCGATACCGACCCTGTTGGCTCGGCAAGCATCGGAGACGGATCAAATGCCGGCGGGGACATCGGTGGTCCAGGTGGAAACTCTCGAGTTGGAGCCAACCGTCGTCAAGACGGGCGACGTGATCACCCAGACGTATCGCGTCCGATTTCCCGATCTGATTAGCGAGGGTAAAGAGATCATCATCCTCGAGGATCGGATGGCGCCCGAGAATCTTCCGGTGCACCCGTTCGAGGGGGTCTCCCTTGATGTCTACAAACGTCAGGTCGGCGACGAGTACATCTGGGACTTTGAGTACGGACTCCGGTTGATTGCGCCAGAGAAGGCGTTCTACGTGTTGCCGGGCTTCAGCTTCTATTACTTGACCCGTGATCTCGGTGAAGACGTGGAAGATGTTGAGGTCGAGCAGATTGACGCCGAGGGTGGCTTCGTTCGATATGTGACCACCATCAATGACGTGCCGGAGCTCGACATACGCGACACCATTGAGTTGGGCGAGTTTCAGACACGCGCAACCGGTTTTCGGATCTTGGCCTGGGGCGTGGCGCCGCTTCCGCTGCTGGCCTGGTTCGTCATGCTGGTTCGGCAGGCGCGGCGGCCCGACACAATGTCAGAAGACCAGCAGCGGGAGGCCGACGAGATCGAGCGACTGGAGGCCCAGATTCCCCTCGCACCGTCCATCTGGCAGGCCCGACGGACACTGCTTACCGGTATCCGGTTACTGGAAGACCTTGCACCAGGGGCCAACGGGTCGGCGGTTTACGATGTTCAGCGCACCCTCTTGATCTCCGGGCGAGAGTTTCTTCGGGCCGAGATTCGTGAGCTCCACACCGGTGACACGCCGAAGGACATCCAGAAGCATATTGAGGGTCTGCGTGATGGTGATCGGAAGGACGCGTTGCTTGCACTCGCTGCCCGCCTTGTAACCTACCAGCGCGGTCTGGAGCTCGATACACTGGAACCGATCGACGATCCGCACGCTGAAGCCGCCGAACTGACTGCGTCGATCGCCAGGTTGCGGCCACATATCCAGTTGTGGACGCGGTTTAAAGGACTGTTTGGCGTCTAGAGATGTGACCCATGCTCCTAACCTGGACCGAATTTGTCACGTTCCTGGCGGCCGGCCTGCAAGAGTTGACCGAGACCGAGTATGGACAGGTCCGGTACGGTGATGTGGCCATGGCCATTTCGCTCGCGGCGCTGATCGTGGTTGCCGTGTTCCTGACCGCGGCGCGGCTGGTCCTGTGGCGCCGGAAGCACAGCCGCCATCATTCCGGACATGCGATCGCGTCCGCATACCAGAAACGGGTGTGGGTCAAGGTTCTGCACGCCGCGCCAAAAATCTTGATTGTGGGAGCGCTTTCACTGATCCTGATCGCAGCCGCTGACCCGTTTCTGACTGCAACGGAAGAGGTCAGCGGGTATGTCGAGTCGCGGGTCCGGGTTGACCTGGTCGACACATCGGGGTCGATGGCCTGGGAGTTTCCCGACTCCGACAAGTCAAAGGCTGAAGTCGCCCGCGATGCCCATCTTCGCTTTCTCGACATGCGGGCCGGAAAGAACGACCGTGTCTCATTGTGGCTGTTCTCGACCTATCCGTATATGGTCGACGACTTCGTCGTAGACGACGAGCTCTATTACTTCCAAGTGTGGGATGCGCCGTATGTCATGACCCAGCGGCTCGACAAAGCGATGGTCGTGCCTCACGACAAGGTGAGGATCATTCCGGCGGAAGGGGATACCAACATCATCCGACCGCTCCGTTCGATCGTCAAGGCGTTCGATCAGGACGAAGCGGCGATGGGCGGCAACGAAAATATGAATCGCGCGATCCTGATTATTACAGATGCTGCTGTCGATGATTTCCCCGATTCAGAGTTCCTTGAGCTCAGTCGGCGGAATATCGTTCCCTACATCATCTATATCAACACCAGTGACATTAGAACGAGGATGATGGGGGGGCGGTCCTCAACACCGCGACTGATCGAGATGATTCGCGAGTACGGCGGCGACTATTTTGACGTGACAGATCAGGACAGCCTCGCGCGGGCGTATGAAGCGATCGACGAGCGAGAAGCCGTGCGCGTTGAGTTGAAACACCGTGCGCTCAAGGTGCCGATCTATTCCCGGTTTTTGTTTGTTGCCATGGCCATGCTTGTCGTGGGAATCCCGATGGGGTTTGTGTCTGAGCTACTGTGGGGCACGGGCCCCTAACCGAGTGCCCTCGAGGAAGGTGATATGAGACTTACGGATCTTGTTGATCAGGAGCACGCGTTCAAGTACCTGATTACCTTTGTGCTGGCGGTGCTTTTTCTTGTCGTCGTGGCGGTCCCTGCGCGTAGTCTGTCCGGTTTCTATCTGACGCTCGACGAGCTGAGCGACAGTGTCGGTCGGAACGATTTTAAGCAGGCTGAAGTGAAACTATCAGAGGCAACGGCGTTCTATGAGCGCAGTCGTGCCTGGGGCCTGCAATCCCTGGCTGATAGTTATCTGTTTCGGGAAGCGTTCCTGCAGCAGGCGTCCTACAGCTACCTAACCGGCGACTATGAAACCGTCGTCAACGACTTGGCGGACGATATTGATGATCCTCGCGCATCATATCTACTTGCCAGTGCGAAGTTTCAGCTGGCTCGCATCCGTTATCGAGCGATTTCGGCCGATGTGGCCGATGCCGAGAATTTGCGTCAGGCGATCATTCAAGAAGTGCTTGATAACATCAATGCTGACTACGAGCGCGCGCTGCGGGCGGACGGCGATGGACCATTCGAATACAAATGGAACTATGACCTGACCAGCGACGCGGAGGCCACGCGGCGTGCGTTGGAGATTCCACCCCAATTGGAACCTCCCGAGCTTGAGCAGATGAAGGGCGAAGGGACACCCGTACGTCGCCGTCGCGGATAGTCTCCAATGTCTGAATTTCTCGCCGCCTTCGCAGGAAGCGTCGAGTTTGCGAACCCCGAATACTTGATGGTTGTGCCGATTGCGGCGCTGCTACTGATGTTTGGCCTTGTGGTATTCGGGCTGCGTTACTTCCTTAGGCCGGTGAAGACTCAAGGGTCTTCGTATCCCCTTATCGGCCCCATTAAATTCTGGTTTCTACTTGTTCTGTCTCTTGTGCTCGTGGCGGCGGCCGCGGCTCGTCCTTTCTGGATCTATGGGGCATCTACTTTCAAGAGGGGTGATGTCGACGTCGCTGTAGCGGTCGACGTCTCGGCCTCGATGTGGGTCAAGGATCTCAACGGATTATCACGCCTCGAAGTCGGTATTCGGGAGGTATTGAACCTCTACACGCAGGAAATTCTGACGCCGGGTGATCGTGTGGCACTGTTCGTGTTTGGCACCACCGCGGTGCGCAAGGTTCATCTGTCGTCTGACGCTGAGCGGTTTATCAGCCAGGTCGGACGGATCGCCCCGCCCACGAGCCTGTCTGGTGACGCGTTTCCCTGGGACAGCGATATTGCGGCGGCATTCGATCACGTGTACGCATCGATCGACAACCAGGACCGCTTTGAAGCGGGCGAGGAGGACTGGGTACCGGTCCGCCGTTCAGACCGGATGGTGATCCTGGTGACCGATGGTGATTTTTTTGGCGACCGCGAGCAGCTGGCTCGGTTGGATCGGGCGCTGGTGGAGTTTGACCGACGGGGTCTCGTGGTGTATCCGCTGGGTGTGGGGTCACCCATCGGTACAAATTTGGACACCGTTCTCCTGGACTATGTCCCAGGCATTGATTACGACCAGACTCTGGTTGCCGACCTCGAAGGTATTCGCACTCGCCTCCGCAGCGAGGGGCTCTTGATGCTCGAGCAGCGAACCGGCGGGCGGTCCTTCACCATCGATAGCGCGGGAGTGTCGGCGGTGCCCTTCTTGCGAAACGCTGTCAATTCTCACCGTGCCATTTCGTTTCAACTGGTTCCTGCGGATGATCGGCAGGAAGTGTGGCAGTGGGTGCTGGCGTTGGCGGTACTTACCTTCGTGGTAGCGATACTGTTCTATTGACCGGGTAACCGTGCTTTGCACCGGCGTCCTCCAATGAGTCTTCCAGTTCCCTCCGCGCGAGGATAACTCCGTCGATCCTGCGGCGGTCGCGGGCCGGTGACCAGCGGACTCCTGTCGTAAAACGCGTCTCGACCTGACAAACTATGGCCAGACAAACGGGTCTGCTACTGGAGATATAAGGATGTGGGTCACTGGTCCAACCTGCTGAGGCATGACTGTCTTGAACGGGATCTCAATCACCGCCGCCGGGGTCGTCGCAACGCTCGGTCTTGGCATGGCGCCACCGGCGGGCGCTCAGACACTCGTGGCGGCGAGGGAGATCATCGAGCGGGTCGACCAAGTGCTGCGTGGCGATTCGAGCCACGGTGTTTTCCGGATGGAGGTTGTGACCGAGCACTGGGAGCGTGAACTGGTGATGGAGACGTGGTCGCTCGGAACCGACTACTCACTGGTGCGGGTGCAGTCTCCAGTCCGAGAGGCGGGCACCGCCACGCTCATGGCGGACGACGATATCTGGAACTATCTACCAAAGGTCGATCGGGCTATCAAGATTCCGGCCTCGATGATGGCCGGGGCTTGGATGGGGTCGCACTTCACCAACGATGACCTGGTCAAAGAGAGCCAGCTGATCAAAGACTACGACATCGAGTTGACCTACGATGGCGATCGGAACGGCGTGGCGGTATGGGAATTTCGCCTGACCCCACACCCTGAAGCAGCGGTTGTCTGGGGCTACGTCGACTATCAGGTGCGCCAGGTCGACTACATGCCGCTTTTTGCCCGGTACTACGACGAAGACGGCGCGCTCGCCCGAACGATGAGGTGGAGTGATTTCAGGGATCTGGGCGGTCGATTTGTCCCGGCAGTGATGGAGATGCAGCCGGCCGACAAGCCCAAAGAGCGTACTAAAGTCGTGTACGAAGAGCTGGAGTTTAACATCGACATCGAGCCGTCTTTCTTTTCGTTGCAGATGCTCAAGAGCCGACGATGAGCCCGAATACCTGGCTACGGATTGGGTGGCGCAATCTGTGGCGGCATCCAACACGCACGGCCATCACCGCCCTCGGGCTGGCCGTGGGGTACTTCGCTGTTGTCTTCATCGTGGGGTGGACCGAGGGGATTGCCGCGGAGATGGTGGAGAACGCCACTAGTCTCGTGAGCGGCCAAATCGAGATTCACGCCGGTGAGTACCGGCCGGAGCGGAGCCTTTACGAAACGATCGGTGGTCGCAATGGAACAGACGTAAGCGAGCTGCTTCAGGCGGTGTCGGCCGACCCCGCGGTCGTTGCGGTCGCCCCGCGAGTGTATGCGGGGGGTCTCATCAGCTCAGGAGACGCAACATCGGCCGGTATGCTGATGGGGATTGACCCGTTGCTGGAGCCAAACCTGAGTCGGTTTCTCGACGAGCTGAGCGACGGCCGGCTCCCTATTACCGGGCGTAACGAATTACTGATCGGTGAGGAAATGGCGCGACAGCTCGTTGTGGAAGTGGGTGACGAAATAGTAGTCGTTGCGCCCGGAGCGGATGGCTCTATGGGTAACGACCTATTCCAGATTGCCGGAATCTTCCGAACGGGTCTTGCGGAAATTGATGCGTCGTTCGGGGTGCTTCCCGTCGCTGACCTTCAAGCACTGATTGTGCTCGACCCGGGCCGTATCCACGAGCTTGTGGTATCGACCGCCGACCCCTGGATCGCGGAGGAGACGGCTGAGCGGCTCGCCGATCTGCTTGCCCCGATTGGTCTCGACATCGAGGTGGCTCCGTGGACCGAGTTACGGCCTGAGATGGTGGAGTACGTCTCCCTCGTCGATTCGTTCTATTTCATCATCATCGGGGTCGTGTTCGTCATCGCTATGTTAGGCGTGGCCAACACGATGCTGATGTCCACCTTCGAACGGCGGCGCGAGTTTGCCGTGATGCTGGCGCTCGGTGCGACGCCGGTAAAGGTTGTAATGGTGGTGCTGCATGAGGCGGCGGCCATGGGACTGCTGAGCCTCGTGATCGGTTCTGGGATCACCATTCCGATCATGATCTGGTGGCACAATGCGCCTCCCGACATGAGCTGGTTGTACGGTGAATTGACGGCATTCGGTACGCTGATGCGACCGACGCTTCGGGTCGAGTACAACGTCTCTGTGTGGATACAAGCCGGACTAGCACTGTTGGTCACAGCACTACTGGCCGCCCTGTACCCGGCCGCTCGGGCGGCACGAGTTCCACCGGCGGACACGCTGTCCGGGGTCTGATGGAACATTCTCTCGTCATCGTCGTTTTGGCTCTTCGTAACCTTCGGCGTCAGTTTCGCCGCACCCTGCTCACGTCCCTCGCGATGATCATCGGTGGCGGATTGCTGATGTTCTCGCTGACGCTCGGTGACGGCACGCACGAGAGGTGGATCGAGTCCGGAGTGCGAATGGGGTCGGGCCATGTAACGATCGAGCGCCCGGAGTTCAGGACCAGCCGCAGGATCGAAGACCGGCTGCCGGAGATGGCTCGCAGAGCGACAGAGCAGGCGCTGACGTCAGTTGGTATCGCGGAGCAGGTGAAGGCGGTATCACCCAAGCTGATCATCACGGGACTGGCTAGTTCGGCGGCTGGCGCTCGTCCCGCCCAGATCATGGGGGTGGAACCGCGGGCGGAAGCGTCGTTCAGCACACTGGATGAGCAGCTCGTCGAAGGTCGCTATCTCGATCCGGCTGACCGCCTAGCTGCCTATGTTGGAATCGGCCTCGTCGAGAGCCTTGATTTACGTCTGGGTTCGCGTCTGGTCGTGACGGCTCAGGATGCACACAGGGAGGTCGCTGGTCAGCTCCTCAGAGTTGTTGGTGTCTTTCGCACCGGTGTGCCGAAAATTGACCAGGCGTTGATCCATATGCCACTCAAGACGGCCGGAAAATGGCTCGGGTCAGGACGTGACGTCACTAATGTTGGTGTCATTGTTGAGGACAGCGCCGACGTGTCACGGTTGGTCGTGGGACTACGGGATGCGCTTGCTGAGCCGATCCAGAGCGGAACCACCACCGTGACGAGCTGGCAGGAGGCGATGCCAGAACTTAGTGCGATGGTGGCGATCGACGATTTTGGAAACTACCTGGTTTATGGGATCCTGTTTGTCATCATCGGGTTTGGTATCGTGAACACCGTGCTCATGTCCGTGATGCACCGGTATCGTGAATTCGGTGTACTGCAGGCGCTTGGGCTTACACCAGGTCAGACCGGAGCGTTGGTGCTGGTTGAGGGATTGGTGCTGACGGTAGTCAGCAGCACCATAGGTATCGGATTAGGGATCCTTCTGACCTGGTACTGCTTCGGTGACGGGCTCGACTTCTCGGCTCTCATGGATGAAGAAATGACCTTCTCCGGAGTCGTGATCGACCCGGTCATCATCCCGCTATTTCGTATGGCACGTATCATTCAAGCGCTGGCGTTTATCTTGGGTGTCGGAGTGGTAGCGTCGGTCTACCCGGCGATCAGGGCAATGCGCATCGACGTGACGAAGGCGATGAAGTTCGACCGTTGATTACGCGTATCCGAGAACTGACGACCGATGCCCGATCAGTCAGCCGCCGTTCACACCGAAGGGATCTGGAAAATCTTCAAACAGGAAGCTGAGGAGGTGCGTGCGGTCCGCGATGTCACGCTGACATTCGCTCCTGGGGAGTTCACGGCACTTGCCGGACCGTCAGGCTCAGGTAAGACGACACTACTGAATCTGATCGGTGGTCTCACGCGTCCGACGAGAGGGCGTATTTGGGTTGCCGGACAGGATGTGAGCCAGATGTCGAGCCAGGAGTTGGCCCAGTTCCGACTGGAGAATGTCGGATTTGTCTTTCAGGCCTACAACCTGTTACCGGTGCTAACAGCGCTCGAGAACGCGGAGTTTCCGATGCTTCTCAGGGGCGTGCCGGCCAACGAGCGCGCTCGTCGCGTCGGAGAACTGTTCGAACGTACCGGCATGACGGGGTTGGAGGACCGGCGGCCAGGCAAGCTGTCCGGAGGACAGCAGCAGCGCGTTGCCGTCGTGCGGGCCGTGGCCAGCAATCCGGCGCTGGTGCTGGCCGACGAACCAACCGCCAACCTGGATACCGCCGCGAGCGAGGCGCTGCTCGACATGATGCTCGAGTTCAACCAGGAACTCGGTGTGACGTTTATCTTCGCCACCCACGACGAACATGTGATGGAGCGGTCGCGCCGGGTGGTGCGGATGGTTGACGGTGCCATCGATTCAGACGAGACGCGGTCTTGAAGACAACGGTCATACGACTGGGTCAGACCATCCTGTTGTGTGTGTGTTCTCTGGTTCTGAGCGGACCACTCCACGCCCAACCCCTGGTGTCTGGCTATGTCCAGTCCGTTCCGTTCGCGTCAGGATCCACCACGTTTAGTGAGAGCAACGTGAGCAGCTTCAATCGATTTCGTCTCACGGCCGAGCCGGCGTTCAAGAACCTCACCGCCAGCGTGGCCTTCGAGCATATCGCGACCTTTCGCCAGAGATCGACGCCCATCGGTTTTGGCGTGGGTGTGGTCCCGAGCGGCGGCGAGTGGTTCGATCTACAGCAGACGATCACTGAGGAACAACACGTTCGGTGGGAGCATCGGTTTGACAGACTGCGAGTCGGCTGGAGTCCGACCGACGCGGTCGAGTTGTCTGGTGGGCGTCAAGCCGTCTCGTGGGGGACGACGCTCTTTCTGACGCCGGCCGATCCATTTTCGCCCTTCAGCCCGGCCGATCCGTTCCGAGAGTTCCGCGCCGGAGTCGATGCGGCCCGTGTCAGAATCAACCCGACACCTCTAAGTGAGGTCGACCTCGTCGTACGTCCAACAAAGACCGGCGCAGGTGAAGAGATGACCGCGCTTGGTCGCGGCCTGATGACAGTCAAGAACTGGGAGCTGTCGGGATGGGGTGGAACACTCTATGGCGACCCAGTTGGCTCCGCTGCCGCTGCCGGAGCGGTTGGCGCGCTGGCGGTTCGCGGAGAAGCGGTAGTCCGTAACGTGGCGGGGCGGGTGGCTTTTCGAGGCGCGATCGGCATCGATCGACTCTTGCGAGTTAACGGGCGAGATTTGTTCGTGCTCGGTGAGTATCAGCACGATGGGCTCGGCGCCGCGAGTGTTGAGGAGTACTTGGGGGTCTTGTTGTCGGAACCGTTCACACGCGGCGAATTGCAAGTACTCGGTCGCGATGAAACAGTCGTGCAGGTATCCTACCAGCTGCACCCGCTGTGGGGCGTGGCTGGTTTGTGGCTCTGGAACCTGAATGACCGCAGCATACTGCTGTCACCCAGCATGTCCTATTCTGCGAGTGAAGAAGCGAATGTGACTGCCGGCCTCTTCTTCGGTCTCGGTGATGACAAAATCACACCTGACCGTCAGTTGCCGTCCGAGTACGGTCTAGCCGGAGCGACGGCGTATCTGTCGATGAGTTGGTTCTTCTAGCTCTGGATTGTCACGGTTTCATCGGTCCGTCAGGTATGTTGGCCCCATGGCGGACGAACCTGGCGAGGTTGGACATATCTTCGTCTCCGTATCCTTGTGCGATTAACGCGTCTTCTATGGTCGCGACCAGGCTGGCGATCGGAACCGGAACTTTAAATTCTCGAGCGGTGTCGAGGGCGATCCTAAGGTCCTTCCTGTGGAGACGCAGTCGAAAGCCGAGAGGATAATCGTCCTGCAGCATTTTTTCAGAACGGTTGTTCAGGATCCATGATCCTGCCACGCCTCCGCCGATCGCTTCGACCACCTTTTCAGGATTGGCACCGGCACGGTAGGCAAGCGTCAGGGCCTCGGCGAGGGCCATGAAGGTGCCAGTAATCACCACCTGGTTTGCGACCTTGGCGATCTGCCCACACCCGACCGGGCCAATTCGAGTCACCTTGCTCCCGATCACCTGCAACACTGGGTACGCCCGCTCGTAGTCTTCTTCTGACCCGCCACACATGATCGTCAGGGTGCCGTTTATCGCGCCTTCTGAGCCACCCGACACCGGTGCGTCCACATATCCGTGCCCTATCTCTCGAAAAGTCTCGGCAATCCGTCGTGTGGATCCGGGTGCGATAGACGAGCAGTCGACCACAAGACCGCCCTCTTTGAGCCCGTTGATCGCGCCTCTGTCTGGGTCGAGCAGGATCCGTTCGACATCCGGAGTATCGGACACGCACGTGAGAACGATTTTCGCGTCCGCCGCTGCCGCCGATGGGCTTTCCGCGCGCGTGGCCCCCAGTGTCTCCAGTGGTTCTTCTCGGCTGCGTGTTCGGTTGTGGACCGTGACCTCGAACCCGGCCTTAATTAAATTTTCAGCCATGGGTGCGCCCATTGTTCCAAGACCGATCACCGCTATCTTCATGTTGCGCGCCTCCTTTATGTCTTACTCGTCATTGCGTTTCAGTGTGTGGCTACACGATTCAGACTGCCGGCGGTGGGTAACGAGTGAGGCCAGGGATGGAACGACGGCACCGTCACCTGCCGTGCGAGATTATAGCGGTTCACCGAGGGATCCACAGTGCTAAAGTCGTGGCGATTGTCGTGAATGGCAGCGCCGGCTCGTCCTGTAGGGGCGACTGACCTGGCGATCGTTGTGAGCCCACGCCCGTCGGTCGTGATGTTTTGGCTGAGTAAGAGCGCTTTACGGTGTAAAGCATGCCATCACCAGAGACGGTTTCCCACGAGCCTTGCATTCGATGGGCGATGAATCCTGCTTCTTCCTAACAGCTCCCCGTACCAGATGATCAGATACTGCGACCAGTACGGGCCAGTCGCCAATCAGTCGTGGATCGAGGCGGTAGCCCCTCGGTTGCCGTCGCGAGAAGCGGTTTAGGTGTCGTCCGACGCAGTGGGAATGATCAGGGGGGGGTGACCGGACTGGGCACGAATCCAGTTGATCGCCTTATTGACATGTGTCTGGCGGATCAGACGTAGCTCGAGGGCTCGCTTCCCAGGAAAGTCCAATAGCGACAGCGCAGCAAGCACCGTAATGATCCCTTGCCCAGGCAGCACCATCATCACGACTCCCGCCAGCAGCAGTGCACAACCGAGGACATTCTTGAGAACCCGCGCCGTCGCCCGAGCGATCCGATGCCGGCCGAGCCAAGTGTGGTCGTCGGGGTTGGGTGCCACGAAATAGTCTGGTCGCATCCTGGCAATCAGGACTGGAATTAATACGAGGCTTCCCACGAACAGCACGAGTGACACTCCAAAGGCCCATGCGAGGGCGTTAGGGTGTTCGCCCGCCCATCGGAGTCCTGCAAGTGACCACTGGGTGAACGCTGACACGATCCTCCTATTCTAGAACTGGTTTCACGACTGTGCCGGCTGCTGACCACCAATATATTTCACCCGGCGGCCTCGTTCGACTGCTCTCGGTTGGCTCCCGTGTGCGCGGTGGTCGTATCCGCACTCCCTTGTGACATAATCAATTCCATATGACACCGAGGAGTCGTCGCGCTCCGGTAGTGGCGGTAATTGCGCTTCTGGCGGTTGCCGTTGTTGCCCTTGCTCCAACGGTATACAGTGCAGTCCGCCCGCCCAAGTTCGACTACCGCATTACCAAACTCGAGAACGGTCTAACGGTGGTGCTGTCTGAGGATCACTCGACGCCGATCGTCCACGTTGCACTGTGGTATCGGGTGGGGTCGAAGAACGAGCGCCCCGGGCGGACGGGCTTTGCGCATCTATTCGAGCATCTGATGTTCAAGGGGTCGAAGAATGTCCCACCCGAGGAACACCTGAGCTTTATCTCTGGCGTCGGCGGGGACGGGAACGCCTATACCACTGAAGACACGACTGTTTTCCTGCAGACGGTGCCCTCGCAGTATCTACCGCTCGTCTTCTGGCTCGAGGCCGATCGGATGGCGACTTTACGTATCGACCAGCGGACCCTCGATGCTGAGCGAGACGTGGTCAAGGAAGAGCGCCGATGGCGGTATGAAAATGAGCCGTTTGGCCTCTTGTCAGAACTCCTGTACGACCGTGCCTTCACTGCGCATCCGTATAAACACACGCCGATCGGATCGATGGCCGACCTCGAAGCAGCGTCGATCGAGGACGTTCGCGAGTTCTTCGACACATACTACGTCCCAGAAAACGCCACGCTCATCGTCGTAGGCGACTTCGAGACCGACAATGCGTTACAGATGGTCGAACACTACTTTGGACGGGTTCCCAAAGCAAAGCGCCCCGTGCCGCGGGAGATTCCTCGGGAGCCACCACGCGAGTCCGAGCAGCGTGTGACACTCGAAGCTGACAACTGGCCACTTCCGGCGGTGGTCATCGCCCACCACATCACGTATGACGGTCACCCCGATGCGTATCCGCTCCACATTGCGTCTAAGGTGCTCTCCGACGGCCAGAGTTCGCGTATCTATCGCCGGCTAGTGTACGACGAGCAGCTTGCCGTCGCGGCGTTCGGCCAAGGGAACATCATCGAGGACCCAAATCTCTTTTACGCCGTCGCGATTATTCCTCCTGGAAAGACGCCGTCAGAGGCGGAGGCAGCACTGATCGAGGAGCTCGACAAACTCAAGAACGAACCGATCACCGATGAGGAGCTGCAGCGCTCAAAGAACCAGTTCGCCCGAGACTACGTGATCGGTCGGTTTACGAATTCCCAGAAAGCCGCCCATCTGGCGCATGCCGCGGTGATCCACGACGACATCTCGACGGCCGACGGCGAGTTTGACATTTTCATGAACGTCACGAAGGAGGATGTACGTCGGGTGGCGCGCACCTACTTCAACGATGAAAACCGGCTCGTCATGACGATCCTCCCGCGGGGCTCGAGTGCTGGTCTGTCGGGGGCGAGATGATTCGTACCGCGTCAGTGCTTGCCGTGTTCGGGGTGTTGTCGCTGGCCTCGGTTCTACCTGCTTCCGCGCAACGCGTACAGTGGCCACGCGAGGACCCACCACCCCCGCTTCTGGCTCCGGATGTCAAATTTCCAGATTACGAGTTGCGTCGGCTCGACAACGGTTTACAAGTCGTCTACGTCGGGGCACACGAGCAGCCTGCGGTCAACGTTCGGTTACTAGTGCGAGCGGGCACGTCGAGTGACCCAACGGTCAAGCCCGGTCTCGCAGCCATGACTGCACAGTTGCTGGATCAGGGCACCACCATGCGTGGGGCTCAGGAGATCGCCCAGACGATCGATAGCATTGGCGGTGCAATGGCCGTTGGTGCCGGGACAGATCTCAGCTATGTCAACGTGCTAGTCCTGAAGGATAGTTTCGATTTGGCGCTTGACATGCTGTCCGATGTGGCGCGGAATCCGGCGTACGCCCAGACCGAGGTTGACCGACAACGCCAGCAGGTATTGTCAGAAATGCAGGTTAGCTACGATGATCCCGCATATGTCTCGAGCATTGTATTCGGCCGGCTCGTGTACGGGGCTCATCCCTACGGTATGCCACAGAACGGCACGCCTCAGTCATTGATGCGGATCACCCGTAACGATTTGATCGAGTTCCATCGGAACCACTACCTTCCCAATAACGCGATTCTGGCGGTTGTGGGTGACGTCAGTGCTGAAGAGGCGTTCGCGGGTGTGGCCCGCGCGCTTTCCGATTGGCCGAGAGGTGTCTTGCCGACGCCAGACCTGACGGAGCAGCCACCGCCATCGAATCGACTTGTCATTGTCGACAAACCAGGGGCGGTACAGACCGCGGTGCGCGTCGGACACCTGGCCCTCCCACGCGCGCATCCGGACTATCTAGCGCTCGACATGGCGGTCAAGATACTTGGCGGCGAGGGTGGTAACCGCCTCGGTAGTGTGTTGCGTACGGATCGATCACTCACGTATTCCGCCTCGGCGGAGATGGCCGGCCGGCAGTTCGCCGGCGATTTCATGGCCCAGACAGACACCCGTTCGTCTGCGACCGCCGAGGTCCTCCGGCTCACCGTCGACGAAATATCTCGGATGCAGCGCGAGCGTGTCAGCCGGCGCGAGTTGCGACGGGCGAAGGACTATCTAGCCGGCCACTTTCCTCTGACAATTGAGACCCCGAACGCTATCGCCGCTCAAGTTCTCGAGGCGATCCTCTTCGGTTTGGACTTGGATGACCTGGAAAGATACCCCGAGCGAATCAATGCCGTGACGGAGGACGACATCCAGCGTGTAGCGAGAGAGTATTTGAAGCCAGGTCTTCTCTCGATGGTGCTGGTCGGCGATGCGTCAACGTTTGTCAACGATCTATCCGGCGTGGGGTTTGATTCTTATGAGCTAGTCCCGATTACTGAGCTGGATCTCTCTACGGCCGACTTTATGATCGCTAGAGAGGTCGCGCAGAGGGTGAGGCAGTAGACGTAAGGTTACAGGCTTCCGGCGAGAGAACCCGTCTTGAGCGTGTCGAAGAATGGTGTCCGCCTCCGTCGTGCTGAGAACACCCCACCAGTGGTGCGCCTCTACCAGCTCAGACTTCTTGACGTCGACCGATTGATATCTGACGCCAGAAACCGATCGATTCAGGCACCCTCTTGAATATCCTGCTTTCGTGTGGCGAACCATCCGGCGACTTGTACGCGGGGGCGCTGACCCGCGCGCTACACGCGTTGGATGCCTCCACGCGCGTGTTCGGCCTCGGAGGCGCTCGGATGCGAAAGGCGGGTGCCGACGTTGTCGATGACTTCGGAGGTCTCACGGTCACGGGGTTATCGGAGGCGCTGTCGGTGCTCCCCCGGTCACTGGCCACATATCGCCGACTGGTGGCGTTGGCTCGTCGTGACCGCCCTGACGTGTTCGTCCCGATTGACTTTCCTGAGATCAATTTTCGCCTCGCGACAGCCATGCACCGGATGGGCATTCCGGTTGTCTACTACGTCTGTCCGCAGGTATGGGCGTGGCGACGAAGCCGTCTCCAGACGATCAAGAAGTTCGCGACCCGAGCGTTGGTGATCTTTCCGTTCGAAGAAGCCATTTATCGCGAGGCTGGGATTCCGGTCGAGTTCGTGGGTCACCCGCTGGTGGATCTCACAGACACGGTGCGTTCCCGGGAGGAATTTCTCACACACCAGGGGCTTGACCCAACCGCCCCCACCGTGGCTCTTCTTCCGGGTAGCCGACCTAATGAAGTACGGTCGATTCTGCGAGTGCTTGTCGGTGCGACGTCGCTCATTGGACGTATCATGCCGCAGGTGCAGTTTGTGGTCGCGCGAGCTCCTGGGCTCGATGACGAGCTGTTCTTCCCTGCGAATACGGGACAAGAAGGCACCGGTGGACGGCCTCTGGTGATTGTCGAGGGACAGACCGACGATGTAGTTGCTTCCTCTGATGTTGTCGTTACCGCTTCGGGCACGGCGACGGTGCAGACCGCGCTTCACGGCCGCCCAATGGTCATCGTCTACAGACTATCGCCCCTGACCTATCGATTGGTCAGGCGGTTCGCTCATGTGGATACGGTCGGTATGGTTAATCTGATCGCTGGGGAGACCGTTGCGCCCGAGTTGATCCAGGATGACTTGACGCCAGATGCAGTGGCCGATGCCGTTCTAACCTTACTGCGTGATCCAGAACGGGCCGAACAGGCACGTGTCGCCCTGGCCAAGGTTAGGGAGCGTCTGGGGAGTGCTGGCGCGAGTCAGCGGGCTGCTCAAGCCATATTTTCGGTCGCTCGGACGGTGGGGAACGGAAGGGTGTCATGAGCTGGTCACGCCTATCGTGACCGGCGACGGGATTCCCGATCAACATCCACGGGACGTTCGCTGCCCTGATTCTTTTCCTTCTCGTGATTGGTCTGGCGGCAGGCCGTGGAATCGCCGCCGCAGTGTCAAGCGTGCTGTTCGTCCTCGCGATCTTCGTCACGATTATCCTGCACGAGTTTGGTCACGCGCTCATCGCCAGGCAGTTCGGCGTCAAGACCCGAGATGTCACGTTGATCTCGATCGGAGGGCTGGTTCGTCTCAAGCGGATGCTCGATGTGCCTCGTTAAGAGCTCTGGGTCGCGCTGGCGGGTCCGGCCGTGAATCTGGTGACGGGTCGAAGGTGCTTCGGCGAGCGCTCCACGACTGGCTGTTGAGTTTCGTGCGACTGTTCTAGTCTGCGGCAAGCCTTCGGAGGTAGTTGATGACGTTCCAGATGTCCTCTTCCGACACGCGTCCCAACCACTCTTCCATCGCGTACTCTGGTGGAACACCCTCAGCAATCGTCTTAAAGATCTCTGTGTCCGTGCTGCCGTGCACCCACTCGTCGTCGACGAGGTTGGCCGGTTTCGTATCCGAAATCGCTGCAGCACCATCGCCAAGCCCTCGCGTGCCGTGGCAGGAGGCACAAAACCTGACGTATACGGTGCGGCCCGCCGTGATCGATTCTTCTGACATGGGAATTGGGTTGTCCTGCGCTACCAGAATGCTGGCGCTCACCGAGCTGGTGCGATGCCAGGGTGATGTCGCGATACTCCCGCCGAGGAGCATCACGAGTCCAACGATCAAGCGAGAGCGCATCCGTGCCTCCTTCGTGCGAGCCGCCGCAGTATACTCCACGACTGAATCTGGAAACCGTCGACTTGCCCGTTGTCGCTTCTGATGCTGACTGCAGACGAGATCAAGATAAAGGCCAGGTCCCTTGGGTTCGACCTGTGCGGTGTCGCGCCGGCGGCGGGGTTCGCCGAACTCGAATTTCTTAGAACTTGGCTCGACAACGGTTATGCCGGCGAGATGGAGTATATGTCGCGTACGGCGTCACGCCGTGCCGATGTCAGACAATTGCTGCCATCGGCCCGAACCGTGGTCGCGCTGGGAACGGTCTACAACACCCAGCAGCCGTACTCGACCGAGCGCGCCGATCCGGACGAGGCCGGCATCGCCCGGTACGCGTGGGGTGCTGATTACCACGATATCGTGGGGCAACGGACCCGCACGCTGCTCGAGTGGATGCAGGATGCCAGCCCTGAGACATTCGAGGCCAAGACGTATGTCGACACCGGTCCGGTTCAGGAGCGTGTCTATGCTCAGTACGCCGGTCTCGGGTGGATCGGTAAGAACACCTGCGTGATTAACCCCGACCTTGGCTCGTGGCTTTTTCTCTCAGAGATCATTTGTAGCTTGCCACTGGAGACCGACGCGCCGGCGCTGGACCAATGTGGGACGTGCACCCTCTGTCTCGAAGCCTGTCCGACCGATGCCTTCGTTGAGCCGTGGGTCTTAGATGCGACGCGGTGTATCTCATATATCACGATTGAGCTTAAGGACGCCGTGCCGGAGTCCTCTCGGATCGGTGTAGGTTCACATGTCTACGGTTGTGACGTTTGCCAGGATGTCTGTCCGTGGAACGCCGACGCCACGCAGTCCAGCGACGATTGCTGGCAGCCCCAGGCGGTGTTCGACCGACCGCGATTGACGGACCTGTGGCAACAACCGGACGAGGTGCTCGGACCGATAGTGTCGCATAGCGCTCTGTCGCACACCGGGCTTCTGCGTCTGCGACGAAATATCGCGGTGGCCCTGGGTAACGCTGGATCGGATGAGGCCGTGAAGGCACTGGCGGAGCCAGTAGCTGACGAGTCGAAAAGGAACCCTCTCGTTGATTCCCATGTCCAGTGGGCGCGGAACCGCGTGTCGAAGCGGTCATGATAGGGTGATGATAGTTTCTCGGGAGCCGAGCGACCTATGAGCAACGAGTCACCAGCGTTCGGAGGTGTTCCGTCCGCCCTACTTGTATCGATGCCGCAAATGACTGACCCCAACTTTCATCAGACCGTGATCCTGCTGTGCGAGCATGGTGTGGATGGTGCGTTCGGCCTCGTTCTGAATCGTCCAACCGAGACATCTGCCGCGTCGGTTGTCCGATTGGCACCACCGGTCGAGATGAACAATGGGCTGGAGCTCTGGATCGGCGGTCCGGTCGAGCCGGAGCGTGGATGGATCCTCACGGGAACCAAACCCCTTGATACAGAGTCGGTCCAAGTCAGCGAGGGGGTCTTCTTATCGACGTCTCAGGATTTGCTCCGCCGACTACTGGTCGCCCCTCCGCCACCGCGAACGCGTCTGCTCACCGGCTGCGCCGGTTGGAGCGCGGGACAACTCGATGCAGAACTTTTGTCATCGGTCTGGCTGACAGCCGAAACCGACCCGGAAATCATCTTTAGCATTCGGCCGGACAAGATGTGGGAGACGACCATACGGCGTCTTGGTGCTGACCCATCGCTGCTGCAAATGGGTGGTGAACACGTGCACTAGTCCACGTGAACTGTGGGGCTAGAGGAAAACAATACTAGCGTCGTCGGCGCGCTGGAGCCGACGGAGCGACGGGTCGGACGTTGTTCCGATAGACTTGTCCGCCCTTCATCACAAACCGCACGTTCCGAACATGTTCGATGTTGTCGAGCGGGTTGCCGCCGACCGCCACGAGGTCAGCCCCGAACCCCACCGCGATCGTTCCGACCGTGTCGCCAAGTCCTAGAGATTCGGCGGCCACAGATGTCGCCGACAGGATCGCAGCCATTTCGTCCTGGCGTCCGTCTTCGACTCGTGCGATCAGTTCCTCTACATTTCGGCCATGTGCACCGGCGATGGCGTCGGTACCGAGGACGACCCTGACAGATGGATTGGCGAGCATGCGAATGAATGTGTCGATCCCGGCCCTGCGGGCCTCCTCCATCCGTGCGAACGCAACTGAGGTGTAGTTACCGATCCCGAGGAATCGGTCCCGGTTGTCAAAGTAGTTCTGATACACGAGAGCGATCTTCGGGCTGAGGTACGTCCCGTGCTCGGCCGCCAACTCGAGGACTTCGTCGTCATACTGGCTTGCATTCTCGATCGACGTACAGCCAGCCAGAATCGCTGTTCGGAGCACCTCGGTATCGTAGGCCTGGACCGCCGTCCGGAGCCCAAGGGACGTCGCTTCTCCGCACGCCGCCTGGATCTGCGAGTCGTTCATCGTCCGCTCGCCGCCGTCTCTAATGCTCGCCGACGCGACAACCTTAACCACATCGGCACCATCTGTTGCGAGCTCCTGAACGAACTGGCGAATTGCGGTGACATCACCGGTCTCCGCTGTCACGGGACGGATCGAAGTCAACACGCGGGGACCGGGCAGATCGCCACGGGCGATCCACCTCCGGAGGTCTGTGTCCACTGGGCTTCCGAGGCTCTGAACGGTCGTGAAGCCTCCCATCAATGTCTGGTACGCGTTAGCAACGGCATAGAGCATTGCCTGCCCCTGGGATTCCTTGGTCTCACTCCGATGGATTTTTTCGTCACCGTCGAAATGTGAGGCAAGATGCACGTGGGTATCGATCCAACCCGGCATCACCACGAGGTTCGAGAGGTCGTAAGTAACGGCACCGCGGAGTCCGTCAATTCGCGTGATCGTGCCGCCCTCGATAAAGATTCTGGCGTTGCGTCTGGTCGCGCCAGTTGCGTCGATCAGTAGGCCAGCTCGGATAGTGGTGGTACTGTCCTGAGCACCCACCAACGCGCCGAGGACCAGAAGGCAGGCAAGCCCGATTGCGAGATGGGGCGGTTGCGTGTGTTGCATGAGAGACCGTCTATCGTTTTGGCTTACGATGAGACACTCGATTTGTTCTCTTCTGTGGTCGTTTATCCTTGAGCTGAGCCAGTTCGTCGCGTCGTTTCCCTAATGCCGTCCGCTCGTCCTGCAGCTGATGGTAATACGCCAATCGTCCGGAAGAGATTTTTCCGTTCGTCACCGCCTGCTGAACGGCACAACCGGGTTCGGTTCGGTGCTGGCAGTCGCGAAATCGGCAACTTTCCACGAGGGCCTCGATATCGTAGAACGTCGTTTCGAGACCTCCACTGCTGTCCCACAGACGCAGCTCGCGCATGCCGGGTGTGTCGATGATGACGCCGCTCTTTGGATGCAGTAGCAGCTCGCGATGCACCGTCGTGTGGCGTCCACGCTGGTCCTGTGGGCGCACCGTTTGTGTGCGCTGGCGGTCGTACCCCAGCAGCCGGTTGATCAATGTCGATTTACCGACTCCTGATGATCCGAGAAATGCAATTGTATGGCCGACGGTGAGGTACCGTACCAGTCTGTCGATTCCGCGGCCGTCCTCGCAGCTCGTCACATGGATCGGTACGTCAGTCGCGATCTCACGAAGCCTCGTTGTGGTGGCCTTGACGTCTTCGGCTAGGTCGCTTTTATTGAGGACGATAACGGGCACGGCACCGCTGTCTGATACCGCCACTAGATATCGCTGGATCCGCCGAGAATTGAAATCGCCATCCAGACCGGAGACCAGGAACACGGTATCGATGTTCGCGGCCACAACCTGGCGCTTGGTAACATCACCCGCGGCCTTGCGAGAAAAACAGGTTGTCCGTGGGAGGATCGCCAGGATTTGGGCCGGTCCGTCCAACGTGGGGCGAATACTCACCCAGTCTCCGACGGCCGGTAGTGCTGACGGGGCGTCGGCGATGTGCTTGAGTCGTCCGGCAGCGCTCGCCAGTATCTCCGCCGACGAGGTATAAACGCGAAAAAGATGATTGTGCTCCACACTGACCCGCGCGGGCACCACATCGGTGTCCCGCAGCTCATGGAAGGCGTCAGCAAAGTGCTGGTTCCATCCGAGCCGAGCTAATCGATCGGGGGGTGGGGCCATGGGCTATTCAAGAGTACTCCTACTCGTCCCACAATCGTGGTTCCTCAAGATTGTAAAGATAATCCCTCCGTTCGGTCGCTGTTAGGTTGCCGACGCTGACTCCCAGTAGCCGTACCGGTCTGCTGCCAGCCTCGGTCTTCTCGAGGAGTGCCGAGGTTCGCTCGACTAGCAGTTCGGGATCCCGGGTTGGCGCTGCACTCGTAGTGCTTCGGGTGATCGTGGTGAAGTCCGAATAGCGCATCTTAACCGTGACCGTGCGGGAAAAAAGCGCACTTCGCTCGAGTCTGCTCGCTGCCTGTCGGGTCATCCGGTCGAGCTCATCGCGGATCGTGTCGAGGTCGGTCAAGTCTTCCGGATAGGTGCGTTCGGACCCTGATGACTTAGCTGGACGATTCGGGGTTACCGGACGATCGTCCTGGCCGAAGGAGAGGTCTTTCAGCCAGTCCGCCTGCTTACCAACCAGCTGGTGCAGTACATTGTCATCCGTGGCTCGGATGTCCACGACCCGTTCGATTCCGCGTGCTCTTAGTTTGCGTTCGGTCACGGGACCCACACCCCAGAGTGCACTGACCGGCAATTCGTGGAGAAACGCCTCGACCTTCTCGTGTGGCACGACGGTCAGCCCGTCGGGTTTCCTCCACCCCGATGCGACCTTTGCCAAGAACTTATTGGGTGCGACACCGGCCGATGCGGTCAGACCGGTCTCGTTGGCAATTTGCTGCTTCAGTCGTCTGGCGACCGGGGTCGCCAGAGGCTCATCCCAGGCGTTCTCCGTCACGTCGAGATACGCCTCGTCCAACGAAAGCGGTTCTACGAGTCGGGTGACGGCCCGGAACATCGCGAAGACTTGCTGCGAGATAGATCGGTATTTCTTAAAGTCTGGCCGGACGATTTTTAACTCCGGACAGAGTCGCATCGCCTTGGCCATCGACATCGCAGAGTGGATGCCGAATGCACGCGCCTCGTAGCTCGCCGCCGCGACAACCCCACGGCCCTCAGGTCGTCCCCCCACCACGACCGGTCGCCCCTTGAGATTCGGCGCTTCGCGCTGCTCGACCGAGGCATAGAATGCGTCCATATCGATATGGATGATTCGGCGAGATCGTGAAACCACGGCGAAAGTCTACTAAACTGAACGTTTTCTTATGACTGCGCTAGACAAGAAGAAACGGCTGACCGCCGGCGCTTGGCAGGAGGCCCGTACCCTCGTGTGGCGCCACAGATTTCGGCTCCTGCTCGGGCTGGGCATGATGCTTTTGAGTCGCGGTGCCGGGTTGGTTCTGCCGGCGATGTCGAGGTACGTCATCGACGACGTAATCCCAAATGGCCGGGGAGACCAGTTGACACTGCTTGCTGCTGTCGGGCTAGGTGCGACGGTCGTGCAGGCGGGTACTGGCTTCGCGCTGTCACAGGTCCTCGGTGTTGCGGCCCAGCGGGCGATTACGGAGATGCGAAAGAGTCTGATGGCTCACGTCTCCAGGCTGCCAATCGGGTACTTTGACTCGACCCAGACCGGGGTTTTGATCTCGCGCATTATGACGGACGCCGAGGGCATTCGAAACCTGGTGGGGACCGGGCTGGCCCAGTTGGTGGGCGGCGTCGTCACCGCGACTGTTGCGCTCGGCGTGCTGTTCTATCTCAACTGGCAGTTGACCGCCGTGACGCTCGTCATCCTGCTGGCATTTGGCGCCGGCCTGTCGGTTGCTTTCTCGAGATTGCGCCCGATCTTCCGTGAGCGCGGGAAGATCAACGCCGGGGTGACCGGTCGGCTCGCCGAGACACTGAGCGGAATTCGGATCGTTAAGGCGTACGCGGTCGAAAAGCGAGAGCAGTTCGTATTTGCTAAAGGTGCGCATCGACTGCTTCGAAACGTTGCCATGACGGTCACCGGCGTGTCGGCGGTCGCGTCGGTCTCGACGCTCGTCATGGGTGGGATCGGGGTACTGATGATCCTTCTGGGTGGGCAAGCGCTCATCGCAGGCACGTGGACGACTGGAGCTTTGGTGCAATACATCCTCTTCACCGGTCTTGTGATCGCACCGGTGATTCAGATGTCATCGATCGGAACCCAGGTCACCGAAGCCTTCGCCGGCCTCGACCGGATTCGCGAAATCAAGTCCATGGTGACCGAGAATGAGGAGGATGAACGGCGGCGGCCGCTGACGAATGTCAACGGTGAGATTCGACTCGATCAAGTATCGTTTGAGTACGAGTCCGGTGTCCCGGTCCTTCGCAATGTCTCACTAGTCGCCCCGGCGGGTACCACGACCGCTCTTGTCGGTTCGAGTGGTTCGGGCAAGAGTACCCTCATCAGTCTCATCATGGCGTTCAACCGTCCACAGTTAGGCGTGGTGACACTGGACGGACAGGATCTCGAGTCGATTCAACTCAGGGATTACCGGTCGCTTCTGGGCGTCGTTCTGCAAGACAATTTTCTTTTTGATGGCACCATTGCTGCGAATCTGAGCTTTTCCAATCCACGGGCAACGACTGAGGAGATTCGAGAGGTAAGCCGCATTGCTCACTGCGAAGAGTTCATCTTGGAATTTCCGGATGGGTATAACACCATTGTTGGGGAACGCGGCGTCAAGCTGTCAGGGGGACAGCGGCAGCGCGTGGCGATCGCACGCGCCGTATTGGCCCGCCCCAAGATCCTCGTCCTCGACGAGGCGACATCGAGCCTGGATAGCGAGAGTGAGGCACTGATTCAGGATGGCCTTCGTTCGCTGCGCCGGGGGCGGACGACATTTGTGATTGCTCACCGGCTCTCTACGATTCAGAGCGCCGACCAAATTCTCGTCCTTGAGCACGGCCAAGTTGTCGAGCGGGGCACCCACGATCAGCTGCTGGCCGTCGATGGCCGATATAAGCAGCTGTACGACAAGCAATATCGATTCGAGAGTGACCAGTTCATCAATCCGGGGGAGGATTTCACGCCGGAGCTTCCTTCAGTTTCGACGCCGGTGTCCCCTCGCGGATCCAGTGGTCTCTGAGCGAAATCAGAAGCCTGAATCTGTGAGGGGTGAGGTTGCGAAACTTGTTTTGTCTGCCCGTTGTAGTCGCACGAACTGTTTCATGGCCGCTCGCCGACCCGAAGTACACTATCCAGAGGCATAGAGAACACCCGATGAAGACGGGCCTGAGTATTGTTGGCGTCAGCGTCTGGGTGGTATCGCTTCTCCTGCTCAGCCAGCCAGCTGGGGGAGGGCAAGTGGGAGGAAAGATCACCGGGCGTGTCACGGTCGATAATGTTCCGGACATTGTGATGGTCTCGGTTGACACCGACCAGACCCTGTGTGGAGACGAAGTCGAGGACCGTGCGACCGTGGTCGATCCCTCCGGCGGCGTCGCCAACACGGTGGTCGTCGTGACAGGCTCCCCATGGGTGGTTGACCCGGTGCTTCCTACAATCAGCAACAAGAGCTGCTACTTTGAGCCTCGTGTCCAGGTCGCGAAAACCCGTAGTGTGGTGACGCTGACTAGCGAGGACGAGACACTCCACACCACTCATGCGTACGACGACCGGGCGCGTACTGTATTCAATATTGCGATTCCGATCCCCGGCTTGTCAATTGAGCGTCCGTTGCGCCGGCCCGGCGTGGTGCGCGTGGAATGCGACTCACATGGATGGATGCGTGGGTGGGTGTATGTGACCGACGACATCGCAATAGTTAGTGGCTCAGATGGTCGGTTCGAGATCGGTGACGTTCCACCGGGCACCTACGAATTAACGATCTGGCACGAGCGGTACCGTGGGACGGCGCAGACTGTGACCGTCTCGCATGGTTCGACTGTTGAAGCAAATTTTATACTGCGCTAACCTGCCTGTTCGGGTCGCCACTGGAGTCCAACGTTGAGAATGCGCTGCAGCAGTTCATCGTATCGGAGCCCAGTCTGCTCGGCTGACTCGGCGAAGTCCTCACCAAACGCCAACTGAGGGTTGGCATTGGCTTCGAGTACGAAGAATCGACCTTCAATATCGGTCCGAAGGTCCATTCGTGCGTAGCCGCTCATATTCAATGTGCGATAGACCCGTTTTGCAACGCGTTTAATCGCTTCGGATGTTGCCTCCGGTAGTTGGGCTTCGTTCGTGCTGATTCCATGCTTCTTCTGGTATTTCGCGCTCCATTTCACACGATCGGTGGCGATGCGGTGGACTCCCTCCGGCATCTTACCGAACTCCATTTCCCACACCGGGAACACCTGAAGACGCTCGTTGCCGATGATCCCCACGTAGAGCTCTCGGCCATCGATGTATCGTTCGACGATGGCATCGGTGCCGATCGACTCGTGGACGAACTTAACCCGCTCCCTCAGCTTTGTCTCCTCTTCGACGACCGACGCTTGGGCGATCCCGATCGACGCCTCTTGGGTCAGGGACTTGACGATCGCAGGAAACTTCAGGCGGTGGGGAGTTTTGATCGCCCGACCTCGACGAAACACCGTGAACTCGGGTACCGGGATGCGGTGATAGGTCATGAGCTGCTTGGAGAGCGCTTTATCTCTGGAGAGTACCATTCCGCGTGGGTTGCATCCGGTGTAGGCCAGCCGCAACAGCTCGAGATAGCTGACGACGTTCATGTCGAACGCCCCGATCTCGTGAAAGGCCTCCATCAGATTGAAAGCGATCTGGGGTTTGAATCCGTCGACCGCTTGGCGAATCACGCCGAGGTCGTCTTTCACGCCGAGAATATGGACGTCGTGCCCCATGTCTCTCAGGGTGCTCGTCACGTCAAACTCGGTCTTCCATTCAACTGTCGCGAGGTCGACGTTCTCCACATCGATAGGCGGAACCATGTAGTCGTGCATTAACGCCAGTATGCGTAGCTTCTTCACAGTGCCACTCTATGCCGTCCGCCATGGAGGTAGTTCATCGTCTGCACAGTCAAGAGTACTGTGAACTCCTCCTTCGTCCGTTCTTCCGACGCGCGCAGGTGGAGGTCGAGCTCGCCGCACCGCGTGATGATGTCCTCGAGCACCTGGTCTATCGTGTACTGGTAGGTGGCCGTCCAGCGCGCCACAAGTCGCCTGACGTCTCGACGCACCCGTTTAACGAAGCGGTCGGCCGGTATGTTCTTCACGTGCTCCGTTGCATCGGAGAATAGCCGTCGCAGGTCACGATCGTAGAAGTGCGGGCGCTCCAGACCGTAGTGCTTGCGTTTTCGTTTGTAGTGTTGACGGAGCGTCCGGCGGATACGGCGGATCGGTTCCACCGGTCCGGTAGTGGTGACCAGTTGCGGCTTCCCCGCGGTCTCTCCCATGACCTCGTCCATGTACTCGAGCTTCTTGAGTGCCGGCCAGTCCGCGTACCGCTTCCGCCAGAGCGAGTGCGGTGTAAGCCATACCGCAAATGTCTCTGCAAAGTCCTCGTCCGGATGGCTCTGCGCGTACCAGGGGTCAAGGTGCAGGACGAAGCTCTTGCTGTGCGGTCTGGGAATGTAGACCTCGGGATAGGGTGTCGACGACTTTCCGAACAGTTTCTGTCGCCGCCGCCGTCGTTGCAGACGATATGCGTTGTCGATCGCGTGCCCGATTTCATGGCGAAGAATGCGCGTGCACCACGCCCGGGTCCCGCCCTCGACTTCGAGCATTTGACTCAGCTCTAGACGGGCGAGTCGCGGATGGGCGAGATAGAAGGGAATCGCGATTCCAGGGACGCCGTCAGGTGTGAACCAATCGTCTGACAGCCAGTAATGCGCTCGAAACACGAACCCGCGCACTGCGAGCTCCTGATCAACCTCTGCGATCCGTCGTTCCAAGGGGGTCCCTTCTATCGCCAGACTCAGATCGCAGATCCGGACATCAAGCAGTTTTTCGTCCGGCCAGCCAGCCCACACCGGCTTCGGCCTACGCCGCCCGAGTCGGGGTTCCATTGATGGAGCCGGTGGGGGTGTGTCCGCCATAACGGAGGGGCACATTATACGGCGGACGGAGTAGGATACCGCGTATGACGTTGCAGTACGTGTACACAATGAAGGGCCTCGGCAAGGTTTACCCGCCCGACCAGGCCGTGTTGAAGGATATCTGGCTGTCGTTTCTACCCGGAGCCAAAATCGGGGTTATCGGGTCGAACGGTGCCGGCAAGAGTACGGTGCTGCGAATTATGGCCGGTGAAGTTGTTGATTTTGAGGGTGAAGCGTTTCCGGCCGAGGGGATTACGATTGGATATCTTCCCCAAGAGCCTACTCTCGACCCAACGAAGACGGTGGCGGGGAACGTCGATGAAGGCGTGGCCATCCCACGTGGGCTCCTCAAAAAATACGACGAACTGACCGCGATGTTGTCTCAGGGATACTCTGATCTTGAGGAAATGCTTCATGAGCAGGGTGAGTTACAGGACCGCATCGAAGCCGCGGGTGCCTGGGACCTCGACTCACGTGTTGAGATGGCCATGGAGGCTCTCCGTCTGCCGCCGCCGCGTGCCGATGTCACCACACTTTCGGGCGGAGAGGTTCGACGGGTGGCGCTCTGTCGACTGCTGCTCCAGTCACCTGACTTACTGCTGTTGGACGAGCCAACGAACCATTTGGATGCGGAGACCGTAGCGTGGCTCGAGCGCTTCCTCGCCGAGTATCGAGGGACTGTGGTGGCCATCACGCACGATCGGTATTTCTTGGATAATGTCGCGGGGTGGATTCTCGAGCTCGACCGTGGCGTGGGAATTCCCTGGGAAGGAAATTATTCATCCTGGCTCGAGCAGAAGCAGAATCGGCTGCAGGTGGAGGTGAAGCAGGAGGCCAAGCGTCAACGCACCCTCCAGCGTGAGCTCGAATGGATACAGATGTCGCCTCGAGCGCGTCAGGCCAAGGGCAAGGCACGACTCAATGCCTACGAGCGGATGCTCAGCGAGGATTCGGCGCAGAAGCTCGAGTCGGTCGAGATCTACATCCCGCCCGGTCCTCGCCTCGGCGACGTTGTCGTCGAAGCTGAGGGGCTTCGCAAGAGTTATAGTGACGACCGGGTGCTGATACACGACCTCTCGTTCATCTTGCCTCCAGGGGGCATCGTTGGAGTGGTAGGTCCCAACGGGGCCGGCAAGACGACACTGCTTCGGCTCATTACCGGCGAAGAGCAACCCGATGCCGGGACGCTTCGCCTGGGTGAGACCGTCACATTAGGGTACGTCAACCAGAGTCGTGATGCGCTCAACCCAGAGAAGACGGTCTGGGAGGAGATCTCCGAAGGGCAGGACGAGGTCACCCTCGGCACCCGGAAGTTAGCGTCGCGTGCGTACGCCTCGTGGTTCAATTTTAAAGGGCGAGATCAGCAGCGATTGGTTGACACCCTCTCCGGCGGCGAGCGGAATCGCGTGCACTTGGCCAAAGTGCTTAAGGGCGGGGCGAATCTTCTCTTACTCGACGAACCTACGAATGACCTCGATGTCGACACACTCCGCGCGCTCGAGGACGCGCTCATCGAATTCGCTGGATGTGCCGTCGTTGTCAGTCACGACCGGTGGTTCCTGGACCGGATCGCGACCCACATCCTTGCGTTTGAAGGTGGCTCGCAGGCCGTGTGGTTTTCCGGTAGCTACGCTGATTACGAGGCTGACCGCCGTCGTCGCTTCGGCGCTGCGGCTGACCGTCCCCACCGAATCAAGTACCGGAAGCTCGTACGCGGGTAGTCGTCGGTCGTGGATGGTCGTCAGTCAGGATCTACCGAGGGCGCCTAGTCGGGGCTCGCGGGTGCCATCGACTTTCGAGAGACGACCCACGACTCTCGACCCTACACTGGCCAGTCTCTCAGAATCCGTTCGGTTTCTTCGACGTGATTGCTTTCGTCGCGTATGAAGTCCTCAAGCTGGACCGCTAATCCCTTGTCGCCGAACGCTTCGGCTTCTTTGGCCCGTTGCGTGTAGTGCATCGTGGCCTCTTGCTCAGCCTTCAGGACCGCCTTGAGCATCAGGTGGTTTGAGCTGGGGAGCGGAACCGGTCGTGGAACGGTCGTTGGTTCACCGCCAAGTGCGACCACTTTGTTGGCCAAGAACTGTGCGTGCAGTTGCTCGTCAGCAACCTCAGCCAAAAAGAATTGAGACAGTTGAGGCCGATATGGTCCCGTGGCTCGTGCCGAGTAGGTGAGATACATGATGACCGCGGCAAGCTCGCTCGCGAGATCTTCGTTCAGTCGATCGATCAGGTCTTCTTTTGTCAAGAAATCCTCCAGTGGTAAAGTAAAAAATTACGGACGGTCAACCCCCCCCACGCGTGTCTTGGATGCTTCCGCTCAGGTATTGTTTGCACGACACGCGGCGCAGCCAGGGTGAATCGTAGCAGACGGATGTCTGGAGGCGTGACCGTGATCCGTTCAAGGTCAGGGTTTCCGAAGAAGGTGATGAGTCACCGCACCCCCAAAGAGTCCAAGGCCAACGAGATCGGTGACGGGAGCCGCGAAGAACAGAAGTAGACCACCTATGGTGGCCAGGACCCGTTCGACGGGGCTCGTGCGGTGGATCAGCCAACCGCCGAGGCCCATTGCGAGAGCGCTTACCCCAATCACCGCAGTCCCGACGGTACGCAGCACGTCAGCCCATGGCGCCTGCAGCAACACCCCGAGGCCTTCCGGGCTCAGCGTGAAAGCGAATGGCACCAGGAACGCTGGCAACGTGTACTTCCAGGTCAGCATCATCGTTCTGAATGGGTTGCCACCAGTGATCGCGGCGGCGGCAAACGGTGACAGCGCGGTCGGTGGACTCACTTCAGAGAGGACCGCATAGTAGAAGATGAACATGTGCGCAGCCACGGCGGGCACCCCGACGAGTGTGAGCGCCGGAGCAATCATGACCGCCGCAATGATGTACGAGGCGGTGACGGGGACGGCCAGGCCAAGCATCCACACAGCAATCGCGGCGTAGACAACCGTCAGAAATACGTTGCCGCCGGCTAGCGTCACGATAATGCCTGACATTTTCAGTCCAAGGCCAGTGAGAGTCACAACACCGACGATGATTCCAGCCGTTGCTGTGGTCGCGGCGACCGACAGCACCCCTCTTCCTCCGGCCTCGAGCGCCGCGATGAGCCGACGAGGTCGCAGTGCATTTTCACGATCGAGAAAACTGAGACCCACGGCAAGTAGGGTTGCGAAGAACACGGCACGGAACGGTGTAATCCCCGTGGTCAACAGGACGACCATGGCGAGGAGTGGAAGAAAATGGTAACCCGATGTGCGTGTGAGAGTACCGACCGATGGCAGGTCAACATCAACCCCTTGTGTACCCAATCGTCTGGCATCGGCCTCGATCATTAGGATGATCGACAGGTAGTACAAACACGCGGGGATGATAGCCATCACGATGACATCGAGATACGAGATGTTCAGGAACTCTGCGATCAAGAACGCGGCCGCCCCCATCGTTGGGGGGGCCATGATGGCGCCGATACCACTTGCGGACAGGATGCCGCCACCGACCTCAGATGAAAAACCCGCGCGTCTCAGCAGCGGCCAAGCCACGGCACCCAGCGTGACCGTGGTTGCCACTCCGCTACCCGAGACGGTCCCAAGCAGGAATCCTGACAGGGCCACGGTTCGGCCCGGTCCCGCGCCACTGCTCGAACGACCGAAGGCAGAAAGTGTCCAGTTTATGAAGAACTGTCCGGCCCCAGATTTCGCCAGCACCGACCCGAAGATCGTGAATAGCACGATATACGTCGCCGCGACGTTCAGTGGTACTCCGAAAATACCCTCGAGGGTCATATACAGTGTTCCGACCAGTCGGGTTGTTTCGTAGCCTCGATGGGCGATAAGATCGAGGCCGATCAGCTCGAGCCACGGCCCGCAGTAGCCATAGGCCAAAAACACGACGGCGGTAATTGGCAGGATCAGTCCGACTGTCCGGCGCGTTGCCTCGAGAACCAGGGCTGTTGTCGTAATCCCGAGAACGAGGTCGAGGCCGCTGGGTGTCGCTGCCCGGTAGACGAACTGGTTCAAGTCGACAATTGGCCATCCGAGGGCGAGACCGGCCAGTCCAATGAGCAGCCAGTCGACTGGTGTGATCCGTGACCGCGCTCGCGGAGTAGCCGGATAGAGCAGAAAGGTTAAAGTCAGAGCGATCAACAAGAAGCTCGCTCGATAGACTTGAGGTTGCACAATGCCGACCACCCAGTACAGTGCGTAGAGTGATAGACCGGCCGCCAGGGTGGTTGTTAAGCAAGAGGCCCGTCCGGTAAGACGACGGGTGGGAATGTCCGACTCTGGATCGGGCTGAAGATTGGGAACGGAAGTGGCGAGGGGCTCCAGGACCTACCGCCCCTCGCTCCAGACACGCTGCTCGCGGTAATAAGTCACGGCTCCATCATGGAAGGAAACGGGCGATCCCGTTACCGCTGTCTCCAGCGATAGCCGCGCCGCCATCGGGTGAATGGCCGCAAGCTCGTCATGGCTCACGAACAAGGCTTCGGTGATGCGGCGAGCCATTTCGACGTCCATCGATTCGTGCACCACCAAGACATTGGCCACAGCGACAGTCTGGATGGCGCCCTGCATTCCCGGGTAGGTCGAGACGGGAATGGTTGCGAGATGATAGACCTCTGGACCATACCGTTCCTGCATGGTTGAGAGCAGTGCCTCGGTCTCGATCAGGCGTATTGTCAGACCCGGAGTCGTTGCCAGGTCAAGCAGTGCGCCGGTCGGAATACCGCCACTCCAGAAGAACGCGTCGATCTTGCCATCCTTGAGGGCATCGACTGATTGGGCGGCGCCCAAACTTTGTCGCTGAAAGTCCGTGTCAGGATCGACACCGGCGGCTTCGAGAATCCGGAAGGCGCTGATTTCGGTTCCACTTCCCGGCGCGCCGGTGGAGACGACACGACCTTCAAGATCGTTAACCGACTCGATACCACTGTCGTCACTCGTGACCACGTGGTTGTAGTTGTCGTAGAGAACTGCTAGTGCGCGGACCGGCACGGCGCCAAATTCGGCAAAGGCGCCCCGTCCGGAAGACGCGTCGTCCAGCGAGTCGGCCAAGGCGAAGCCAATATCCGCCGCCCGGTTGGCGATGAACTTTAGGTTGTCGACTGTGCCGGCCGTCACCTCGGCCGTGGCTTCGACATCCGGCAGGCTGGAGCTGATCACCTTGGCGATACCTCCGCCATAGGGGTAGTAGACGCCGCCGGTCCCCCCGGTGGCAATCGACAGCCGCTGAGTCAGTCCACTTCGTTCAGGGGCCTCGCATCCCGCCGCCAAGGCGACGACGAGGACCCACGAAATCCACCAGATTCTTTGAGGCACGAGTCGTATCTTACCTGTTGACGGCGGCATCAGACGTGAAAGTCTTTGGCGCGGCATATGATTCTCCTGTGGAGCCTGTCACACGGCGCCTGGTCTTACTGATCCTCGTCAGCGCCAGCATCTGTGGTGCGGCTGGAGGTCTCTGGGCTCAGGAGGAACGGTCGCTTCGGTTCGAGGTCACTGCGCCACCGGGCGACGAGTGGAGCTCGATGACTGGGCGGCTGATTATCGTTATGGCACCTGTTTTCGGTCGTCAGACACCGGAGCCTCGGCGTCGAATCGGGTCGGTGGGCGTCGATGCGACCCCGATCGCGGCGGTCGACGTCAACCAGCTTACTAGCGGCCAGACGGTGGTCATCGATGAGACATCCGCGACGTTTCCGTTTGAACGTCTTTCCGATTGGCCACCGGCCGAATATGACGTGCAGGCGGTGCTCGACGTGAGTCGTGACATCAGGATGCCCGGCGCTCCGGGGAATTGGTATAGCCAACCGCAGCGGGTGTTGGTCGAGGCGAACCGGGACCTTGCGGTGTTTCTCGCGCTTACCGAACAGGTGCCCCCGGAGCAGATACCTGCGGATACGGAGTACGTCCGATACGTGCAGCTGCCGTCAGAGCGGTTGTCGACGTATCACGTCCGTCCGGTAGTGCTTCGCGCGGCCGTCATTCTGCCGTACGGCTTCGACCGAGAACCATTGCGACGATATCCGATTCGGCTGTCGGTGGGAGGGTACGGCCGGCGCTACACGGCGGCTGCCCGTCTGATGCGCGCTGGCAGCTCGTTTCGACGGGCCTGGCTCGCGGACGACACGCCAAGGATGCTCCAGGTGGTGCTTGATGGAGTTGGTCCCAACGGCGACCCGTATCAGGTCAATTCGTCCAATAACGGCCCCTACGGGGATGCGTTGGTCGAGGAGTTGATCCCGTATATCGAGAGTCGCTTCCGTGGCCTCGGCGTTCCAAAGGCGCGAGTGATCGATGGAGTCTCAACAGGTGGCTGGGTCGCACTGGCGCTCCACGTTTTCTATCCGGACACCTTCAATGGCGCCTGGTCGTATTGTCCAGACTCGGTCGACTTTCGCGCGCTACAGCGCATCAACATCTACGACGATACCGACGCCTATGTAGAGGACGGCAGCGAGCGACCTAGTCGCCGTGGTCCCGATGGCGCGATTCGGTTTACTATGCGACACGAAATCAGGATGGAAAACGTCCTCGGTCGAGGCGATACGTGGACCCAGTCGGGTCGACAGTGGGGAGCCTGGAACGCCGTCTACGGCCCACGAGGCGACGATGGTCGCCCAGTACCATTATGGGATCAGACGACCGGGCTGATCGATCGAAACGTCATCTCGCACTGGGAGCAATACGACCTCCGGCTGGTCCTCGCCCAAAACTGGGCGACGCTTGCGCCGAAACTGGATGGAAAGCTCAATGTGTGGGTCGGAGAGATGGACGACTACTATCTGAACGACTCAGTACACCTTCTCGACGCTTTTCTGCGGAGCCGAGATCCGACGTTCAACGCTCGGATCGCATACGGCCCAGGAAAGGGACACTGCTGGGTTCCGCACTCGCCGGAAGAGCTATTAAAAGAGATGGGAACTCGAGTCGGGGCAAAGCCATGATTTGTCGTCTCTGGTCGGGTTATCCGAGGGCTTCGGGTGGACTCGGGATGACGGTGTTGGCTGCCGGCGCGGCGTTGGTGGTCACAACGCTCGGCGCTAGCACCCAACCTGTCACGGCTCGTCACGGGATGGTCGTGGCCTCGGAGCCGCAGGCCACAGCGATCGGTCGCGACGTGCTGCGTCTTGGCGGCTCGGCCATTGATGCCGCGGTTGCGACGGCGTTCGCGCTGGCGGTGACTTATCCCTCGGCCGGAAACATCGGTGGCGGCGGGTTTATCGTTTATCGGCCCGCCATCGGGGAGCCGGTTACGTATGATTTTCGTGAAGCAGCACCGGCCCGTGCGTCCGCGGAGATGTTCTTGGTCGACGGGGAGTACGACCGCGACCGGCACCATGATAGCCACGTCGCCGTCGGCGTACCAGGTACTGTCGCCGGGTTGCATTTGGCTTGGTCCGAGTACGGCCGGTTGCCGTGGCGACGCCTCGTCGAGCCAGCCATCGCTCTCGCTCACGATGGCTTCATCGTGTCCCATGCGCTCGCCGATTCTCTCGCAACCGTTCTCCCGAAGTTGGCTCGGTATCCGGCCTCGATGTCACAGTATTCGAACGAGGGTGTTCCGTATCAGCCTGGGGATCGTCTACGTCAGCCATACCTGGCGCGCACGCTCGAGCGAATCGCCGATCAGGGCCCCCCTGGTTTCTATAGCGGCCGAACCGCTGAATTGGTCGAGGCGGAAATGGAGGCGAATGGCGGTCTCATCACGCAAGCCGACCTCGGGACCTATCGGCCCCAGCGGCGCGCGCCAATCCAGGGCACCTATAGGGGTCACGGGATCATCTCGATGCCACCGAGTAGTACCGGCGGGATGGCACTGGTCCAAATCCTCAACATCCTCGAGGGCTACGACCTGGCCGTGTCGGGCTTCGGGTCTGCCGAGACCGTCCATCTGATGACTGAGGCGATGCGACGTGCGTTCGCCGACCGGGCGCGTTACGTTGGTGACCCTGACTTTAATCCTGCGATGCCGATGGCGTTGTTAATCTCGAAGTCGTACGCTGAGCAGCTGCGCGCTACGATCCGGATCGACCGAGCCTCCGCGTCTTCACCCACGTCGTTCGAGTGGCCAGCTGAAGGTCAAGAGACGACCCACGTGTCGGTCGTCGATGCCGACCGTCAGGCCGTGTCGCTGACTTATACACTCGAACAAAGCTACGGGTCGAAGATCGTCGTGTCTGGCGCCGGTTTCCTGCTCAATAACGAGATGGGTGACTTCAACGCGGCACCGGGGTTGACCGATAGTGTCGGATTGATCGGCACCGAGCCCAACCTGGCCGCACCGGGTAAACGGATGGCGTCCAGTATGACCCCAACGATCGTCACCAAGGATGGAAAGTTACTCCTGGTGACCGGGAGCCCGGGTGGTCGCACAATCATCAACACCGTCTTACAGACGATCGTCAATGTGATCGACTTTGAGATGAATATTCAGGAAGCGATCGACGCACCTCGCTTCCATCACCAGTGGTTGCCCGATCAGATTAGCTACGAGCGCAACGGGTTGTCACCGGACACGATCGCGCTTCTCGAGTCTCGCGGGCATCCGGTTGACGTGAGGGTGCGCCAGGGTGCGGCGCAGGCGATTCGATACGACGAGGCAACCGACCGACTTGAAGGAGCCCCAGACCGTCGGAACGCCGGCAGCACGGCATTGGGCTACTGACCTCCGTAGAGACGTTCGTAGGCGGATCGGTTCGCCAGCACTTCTCGCACGAATCGTCGCGTCTCTGAATACGGAATCGTGTCAACAAAGAAGTCGGCCGTCAGCTCTCGGGACGTGTCCCACCAGACCGCCACTCGCTCTTGTCCGGCATTGTATGACGCGGCAACTGGTTCGGCGGCGCCATCGAACAGACCGAGCAGGTCGGAAACTAGTGTCGCGGCGATCGCAGAGTTGACGGCGGGTTGAGCCAGGACCGACTCATCGACAGTGTCTGGCCCAAGCGCGTCGGCCAGTCCTGCGCGGGGTGCGAGTGCTTCCGCGGTGTAAGTCATGATCTGAAACAGCCCGATGGCGCCAACCGTTGAACGCGCGTCAGGGTCGAACCGTGACTCCTGTCGCATCAGCGACACGAGGAGCAGTGGGTCGACGCCATGGGTCGCACCAGCATGACGCACCTCGTCCCAGAACGGTCGCGGATAGACGAGGGTCCAGAAGTCACCAGGAAGTCCGTTGGCTGGTTGAACTAGGAATTGGGCGAAATGGTTGACGAGAATCCGCGTGACACTGGCGTAGTCGCCGGCGTCCGCGGAGGCTCTGGCGGCCAGTAGCGCAAGTCCGCGGTCGCCTCGTTCTGCAAGAAGTCGCCGAAGATACCAGGCGGCTTTGTTGACAAGGCCTGCCCGAGCGAGCACCGTAGCGGCTCGGTACTCCGCGCGTTCCGTTGTTCCTTGCCTCAGCGTAAGCTGGGGAAATGTCAGCGTGGGTGCGCCGAACGAGGTGGAGGTGTTGCCGGTGAGTCGCTCAAGCCGCTCTCGCGCTCGCATGCCGTAGTAGTGATAAGGGAAGCGTCGGGCGACCCCTTCCAATCTCTGAGCCCCGGCGACGATATCATCTTGACTTTCCGCTACTCCGAGCCAGTACAGTCCGGCTGGTGCCAGTTCTCCGCTCGGGTTGCGGTCGATCAAGGCTCGGAGGCTGGTGAGTGCCCGCCCGTGTTGTCCGTCACGCAACGCCGCGACACCGGCACGCCACAGGACAGCGCGTTGGTCGTCAGCCGACAGCGATGATGCGAACAACTGACGATACAGGGCGAGGCCTTCCGAGACGTCTCCGACGGCCACGAGAAACGCCGCCAAGAGAATGGCGGCATCGCGGCGCTGATCCGGTGTTGCGCCCGGAACCCGTCCCTCCCAGAGGTCGAGCCCGAGTCGACGGGCGCGGTTAGTATCGACCACGCGTACAGCGAGCCTGAAGTCGGTCAGTCGAATTGCCGGGACCAGCGAGCTGTTTGGGAATTGCTCGTAAAATGTTTGACAGGCCGCGACTGCAGCTGCGTTCGCCCGCTGGACATACAGCGTGGTGATCCGCTCGCTTTCGATCTCGGCCTTCTGGCCGTTGGAGGCGTACGCGGCATGCCATTTATCGATGAGCGCCAACGCCGGCTTGAACCGCGCCGCGTTCCGTAGCCTGCGTACGAGGGTTCGATATTCAGTCTCGTTGAATGGCGTCTCGACGTCTCCGCTGACGTCGAGAAGTCGGCGTTCGGCTGCAGCCGCAACTTGGAACGTTTTCGCGTTCCGATGGGAGAGCTTGGTCTCGCGTAGCACGTTCAGAGCGGCGGTCACGTCGCCGTCTAGTTCCCACGACGCGGCAGTCCCCAAACGGGCTGCATCGCCCAGTGCCCCGAGATTCTGGCGGTTGAGCACTTGCTGATACAGCCGTCGAGCGGCTCTCGTGTCTCCCAACTCTCGGTAGGTGTCGGCTACCCTCAGCGTGAGGTCGAGGTGGCGCGATGCATCAGAACGGATCAGCTCTGAAAGGATCAGCTCGGCCGGCTTTGCCGACCCGCGGCCGGCCAGACTCGTGACGAGGGCTCTCCGAGCGAACGTCCGCATCCAAACTTCGCGTTCGATGATGATACGCCAGAGGGCCTCCGCTTTCTGTGGTTGACCGTTCTCGGTGAAGAGAGTAGCTCGGAGAATGAGCGCCTCGATCGATTGGTCGCCGTCGTCAGGCGCAAGTTGACGATCAAAAATGGCGAGCGCGTCGGCCACCTGGCCACCTTGGAATGCCTCGACCACATCCGGGAAGGTAGGTGGTGGTAGGTGGAGGTCGTCATTAGCGGACCCAACAGTGGAATAAAGAACCATCACGAGAAAGAACAAGTCCACGGCGGTGACGATCCAGCGGATGACCAATGTCTTCTGTGGCGTGAAGAGATTGCTCCCCATCAGAATCAGAGTACCACGTGGCACAAGAGTCCATCGGAAGGGAAGGGATGGTGGCGTACACTGGAATTCTGCGCGATAATCTGCCCATGAACAGTTCAATTTCGGTTGCGGCCTCCACTCACGGGATAGTTGCCGATCTGCTGGGCGCAGAGGCGGACAAACTTTTGACGCATCAGTGCACGACTATCTCGCGAGAGTTGCTCCACGCACCTGGTCCTGATTTCGTCGATCGGGTTCTTTCCAACACCGACCGGCGGATTCCTGTGCTGCGGAACCTACAGTCCATCTTCGATCATGGTCGACTCGGAGGGACGGGATACGTCTCAATTCTTCCGGTCGACCAGGGGATTGAGCACAGTGCGGGCGCATCGTTCGCACCGAATCCGGTCTACTTCGACCCGGGCAATATTGTCGAGTTGGCCATCGAGGGCGGGTGCAACGCTGTCGCTTCGACGCTGGGTGTGCTTGGCGGTGTGGCGAGAAAGTACGCCCACAAGATTCCTTTTATCCTCAAGCTCAATCACAACCAGCTGCTGACCTATCCCAATACGTTCGATCAGACGAAGTTCGCCAGCGTGACGCAGGCCCAGGATATGGGGTGTGCAGCGGTTGGTGCCACGGTTTACTTCGGGTCAGAGGAGTCCAGTCGACAGATTACCGAGGTGAGCGAGGCGTTCGATCTGGCGCATGAGCTCGGTCTTTCCACGGTCCTCTGGTGTTACCTCAGAAATAGCGCGTTCAAAAAGGATGGTATCGACTATCACGCCGCCGCAGACCTTACGAGCCAAGCGAATCATCTAGGTGCGACGATTGCGGCCGACATCGTCAAGCAGAAGATGGCTGACGGCAATGGGGGCTACACCGCGGTCGATTTTGGTAAGACGAGCCCCCTCGTTTACGAGCGTCTCACGAGCGACCATCCTATCGACCTTGTGCGCTACCAGGTCGCCGGGTGCTACATGGGGCGCATTGGCCTCATTAATTCGGGTGGGGCCTCTGGTGAAAACGATTTCGCCGATGCAGTTCGAACGGCGGTAATCAATAAGCGAGCCGGCGGCACTGGACTTATCTCTGGCCGGAAGGCGTTCCAGCGGCCTATGGCCGATGGGGTCCGACTGCTCAATTTGATCCAAGACGTCTACCTCGACGAATCTATCACGCTGGCCTGACGGCTCTGCCTCATATCTATCATCCTCAGGCTCTGGAAGAGCTTGCCACCTCCAATGTGAGTTCGGCAGACGCACTTGACGTGCCATGAGATTCCACTATCGTCATCAGGTTCTTGAAGAATTGAGCCGACACGGCGTGCGGCCGACACCGGCGACGCCACCTGAGTTCGTACATGAGTTCGTCAGCGACATGTATCGGTTCGAGCTACGACGGTTGAGGGGACGGCAGATTCGGGGCGAAATCGAAAAGGAGGACTACGCTGGCCACGTAGTGGCACTTCGGAAGAGATACATCCTTGTGTCAGTGCCGATTCGGCGATGGGTGATCAGGCAAGACGAACGAGAGGGCAGAGCTGAACTGCCTTCTCGTGGGCTCACATAGGCTCAGGATGATCGTTCTTCGCGTCTGGACATGCGGGTGCAGCAACATACTCGGTGTGCAAGTCTGTTACATTCACCACGCTAGCGGCGGTAATTTCGTAGCCAGTTCAGGAGATTGCCGAGATTTATCGCCGGTGAAACGAGTGGTGGGTCACCCGCGGTCATCGCCTTCATCAGCTCGTCGGTCATCGGAACGCCGTCCGCGATCGGGCTGTTTTCAAGATCGAAATCTTGAAAGTAGTCGATTTCTGGCGCTCGACCGTACACCTCGACGTAGAAGTCTAATTGTAGCAGGTCGCCTACTTCGTCCCGTTCGGGCAGCGCGTCTAGCTTGTATTTGATCCGGTCGAATGAGACCCCCAGCGCCTCGGTTTCGGCAGTGGCCTCATCGGTGGCCTCTTGCGCTACTGTCGTGGCAGCTGTGCCCATCACAAGTATGAGGGTCAGAACGTTACAGGTCCACTTTGTGGGCATAGGTCGAACGGGGCCTCAGGCAGTAGGCAATGCCTCTTTGTCACCCTACGACTGCCTTTCGAGCTTGTCAAGGGGCAAGCTGTTAGGATGATCTCGTCGATGGTTTGGCTCTGGGTATTGTTCCTGGTCGTGGTTTCCTTGGTGGCAGCGCTGGCGCTGGTAGCGCGACGTTTTCACGCCACCCGCGAGCGGCTCAATCGCACGGAGTCACGTCTCGCCACGGTGCTCGAAAATTCAGACACTGGACTTGCCGTGTGGGATCGAGACGGTGGACTGATTGGCTGTAACGACCGGTTTCGCGAGTTTTATCCGACGGTTCAGTTGAAGGAGGGTCTGGTGTTTGAAGATTTAACTCGCTTCACGGCGACCCGCGGTCTTGTTCAGGTGCCGGAGGACGAGATGGAGACCTGGGTGGTGGATCGACTGGCCAGGTTTGGCACGGTGGAAAATGATCGGCTGCGGACGTCCGATGGTCGGTGGCTCGAAATTGACACACGGCCCACCCGCTCAGGCGAAGTGCTTCTACTGTACACAGATACCACCCACGGGCGTGAGACGGAAGCTGCGCTTTCTGATCGCAGCGAGCAGCTCGTGCGTCAGTCGGCCGATTTGACGCTTTTAACCGACACAATCCGGATCGTGAGCACGGAGACTGTGCCAGAGTCTGCTACGGCCGCAGTGGTTGCCTTGGTCTGCGCATGGGCGGCCTGGCCGGTGGGGTATGCCTACCGCGTGTCCGGGTCCGGCGACGATCTGATGCTCGACCCGATGCCGGCATGGTTTGCGGATACTAACGCCGTAGAGACGTACTCGGAGTTTCGCGACGTGGTCGAGCAACGGAGGCTGAAGCCTGGCGAGGGGATTGCCGGACGCGCCCTCTACACCGGCCGCGTTTCCTGGATTCCAAATCTTGCCGTCGACCCCTCGATCAACACCGAGGCGAGGTCGGCCATGGTCGGACTTCGTGGCGCTTGTGCGGTTCCTATAAGGGATGGCGACGCCGTCGTAGTTGTGCTCGAGTTCTTGGCTCGAGAGCAGCTGGTTCCCGACCCATCGACGACCAGGTTGCTTGAGGCCGCCGCCGAGATACTCAGCTGGACCTGGCAAACACGGTTTAACCCGTGAGTCGCCGACGATTCCTCAACCCGACGGGAAGGACCGACTCAGTCGGCAGCGACCGGTCGATGCCTGCCGCTGGTATAGAATCCGGTGGACATGGCTGATCAAGTTGATGTGGCTGCTCTCGGACGGCCGCCGGTGGCAACTCGCGGTGGCGATGCGGAGAGTGGCCCCGACCTGTTGGAGCACGGTGCGCCCCTCCGAGGGCAAGCCCAGACGGCAGACACTCGGTTGTTCGTGCAGCTCCAGGTGTTCACGGAGTGTTTGGATGTGGAGTCGGTGGTCGATGCGGTGAGACGGAGCGGTCTGGTTGCGGCGGTTTACGCCAATTTGAACGACCCCCGGGGCATCGGCGTCGTGGCTATGGATGAGAACCCCGCGATGTTCGCCGAGTCGTTTCGAGCGTTACTGACGGCGGCGCCGTTCAGTCGGTTGACACCGGTACCGGACTTCACGATGATCGGTCGAACGTATGCGCAGGGGCGCGAACCTGACCTGGTAGATTTCCTGCTCCACAAGGTACCACGCAACGTTCTCAACCCCGACAACACATGGGCGGTCTGGTATCCCCTCCGGAGAACCGGTGCCTACCATCGGTTGTCCCGCGCAGACCAGGGCAAGATCATGGTGGAGCACGGCATGCTGGGTCGTCGTTATGGCGAGGCCGGCTATGCGGTCGACGTCAGATTGGAGTGCCACGGAATCGATCGCGATGACAACGAGTTCGTGATCGGCTTGATCGGGACTGACTTGTTGCCGCTCTCCAAGCTGGTCAAGGATATGCGGGTGACACGCCAGACGGCCGAGTTCATCCAGGGCATGGGACCATTTTTTGTCGGTAGGACGATCTATCAGGCACCGACCCCAGAGCCAGCTCGCTTGTCTCATGCCGGGTGAACCGGAGACTCTCGACCAGCTCGTACTTCCCAAAACCAACCTGAGGTCGCTCACCCAGAACTTCGGCCCCGGTGTCCTCCTGATGATGACAGGCATCGGGACGAGTCATCTCGTCACCGCACCTGTAGCGGGTGGACGTTTCGAATACGCACTGCTCTGGTGTATTCCCGTCGCGTACATCTTCAAGTATTACGGGTTCGAGATGGCGTTTCGGTTTACGCATGCGACCGGGCGTAGCATGCTCGACGCCTACGCGACGGCGCCTGGAAAATGGCCACTCTGGTATGTCCTGGTTACGACACTCCTGCAGTGCGCAATCGGTCAGGCTGGACGCCTCGCGGCAGCCGCGGCAGTGGTCTATTACTTTTTCGCCGAGTACTTGGGATTGGGCATTCCGATTCAGATCTACGGTATCGTCTTGGGCCTTCTCTCGGTCACGTTACTCCTGGCTGGCCGGTATGCCACACTTGAGATTGCAACAAAGGTGCTGGCTGCGATGTTGTTTTTCTCGACTGTGGCCGTCTACTTTGCCGAGCCAGCGCCGGTGGCGGCGCTCGGTCGATTTTTTGTGGTTGAAGTACCCGAGGGCTCGTGGCTTGTCATTGCGGCCTTCCTAGGCCTACTTCCAACCGGCATCGATGTCTCGCTCCAGGCGTCGGAGTGGGGTAAGGCGAAGAAGGTGGGTATGGGCCGAATTCGCGGCCATCTGGAGCGCGTCGGTCTCGCGCCGCGGTTCGACCCGTTGACGTCGACGGCAGCCGATCTACGGGTCGATACGGCGGGACTTTCCTCGCACGCGCGCGAGTATTGCCACCGCTGGTTTCGCATCGGCGAGTGGGACTTTGGGATTGGACATGCCGTATCGTTTGTCATTGCGGTGATTTTTCTTCTGCTATCGGCGGTCTGGTTATATCCGAGCCCGGTTGAGGGCAATGCGGTGATTGGAGAGATTGCCGGTGTTTTCACACGAAGCGTCGGTCCCCAGATGATGCTGGTGTTCTTAGTCGGCGCTTTTGCGGCAACCTTCTCGACCGTATTTAACTATTTTGATGGTTGGCCCCGCGTCGTGGGTGCGTGTTGCCGAAACCTGTTTCGGCCGACGGCCGCTCTGTCTGGGCTCGCACGTGAAGATCTCGACGCCGCCCGTTTGGGGCGTTGGTACTCGGAGTACAACATCTATCGAATCACAATGTTGTACTCCTTGGTGGCATCGGTGGCGATCATCTCCGGCTTCCAGCGGCCGGTTTGGCTTGTGCTCGTGGCGTCGGCGCTTGCACTCTTTGTGGCCCCGGTCATCTACTTTCTAAACCTTTACTATTGCGTGACCGTGATCTCGCGGACCGATGATGTGTTCTACCCCTCCCTGTTCGCAAGGTGGTTCGGTTGGCTGAGCTTTGCGGTGTTTACAGGCCTGACTCTGATCGTCATCCTTGCTCGGGTCTTCGGCCTGACCCTCTTCGGATGATGAGAGCGAGGATCGTATGAAGATTTGCGTTGTCGGTGCCGGCGCGATCGGCGGATATCTGGCGGTGCGCCTGGCCGATGCTGGCCACGATGTGTCAGTCGTGGCGCGAGGCCCGCATCTTACCGCCATTCGGTCGGACGGGCTCACACTGATCGAGGAGGACCAGACGCTCGTGGCTGACGGGCTAGTCGCGACAGACCGGATTCGTGATCTCGCCCCGCAAGATGTCGTACTCCTCGCTCTCAAGGCCCATCAGATTGAGACCGTCGTTGCTGACCTGCCAGTCCTCTTTGGTCCTGCCACGGTCATGGTGACATTGCAGAATGGGATTCCGTGGTGGTACTTCCAGAAGCTTGAGGGTGATTACGCCAATCGTGGGGTCAACGCTGTCGACCCTAAAGGTGTGCTCCTGACCAGTATCGACCCGGACCGACTCATCGGGTGTATCGCCTATCCGGCGGCCACGATCGCAAAGCCCGGTGTGATTCGTCACGTCGAAGGCAACCGATTCCCGGTTGGAGAGCTTGATGGCAGTGGGTCCGAACGGGTGCGACGACTGGCGGACGTTCTGGTCGAGGCGGGCTTCAAATCGAGGGTGCTCGACGATATCCGATCTGAGATTTGGCTGAAGCTGTGGGGAAATCTGACATTCAACCCGATTAGTGCCATGACCCATTCGACCTTGGTCGACATCTGTCAGTTTTCACTGACACGAGACCTAACCGTGACAATGATGACTGAAGCGCAGGCCGTGGCTCACCGACTCGGTGCGTCGTTTCGGGTTCCGATGGAGCGTCGGATTGCGGGAGCGGAGGCAGTCGGTAAACACAAGACATCAATGCTGCAGGATGTCGAGGCGGGGAAGCCGCTCGAGGTCGACGGGATGCTTGGTGCCGTAGTCGAGTTGGCTGAGTTGACCGGTGTCGAAGTACCGACCCTGCAGGCGCTTTATGCGTGCGTCAGCCTACTGAACAAGACCCTCCAGACAGAGCAAGTTGGCGTGAGAGGCGTACCCACCAGATCGTGACGACCGAGCACTGACACTATTGACGGAGACCGAAATGAAAGCCCTCGACGGAGTACGAATTCTCGACATGACCCATGTTCAATCGGGTCCAACCTGCACGCAGCTGCTGGCGTGGTTTGGCGCCGACGTGATCAAGGTTGAGCGGCCGGGGACCGGTGATGCGACACGTGGTCAACTCAGAGACCTTCCTGACGTTGACAGCCTCTACTTCACGATGCTGAACCACAACAAGCGGAGTATTACGCTGAACACGAAGCACCCGACCGGTCAGATGATTTTCACGAAGCTGATTGAGGCATGCGACGTGCTTGTCGAGAACTTCGCGCCTGGCGCACTCGACCGTATGGGGTTCTCCTGGGAGAGGATCCAGACGATCAACCCACGCATGGTCTACGCGTCGATCAAAGGTTTCGGTCCGGGACCGTATGAGGAGTGCAAGGTCTACGAGAATGTCGCCCAGTGCACAGGCGGCGGCGCGAGCACGACCGGTTTTGACGACGGACCACCGACCGTCACCGGCGCGCAAATCGGCGATTCTGGGACCGGTGTGCACCTGGCCCTTGGGATCGTGACGGCACTGTTTCAACGCGAGCGGTCAGGTAAGGGCCAGCGGGTCGTCTGTGCGATGCAGGATGCGGTGCTTAATCTCTGCCGGGTCAAGCTCCGTGACCAGCAGCGTCTGAAGCACGGTCCGTTGACCGAGTATCCGCAGTATCCCGACGGGACGTTTGGAGACGCCACACCCAGATCGGGGAACGCGTCGGGTGGGGGGCAGCCAGGCTGGATCGTCAAATGCCGAGGGTGGGAGAGCGACCCGAATGCGTATATCTACATTATCACTCAGGCGGCGGCTTTCAACAATCTCGCCCAGGCCATCGGCCGCAGCGACTGGGTTGACGATCCTGAATGGAACACTCCGCAGGCTCGAATGCCAAAGCTTGGTCAGATGTTTGCCGAAATCGAGCGATGGACGATGACCAAGAGCAAGTTCGAGGTGATGGAAACATTGAATCCCCTCAATGTTCCGTGTGGACCGGTATTGTCGATGAAGGAGCTTGCTAAGGAGCCGTCACTGAGAGCTACTGGGACAGTTGTCGATGTTGATCACCCAACCCGCGGCGCGTATCTTACCGTGGGTAATCCGATCAAGCTGTCAGACTCACCGGCCGAGGTCACGCGTTCTCCATTACTAGGAGAGCACACGGAAGAGATATTGGAGACCGTTCTGGGAATGACCCCCGCGGAGACGGTAGCGGTCCGAAGCGATGGAGCAGTCTAGTGGGGTGTCCATTCTCCATGAGGTGTTTCGTCACAATGGATCGGTGGCGAACGACCGAGAAGCGGATCAAGAGAGATCCAAACTCATGCGACTGTTTTGGCGAGTGGTATCAGGGTTGAGCCTTGTCGCGCTGACAGCCATCAGCGGCACTGGTCTGAGCATAGCGGAACCTTTGCTCGACATTGGACACCACGCCAGGTCGGCTCAGCCTGGTGAAGTCGTGGTGATCCAGGTGCGGCCATCTGAGCCGGTTATCTCGGTGCAGGCGGTTGCCTTCGGTGTGGCGGTCAGGTTTTTCCAGGATGTGACTGGCGGCGTGTGGAATGGCGTTATTGGAATCGACCTGGAGACGCGCCCCGGCGACCACGCGTTGGCCGTACGGGCGACACTGGCGAACGGCGACACGATCCGCGCGACGTATCGGCTCAGCGTGACTCCGAAGGAGTTTCCGACTCGTCACCTCAGTGTCAACCCGAGCTTCGTCAATCCTCCCGCGGATGTCCTTGAGCGCATTGCCAGGGAGGCGGTGCGCCAGCGGGAGATTTTTCAGGCGTCGAGCCCAGAACGCCAGTGGGATGGCGGGTTTCTCCGGCCGGTATCCGGTAGTTCGACTAGTAGCTTCGGTCGTCGCAGCGTTTACAATGGCGAGCCGCGCAGTCCGCACAGTGGGACCGATTTCCGAGCGGGTGAAGGGACGCCCATTGCAGCACCAAATGGGGGAACGGTGGTTCTGGCAGGAAACCTCTATTTTTCTGGGAATGTGGTCATCATCGATCACGGGTGGGGCCTCTACTCCTATTTTGCCCACCTGTCGTCGATCGGTGTCGTCGAGGGAGAGATGGTCAAACGTGGAGAGCAGGTTGGGACTGTCGGGTCGACCGGGCGCGTCACCGGGCCCCATCTCCACTGGACGGTCCGCCTGAACGATGCGAGGGTTGACCCGCTCTCTCTAATGGCGCTCTTTCCGATGGACCAAGAACAGTAGCTCGGTCGGCGTCTGGAACGTGATCCCCTCCAGGTTGTGCCGGACACCCGCTCACTGGCAGCGCCCCATCGGCCACCGCAGGTCGGATCGGTGGATGGGGGATCCTTCTGGCCACTGGGAAGGCCATACGCTCGTTGTCGAGACCACGAGCTTGTCGAATAAGACTCACTGTTTTGAGTCGTTCGAGGGTGGACATGTCGTCGAGCTCTTCACTTGCATCGACGCAGACATGATCAATTACGAGTTAACGTTGGAAGACTCCATGACGTGGACTCGACCCTAGAGCGTCACCTATCCACTCACGTTGCTGCAGTTCCAGGTCGGCGGCGTGGACGGAATCACTGTAAAGCGAAGCTTTACGAATATGTGTGTCACGAAGGCAGCTGTGGGCTGACGGGGCAGCTTTAGGGCTCACGTGCCGGCGAGAGGTCGGCTGCCCAAGCACCGATTGGTTGCAAGGGTACTCGAGTGCGCTTAGTGGAACACTGAGGACACTTGCCCGTGCCGCTGTGGGCGAAGTTTACTCACCGCCATTACTTATGGCTGATCGTCGTATGTGTACTGAATGATTGCCCCCGGGTGCTCTAACTCCTCCGTCATCTCGCCGTTTCGACCCGTCGTGCGTCCGGCGTTGTCGGTCGCAATGTAGATCGTCCTACCGTTGGGGTTGAGAGCCACGTCGCGATAGCGATTGGCGGTCCTGAACAGCTCGAACGGATCACCCACGGCCAAGCGGCCATCGGCAGAGAGCTTCTGCCGATACAACCGCCCCTTGATCATGCCTGGCACGAGTAGTGAATCAGCCCAGCCTGGAATACCGTCCTCGCGCAGCGTGTAGATTTCGAGGCTTGATGGCGCAATCGTGGCGCCGCCCTGCCCGACGAAATCGTAGCCGTTCGGGACTGTGAAGAACGTCTGGAGCGGCGGTTGAAAATCCGGATGGCTCCAAGCAGTTTCCATCTTCCTCGGAACTGATGCAGGAATCTCGGTCATGCTGAACTCTAATTCGTTGCACGATTCAGGGCGTGACGCCGACCAGTTGAAATACGCGTACGATTGGTCGTCCTGATACCCGGCGACCAGCGGCCATCCGTAGTTCTGGCCGGACTCGATAAGGTTCAATTCGTCGTCGGTGCTCGGGCCGTGCTCTGACGCGTAGAGCAACCCGTCGAGAGCAAACGCTAACCCCTGAGGGTTTCGGTGCCCGTACGAAAAGATATGACTGCGAACACCACCAATCGAAGGATTGTCTGATGGAATCGAACCATCGAAGTTTAACCGGAGCACCTTGCCCTCGTAACTTGCCCAGTCTCGCGCTTGCACGTCGGAAGCCGTAGGTAAATCCTGAGCCAGGTTATGGTTACAGTGGTTCTGGAGCCAGTTACTGCCCTGATCGCCGATGGTCAGATACAGCTTCTCGTCGGGTCCAATGGCGAGACGGCCGGCCACGTGGTCATCATGTGCGGGGAGTCCTACGATGAGGTCGACCGGACTCTCTAGCGTGCGCGTAACCGAGTCGTAGAAGAACCGTCGTACCTTGAGACGCGGGCGCGAGTCTTCCTGATAGGTGAACGCCACATAGACGTAATCTTCGCCGACCTCCTGCAAGAGCCTAGGATGTAGCGCTAGTCCGAGCACGCCGTCCTGAGCGACGCTCTGGAAAGCTTCCGGGATCGTGACGGCGACGTTCTTGGTTCCGTCAACCGGATTGACGCGGGTGACGCGCTTGGCCGTGCGTTCGGTCACCCAGAGATGCCCGTCGGGTCCCCAGGTGATCTCCCAGGGATACTCCAGCCCCGTCGTTAGAACACTCAGGGTGAAGCCCTCTTGAACCACGTTCTGCGTCGACTGACCTGCGATGGGAACGAAGGCCAGTAAAAGCAGGGAGGTAGACAGGTGTCGTGTCATGTCTTCCTCAGGATTCCTCTGTCACCGCGACCTCGGCGAACAAAGGTCACAGAGGGTACGGTGCCGTGCACTTAGTGTAGGAGCAGGCACGATGTCTGCCGAGCTCGTCGTGGCTCCGAGAGTGTACCGGGTAATTCAGCACAGGTGTTACACGTACGCGATACAGTCAATCTCGACGAGCGAGTCACCGGGAATGCCTCCCGCCGCAGCAATGGTCGTGCGCACTCCTGGCTCAGGGCCGAATCGGCCAAGGAACACGTTGTTCATTTTTTGATAATCCGCCAGGTCGTTAAGGTAGACGTTCACCTTTAGTACCTTTTCCATTGACGACCCGACGTCTTCAAGCCGCTTCTGAATCTCGATCAACACGTGATCCGTGTGGGCCGTGATATCACCTGGAAAATGCGCGCCGATGCCGGAGATAAAGACGAGGTTGCCATATGACACCACCCCGCTAAATAGTGGCGTCTCTGCCGGGCGTCTACCTCCGCTCCAGTGCACGACCTTGCCCGGCGGCTCGGAGGTCTGCGGCGCTGCGCGTGCGACCGCAGGTACAGCGGCTGCTACTGCGGTCGCCGCTATGATCGGTGTTTGCTTTAAGAACTTCCTTCGATTCGATCGCCCCATAGTCGCCTCCTCGGCCATTCTGGTCTGGGCTAGGCTTGCTTCCTGTCCTCTTCTAGACCGCGCGCCGTGTAGCTGTCCATGTTGCACCCAGGTACTCGCCCATGTCGAGTGTGCCGGAGATCTGGTCGCCCGTGACCGTTCCAGAAAAAGTAAAGATCAGCGCATCACCGGTCTGCCCGCTGTAGGTGCTCCGAACCCGGAGGGCGTTCCCGTCGAGCGTGCCGCTGAGATCGCGCGTGAGGAAGTCACCTTGGTGGGCGCCCGTGACATCGTTGCCACGCTGGCGCAAGTGGAGTGTGTGACTTGACCTCCCGGCCGCATACTGAATCTCCGCAGTCCACTCGCCGGTCAGATCAGCTACCGGCGGTCTGGGTGCAGGGATTGGCGTATGCGCTTGGCTCGACAGTACCTCGTACAGGCGGTCGGCCACGACCCGCTCATTGCCTGGCGACAGCATATACGGGTTGACCGAAATACCGGTTTGTGCCGGCACGCGATCGCCATCGACCGCGCTGAGCGTAATACGAGGATCCGAGTCGAAGAGCATCTGGGAGACTGTCTCGCCGGACATGCCGGCGCGATCGCGGTCCCAAAGAATTCTGAGAGATGGAGTGTGGTTTGAGAGTCCCCGCGGTTGGACGATCCTCGTGGTTACGCCGTCAATCACGGCGACCCGGTCCGCGATGTGCTCGAGCCACGATGTCCACTCCGCCCATTCCGCATCGTGATCCCGCTTGACCCACATCTCGACCGCCATGAGCATGCCCATGGCTTCCTCCTTACCAACCTTCATAGCACGTCCAAAGCCGTGGTGGGGTGCGCTGTGGATCCAGGCAGCGCGGACCAGATTCTTGCGGCCGAGCAAGAGGCCTGCCGTCTGCGGTCCGCGCAGACACTTGCCGCCGCTGTAGCCGACAAGCGTCGCGCCCCGCTGTAGGTGCACGTTGGGAATCGTCAGCTTCTCGGCCGCGGCATCGACGAGGATCGGGACTCCACGCGATTGCGCAAGCGGGGCAATGTCTTGCAGGCTCAACTCGCTCTCGTCCATCCTGGGCCCGGCAAAGAGGTAGATCATCGCGGTGCGGGGCCCCAGAGCCGCCTCCAACTCTTCACGTGTCGCCACCTCGATCACTCGCACGCCAACCGCCCGCACCGAGGCGTCGTAGACGTTACGCGAGTGTCGTGGGATGACAACCTCGTCTTTTGGAAAGCCGGCCAGCTTCGGGATGCGGATGTGGAGGTCCGGATTGCCGCCTGCGACGCAGGCGGCTGTCGCATGTGTCAGTGCCGCCGCACAGCCGGACGCCACCATGCCCCATTCCGCGCCGGTGAGGACGGCCAAACGCGCGCCGATAGCGTCGGTTAGCTCATCCAAGTTGACGTAAGCCCTCGCGGCCTCGTCCATAGCGGCCCGCACCTCCGGTAGCATCAGAGAGCCGCCGATAATCGTGAATGTGCCTCGTGCGTTAACGAGTGGCCTAACCCCAATCGATTGATAGATTTCCTCGGCGCGGAGCTGTACGCCACTGGCCGCGACGGAGCGGCGGCCCATGGATGCCGTGAGAACCCGCGGCAATAGTGACGGCAGTGCCAGCAAGCTACCCAGCACGCCGCCTCGACGGAACAGCTCGCGTCGACTAATCGTCATCTTCCTCATCGTAATCCTCCGTCCGGTATGATGATCCTATTCTGTGCGGCTCATCCCTCACGGCTTAGGCACGCGCCCTCAGGCGGTTGCCGACGGCTGACCGGAGGACGCCTGCCCAGTTACGAGCATCATATAATTAGCCAACATCCGCCGGAAATAGACGAGCCTCTCATTTTAAATTTTCACGAAGGACGGTTTTGATGCGACACACTGACCTCAAGACCCCGTTAACTGAGGGTCCACGGCGGTGTTTTGTCCCTTTCAGCCTGGCAGGCGATATCGAGGGGCTTCCGGAGGACCCTCCCATTCGCTGAACAACCTCGTCCAGCTAGCTTCAGCCGAGGGCCATTGGAGAACTGTTCACCGGAGGAGATTAATGGCGGGTGAGTCCCTAACTATCCTCGGCGGAGGTAACACAGCTTTCGCCGTCGCGGCGAACCTGGCGCTCAAGGGCGTGCGGACGACTCTCTGCGAGCTGCCGAGGTTTGAAGCGGCCGTGACGCCGATTGTCGATTCCTGTGAGATCGCCCTCGACGGCGTCGAAGAGTGCGGCACAGCGACACTTGAATGCGTCACGACTGATTTCGAGGCGGCCCTCGCGGCGAACGATCTCCTCCTTCTGATCATTCCGGCCTACGGACACCGTGCCTTCGCGGAGGCCTGCGCGGCCTTCCTTCGCCCGGACCACACTTGTGTCCTAATGCCCGGCCTGCTGGGAAGTCTAGAGTTTGCCCGTGTGGCGCGAGAGTGTGGCGCCCCGGAGGGTGTCACGGTAGCCGAGACCGACACCGCGCCCTACGTCTGTCGTAAGCTCACCCCGACGTCGGCGCACATCTGGGGAACCGTAACAGGCTTGGGGCTTGGTGTTTGGCCTGCGTCCGAGAGCGAGAGAGTCCAACGTGACCTCGACGTCTTCTTTCCCGGCGTCTCGCTCTACCCGCACGTTGTGGCGTGTGGTCTCGCAGCGATGAATCCCGTTATCCACCCCGCCGGTGTAGTCGCGAACGCCGGTCGCATCGAGTACTCGCGTGGCGACTTCTACTTTTATGAGGAGGGTGTGACGCCAAGTGTCACCCGCTTAATCTGCGCGGTCGATCGCGAGCGCCTTGCGGTCGCCGCGACACTCGGTGCCGAGCTTCTCCCGGTCAATACCGCCTTCCACGTCGCGGGCTTCGGTCCGAAAGGCGATCTCTGGGCGACGATTAACGGTAGCCGTATGTTGACTCAGCTGCGAGCACCGGGCGTGATCGAGAATCGGTGGCTGACGGAGGACGTCCCCTACGGCATCGCGGCGTGGGCTCTTCTCTCCGAGCAGCTCGGTCTCCCGGCTCCGACGATGCACGCGCTCGTCGACGTTGCCTCGGCGCTGCTCGAAAGAGACTTTTGGTTGGAGGCGCGAACACCAGAGCGGCTGGGTATTGCGGAGATGGGGAAGGGCGAGTTGGTGAAATATCTTAGCTGAGTGCTGGTGGAAGATCACCGAATCGCCGTCCTCAGTACGGTACCAGAATTCGACCTAGGCAGCTCAGGCCAACAGTCACGGCCCGATGACGGCACGGGTGGCGGCGACCAGGGCGGCGAGATCACGGGCGTCGTTATAAACGTGCGGTGAAACGCGGATGGCGTTTCCCCGCATCGAGATACTGACTCCATGTTCCGAGAGGGCCATCTGTATCGTGTCGAGATCAAAGCCGGCTGGCAGACGCACTCCAAATAAATGGGCTGCCCTTCGGTCATCATCTTCGACCAAGCACCCGAGCCGTCGGAGTTCCCTCACTGCCTCCGCGCACAGTTGCCGGCAGTAGTCCTGGATAGCCTCGGGACCCCAGTCTAGGACTTGCGTCAGGCCAGCCTCGAGCATCGGAAGCAAGATGAAGTTTGCCCGCTCACCCACGTCGTAGCGGATAGCTCCAGGAAGGTAATCCTCACTGTAGCTTACTAATCCAGTAAAATCTTCACTTCCGCGCCGTGTGATCCAATTCTCCTCAAGTGGAACGCCATCATCGTACGCCGGTCCAAAGTACGCTACCCCGATCGAATATGGTCCCATTAACCATTTGTAGCCGGCGCAAACGACCGCGTCGGGCTGGCTGTGCGTGACGCTAAACGGCTTTGCTCCGATCGACTGAGTGCCGTCGAGAATGAAACGGGCGCCGCACTCTCGTGCCCGCACACCGACCCGCTCAAGATCAAACATGGTTCCGTCGGTCCAGTGCAGCTCTGGGATGGAAACGAGAGCAGTCGAGGTGTCGATAGCGCTTAGAAGTGCCGCATTCCACGCCAAGCCACGGGCGTCGTTTGTAAGACTTGCGGTGACGATACGCAGTTCGGCCCCGGTCTCGTCACAGACTCGTTTCCAGGTATAGACGTTACTCGGGAACTGTTCGTGAACGATCACAACGTTCTCGCCGGGTCGGACCTCTGTGTTGCGAGCCAGCGCCGCTATGGCGTACGAGACTGATGGGATAATTGCAATTCTGCTCGGGTCATCAACGTCGATCAGCTGCGCAAAGAGCTGTCGTACGGCGTCGCTGCGTTCAAAGAAGTCTGACGGCTGTAACGTGTTCGGAGCTCGAAGGCGGCTCAAGGCCTGCTCAGCGGAATCGGCGACCGCATCAGAGATCGGTGCCATATAGGCACAGTTCAAGTAGTGGATGTTAGTTGGAATGGAAAAGCTGTGTCGCTGTGACTTCATAATAGTTGACCGGTCAACAATATAAAATCAGCTGTGAATAGTGCCACAAAGCCGAAGCAGCTCATTCTCAGACTGCGGCAACACCGATAGGCTGTTTCGAACCTTTGCCAGCATCAGCAGGCCGTGAACGCACGCGATCAGTGACTCAGCCGCCTGACGGGGGTTCTGAAGTGAGACATCGCCTCGATCGATCGCCTTGGCGAGCAGTGATTCGAAAGCCGCTGTTTCACGTTCAAACAGCTGACCGAGTTTCTTCGAGATGTTGGCGTCACGGGTGCCGAGCTCGTGGGCGAGATTAGACAAAAGGGATCCTCGGACTCTGCCTGCCGACTCATTATCCGCATAGTGAAAGGCAAACAGCTCCTTCAAAAAATGGCGGAGCTGGTCAATCGGATCATTGGGGACCTGATTCTCCCAGTCGACGAGCATTCCCGTTTCGTCCCATGCGGCGTCGATGACCTCCAGGAGCAGCGCTTGCTTTGACGGGAAATAGTGGTAGAAGCTTCCTTTGTTGACTTGGGCTGCGGAGCAAAGCTCTGCTACCCCGACTGCGGAGAATCCGCGGTCCCGAAAGAGGCTGTCGGCCGCGTCAAGCAGTTGATTTTTCGCGTTACTTTTGCGGCCCATGCTGAAGAGCCTAGTGTCTGCTGAACGACTGGTCAACTACTGGGCATGGCTTACCGTATGGCCTTTCGACGATGATTGATTCGTAACGCGAATCGTTTAAAATTAAGACGATGCTCCTTAACGACAGTCACACTTCACACTGTCAACCGTGTGTGGATGCTGTATTCTTCCGGCCGAATCGTGGACTCGTAACACATATTTGACCTATTCGAAACGGGTGTGAAATTCCGCGAGCGTATCGTTGCAACATGCATACAGTGCACATCCAAGATCGCAAAACACTACGACCTAGGCCGTCAGTGGTCTGCGCTCTGGTCGTTCTTTTCATTGCGTTTTTTACAAGTGAGACGACTTGCGCCCAGAGTGCTGATGAGGTGTCGACGGCTCTAAGTGCACCGACGGAAAAGCCTGAGGGGACAGCCCAGGAACAAAGCACATCTGATTCGAGCGCGGAGACTCCATGGTATGACCGGATTAGATTCAGTGGTGATTTCAGGTCACGATATGAAGGGTTCTATCAGGCGAATAGCGAAACGCGGAACCGGGGCCGATTTCGATTGCGGCTTCGAGTCGATACCGATATCAACGACGATGCGCGATTTCAACTGCAGGTCGCGAGTGGTGATTCCGGAACACCGGTGTCGACGAACCAGAGCTTTACGAGTTTCTTTCGGCCAAAACCGTTCAATCTCGACCGCGCCTACTTATCCTACAACCCTCAGGCTGCATCAGCGCTCACACTTGGTGCGGGGAAATTCGGATTCCCTCAGAACCGAACACAGATGGTGTTTGACGATGACCTTAACGTTGAGGGTGGTTGGGAACAGGTGTCTTGGGATTTCGCCGACGGAGTTGGGATCAACCTCGTAGCGTTACAAACGGCTGTTACTGAGGTGAAACGAGATGATGATGCGTTCATGCTGGCCGGCTATGGGGAGTTGAACGTTAAAGGGAGCCGAGCCGACTTTAGCGTGTCAGCGGCGAACTACGCATGGGTCAACCCCAACTTGATCGCAGTGGGTCAAACCGACGGCGTGCTCAGTAGCGCTCGGACAAACGAGGTCATTAGAAACGCAGCCGGATCGGTCGTCGGTTTCGCCTCCGGATTCAACGTCATTGATGTGATTGCCGAAGCAACGTTCCAGACGGCCAGGTCAGACTACCCGGTGAGGATTCTCGTGGACTTTGCGCGCAATACGCGCACTGCCAGCGACCGTAACAGTGGGTTCTGGCTTGAGGCGGAGTACGGTCGTCCGCGTGCCGTCCACACCTGGGGGGCGACCTATACCTACGGCTGGATTGAGCAGGACGTCTCTCCATCTGCGTATGTCTTCAGCGACATGCCTGGAACGAACCTTCGTCTCCACATGATCGAAGCCTCGTATATCCCGAAGAACGGGCTAAGTTTCGATGTCACCTTGCACTTGACGAAAAGGCTGGTGGTTCCGGACGAAACTCCGAACGAGCTACTGGCACGATTGCATGTGGCGATTGTTGCGCGGTTCTAAACGTCCACGCTCTGAGAAGGCGAAGATCTTCGTAGAGTTTGCTTAAGAGTTGCGTCGAGGATACAGCAGGTTACGACCATACCAATGTCTGACGGTCGGTTGGTCTTGACATTTGTCGGCCGACCGCCGTCTTGGTATTCCAGGTGCCGATCTGACCTTGGTGTTCCAGCGGTTCTATTCTGTCGATCCGGCGCGTGTCAGTGATCCAGGCTGAACCGGGCTCGTTCTAGCAATCTTGAAATACCTGTTCAGTCTGCAGATTGTCACGATTTCGGCCGCGAACCGTTCAGTCGGATACGGTGTTTGCGTTCACTCTTCAAGAGACTCACTCGGTCGTGACGACCACGGTTGCCCAGGTACAAACCAAGGTGCTGAGGTGGGGTCAATCTGGTCAGGGGCGGAGCAGACTCTCGAGATACTTCCGCAACGCCCGGAAGGCTCGACCCCGGTGACTGATCGCTGCCTTCTCTGTGGGTGAGACTTCCGCGAGAGTACGACCGTATGGCGGATACAAGAAGATCGGATCGTAGCCGAACCCGCCGGTGCCTTTGGGTTCCCGTACGACTTGTCCCTCAACCACGCCGGTCGCTTCGAATAACACCCGACGGTCGTCGGCGACCGCGAGCGCACAGACGAATCGTGCCGAGCTGGTCGTAACGCCTGTCGCCTCGAGGGACCGATTGATAGCGGCGAATTTGTCCCGATATGATGTGCCTTTGAACCGGGCGGACTTTACACCTGGGGCGCCGCCAAGTGCCTCGATTTCCAGACCGGAGTCGTCGGCCACGGCAAGCTGCCCGGTGTGATGGCTGTAGTGGCAGGCCTTGGATCGAGCATTTTCAGCGAAGGTGGCACCGTTCTCTTCCGCTCCTTTGACTGCTGGGTATTTGTCCAGCGAGTCGAGGCTGACTGGTAGGCTGGCAAGGATCTCTCGAATTTCAACCAGCTTGCCTGGGTTTGTGGTCGCGACCAGTAGTCTCACACCGGTTGGTCGAGATGAACGAGAGACGAACCGACGATCTCCCGTTGTAGACTGACGAGGTGAGTGATACTGGTGTCCGCAAGCTCGAGAAGTCGGCTCAGTGCGTCCTGTCCGAAGGGGGCGCCCTCGGCCGTGCCTTGTACCTCGATAAAACGACCAGTGCCGGTCTTAACGACGTTCATGTCGACGTCGGCCTGAGAGTCTTCCTCGTACGCTAGGTCGGTCACGGGTTGTCCACCGACGATCCCGACACTGATCGCGGCAACGTAGTCGGCGATCGGCAGGGACGCGATCTTCCCGGTCTCGCGTATTTTCTCGAGTGCCAGCACCAGTGCCACGAAACCACCGGTGATCGAGGCGGTACGTGTCCCTCCGTCGGCCTGCAGCACATCACAATCGATCCACACGGTCCGTTCACCGAGCTTATCCAGCTGGGTGACGGCGCGTAGCGAACGCCCGATGAGCCGCTGAATCTCTTGTGTCCGCCCTCCCACGCGCCCTCTGGATGCTTCACGAGTGGTCCGCGTCGAGGTGGCACGTGGAAGCATTCCATACTCCGATGTGACCCATCCCTTACCGGTACCTCGCAGGAACGGGGGCACCCGGTCTTCGATACTGGCGGTGCAGATGACCTTCGTGTGGCCTGCTTCCACCAGGACAGATCCTTCTGCATGCATTGCCCAGTTCGGGGTCAAACGGGTGGGGCGAAGCTCGGTAGGATCCCGTTTGTCGGGGCGGGGCCCGCTGGTCAGGGTTTTGGAAATTGTCATCATTCCTCGTCGGCAGAAGATTCAGATTCGGTGTTGCTACTAGTTTCCGCGACCCATTTCATGTTCCGCTGGAGCGGACGGCGGAGATCGATGTGTCCTGCCAGCGTGTCGACCTCCCGTCCTTCGATAAGAATTTGCACGGCCGAAATTTCTGGCATGTTGGTTGTTAGCGCGTTGACCAGAGCGTAGACCGTAAACAGCTCGTCAAGCGAGCCTCCACGGTGCTCCCGTGTCACCTCTCGGTTTAAATCGACGAACGCGTTCCCATTTGGAGTGAGATAGACCGCACGGAGCTCAGTGCCCTCCGGGAACGGCGACTCGAGTGGCGCTGGTGTGTCGCCCAGTTGGTGCTCTAGAATAACCCGCGCGCGCGTCAGCTTGTCGTCGGCCGCACCGATCTCTACTTGTTGCTGGTGCTCGACTAGGGCCATGCCGTTTTCTGCCACGAAAAACAATATCGCCGCACCGGTTCTGACGTCGACGATTCCAGGATCATCGAGCCGAGTCGCCACGTCTGGTGCCTCCACCGTCCCACGTCGCTGGCCAAGAAAGAACAGACTGATTCCAACGATCAGAATAAAGAGCGCTGCGGCAGCGTATGCTAGATACCGGCGCGTTGGTTGAGGCGGAGCCTGTTGCACCGTCACTCGTTGCGTACCTCTGGGTCACTATCTTGATTGCTGTCCGTGGCCTCTGACAGCGGGTCACGGACCGTTTCGATGTAGCTCCGGAAACGCAAAATACTGTCAGTGAGCGTATCAACGACCGCATTCTGAAACTGAACACTTCTGAGTCGCTGCTCGTCACCTTCGTTCGATACGAATCCCATTTCGATCAGCACAGCCGGCATGTTCGCCCCCACGAGGACCCGGAACGGGGCTTCCTGTACGCCGCGAGTGCTCATCGGCACCCTCCGGCTCAACTCCTCGTGCACAATATTGGCGAGTCGGGCTGATCGATCGAGATACCGAACCTGAGCCATTTCCCATTGGACGAGGTCGATCTGCCTCATACCACCGCCGATGACGGGGACCAGGCGCACCTCGCTCCCCACCACGGCCTCCTCGCCGTATTCCTCCATACTCAAGTAGGAGACCTCGGCACCCGTGGCTGATCGTCGAACTGAGGCGTTGACATGCAGGCTGATAAACAGATCGGCCTTATTGTTATTGGCGACGGCCGCGCGAGCATCGAGTGGGACGTCCTCATCGCGATTGCGGGTGAAAATGACGCGAAGGCCGAGTCGTCCTTCGATCCGCTCCCGCAATCGGCGAGCGATGCTCAGCGTGATGTCCTTTTCAAGAGTGCCGCTCGCACCCCGAGTACCTTCATCGTTACCACCGTGCCCTGCGTCGATGGCCACGACCCGTACGGTCGGCGGAGACGCGAGGTCCTGAAGGGGGTCGCCACCGGTCGACGAGCCAAGCTCGGGCGGCGCGGACGAGATCGACTCAGGGGTCCGGGCGCTGGCACTGACCTCGATGACGACTTCCACTCCGGCGTTTCTGGTCGAGCGACTCGATAGGCTGAAGGTATCGAACGCTGGTCCCAGATCGATTAGAAGACCGGCAAACGACGGATGTGAGGTAATTCCAGTGACCAGTTCCTCACGCAGCGTCGGAAGCCGCTCGATGTCGAGGGCATCGGCCTCGAAACGGACGACAAGCTGGCCGTCTTCTCCATCGACCGTATAGGGCGTACTGGGTGTCACGTCGAGGACGAGTTCTCCGCCACTGTCGAGGATCCGATACCGCCCACTGACACGCGGGACGACTACGTCACCGATTAACACGAGCCGCGAGCGCTCCCGTAGTTCCAGCGAGGCATCGAGTACCGGATCCAGTGCTCGGCTCAGGAAATCAAGTGGTACCAGCCACTGGCCGTCCGCACGCCGCGGTGCCGCCCTGAGCGAGACGAGACGGCCGGCAACGGATACCAGCTGCTGGTCTGCCGTAAGGATGATGACCTGACCTCCGACTGTGACATTGGCGGTGTGGTCGTCCAATTCTTCGATCTTGAGTTCGAAGATTTCAGCCAGGTCATCAAGCGCGACCATGTCGCGCTGGCGCGTTCTCACGGTGCGGACGGTCTGCCGACCGTCGGACGAGACGAGCGTCAGGGACTCTTGGAGCGACTGCGCCGACGGTGGGATAGGTTGGGCGCAGCAGAGTGCAACCAAACACAGAAACAGGCGCACCACCGGGAGGGGTCCACGTCGACCGCACGTGGTCAGGATCGACCGCACTGGATACCGATGATAGCACCGTTCGCACCATTTCCGCGTCGGGGACAGCCGGAGTGGAACGTCGACCGGTGTTTGTTGTTACTCGACCCGCCACGGTGAGTACAATGATGGACATGAATGGGAGGACGATTACGGCCATCGCAGCACGTCGAGATCGATGAGTCCGGATCCTCAGATCGACACCGACCTCTGGCCGCTTGTCCAGCCGCTATGGGAGTATCTGGCGCTAGCTGAGACGCCGCGGTCGGCCGACGTTGTCTTTGTATTCGGTAGCCGCGACCTAGCGGTTCCGACCTGGGCAGCCGAGCTGTTCCACGAGGGATATGCACCGCTGGTGTTGGTGACCGGCAGTTATGGACGGATGACCCGTGATGTCTTCTCCAAACCCGAGGCGCTGATTTTCAGGGATCACCTCGTCAAGTCTGGTGTCCCCCGGTCGGCGATTCTGATCGAGCCGGTAGCCACGAACACCCTCGAAAACGTACGGTTTGGGGTTGAAACACTCCGACAAGTCGGTCGGATGCCCGCCACGGCGCTCCTTGTGGCAAAAGGGTTTGTTATGCGGCGCTGCGTGGCGACGTTCGCCCGGCAGTTTGGCGATATTCGAGTGTGCGCCTGCCCTCCGGATGGTGGAGTGATGACGGCGCTCGACCGGAAGCCAACCGAGTTCGCGGCACGTCTCGTGGCGGAGATCGATCGGCTAGAGCGGTACGCTGAGTCGGGTGACATTCGAGTGCAGGAGATCCCGTCGGTGGTTCGCAAAGCGGCTCGGAGGCTCACGGTGCAGATCGCATCTTGATAGCCAAGACGAGCACGCCACCTAACAGCGCGCCACCTAGCCCACACATCGCCGGTGTCAGACCAGCGAGACCCTCTCCGGCGCTTGCGATCTGGACGACGGTTGCCAGAGTGACCCCACCTGTGATCGCTGCGAGGGCTTCCGGTGAGGAAAGATTTCGTAGATAGAGTCCGGCGATGACGGGAACGAACAGGCTCACCGTCAATAGTGTGTAAAAGAACGAGAGGGCTCCGGCAATCGATTCCGAAACGATCGCCAAGCTGGTACCGAGCACGCCACCGCACACAGCGGTCCAACGAGCGACGCGAAGAACGTCGCCGTCGGTGGCCGACGGACGGACGAATCGTAAATACAGGTCCTGCGATAGGGAGGTCGAGAGCATAAAGAGGATGGCATCTGACGAGCTGACCTCTGCCGAGAACAGGGCCGCCAGTCCAAGGGCACCGACAAGCGGTGGAAGGCTTTCCATCAGCAACGTCGGAAGGGCGAGATCGTGGTCGGGGAGATCGGGAAACGCGGTGCGTGCAAACATCCCGAGTAGAGGCGGTACGGCGGCGAACACGAGCAACACCACAGCGTTCAGTCCGACACCGATGCGAACGGCCGAATCGTCTTTGGCACCGTACACTTTTTGTAGAAGCCCTGGCGACACCACAAAGGCTGGACCCAGCATCGCGAGATAAAACCAGCCTGATCCTCCGCCTTGCCACGGGCTCCAGTATCCCTGGATGTCCTGGGTGGAGGCGACCACTTGGCTCCAGCCGCCGACTGCACTCAGGGCGAGCGGGAAGGCGACGATAAACCCTGTGAGGAGGACCGCTAGTTGGAGGACGTTGACCCAGACGGCCGCGAGTAATCCACCCGCCGAGAAGTACACGGTGACGACGACGCCACCAACGACACATCCAACCCAGCGGTCGATGCCGGTGACGACGTTGAGCACCCAGGCGATAGCAATCAGTTGCCCCGCTAGAATAGCCAGCGTCCCGATCCACAGCAGGATCGCGATTAGGGCCCGGACACTCTGTCCGTACCGAAGTTCGAGAAAGTCGCCGATGGTCCGTAGTTCGTGTCGCTTCGAGAGGGCGCGGATCCGTGGACCGATCCACCAAGCTAGAACGATCGATCCGAGCCCGGCCGATCCAACCCACCACCAGGCACTGAGCCCGTCTCTGTATCCGAGTGCTGCCGCATTCACGGTGGAGCCCGCGCCGATGTTGGCGGCCAGCATTGTCGAGAACACCAGGAATGGACTGAGTCGACGCCCCGCTACAAAGAATTCACCAGTGTCTCGCACATGTCGCCCGATCAACAGACCGACACCCATCAGGGTGATGGCATACGACAGCAGTACGATCAGGTGAAGGTTCATCATGCCCGACCTGAGAATAGCCGAGGTTGCGGTGCGATCACGATGAGACGCGGAGCACAGCTCCGAGGAACTGTTCGATCGCAAACGTGCTGATCTGTCCACAGGGACCGCTGAACACGTAGTCGCATCCGTGTGTGGCCCACGGCATCCGCAGCACCATGTGGGGGACGCCTTGCTCGATGAGGTGGGCACTGACCAGATCAGCATGAAACGTTGCCACGTGCTCGTCGCGGAGGCCTTGCAAAATTAGTGTCGGAGGTGAGTCGGGTGTCACAAATCGCGCCGGTTCGGCAGCGTCATACTGCGCGCCATGGGTGGTCGGCGATCCGCCAAGATAATTTTCCAGTGCAGCCGTGGTGTCGAATACGCGTTCCTTGGTCGGGTTGAGATAGTTCCATCGCAGCGCCGCTGGTCCCTGCATCGACACCACACCCCGAATTGCCGGGTCGGTCGACGTGTACGCGCCGAGCAAGGCGATCTGTCCGCCGGCTGAACGACCCAGCAGTGCGATGCGGGTTGGGTCGACTGCGTGGGTCGTCTCGAGACCCTTGATATATCGGATGGCCGATGCCAGATCGTCCAGGGGTGCCGGGAATCGCCACCGTGGAGCTAGGCGATAGTCGACATTGGCGACGATGTAGCCTCGCGCCGCCAGATATCGACTTAGCTGTGGAAACTCCCGTTTGGTTCCGTTCGTCCAGCCACCACCGTGGATGACGATCACTATTGGGCGGCTTTCGACTCCGAATGTCGGTCGATACAGGTCGAGTGTCAGGTTTTGGCCATCGACGACGTCATAGACATGTTCGTCGACCAGGATGTCGCCGGTCGAGACTCCGAATACCAGGTCCGCAACCACCAGAGGCTGCGGACGGGGTGGCGCATCGGTAACAGACAATGTGCTCGGGACGCCAAACGCCTGAGTAAGGGCCGAAGGTAGCGATACGGCAGCGAGATATGCCTGAATGAGCGGGGTGAATAGCAGGACGATTCCCACCGCCGTAAGTGTCGCTGCGGTGCCGTGAAGCCACGACCGCCTCCATCTGAGCAGTAGTAGCATGCTGAGCAGCCCAAACCAGTGTCCCCACTCGGTCAGGATGATGCTCGACTGCCACATGAGCGACGTTTCGTGCGGCACCACCGCGACCAGTCCAGCCACGCAGACCGCCGCGCCACATAGAAGGCGTCCAAAGGCCGCAATACCCACACTAGTACGCGCTGACATAGCTGATGATTGCGCGAGAAGAGGCTATCGCAGACCCTCTAGGAGTGTCCAACTATGAAACAGTATCGCTGACGGGCAATCACTCTCAAAGATGCCGGCCACGACCATGACGGCGCGGGTCAGTCTGTTTTGATCCGCCATAGCGCGAGGTTCACGAGGGAGAAGATGAGCAGCGTGCCCGAGATGGATCGATGGAGGGTTGGGGTCTCTGGCATCATCCCCCCCGGATGACGGTCTACAACGCGCTGACGATGACGGTAACAGAGATGGCGCCGTCGAGTGCGGAGTCGCTCCCGCTGAGCTCGACCTCGTAGGTGCCGGGTTGGGTGAAGACAGCAAGCGTCCGAGGCTGGTCCGCCTGCTCGAAGGAGACCTCCCCGGGGCCATTGACCATTCTCCACGACGAGGTTAGCTCTCCACCCCGTGGCAGGCCCTCGTCCTGGACGCTACCAAATAGCTTCAATTCTTCGCCGACGGCAACGTGGAGTTCCTCGGGACCGCGACTTCCGCCGTAGCCCAGCACCCGGACAATCGGGGGGCGATTGAGGCACACACCGCGCGGCACGATAGTCGGGTCTTCAATCGATCGCAGCGCGTTGCGATCGTCACTCGCACTGAATTCCCAGCTGTACTGGAGCATCGACTCGCTGGTGGAGGTCGTGATATCGGCGTGCGACAGTGTCCACCGAAGGTTGCCATCGAACTCAGGTTCGACGACGACCACGCACTTCCACCGATGATGACCAGGATGAAACGTGGTTGGTTGACCGACGTCGCCAGGACCAGGCGCGAAGAAGTTTTCCGCCCCTAGTGGAATGGTGACGGGGGTGGGGTTGTGACTGAAGTACGCGAACGAGATCGTGAGGGACCCATCCTCGTTCGGTCTGAACCCTTCATATGCCGGGTAAATTGCTTGCCGCTCCTGCCCGGCGTCAAAGAACTGATTCTGGGCATGTGACGGCAGGGTCCCGAGCTGTCCGACGGCCAGCCATAGTCCCACGCCAAACACCGCCCACCGTTTCCACATACCTCGCCGATCCGTCGCCATGCTATTGTCCGTCGTTTGTCGGCACATGCAGCTCTCGCACGCGCCACTCGCGGATCCCCTCTTGCTGCCCCTCAGATATGAAGGCGATATCCGCCCAGGCGGTTCGAATCGTTGCGATTCCTCAGTCGGTTACTGGTCGTTATTAGTGGTCCGTTCCTTCTGCTGTTTGCTCAATCGCTCCTCGTACTGCTCCTCGGTCATGAAAGCGATATCGCTCCAGCCGTGCCCCATCTCGTCCATAGTTCGACCACCCCATCCTATCCAGGCCGACGGATCGGGATTGTGTCGATTGTTCGAGGTGTTGTCGTGCCAGGTTACGTTGTGGAGCACCGTGCCTTTCGGGAACAGGTGCGGCTCTTTGAATGGATAGACAAGTTGCCAGGTCTGTTCGTACTTATTCACATCAATCAGGATCTCGCGTCGACCATCGACGTGGATCGCTTCGAGAAGCATCCGATCGCCGCGAAAGTGCATGTGCGGCTGGAAACTCAGAACCAGTGCCGGGTCCGGGAGTGGCCAGAACCGCTCGTGCTTGGCCACCGTGTTGGGCGGGATGCTCATCAGCGCGGTGCCGTTTAGGGTGTTGTCATCGACCCACGCATCTGCTGGCATTTTATCGGCGTGGAGGTCGAGGTCGTACCCTGCACGCAACAGGCGGTCTTCAACGGCCTCGCGGTTGAGTACCCAGTCGTTTCCAATTCCGGTGCGAAGGCGATGCGCCGTGACAATCAACTCCGGCACCTCGCCCTTTGGGTAGAACTTGATCCCGACGGTCTGAATATCACGGGTCTCTTCGCCCCAGGGGTGGTAGTGCGGCGCAAAGCGGAACTGGCCGCCGGCCGGGAGCTTTCTCCCGGTGCCTTCCGGATAGTACTGCCCGCTACTTCCCATCGCGTATTCGATGAGGTCGATCTCGTCGGTGTTCGACCCCATCCCGAGTTTAAACTCCTCAAGGCCCTCTGCGGTCTCCGGCACGCTGACGTACACGTGCGAGTGGTGCACGCAGCACCAGGCCGACGGAATAATTTGGACCCACTTGACATAGCGGTCTTCGGTCAAGCCCGGGTCAACGACCTCAGATGGATAAAAGTCGGGTCCCTCAGACGGAATCAAGAACCCGTCCTTCATGCTGACAACCAGATCAGGTTCGCCATACGTCCACTGCCTGAGATCGGTCATCTCCAAAGGTGCCGGGGCATCGGCAGGGTTGCCGCGTGGTGCGCCGCTGTCGGTCCACATTGCGATCGTCGCGATCTCCTCGTCAGTCAGCGACGGGTCGGACGCAAAATTGCCGATCGAGCGGTCGAGGTGCCACGGGGGCATCCGTCGCGCACTGACCTGTTCTTTCATGGCGCGGGCCCATGGTCGCGCCTCTTCGTAGCTGAGCAGCGACATCGGTGCGGCGGTGCCTGGGCGGTGGCATTTCTGACACGACCGCTGCAGGATCGGTAGCACGTCCTTGGTGAAGGTGATGTCGTCTGCTGGTTGACCCGCGACCGACGCCGGGGCTAGGAGGGACGCACTCACCGCGACACACATCATACCGACGAATTTCCACGGTCCTTGCATGTTTGTTCTCCCTTGACCTCGAGACCAGCACCATCTGACGCCCAGTCCCTCGTGTGGGAAGTTTACCACCGTCCTCCACGACGGACAAACCTCTTTTTGTTAGGCAGAAAACAGAAAAGTGGTAGCGGGGTTGCTGGCGTGGGGGCGCTCTTGGTGTGCCCGTTCAGCCGAGCTCCTGGTTCTTGGCGCCGCCGTCTCTGGGCTTACCAGACGAGTTCCTCACGCAGGCATGTTGTACTGAGGCTGTGGGTTGAGGGTCGTGAGTCTATTCAAGCGATGGAAAGTCGAGAGTGACCTCGTTGGAGCCGGCGACAATCTCCACGATCTGTTGGTGACGCTGAGGGCCGCGACGGAGTATCAGGTCGTAGGTGCCGGGCAGAACGTCGGACAGCGCGAACGCTCCGTCGCGTTCGGCGACGACGGCGTATGGGCTCTTGACGACAAATATCGTGGCGTGCATCTCCTGATGAGCGTTACACGACACGGCGTAGTCTCCGACCTCTCCAAATGTGTGGTCGTACCTGCCCCCCTGAATTGGCATCGCCACATTGAACAGTGACTCACCATCATCGTTTTGTACGTGAACGGTGTGGAGTTCGTCCTCGCTGTTCTTGAATAGCACCGCCTGCCCCTCACGGACAACGATCAACCTCGGGATGAAGTCGCGGCCGAACTGGTCCATTTCGACCGGATCGGTCGGGAGCAGCACGTCGAGGGTTGCGTGGGGTTCAAGAATGATCACCGATCGCGCACCTTGGTTGGCCGGTGGAGCGTGACCGACCAGGTCGACACCGGATCCGGAGCTGGCCTGACCGTCGGTTGGCGTCGGCGCGGTCTCGGTCGGTTCTGGCCTTGGTCCCGTCGTGCAGTCGGCGACGGCAAGACCGACAGACAGTCCAAGTAACACTCCCGCGACACTACGAAGAACCATCACGACCGCTGCCCAGCCTTCTTAGTCTTTGAAGAGATCCAAATTCACGTTCGATCCCATCTCGTAGTACCCGCGTGGATTAGGATGGATGCCGTCGCAATTGAGGCTGGATTCGATCAGGTCTGGGTCTGCCTCATCCTGGACCATCAGGTCGAAGTCGAGGACTCCATCGAACGGTGCGTCGTTCCTGATCCAGTTGTTGACCTCGTTGCGAGTCGCGGTCTTGCCCGGCGTCCATCCGGTGTTGTTCTCCGTTGGGGCTCGGTCGTGGCGCGGGATTATGGTGGCTCCGACGACCTTCATTTCCTCGGCATGCACGCGGTCGATGATCTCCTGAATGCCGGCGATTACCTGGGTCGCTGTCGCCTCGCGACGAATATCGTTTGTCCCCATGAATAAGACGACATGTGTAACGCCGCTGTGGTTGAGCACGTCCCGTTCGAGTCGTTCCAATCCTGGCATGCTGGAGGGCGCTGGGCTAACGTTTGCCGTGACCGTATTGCCACCGATCCCCTCATTCACCACCGCTTTGTGCACTCCGTTCATGGCGTCAAGTTGGAGTCGCACAGCTACCCAGTCCTGCCAGCGATCGTGGGCGTCGTCGGTGGCGCACGATCCATCGGTGATCGAATCGCCGAAGGCGACGATCGTCCCTGCTGACGTCGAGCCGAGCACGTCGATCGATTTCAGCCAGAACATCGCCGTGGTCGTTTGGGTGAACGCGTTGGCTGACTCGTCGCGCGTGTGGTCGCCCCCGCCGTTGGCGGTGAGAAACGACGTGACCTTCGCGCCGTTGTGCTGACTGGGTCTCACATTTACCTCTGGGAGGTGCAGGCTGATGGCGAGGTCCTGCTGCGCGAGAACCGGCATTACGACCGGATCGCTCTGCACGCTTCCCCCCGGGGGAATGGTTACCCGCGTTGCCCCATCGAAGAAAACAACTCGGCTCGACCCAGGAGTCAGTATCGCCCCGCGCATCGACGCACCGACCGCCGCGGCGCCGACGACGAGGGAGCGGGTTCCGTAGCTGTTGTCCAAGCGGATGCGTATCGACTCGCCGGTCGCCGTGACCCGTGCCATCAGACGAACCGTAACATCGGTCAACGCCGTGTCGCCGAGCGTTTGCTGCGACGTGCCCCAGGCCGTAACCCAATGCGCGTCAGCAGTCTGCTCGGCCGCCGCGGAGACACCCAGGGGAACACTGACCGCAAGGACGGCAAAGACGAGTCGCCTGCGAACGTTGCGCATGGGGTAGTCCTCTTCCGTTGAGGTCCACAGCCTGAAGGCTGTGGACCGATACCTGCTGTTAATGATGAATCGCCGGGTGTCACGATGTCGCTCAGGCATCCTACCACAAGACTTTTCCACACTCCGACAACGCGATAAACTCGTCGCATGACCTGGCTCGGAAGTCCCGCTGTTCCGTTTTGCCTCCAAGATGAGCAGGGACAAGAGCATTCGCTGGAAGACTACGCCGACGCGTGGCTCCTACTCGTAATGCACCGTCATCTGCGCTGACTCCCTTGTCGACGACACCTGCTGCAGTTGCAGCAGTCCGACTCAACGTTACGCGACCTTGGGATCCGCGTGCTGGTCGTCACCTTCGAGAACCAGGCCGCCGCGGCAGACTGCGTGGATGACACTGGCGTCCGCTGGCCGATCTTGCTAGACGAGCGGCGGGAGCTCTATCGGGCCTACGGTCTGGGGCGGGCGAAGTTGCGTCACCTCCTGGGACCTAGGACGTTGTTCGCTTACGCCAAGGAGGCGCTGCAGGGAACCTTCCCCCGTTGGCCGGTCGCCGATACGATCCAGCAGGGTGGCGACGTTCTGATCGACCCGGCCGGCGTCGTGAGATTTCACCACGTCGGCGCCGGCTCTGGACATCGTCCGACAGTGGCGCAGATTCTCGACGCTCGGCGGTCAACCCTAAGCTAGGTGCTCGAGCGTCGCCGTCAGCAGCTGATAGAAGCGTCCAACCGATGCTATCTGAACACGCTCATCGGGTGAGTGCGGAAATTCGATGACTGGCCCAAACGAGATCATGTCCATCCCGGGCGCCTTCTTCCCGAGTATGCCGCACTCGAGCCCCGCGTGGATCGCCCTGATCGCAGGCTCCCGTCCGAACTCTTTCGTGTGAACCGCTTTCGTTACGTCGAGCAGACGCGACTCGAGATTCGGCTTCCAGCCCGGATAGGGCGTGTCCTCCTGCACCTTAGCACCGGCCAGTACGCTGAGGGCGCGCACCTGACGGCGTAACGACTCGAGCGCCGAATCGATCGACGAACGACTGCTGAGACTAATGGTCAGGTGATTCCCGGCCGGCTTGACCGTCGCGAGGTTGATGCTGGTCTCCACCAGATCCGGGATGTCGCAGCTCATCGCAGCGACACCATGAGGCAGTGCATTGAGCAGACTCAAGACTGTTTCACTCGTCGATCGGTCCCAGAGGGCGGCCGGGGGGTTGGTCTCGTCGACGTGGAGTTCTATCCCTGGGTCGGCGGATCCGTACTCGGCGCGAACGGCAGCCAGGTCTGTTTCGAGGGTGGCAAGGACGGCGTTCTTGGATGCGTGCTCGACAGCTACCAGGGCGAACGCCTCACGCGGAATGGCATTGTGCGCGCTCCCGCCTTCGACGTTGGCCAGGAGGAATGGCGTGTCGAGGTAAGCGGTCCACAGCAGACGGCCCAACAGCTTGACCGCATTGCCTCGCTGAAGGTGGATGTCACACCCGGAATGCCCACCCTTGAGCCCTTTTAACGCCACGGCAAGGGTCACGGTGGCGCGCGTCGCCGGCACCGTGACGAGATCGAGCGTCAGCCAGCTCTCGCCACCACCCGCACAGCCGACATAGAGACTTCCCTCTTCTTCGGAATCGAGATTGATCAGCTGTCGCCCCGTAACCAGTGAGGCATCGAGTTCCGAAGCGCCGGTGAGTCCTGTTTCTTCATCGATCGTGAACAGAAACTCGAGAGGTCCGTGCGTGAGATCGGTCGCCTCCATGACCGCCAACATCGTGGCGACACCGATGCCGTTGTCCGACCCAAGCGTCGTCCCGTCTGCCGTCAGATACTCTCCGACCTGCTGTGGGATGATCGAATCGGTCGTGAAGTCGTGCGGGTGGTCGGCGTTCTTCTCGTTGACCATGTCGAGGTGCGACTGAAGAGTGGTGGTTGGGGCCTCTTCGTGTCCTGCCGTTGCCGGCTTCCTGATCACCACGTTCCCGGCCGAGTCGACATCGTGCTTGAGTCCTAGCCGCTCGGCGATCGCCACGACCGTCCGTCGCATCCGATCTTCGTTCTTTGATCCGCGCGGAATCGTGAGAATCGTGTCGAAGTGTCGCCATAGCACCGTCGGCTCAAGTTCGGAAACGAACGTCATGCAGTTCTCCTTCTTTGCGACTCGACTCCCGACTTCTAACCCCCGCGCTCCGACCACGAACCCCACAATCCCGGAGTATAGTCGCCTTATGGATGCCGGGTCTCGGCAGGCCGGAGTCATTCCGTTCCGTCGGCGGTCGGGCGAGACTCAGTTCTGTCTCGTCACTACCTCGGGCGGGGAAAACTGGACATTTCCCAAGGGGATTATCGATCCGGGTGACACAGTTCGCGGGGCAGCGCTCAGGGAAGCGCTCGAGGAAGCTGGCCTTCACGGTACGCTCGTTGGTCCTCGTGTTGGGACGTTTCAGCAAACGAAGTGGGGCACGGAGTTCACGGTCGAGATGTATCTGATGGATGTTTCTCAGGTGGATGACACATGGGACGACCAGGATGTCCGTCAGCGTCGGTGGTGTTCCGGTGACGCCGCCCTGGACCTCTTGCAGGGCCGTCCGGTCGCCGCTTTGTTGCACACTGCGCTCAAGTGGCTGGGGACGCGTCGAACCAAAGGTCGCGGGCGCTAGACGATCTACGCCCTCTGGGCTTGCTACTCAGAGATTCGCCCTCGGCCGGCTCCAACCCCAGTCAGCTGTCTGACAAAGGTTCGTCGTGACGCCATGCCGTCGACCTGCTGCTCATTTTACGAAGTGTGTCAGTATAATCGGCCAGGTGTCATCCGGTGTCACAGTGATTACCAGAATCTCCATCCTCTCGTTGTTCACTGTCGCTCTGACGGTCGTTCATGCGGACGACTGGCCCGGCTTCCGGGGTCCGACGGGTCAGGGGCACTCCGCAGAGCGGGGTATACCGCTCGAGTGGGATGAGTCACAGAACGTGGTTTGGAAGACACCGGTCGATGGACTTGGGTGGTCGTCACCGGTCGTGGTCGATGACCGAGTCTGGCTCACGACGGCGCTCACCGACGATTCGGCCAAGAGGGGATCTCTTCACGTCCAGGCGTTCGATGTCGAGACCGGTGAAGAGGTGATCGACATCGAGGTCTTCGCGATCGAGGACACCCGCTCCCCGAACCCAAAAAATAGCCTTGCCTCACCGACTCCGGTGGTGTCTGGTGAGCGGGTCTATGTTCACTTCGGCGCTTATGGAACAGCGGCACTGGCGACAACGGGTGAGGTCCTCTGGTCGACCCGTTTCGCATACGATTCCCAGCACGGCAACGGCGGGTCTCCGATCCTCTATGGGGATTTACTGATCCTCAACATCGATGGGTACGACACAGCGTATGTCGTCGCACTCGATACTGGGACTGGGGAGATTCGTTGGAAGGCGACCCGTCCAGACCCGATCTCACAGGCTTACTCGACACCGCTTCTCATAAAGGTGGGCGACCGGGACGAAGTCGTCAGTATCGGCGCTTTTCGCACCAGTGCTCTGGACCCGGCGACCGGTGAAGAAATTTGGCGGGTCACGTATCCCGAGGGTTTCTCGAATGTCCCGGCGCCGGCGTACAGTCGAGATTATGGCATGGTGTTCATCGCGACTGGGTTTCAGCAGCCGTCGTTGCTTGCAGTGCGCGTCGATGGCATCGGAGATGTCACGCCCACTCACATCTCATGGAAGCTGGGACGCGGCGCGCCGCTCACGCCGTCACCTCTTGTCGTGGGCGACGAAGTCTACGTTGTGGGCGACACCGGAATTGCAACGTGTCTCGATGTTAGGACCGGCGAACGACGCTGGCGGGAGCGTCTCTGGGGCAATTACTCGGCGTCGCCCCTGTTTGTCGACGACCGGATCTACTTTCAGAGCGAAGAGGGTATCACCACGGTGGTCGAGCCCGGAACGGTGTTCCGCGAGCTGGCGAGGAACGAGCTTGACGGTCGTACTCTGGCGACACCGGCGGTGTCCAACGGGTCCGTCTTCATCCGAACCGATACTCATCTGTATCGGATATCCGAGTCCCGCCGGTAGTTATCGACCAGTCCACTCCGCTCGCATCGCCTCACGGTCCAGCTGCACGCCGTTCATAAACACATCATCGATCGACCGGATGTTGGAGATGTCATCGAGCGGGCTGGCATTCAACACGATAAAGTTCGCGCGTCTTCCCGCGGTCAGTAGTCCCACATCATCGAGACGGAGCAGATCGGCAGGTTGAATCGTTGCCGCTTCAATCGCTTGTCCAGGTGTCAACCCAGCTGCCACCATCAGTTCCAGCTCGCGTAGCTCGGTGTAGCCGAAGAAGTGGTCCTGAACACCCGAGTCGGCACCGAGGACGAGCGGTACACCGGCCGCTACCAACCTGACGACACTGCGTTGCATCGCGGCATACGACTGACGGGAGCGATCAACCCCGTCTCGGGTTCTTCTTCCGAACGACTCCTTGGCGCGGGCGATCACGTCCGGAGCCACACTGTGGAGCAAGAGTGGGTCGTCTAGCCAGGCCGGTGGTTCGAAGTGGGTCCCTCGTTCGGAAATGCCGAGGTTAGGCATGATGAAGACATTACGGCTGCTGATGGTGCCGACCAGCTGGCTGGTCATTTCTCGATCGCGGACGAGGTGAGCAAAACTATCGACACCGGCTTCGACGAGGTCAGCTGCATCGGCCGCGTAGTAGACATGGGCTATCACTTGAAGGTCACGTCCGTGCGCCTCATCGATGATCGCACGGTAGAGATCGGGTCGCAGCTTTTCGACGGTGCCGTTCCGGTCATCGACCCAGATCTTGACGACGTCGACGTCCAAAGCCGCCAGTTCTCGCACCGATTCCCGAGCTTCTTCTTCGGTGCTCACGCCGTAGGCTGAGTCCCGTAACGCCTCGGCGCCTGGGCCCGCGTCTGGTGCCGCTAGGCCTCGTCCGGCTGTGAGGAGACGCGCTCCACCCAGAGCGCCACGCGCCTGGTCGGCACGGATGTCGAACGCGACACTCCCCGCATCAGTACCCAGTGACAGGATCGCACCAACACCGTAGTAGGCATATCGATTCAGATGATCGATTATGTTGGCCCGCGTATAGTTTTCCGCCTCGTAACTCAGCCCGCGTTGATACCCGACATGACCGTGATAGCTAACGAGCATCGGCATTACCGTCTTACCCGTGAGGTCGACCCGCGCCGCGCCCCGCGGAAGACCCAGTTCGCCGCGTCGTCCGATTGCCATGACCAGCCCGTCGTCAACAAGAAAGGCCGAATCCGCGACCGGTTCCCGATCATCGCCGGCGATGAAGAACGCGCCTTCGTATAACCGCGCCGAGCTTGCCGGTGCAGGGTTTGTGGGCTGTGGTTCGCTGCCGCAGGATGAGGCCAGGGTCAAGATCACGACTGCGGTGAAGGGGAGAAACCCGATGCGGGATGAGCGGGACACCGAGGTCATCAGGGGACCGAATTATACGCCTGAACGGGTCGGATCGACCCCAACCTTCAGGCAAGCTACAATAGTAAGGGTAAAGAAAAACGGTTCAACCTCTGTTCTGGGGGCGTCACGGCTTCGACGGGGGTAGCGGAATCGTAGGAGGCATGCCGAGCACCATCGACTCGATAATCCGATGGAAAACACTGTAACTGCGAACTCGCAGCTTGCAATCGCTGCTTAATTAAGCAGCGCGTCTACCTCGTGCACGCCCACGGAGCGAGGATAGATGCCATTTAGTGGGCTGGTCATCGCGCGCGGCACCGACACGCGGTGGCAAGATTTATCGGGGCTGGCCGCCGGTGGTTTCTGCCATTCTTTGACACCGGCGGTGAGATGTGAAGAGCGGACACGCATGTAGAATTCTACGGAAACGTACCTTCGGACGCGGGTTCGACTCCCGCCGCCTCCACCAATTTTTCCCAATAACATCAGGTGTTTTTACGTGGACACCTGATTCGTTTCCGTCAGCTCTCCGCTGCCCACGCCGGTACAGGCTGATCGAGCAGCTGTATGGCGCTCTCGACCGCCTCTGGACTCAAGTGCATGTAGCGTAGGGTCGTCGAGAGGTTCTCATGCCCTGCCAGTTCCTGAACTTGCTTCGCAGGCGCACCGCGCATCACCAAGTAACGAGGCTTAATCGCTTCCTGAACGTTTGAGCCATTGTCTCTTCTCCACGTCCTGTTGATCTAAAACACTAGCGAGCTGTCCGTAGATCAAACGCGAGGCACCCCGACTAGTGGCGACGGAGCACAGACAATTCGATCCCGTTTTCCCTGGCCCTAGCGTAGTGGGAATCGGCGGGCGGTTCAACATCACACCCGGTCGAGTTCGGCACCACAGACTACACTGCCTTCAGCCGGCACTATGAACTGTTGCTGTCAACGTTGACCCACACGGGTCACCGGGACGAGACTGCGGCTCATGAGGCATTCGAACAGGCCAAACAACATGTGGACCTGCCGCAGGCACGGTTTCGACGGGACAAAGAGTGTGGGCTTGAGGCGTTTAACACCGCTCTGGCTGTCCTGGAGGAAGCTGTGCCCCAGATCAAGCGACAGATACTTCGAGTGGCCGCGGCATGCATCACCGCCGACCGGAAGGTCACCATTGCTGAGGCAGAGCTGCTAAGAGCAATGTCTGCATCGTTGGGTTGTCCTATGCCTCCGCTCCTATCTACGTGAGATACCCTCGTTCTGGGCGTAGGGCAGCAGGCGGTGCAATGGAAACGAGACTGACGGCTCACGCGGGTACGCGGCGTCCCACTCGCGGGCGAGGCATTGAACGTCGGAAGCGAAAAACTGGAAAAACAGACCGATTCAGGAACTCAAGCAATGTCCAACTCTCATAATGAGTGCGCCAATCACCGGAGCAGATGAGTGAACCAGACCTCGCAGGAAACGCTAGAAACGGTCCACCGATATCACCAGGTGACCAAGCATCACGTCCATCGCTTCGCGCCCGGACCGGGCCACCTGGACTGGGCCACCCAGCCGGACCCGTTTCGCCGCTACGAGGGTGCGCCCCTGATCGGGCTGGACAAGATCCCACCGACGGAGGAGCCACGTTACGATGAGGCGTTTGTCGAGCGGCGACATTCACCGGTTCTGCTGAACCGGCGGAGTATCTCGCAACTCTTCTTCGACAGCCTGGCGATCTCAGCTTGGAAGAGTGCGAGAGGCTCTCGATGGGCGCTCCGGGTCAACCCGTCGAGTGGCAACCTACACCCGACAGAGGGCTACCTGCTCTGTGGTCCGGTGGACGGTCTCTGTGCGGTTCCGGTTGTCTGCCACTATGCGCCCAAGGAACATGCGCTCGAGGTTAGGGCGAAGGTTGGCCTGGGGTTATGGGAGACGCTATGCCAGCAATTTCCGCCCGAAACAATCTTCGTTGGGTTTACCTCCGTCCACTGGCGGGAAGCGTGGAAATACGGCCAACGCGCCTATCGCTATTGCCAGCATGACCTCGGGCATGCAGTCGCCGCGGTCGCTATTGCTGCCGCTGGACTGGGGTGGCAAACGAGATTGATGGATGACCTGGGCACGGCTGAACTGGCGCGCCTCCTCGGCACCGACCGGAAGAATGCCGCCGAACCGGAGGAGCCGGATGTGCTGATCGCCGTAGGCCCTGGCGTGAGGGGGATCACCGTGCGCACCCTGCCCGAGGACCCGGTG
>CAUZDY010000008.1:0-88308 GCA_963578805.1 Vicinamibacteria bacterium | reverse complement strand
CTCTTCGACGTCGAGCAGAAGACGAGCATATACGCGACCCAGCGCCGCGAACTGGACGAGGTGCTGCGCCCGACACTCGACATTGGCACCGGCATCGAGCAGCACCGCGCTTCGGTGGAGCGTGGGGATCGTCGTTGCCAGAGCGGGTCGATCGACTCCCGGGAGCATGCCAAAAGCCTCATGCACCGCCAGTAGCGTGGCACCGGTGTTGCCCGCGCTGAAGAGGGCGGCGGCGTCACCGCGCGCCACGACCTCCGCTGTTCGTCGAACCGACGCGGCAGGCTTTCTCCGGAGAGCGGACACCGGGGACTCGTCCATCCCGATCGCCTCGGACGTATCGACAACCTGGACCTCAACACGACGCGCATCGTCATGCCTCCCCAGTTCAGCTTCGAGTGCGTCTTTGGGACCAACCAGTGTAAGTCCAAAGCCAAGGTGCCGCGCGGCGACCAGGGCTCCGTCAACGATGTTGCGAGGGGCGAAGTCTCCGCCCGCCGCGTCAACGGCAATCTGCATCGCGACCGACAGAGCGTCGGTGACCTACCGCAGTCACGAAACGTCTTTGACAGGCCCGACCTGCCGCCCCCGGTAATGGCCACAGTTCGAGCACACCCGGTGAGGCAACTTGGGCTCGTGACACTGCGGACACTCGCCCAAAGCCGCCGGTGTCAGCGCGTCGTGAGTGCGGCGCTTAGCCGTCCTCGACTTCGAATGACGTCGCTTCGGATTCGCCATCTCGTCTTTAACCCTTTCCACTGTCGGAGCGCAACGCCGCAAGCGCTGCCAGCCTCGGATCCCGCCAACTAGTGTCACATGAACAACGCTCGCTGTTGAGATTAACCCCGCACATGGGACAGAGGCCACAACAGTTATCACGACACAGCGGTTTCATCGGAAGCGACAGCCGGAACTGCTCGCGAATCATCACCGCCAGGTCAATTTGTTCATCCCTATAGAACGCCGTTACCATATCCTCATCCGAGAGATCCCCATCGCCGGTATCAACGTGATGAGGCAAATACGTCAAGTCGACCGACACATGCACCGCCACATCGAACGGTTCCAGACACCGCGAACATTCGAGCCTGAGGCGGGTCTCCATAGGACCCACCAGTCGATAGTTTGCGCCGTTCTTGAGCAGACGCAACTGCAGCGATACCGCGTCCGCAACCGAGTAGTCGTCACCCGGCTCCGCGGCAAACGTGCTCGCCGAGAAGACCCGGTCGACACACTCCTCGGACCCGCGCATTGCGCGCAGGTCCAGCACCGTCTCCACTGAACTCCCACCTCGTATGGCTTCTGTCCAAAGACAGAACTGTCAATTGTAACACGTACTTACGGGGTATCGGTCGCTCCGCGACCCCACGGGCGTGGAACAAATAGATCTTCAAAAAGACTGATGGCGTATCTATCTGTCATCCCGGCCAGAAAATCTCGGGCCGCCACGTCAACCCCGTCACGCTCCAGGGTCCGTCGTTCGAGAAACCGGTCCGGCGTCTCCCGCACCCTCTTCCACAGCCCCTCAAGGATGCCCCAAGCCTTCGCAAATTCGGCCGTCGCGGCATCGTTTTCATACACGGCGGCGAACAAGAAAGCACGCAGGTCTAGAGTGGCGCGTAGGACGTCGTCACTCATTTTGATCTCGGGTTGATCTCCCTCCACGACTGTCTGGTCGACAACATCGGCCACCATCCGGCCGATTCGCGCCGATGAGGTGTTGCCCAGCACCTCGACCGGTTGAGACGGGAGTGTCTGTGGGTCAAGAATGCCAGCACGCACGGCATCGTCGATGTCGTGGTTGACGTAGGCGATGATGTCGGCGACGCGGGTAATCTGGCCTTCAAGAGTGGCTGCGCGGGCTGCCGGCTCCGCACCGACTGGTGACCCGTCTCGTCCCTTAGAGTGCTTGGCGATGCCATCCCGCACTTCCCAGGTCAGATTCAGACCGGCGCCATCCTGTTCGAGGACATCGACGACACGCAGACTCTGCTCGTAATGGTTGAACCCGCCAGGCACGAGCTTTCGCAACACGCGCTCACCAGCGTGTCCGAACGGTGTGTGCCCAAGGTCGTGACCGAGAGCAACGGCTTCCGTGAGATCTTCATTCAGGCACAACACTTTGGCGATGGTTCTGGCGATCTGTGAGACCTCCAGGGTGTGGGTCAACCGTGTGCGATAGTGATCACCGGTCGGCGCGAGGAATACCTGGGTCTTGTGCTTCAGGCGCCGGAACGCCTTGGAATGTACGACGCGGTCCCGGTCACGCTGAAAAGCGGGACGAACCGGATCTTCCGCCTCGACTCGAAGACGCCCGCGGCTCGCCACGCTAAGTGCAGCCGCGGCCGATAGCGTCTGCCGCTCACGCGTCTCGAGCTCGAGCCGGATCGAGTGGGACGGGATACTCACGTGGTCTGAGCGGTAACACGCATCGCGTTCGCGGGTCGAATCATGGCGAGCGCGTGCTTGAAGATCAGCTGGTCACAACCGCCCTGATCGACCACGATCGAAAAGCAGTCGAAGTTCTTGATCACCGCATCCACACAAGTGGCATGCATTAACTGGATTGTCGCCACCAGCTGGTGGCGACGTGCTCCGTTGAGAAACAGACCCTGGATGCCCTGCCCCGAAGACTGCTGGCTCCCGCCTTGATTTACCATCGCTCTCTAGAGTCGGTCGGTAAGCCTTTGCAGCACGACGGTCAGCGCGTCTGGATGTTCGCCCGGTAAGTCAACCCAGTCTAGGTTAGGCTCTTTACGAAACCAGATCAACTGGCGGCGCGCGTACCGCCTGTTCTCGCGAACGATGAGCTCGCGGGTCGAAGCAAGGTCACGGATACCCTGCAGATGCTCGACCGCTTGCCGATAGACGAGACCCCTGAACGGAACCGCGTCGAGCGGGACGCCACCCTCACGCAGGCGTCGAATCTCGTCGAGTAAACCCCCAGCGAACTGTTCATCTACACGCCGCGTCACTCGCCGGGCTATATCGGACGAAGGCAGACGTAGGGCAAAGCTGACGACGCGGTACTCACGAAGCGGTGACCGCGTCTCCGCGAAGTGATCCGTGAGTGAGCGTTTTGTGAGAAAGAAGACTTCGAGCGCTCGGATCAGGCGTCTTTCGTCGGCCGGCTGTATCCGTCTAGCCGACGCGGGATCCACTCTGGCCACCATCCGATGTAGCCAGACCACGCCATGCCGCCTTGCACTGCGGCTCAGTCGAGCCCGAAAGGCGTCGTCCCGTCCGGGTCCAGGAAACAAGCCCCGGGTCAGTGCCCGATAGTAGAGCCCGGTCCCTCCGACAAGGATCGGAGTTTTCTTGGCGTTGGTGATTTGTTGAATAGCGCCTGCGGCCTCACGCGCGTAGCGAGCAGCTGTGTACTGCTCGGTCGGATCAACGACATCGATCAAATGATGCAGAATTCCGCGCCGGTCGTCCATCGGCATCTTGTCGGTACCGATATCAAACCCTCGGTACACGGCCGTCGAGTCACAGCTAACGACCTCTCCCCCAAGGCGCTCGGCGAGCGCAACGCCAAGCGTACTCTTGCCTGTCGCTGTGGGTCCGAGAATGGCAACGACGAAAGGAGTTGCTACTCCCACGCTCACACCGGCTTCACCCAGCGCGCGGTGGTAAGAACCACGAGGGCGGTCAGCGGCACGATCCAACCAACCCGCTGCGTCCGCGTCGAAAGTCGCATGGGAGAGGAACTCACCCAAACGGATCTAGAACCGACCCGGCGGGGCTTCGTTGAAGAAAAACGTCACGGTGAACAACACTTTGTCATCAGGGTATTCCACGGGTAATGACTGGGTCGGATTCGAGGAGCGCAGCGCATTAGAGGCAGACTGGTTGAAAGAATCGATCGGCGACGGCTGCAACACGGCCAGGTCAGTCAGGCTACCGTCACGATGCACGTGGAACGTGAGCACTACGTGTCCGTGATTGGCCAGAACCGAGTATGGAATAAACCAATTTCGACGAATTTGCGCCACAAATCTTCGAATCCACGGACCGAAGTCGACTCCCTTCGTATCGAACTGGATCTCAGGTCCGTACCGACCCGTGTCACCACTGAGACTCCCGAAGCTCTGTTGGTCGATGCTACGCCGAAGTGTCTCTCTCACCTGTCCGAGTAATCTATCTGTCTCGATCTCGCGCGCATCCCGAGAATCGTCCGGATCACCTGGGCCCGATCCCGGAACCGTGAGGGACGAATCGGCGAGACGAAGAACTCCCAGGAGGTCTTCAGACAGCGTGCCTGGTCGGTCAACGGGCTCCACCATAGACGCGTCAGTGTCTCCGTCGCCTGAAGTTAACTCAGCCAGGCGAAGGTCATCGGGAACATTCTCCGTGTCATCCTCACCAAGAATAACCTCTGAGTCGGCGCCGTCGATATAACCGTCAGGACGGAGGGTAACGCTCGGATCTTCGGCTTCGACGAACTCCGGTGAATTGCCATCGGCAACCGGCAGATTGCTCTCGAGGTCAAGAGTCCGGACTGGCGACTGAGCCACACGGTCTCGGTCAGATGGTCTGGCATCCGGAGCGGGAGGCTCGTCGGCCTCGGTGTCAACACGTGGAGCGACGAACACAAAAGTGGGCTCCTCCTGCGATTGCTGGAATAAAGCCTGCCGCTCAGCCTCCGCGACCTCCGCGACCTCCGCCAGGCGCTCAGCTCTGCGTTCCGTCGCCTTCTGTACGAACGGCAGGCGCGGCACGAGCACAATGAGGACAACGGCTGCGAGGTGGGCAAACAGTGAGCCAAGCAGCTGTTCTCGCCACGAAATCGCCGATTCTATGGTCGGCGTATCGAAGTTGCGGCCCTCGAAATCAAACAACATCAGGGACTTCTTCGATTATACCAACGCAACACCGGTGCTGTTTACATCTAGAAAATGTGGCGATTACAGCTGTCACGGCCTGGCTGGCTTGGTCGCTTCATAGAGGTAGACAACGCCCAGTGTTAGAGGAACTGCCCTGACATCGGTAAAGCCGGCTGCGATCAGGACCCGACAGAAGTCGTGTGGCTCCCAGAACGTCCCCACAGAGGCCGGGAGGTAACTGTATGCGCTCTGATGTCTAGAGACCAGCCTTCCGATCAGCGGAAGGACCCGGCGAAAATACCACCCGTAGGCGGCGCGGAGAAGCGAAGAACGGGGAAAACCGAACTCCAGAATTGCAAGCCGACCGCCCGGCCGGAGCACTCGGTGTATCTCTCTCAGCGCATCGGCCGCTGTTTGCACGTTGCGAATACCGAAGCCGACCGTCGCAGCGTCCACGGCTGCACCTGGCATCGGCACGCACATGGCATCTCCTCGAACAAGACGAACTTGGCGGCTGACCCCAGCTTGATAAACCTTCTGATAACCGCGCCGGAGCATTTCGCCGGCAAAGTCGACCCCGACGATGCTGACATCACCAGAGGTGGACAGCGCCAACGCCAAGTCGGCTGTTCCAGTGCACAGATCCAGCACAATCTCTCCGCCGTTCAGACCGAGTGCGTCGACGGCGCGCACACGCCACCTCTGGTCCAGTCCGGCGCTAAGCAGACGGTTGAGCAGGTCGTAGCGACCAGCGATGGCGTCGAACATTCCCGCTATACGGTGCGGCGTCTTATCGAGGGGCAGGGACAAGGGTGAGCTTTGGTCCATCCCGGGCTCTAGGCTCATGATGAGGCTCGTCTAGACACTTCACTAGCCGGCCCAGGCCGGATAGAGCTCGTGCTCGAGTTCCAACGCCGACAACACCTTCCCCGCCATGAAGTCTGCCAGGTCGTCAAGGCTCCGAGGATGCTGGTAAAACGCCGGCATCGCGGGCAACACAACGGCACCAGCTTCGGCGCACAGGACAAGGTTCTTTAACTGGGGAAGACTCATGGGCGTTTCGCGTGGAACCACGACGAGCCGCCGCCGCTCCTTCAACGCCACGTCCGCCGCACGTTCGATAAGATTCCGTGATAACCCGTTTGCCACGCCTGCCAGGGTCTTCATCGAGCAGGGAATGATCACCATCGCCGAGCAGTGGTAACTCCCGCTGGCAATGGTCGCTCCAACATTTTTGTTTGGGTGAAGCAACAACGACCCCTGGTCAACACCCGCTCCATAGCGGTCTCGTAAATACTTTTCAAAGGCATCGACCGCGGCCTCCTGACCCAGCTCGTCTCGGAGTAGACGTCGACCAAACTCCGAGACAACCACCTCGACTCGACAACCACGCTCCAGCAGGGCCGCGACCGTTCGCACCGCGTAGACCGCGCCCGATGCGCCGGTGATTCCGACAGCAATCGTCGGTGACCCGTCAGCTGACATAGAGAGAACCCGCAGTCGTCATCAGATACAAGATCCCCACCCATCCGTTGAGATCGAACGCCTGCTTAACTCTCGACAGATCGTCGCTGCGAACCATCGATTGCTCATAGGCAAGCAGCACCCCGACACCGACGACGCCGGCCAGATACAAGGGACCTAACGGCATCACGATAGCAATCGCGGCGAGACTCGCCACGGCGCTGACATGGAAGATACGCGAAATCATCAGCGATGTCTCTACACCAAACCTGGACGGGATCGACTTTAAGCCCTGAGCTCGATCCACCTCGATATCCACGCAGGCATACAGGATGTCGAAACCAGCCACCCACAGCGCCGTGCCGAGCGCCAAAAGCCAAGGCGGCCACCCCCAGGCACCCCCAGCGGCCAACCATCCTCCCACTGGCGCGACCGCCAACGCCAAACCAAGAAACAGCTGCGTATACGTAGTGAATCGCTTCGCGAGCGAGTACCAAAAGATGATCCCGAGGGCTATCGGGGACAAGGCGAAGCAGAGCGGACCGAGCGCCCAGGCAACGGCGACAAACGCCACTGAGGCGATCGCGACCAGTGTCACGGCCTCGCGCATAGTCATCGCACCCCGTGGAAGCTCACGGTTGGCAGTGCGAGGATTGTGCGTGTCATATCGAACGTCCACGATTCGGTTGAAACCCATCGCCGCAGTGCGCGCCGTGGCCATAGCCAGAACGACCCCACCCACTCGACCCCACGTCAGAGGGGACGAACCGGTCGCCAGTAGCGCGCCGCTCAGCGCGAACGGCAACGCGAACACGGTGTGGCTGAAACGAATAAACGATCCGTAGGTGAGAATTCGAGACAACATAATGGTTGGACGTAAACTCACGACTCATGAAGCCAGTGCACGTCGGCCGACGCGATGCCGTTCACCAGATATTCTTCCACATCGTCGACGGTTGGAGGGCACCGGACCGCGATCAAACTCGCGTCCATTCCTTCTGCGATCTGTCCCCGACTGGACCACCCCAAGGCCTCGGCACCGGCACGGGTGGCGCTCCGTAGTAGCGCGGCTGGCGGCTGAAATGGATCTAAACGCCGAATCTCGGCCAGCTCTGCAAACACACTGAGATCGGGAGCACTGGCGAGACTGTCCGTTCCGACCGCCACTCGAACACCCGATGCGTAGAACCGCGAAATCGGCGGGGTACCAGCTCCGGTCCAGCGGTTGCTACGGGGGCAGGTCACGAGCGTCGCGCCGACCGCTGCGAGGCGTCTCAGCTCGATGTCGGTCAGGTACACACCATGGACAAGGACCGAACGAGCCGTGATCCACCCCAGTCTCTCTAGATACGCAACCGGTCCCGCAGTGAACGGTACCCATGTCGGATCCCATCGTCCGCGCTCTTCGAGTACCTCGCGCCACGGTCCACTCCCAGAACCCAGGAACGCGAGTTCCTCGCGCGACTCAGCTAGATGCACAGAGAGAGGCCCAGTGTCGACGGTGTTGCAAATCGCCTGAAATAGCGCCGGTGAGACCGAATACGGCGCGTGTGCACCAAGTTGGAGTTGGACGTTTCTTTTATCGATCGTTCCTCCCTTGTAATGCTGACGCTCGGCCATAGCGGCCCGCTCACGATCGACCAGCGCCTGGGGAGCCTCCTCATTAAACCCCAGTAACTCCTTGAACACGACGGCGGCCATCGGACTTCGGACCAGCGGTTCAACCGACATCAACGTATTCGTGATGTCTCCAACAAGCCCGATACCGGCGGCATGAAGCTCCTCGACGGCCCTGACAACTTCGCTCTCATCTAGACCCACTTCCGCCGTCCGCTCAAGAACCTGACCGACCCACATCGGCAGGCTTGCCACGGGAGAGACGCGGGTTCGTAGGCTCGATAGCTCGAGATGGGTGTGGGCGTTGACCAACGACGGCAGGATGACCGTCCCGGTCAGATCTACCTGCCGCGCAGCGACGCAGGATTCGCCATCATGCGGCCCTCCCAGACCGGCTACCGTATGGTCTTCGACGTCGACCCATCCGTTCCGGATCGGGGGCGCAGTAATCGGAACAACCCACGACGCCTGGTACCGGATCATCTCGCGTATAGTGAAAGGTGTCAGGGCGTCACGAAGAACCGAAAGACTCGGTATTCGCTCCCGCCTCCGCACGGCGCAGCTTCTCTCGACGGCTGCGTGCGGGATAACGCGCCGCTTCCGCGCCCGCGCCGCCCGCGCCATCATCACGCGCCACGGCCAACTCGCGCATCCGCGGAATGTCCTGCTGACGGCATAGTGGATCGCCCAGCACCTCGTAGTGCATATTTCGGCGTTTCGGCACGAAACCAGCGTTCTTGATGTTACAAGCGATCTCGACCTCATCCATACAATAGGCTGCGCCGGCGGCACGCACGACGTTCTCCTCGATCATCACGCTGCCCATATCGTTGGCACCGAACGCCAGACTCAGCTGACCAACCTTCCCACCTTGGGTCACCCAGGACGCCTGCAGGTTGTCAAAATTGTCAAGGACAAGTCGAGCGGTGGCCAACGTCCTCAAGTAGTCAATCCCGGTGGCCTCTTCTCCACCCAACTCGGTGTTGGGCGGTTGGTAGCTCCAGGTGATAAACGCCGTGAAACCACCGGTCTGATCCTGAAGATCCCTGAGCTTGAATAAATGCTCCAGGCGTTCGTCGAGGGTTTCAACGCTGCCGTACATCATCGTCGCAGTGGTCCGAAGACCAGCGCGATGCGCCAGACGCATCACGTCGAGCCACTCGTCAGCAGTTGCCTTCCCATAACAATTGAGTAAATGCCGCACACGGTCGACCAGGATTTCTGCACCCCCTCCAGGAATGCTGTCGAGGCCAGCCTTGACCAGTCGGGAGATCACCGTCTCCACCGACAAGTGTGACAGACGGGAAATGTGAATAACCTCAGGCGGCGAGAGCGCGTGCAGTTTGAACGCCGGGTAACGTTCCTTGACTTCACGAAACAGGTCCTCGTACCACTCGATCGGCAGGTCGGGGTTATGTCCCCCTTGTAACAGCAGCTGCACACCGCCCACGGCTAGGGTTTCTTCGATCTTCTGACAGATCTCGTCGAACCCTAGTACATAACCGTTCGACGAACCGACCGGGCGATAGAACGCACAGAAATTACAGCGTGCGACGCACACATTCGTGTAGTTAACATTTCGGTCGATGATGTAGGTGACGACGCCATCCGGGTGTCGTCGCGCTCGGACGACATCAGCGAGGCGCCCAAGCTCGTGCGTCGACGCGTGAAGATAGAGATGCCTAGCCTCGGGCACCGTCAAGCGGACGCCGTTGCGGATCCGCTGAGCGATGTTATGCACAGATACCGAGGTCATTCGAAATAACGGATGGCGCCAGCGGACTGTATGACCTGCACATCGGCCGCGTCGCTAAAGAACTTCTTCAGCCCCGCCCTGGCTTGATCGTCGAGCGCATAGGACACGCTCTCGTTTAGATACTTCCGAGCGATCTCGACTGACTCGCCGTCGTCGTCCGATGGCGCAAATCTTTCGGCAATGTCATCGAGGTCCTTTAATCCGCTGTCACGAGCGGCTCGGAGTGCCTCGAGATGCTCGGTGCTCACGACGCCCTCACGACCGACCCAGCAAGCCCAGACGAACGGGAGCCCTGTCATGGCCGTCCACTCCTTCCCCAGATCAACCTTGTCCAGCCCGATGGCCTCGTGCTCTTGATAGAGCGCGGCGTCACCGATGAGGAGGGCGGCATCGCATCGTTTGAGCATCGTCGGCAGGTCCGGCCGTAGCGTCACAAACGTCGGCTCAATGTCAAACCACTTCGCGCATAAGACCCTCAGCAGGGCCGCCGCCGTCCGCGAGCTTGCGTCGAGGGCAATCGATCGCAGCGCAGTCGCCGGCCGGTCGGTGAAAAGCGCCACCGACGCAACCGGGCCAGTCGACGTCACTCCTATGTCTGGCACGATGCGATAGTCAGGGTGTCGAAGATATTCAATCGACGGAATCAGGCCAAGATCGATCGCTTTCTCATGCAGCAACGAGGCGCACTTGGCCGGCAGGTCGAAACGGCAGTCAAACATGTCGGGCTGCTCGTCGAGGCCATGCACAAGCGGCCTGGCGTTGAGATACTCGACGGCACTCACGCGGATAACACTCATACGTCACGCGTCTTGAAACACCCGTTGCGCTGAACTGGCACCAAAGCTGCGGCCACAATATTTCGGTGGATCTCTTCAAGTGGCGTTCGCCGCGGACCGTTATCGAGCGAGTCCGTCGACGACACGCCATCCACATCGTTAGCACCGAAAATCAGTGCCACCTGGGCGAGCTTAGGCCCGTGCCGCCCCCAGTCGACCTGAATTGAGTCGATATTGTCAACCAGGAGACGCGCGAGCGCAACTCGACGTCCGTCATCATAGCCGGTCGTCACTCGCGTATCGGTCGATCGGGCGAGGGGAGCGAACGCATGGACGTGCGCGGCCGACGCCCCCCAGGATGCAACCTGATGGCAGAGGCTCACACCATCATCGGTCGTAGACTGTTCCACGACTAGTCGGGCGATGTCGATACCGGTCTCCCCACTCACGTCGAGCCATTCGTGTGCCCGCCGCGTATCAGCGCGAAGCGCCGACATCATGGCCAGGCCAGCGCCACGAAGATCGATGAGTAAGTTCCTCAGGGTCTCTGGATCGTGGCCGCACAGCGTGGCCAGGCCGTCGAGGACAAAACCCGTGACCGGGGTGTCACCCGACAGAGCGACCACTCCCTCGGTCACTTGAGCTGCCTCCAGACTCGTCTCCGGATCCCCGACGATCCGCAGTTCGCCCGCGCCGGACAGCACCTTTAACTGGGCCGCCATCGGCGATACCGAGACCTCTTGTACCCGTACAAAAGTCGTCCGGTCGCCATGCATTATCCGACGACGCTCGTCGGCCGCGGCACCCAGACCAAGCAGATCCTTGCTTTCGATCAACTGATCGACGTCAGTCACCAAGCCGTCACGGGTCGATGGCGTCACGTCAGGCTCCTCAGGCTACGCGATCAGGCGGTCGCAGCGGGTCGTTACGTTCCAGCATCGCGGCGGCAATTTCTTCAGCCACCGCCAGTGCTCGACGACCAGCGATACCGTCGACGCGCGGTGTCCCTCCGGTCCGAATAGTGCTCAGGAAGTCACGCAGTTCAAATTCGAGCGGCTCACCATCAGGAACCGGAATACTGCCCCCCTCGATGACCGGCTCCCGGCCAGGGCTGCGCGTCACCCGAAACGCCTCGACCTCCTGGGTTACACAGTCGACGGTCACCAGTGCGTGGTGCTGAAAGAACCGTAGCTTCCTGACCCGGTCGCGGCTAATGCGGCTTGCGGTTAGGTTGGCAATGCACCCGTCTCCAAACCGAAGTCTCGCGTTGGCGATATCGATGCGATCGGTGAGCACCGGCACGCCCACCGCCTCAATTGACAAGGGCTCCCCCTGCACGATGGCGAGCAGGATATCAATGTCATGAATCATCACGTCAAAAACGACGTCCACATCCAGCCCTCTGGCCGGGAACGAGGCCAGTCGATGCACCTCGACGAACCGCGGTTCCGTTACAAGGGGCATTGCCACCGTAACCGCCGGATTATATCGCTCCGAATGCCCCACGGCGAGTGTCACACCACGCTTACTGGCCAGTCGAAGCATCGCATCCGCTTCTGCCAGCGACGCGGCGATTGGCTTCTCGACGAGCACAGGAAGGCCCGCCTCCAGGAACGGGCTCGCCACTCGGGCATGCGCCGCCGTCGGCACCGCTACGGTCACCGCGTCTACCTGCCCCAATAGCTCCAGGGCGTCCACACTGGCACGAGACCCGGTCTCCGACGCCACCTCGTCGGCTCGCGCTCGGTTGATGTCCACAACCGATACAAGATCGACATCCGCCGCCTGAGCTAAGATCCTCGCATGGTGTCGTCCGACATGACCTACGCCAACGACTCCGACCCGTTGCCGGCCTGCCTCGGTCATTTCGTAGAATCTCCGACACGCCCGACGACCGAAACCCCAACTTCGTCCGCGGCCCGAAACACCGCGTCGCCATCCAGGACGAGCGCCCGGCCAGCATCAATCGACAACACGGTAGCCCCTGCCTCCTGCATGGTACGAATTGTCGCGGTACCTACCACCGGAACATCGAATCGCATGTCTTGGTGAGGCTTCGCCACCTTCACCACACACGTGCCCGCACCCGCAAGCCGACCGGCCCGAGCGATCACCTCGTCGGTCCCCTCCATAGCCTCGACAGCCACAACCGCTCGGTCCTTAACAACGATGGTCTGGCCAATGTCCAGCCCGGCCACGGCGTCTGCCATCCTGTAGCCGAATGCGAGGTCGGCCGCTTCGTCCGCGGTAGGCACGCGACGGGTCAACGTCCCAGCGGCAGCCAACAGCGGCTCGAGAAAACTGGTCGAGTTCACTAATTCGATCCCGTGCTCTTGGAGCACGTCCGCCACAGCCGCGATCAAGGCATCGGTGTTTCGGGTCCTGAGTCGGCTAAGCACGGAGAGTAGGGTGAGATCGGGCACCAGCCCGGCGAACAGCTTGGTGTGCTTGACCTGTCCCGCCATAAGCGCCCGCGACACACCGGCTTCCTTCAGAAACGTGATGCAACGTCCAAGTTGACCGAGTGACACCCAGTGGATCTCAGTCCCTGGCACGGCGGTTGCGGCTGACTCGAGCTCGGTGTCAGCCTCCCCACGAATCGCCACAACCGTTACCTCGTGCCCGAGATTGCTGGCCGCGGCCAGCGCGAGAAACGGAAACCGTCCGCTGCCAGCGATCAGACCAATCCGCATAGTGGTTGCGTCCGCTGTAATAGGTAATGACCGTTTCCTTAGGAGGAACTACTCATCGACTCCGACCGGCTCCATCCGTCGCGACGGACGTCGCAGATTGACACCCCGCTTCGACGTCCGGATAAACGCCAGCAAGTAATCGACCTCCGGGCACTTCAATGACGGATCAGTCTCGATGCGTCGCAGAGCGTACGTGGTGTTAAGCTTCGACTGTAACAGATACCGATAGGCCTTCCTGAGCTTGGCAACCGTTTCTGGTGAACACTCCCGCCGAACGAGGCCGATCGTATTGAGACCGTAAATGCGGGCCCGATTCCCGACGGTCCGTCCGTACGGCACGGCATCCTTGGTAATTACGGAATATCCGCCAACAAAGGCCTGGCGACCCACACGACAGAACTGATGCACACCCGAGTAAGCGCTAACGGCCGCTTCGTCTTCGACCACCACGTGTCCTCCGAGCGTTGCACCGTTCCCAAAGATGTTGCGGTTGCCGACAATGCAATCATGCGCAACATGGGCGTACGCCATGAACACGTTGTCGTCCCCAATAAGGGTCAGCCCACCACCGCCGCGCGTCCCGCGATGCACCGTGACACCTTCGCGGAACACGTTACGATGGCCAATAACGAGACGTGTCTTTTCGCCTTTAAATTTAAGATCCTGGGGGATTAACCCGATCGACGTAAACGGGAAGAACTGACAACCGTTACCGATTTCAGTATCGCCGTCGAGAACCGCCGAAGCGCCGACCCGACATCTCTTACCCAATCTCACGCCATGCCCGATCACAGCGTAAGGTCCCACGACGGTTCCGGCCCCGATCACAGCGCCAGGGTACACGATAGCCGTGTCGTGTATGTTTGATGCGCCATACTCGAACCCGATCAGGAGGTTGGCCTGCGCCACAACCTTGTTGTCCGTCTTGGCGACACCATGAACGACAGCCTCCTCCGTTGATCGCTCGCGGACGACAACCTCGAGGCTCAGTTGGTCGCCCGGTAACACCTGCCGGCGAAACTTCGCGTTGTCGACGCGTTTCAGAACCGCGCGCGCATCGCGGGAACCGTCGTCGCTGTCGTCCGCCAACAACAGGAGCGTGGCCACCTGCGCCAAGCTCTCGATCATCATCACCCCTGGCATCAGGGGGGTCCCAGGGAAGTGACCTTGGAAGTACTCCTCATTCACCGTGACATTCTTCACGGCGACCATGCGTGAGCCCGGGTCATGTTCCGTCACCGCGTCAACCAGCAGCGACGGATATCGGTAGGATAGACGGTCGAGGACGCGAGGGATGTCGAGGGACACGGGGCCTCAGGGCGATAAAGTCGCACCCGATAGTCAACAGATCGGGCATCGCCAGCGGATCAGTTTACCGAGTTCTAATCGCTGCGTCCACCAGTGAGGTCGCAATACCAGCGGCCGCCAGGCGGAACGGGCCTCGTCGCCGTGTACCATCGGAGCCCAGCTACCCCACTGGCTATCCGTCCAGCAAGACGATAGCGCAGGCGGCCAACTTGCTGTGGCTAAGAGCTGACGACGGCCGGCATCGTCGTGGAACCGGCTCTAGGGAGTGTCAGGGGCAGTGCTGTTGACGAGGTCGAGCAGTGCCTGCGTGACGTCCAAGGACGGGTCGGCCCACACCAGGCCCTGCTGGGCGCTGAAAATAAACAAAAACCCCTGTTCCGTAGCCAGCTGGTCAATAGCCGGAACCAGTCGTTCCTCGAACTGCGACTGGAGCTGCAGTTGCAACTCCTGAACCTCGATCTCGGCATCCTGGCTCATCCGTTGGATGTCTGCTTGCATATCGGCCGACGTCCGCTCAACATCTCGCTGCAGTCGTGTTATCTGTCGCTGTAGTGTCGCCGCCGCCTCCGGGCTGATCACGTTCTGACCCTGCTGCAGGTTTTGCTGTGCGTCCTGCAACTCTTGATTGAGAGCAGCAACCTCTCCCTGTCCTTCTGTGTTTCTGGCCTCAATCTCAGCCAGCTTTTCCTGGCTCAATGCGTCAACTTTAGTGTTGGCGTCCTGCCCTTCCGTGGACTCAGCGGCCACACGCTGAATGTCGACGTAGGCAAACGATGCACCCGTCGACCCAGTCGCCTGCCCGGCTGATGCCTCCGTGCCCATCCACCCAGTCGTGGCGATCATACCCACCGCAATGGCGGTTGTTAAGAATTTCATGCGTGCTGACCTCATCTGTTCTCGTTTACCGTTCTACAGTTGATATCCATCGTGAATTATTACGTGTGCTGCGATGCTAAAACATGGTTCCGACTGAAAAACGGAACACGGTTGCCTTCTGAGGTCTGAACCGATCGTCGTATACGCCCTCACGCTGAGGGTTCCAGGCGTAAATTAGTCGAAACGGTATATTGAGAACAGGCATAAAGAAGCGCATCTCGACGCCCGTAGACGTCCTGAACGACTCTCGGTTAAATTTGTTTCGAAAGTCCTGCACCTGACCTGTGTCGTAAAAGACCACGAGCCGGACCGGGTCCGCAATAGTGATCTGATACTCCCCATTGAACAGGAAGCTCTTGTTACCGCCGATCACCATCTTCCCCCGATAACTGTCGGGGTCCACGTCTTCGGGGTTCAGGTCGCCAACGGTCGGCCCAATTCGACGCATGTCGAACCCACGGATGGTATACTCACCGCCCAGCCAAAGCCGCTCAAAAATCGGCAACCGATCCGAGTTGCCAGTCGCAATGAATTGAAACTGTGTCCGGATGCCCACAATGGTCCGCGATGTATGCGGAAAATACCAAATCCCTTCGAGAATCGGCTTCCAAAACTTTGTGTTTCCGCCCAGACCCGCAAACTCCATCGTTGCGGAATAGCTCTTACCTGAGGATGGGAAGATGGGATGATCAATCGTGTCATGCTGCAGCGATGGAGCGATCTTGCTCACCGTGCGGCGACCCTGGCTCTCAAGCAACAACCCGTCCTGGAAAAACGGATTACCGATGAGCATGTCCGGGTCATCGAAAAACATTTGGTTCACATCGGTTACCGACGTTCCCTCGTAGCTATACGTCATAAACACCCGAGTAAACAGCGCGAGCGGTCGTCCAATCGTTACACTCCCACCCTTGGAGTCCTCTGAATACGCCCCCATCCACTCGATTCGGCGAGAGAACAGGTTGACCCCAGCGGACATGTTTCGATTAAAGAGGTACGGCTTGGTATAGCCCAGATTGATGTTGCTGAGACGAGACCCTTTCTGGAACGAGACGTTCAAATTCTCTCCGCGGCCGAGAAAGTTTCTCGTAGCGAAGGCCAACTGCCCGAAGAAGCCATCGAACTGCGAGACGCCGGCCCCGAACGTCAGTTGATTCAGGTTCTGCTCGGTCAACCGAACGGTCAGGTCGACTTCGTTCTCAGCGCCTTCGACGTTCTCGATCTCGACCGCTGACTCCTCGAGCGGCTCAAAGAATCCCAGCTGGTTTAAACGACGAATGCTATTCTGGAGCGCTTGGGTATTGAAGACGCCTTGCTCAAGGAGTTGCAGCTCACGACGGATCACCTCGTCGTGGGTGCTCTCGTTCCCGGCAAAGGTAATGCGGTTGACGAACTGCTGTTCGCCTTCCTGAATCCGCAGTGTCACGTCGACGATCGGATCCCCCTCCATATGCGTTGGCCGCTGAGCGTATGGATCGGCGCCCGGGGTCGGCCCATCCTCACCGGAATCGGTGATGGGGACCTCGCCGTTGCCCCCTACCGCATAATCAGGAGAATTCCGGCGCTGCAGATCCGGAAACACCGTCAACTCAGTGTAGCCGCGTCCCCCGTACACCTCACGTGCAATCGTCAGACCGTCGGCGACATCCTTCTGGCTGTAATACTCGCCCTCTTGGAGACTCCCGAAGATCTGGTCGAGGCCAGATTCCGTCAATACATCATTGCCGTCATACCGAACCTCTCCAATGCGATAGCGATCGCCCTCATCAACCGGAATCCGTAGCCGCATGCCGCGCGTTTTACCATCATCCGACGGTTCGAGATAGGTCGACTCAGGCGACCCCACCCTCGCGTCGATATAGCCTCGCTCCGTATAGTAAGCCACGATTCGGTCGGCATCCTCCTCGAACAACGCCTCCTTGTATGTTCCGCGACCGGTCATCCAAGAGAGGAACCATCGCTCCTTGATTTGTTCCATTTGGCCCTTGAGGTCGCCGTCGCTCAACTCTTCGTTCCCCACGAACTCAATATTCTCAATGTAAACCTTTGGGCCCGCACTCGTGTTGAACGTCAACTGCACAACGTTCGGCCCCCCTGTGAGATCGCTCAGTTCGTGACTCACCTCCGCAAACGGATATCCCTCCCTAGAGTACATTTCTCGAAGCAGCCCCTTCACCTGCTGTATTTTCCCCTCATCGAGAAACGAATCGATACGCATCGACAGGTCGTTGTCCGCCATCGCCGTCTCAATGTCAGTCCGGTCGACTTCGTCCGATCCCTCAAAGGTGTAGATCTTGACGCGCGCGCGCTCTTCAAAACGGAACGTGATGTGTTTACCGACTACACCGTTGTCATACGGTTGATCGATGACATCGATCACCAGATCGTCGAGAAACCCCGTGTCCCACATCCTACGGAAGTCTTCAACCAGGATTTGCTCGATGGCGTCTGTGTATGGCACCCACCTCCCCTGGCTCGGGGCGCTGACATGATCCTTGATCTCCATGTGGTACAGATAGGTCTCGAGATCGACGCCGGCGACGCCTCCCTGTGAATCGAAATTAAGCTCAAGGGTCCTGACGAGTGGTGGGGAATCTTCAGGGGGCTGAGCGGCCGGCGCCTGCCCACTCTCCTCCGCAGCCACCACGGCAGGCGCCATCGCCGACAGCTCTCCAGCAGTTAGCTGCGCGACGAACGCCGCAAAAACGCCGAGATAAACTCTCAGAAATTTACTCATCCTCAACGGTTGCGTCACCGACAGCGCTGGCATCGCGCGCGCGTAACGCCGACCTTCTAGTCTACGAGAACTTAGACGCATCAAGCCAGCTTGTGGCGTTCTACGCTACAGTTTGACCGGCCGTCCGACATGAGAGTGACCCGCCGTCGAGGTATATCTCGACATCGCCGCTCTGGAGATTGCCGCGGATGAGCTCCTCGGACAACGGATCCTCAACATACCGTTGAATCGCCCGTCGCAGAGGACGGGCCCCATAGGAGCGGTCCTTGCAGGTCGTCTCGATAATCCAGTCCACCACTTCCGGAGCCATCGACACTCGAAAATCACGGTCCACCAGGTTCGCGTTGAGCTGTGCAATTAACATCTTCGTGATCTGACGAAGATCATCATCCGACAGAGCCTCGAACACGATGATTTCGTCGACGCGATTGACAAATTCAGGATTAAAGGTTCGCTTAACCTCTGCCAGAACCATCTCCGACACGCTGCGCTGGATTTCGTGCACGTCGGAAGACTGAAACCCCATCGACGCCTTTTTCTGAATGTAGCGCGCGCCGATATTCGACGTCATGATGATAATCGAGTTCTTGAAGTTGACCCGGTTTCCCAATCCGTCCGTGAGGTGTCCATCCTCAAACACCTGGAGCAGAATATTAAAGAGATCAGGGTGGGCTTTTTCGATCTCATCCAGTAAGACGACTGAGTACGGATGGCGTTTCACCTTTTCCGTAAGTTGCCCGCCCTCTTCGTGCCCGACATACCCGGGTGGCGACCCGATCAACTTCGACACCGAGTGTTTTTCCATGTACTCGGACATGTCAAAGCGGATGAGCGCCGTGTCACTTCCGAACAAGAAGTTGGTCAACGCGCGCGCCAGTTCTGTCTTGCCGACGCCGGTCGGACCAAGGAACACGAAGCTTCCAACCGGCCGGTCTGGGGACTTCACACCCGCCCGGGAGCGACGGATGGCCCTGGCCAGCGCGGAGACCGCCTTCTCCTGGCTGATAACCCGGGTGTGAAGCTCCGCCTCCATATTGAGCAGCTTCGCGCTCTCGTCCTGATTGAGTGCAGTCGTCGGTACGCCTGTCCACTTCGATACGACCTCGTCGATGTCTAATTTCTCAACCTCGACATGGTGAGTTCCCGACTTCACGTCAAATTTCTCCCTCACGAACTGTAGGTTCTCCCGCGCCAGCACCTCTTGCTCGCGGAAGAACTGCGCGCGCTCATAGTCCTTCTGGGCAGTGGCGCTCTCTATTTGCTCGACCGCAACCCGGATACTCTTATTAATCTCGTTAAATTCCTCGCTATATCCGGCCTCGCTCAGCTTGGCGCGGGCACCGGCCTCGTCGATCAAATCGATAGCCTTGTCGGGAAGAAATCGGTCGGTGATATAGCGGCTCGACTGAAGAACGGCCGCCTCAATCGCCTCTGTGGCATAGATCACATGATGGAACGTCTCGTAGCGACCTTTGATCCCCATTAAAATCTGGAGCGTCTCGGCTTCGCTGGGTGGGTCGACCTTGACCGCCTGGAAGCGTCGCTCCAGGGATCGGTCCTTCTCAAGGTACTTGCGATACTCGGCCGGTGTCGTCGCCCCGATGCACCGAATCTCGCCGCGGGAAAGAGCCGGTTTGAGAATATTCGCTGCGTCTAGTGAGCCCTCTGCCGATCCCGCACCGACCAGGGTGTGCAACTCATCGATGAACACGATGATGTTGGGATTCCCCGATAACTCCTTCATGATCGCCTTGAGACGCTCCTCAAACTGTCCGCGATACTTCGTGCCAGCCACGACCAGAGAGATATCCAGGGCCAGGATCCGCTTGTCGGCAAGAAAATGCGGGACATCGCCGCTAGAGATCCGCTGGGCGAGGCCCTCGACAATGGCCGTTTTACCAACGCCAGGCTCGCCGATGAGCACCGCGTTGTTCTTGGTACGGCGGCAAAGCACCTGCTGCACCCGCTCCAATTCAAGACTTCGCCCAACGAGCGGGTCGAGTTGATTTTTTATCGCTCCGTCACTCAGGTCCCGGCTAAATTCGGCCAGGAGCGGCGTCTCTTTCACCCGTGTGAGTGTCGTATTCTCGTTCAACAGCTGCACGATATCTTCGCGAGCAGTGTTGAGCCGCATCCCTTTCTCGGACAAAAGTGAAGCCGCGGCAGATCGCTCCTCCCGAAGAATCCCTAACAGCAGGTGCTCCGTCCCGATGTGATTATGCAGGAGGCGATCCGCCTCTTCGGCCGCATGCTGGAGTACACGCTTCGTTTCGGTGCTAAATGGGATCTCGACTGACGTCGAGACCTTCTCCCGGAACACGGTTCGTCCCTCAATCTCCTTACGAATACTCTCGAGAGAAAGGTGGGACCGAGCAAAGATGCGACTCGTGAGTCCTTTACCCTCCCGAATCAACCCGAGCAGGAGATGCTCAGTCTCAATCGAGATGCTACCGAGCTGGCTGGCCTCATAGCGTGCAAAAAACAATACACGCCGGGCCCTCTCCGTGTATCGCTCAAACATCGCCGTGCACCCGTCAACGCCTCAATCCGTTAGATGAAACCTCTTCTTTGCATTATAAGGTAAAGGTCGAAGTAGGCAAATTCAGTTTTTCCAAAACAAGCAAGGACTTAGCGGGGTTCCAGACTTCTAAAGCTGGCCGTCAGGAGACCATCAGCCGACCATCTTGCAGCCGAAGTACTCGGTTACATGATTCGGCAAGCCGTGGGTTGTGGGTAGCGATCACCGACGTAAGACCATGCCGTCGATGCATGTCAAGAATTAGGAGATGGAGTGACTCCGCAGTCTTCTCGTCGAGGTCACCCGTCGGCTCGTCGGCGAGCAGTAGCAACGGACGCATCACGAGCGCCCTGGCCACGGCGACGCGCTGCTGCTCGCCCCCCGATAGCATACCTGGACGATGCGACATCCGATCGGTCAACCCGACTTGATCGAGTAGATCGCTTGCGCGGCGGGTCGCCTCGGTTGCCGGAAGCCTCGCAATGCGGAGCGGCATTTCCACATTCTCAAGGGCGCTGAACTCTGGTAACAGGTGATGGAATTGAAAGACAAACCCAACATGTCGGTTACGAAAGGCCACCAGATCCGCATCAGGGAGTGAACTCAGTTCGCTATCGCCAAGGGTGACTCGGCCGCTGTCCATTCGGTCGAGACCGCCAATCACATGCATGAGCGTGCTCTTGCCAACACCCGAGGCGCCCATGATCGCCACCATCTCTCCAGATTCGACCGACAGGTCGAGACCTCGAAGCACTACAAGCGGCTCGTCGCGAACGGGGTACGACTTGCGAAGGTCAGCGATCTCGAGGAATGACATGACGGAGAGATCACACGTGACGGAAGACTTTCAACTTCACGGTTACTGATATCTCAGCGCCTCGGCTGGATCCAGTCGCGATGCTTGCATCGACGGATACAGCGTCGCCAGAAAGCAGATCAACAATGCCGACACGATAATGAGGATAAAGTCGGTTGTTTCGATCGTAAACGGCAAATACGAAATTTGATAAACCTCCATATCTAGACGGATTAACTGATACCGATCGAGAATCGTCGATAGAAGGTAACCTCCCGCCGCACCGATCGTCGTGCCAACCGCGCCGATAATCACACCTTGCAACATAAAGATCTGCATAACGCTCGAGCGTCCAGCGCCCATCGTCTTGAGGATCGCGATGTCGCGACTCTTCTCCATCACTAGCAACACCAGTGACGCCACGATATTGAGCGCGGCCACCATCACAATCAAACCGATGGTGATGGAGATCGCCATCTTCTCGAGCCAGAGCGCGGAAAAGAGCGACTGATTCATCTCCGCCCAATCCAGCGTTAGATACGATGGCCCCAACTGCTCCTGAACGGAGGCCGCCACCTCACCAGACACGTAGATGTCGTCGACCCTGAGCTCCATCATCTGCACCTGGTCTTCCGCCAAGAGGCGCTTGGCGACATCGAGGGTCACAAAGCCGTAGGCATTGTCGTACTCGTAGAGACCGAGACTGAAAATTCCGACCACCGTGAGTCGCCGCGGACGCGGCATCATGCCCATCGGTGACAGTGAGCCATTGAGGGTCACCAGCGTGATGTCGTCACCAACAAAAACACCCAGACTATCTGCGACGCCGTCTCCGATCACGACACCACCCAGCGCAGGCCCGTCGACGGTCTCCAAATCGAAAAGGCTGCCGTGTCGTACAGACCGGGCCACCTCCGTTACGTTCTTGTCAAACTGCGGGTCGATTCCCTTGACCGTGATGAACGCTTCGCCATGCCGGCTCCGAGCTAAAGCCTTTCCAAGAATCGCCGGCGCCGCCGACACGACATGCGGGACTGTACCCAGGAGCTCAGCTTCCGCAGGGTAGTCCTGGTAACCACCGTCCGCCACCTTCCAGACGTAGACGTGTGCGGCCGAGCCAACGATGCGGTCGCGAAGCTCCCGCTGTAATCCCGTCATCAGAGCGACGGCGACAACGAGAGCCATAACTCCAAGCATCACGCCCAGCGTTGAAATGACCGAGATAAGCGAGATAAAAGCCTGCTTGCGACGAGCCAGCAAGTACCGCACGGCGACGTAAATTTCAAAGGGCGCGGACATCTCAATTAGTCTCAGTCCGACTCTCGTGTGTCGGTCCAGAGACGGACCGCATCAGCGGAAAGAGAATCACATCACGAATCGACGGGCTGTTTGTCAGGATCATTACGAGCCGGTCGATACCAATTCCCTCTCCCGCCACCGGAGGAAGCCCATACTCGAGTGCGCGAAGGTAGTCCTCGTCGATCGAGTGAGCCTCAAGGTCTCCCTGGTCACGCGCCGCACGCTGTACCTCAAACCGCCGACGCTGCTCGGCCGGGTCGTTGAGCTCACTGAACGCATTCGCGATCTCCATCCCTCCAATATAGAGCTCAAATCGCTCCACGGTTTCCGGATCATCGGGCCGCTGCTTTGAAAGGGGCGACACTTCGGTCGGAAAGTCGTACACGATGGTCGGCTGAATCAGCGCCTCCTCGCAGAGCGACTCGAACAGCTCCATCGTGATTCTGCCAGCACCCGCGCCAGAGGGCACCTCAATTCCCAGGCGACCCGCCAAGCCTGCCACCGTGACAGGGTCACGCAGATCTCGATCGCCGACCTCTGTCCCCAGTCGCTCCGTCACAGCCGCGCGCACAGCCCCGCGAAGGGCCACACGAGCGAACGGCACAGTAAATGAAATCTGATGATCACCGAACCTGCACACGGACTCACCCTCAGGTAACGCCTCGTGCACAACCGCCGCCAGAAGCTCCTCCGTCAATGCCATCAGCGCGGTGTAATCGCTATAAGACTGGTAGAACTCGAGCATCGTGAACTCAGGATTATGCTGGGTCGAAATCCCCTCATTACGAAAATTTCGGTTAATTTCATACACCCGTTCGATCCCACCCACAACGAGACGCTTGAGGTAGAGCTCAGGCGCGACCCGCAAATACAGTGGCATGTCGAGCGCGTTATGATGGGTCACAAATGGGCGAGCTAATGCGCCACCAGCCACCGCTTGCATCATTGGTGTCTCGACCTCCAAGTAACCGCGGGCATCGAGAAACTGACGAATCACCGCCAAGATCCGGCTTCGTATTTCAAATACGCGTCGGGTCTCTGGAGTCACGATGAGATCAAGGTATCGCTGTCGGTACCGTGTTTCCACATCGGCCAGACCGTGCCACTTCTCGGGAAGTGGGACCAGGCACTTGGATAGAAACTCGATGGCTCCGGCCCACACGGTGAGCTCCTTGGTCCGCGTCCGGAAGAGTCGACCGGAAACGCCCACAATATCGCCAAAGTCGAGGAGGCCATAAATCGTGAAATCGCGTTCCGATACCGAATCCTGACGTACGTAAACCTGGATGCGGGACCGACCATCAGAGAGAACGAGGAAGCTCGCCTTGCCGAAGCTCCGAATGGCCACGACCCTCCCGGCGACGGCTGTGTGCACAGGATCGGCGTCGAGCGCGTCGCCATCAGTCTCACCGTGGGTATCCACGAGCACCGACACTGCGTCGGTCATGGCAAACGACTGAGGATAGGGATCGACGCCGATTGCTCGAAGCTCAGCGAGATTGTCTCGGCGCTGCTGTAGCTGATCGCCTTCGCGTTCTTGGCTCATGTATCACTCGAAATATTTCGCTCTTCGAGGGTGCGGAAAACGCTGTCTAATACCCCGTTAACGAACGGCACGGTCTGCTCCCCGCCGTACGTCCTTGCAAGTTCGAGAGCCTCGTCGATAACAACCGCCGCTGGTGTGTCGGAGTAGGTGAACTCGTATACGGCCATCCGCATGATGAGGCGGTCAACAACTGCCAAACGCGAAAGTCGCCAATTCTTCGTGCTGGCTTCCAGCAAGGGGTCGATTTCTTCGACATGCTCGCTTGTCCCGGTCACCAGCGTGCGGGCGAAAGCCTGACGACCGTCTGGCCCCGGGTGAACAGTCCAGTAAAACTCACTGGCCTCGTCCAGACTCGCCCGATCGAGTCGACCGATCTCCCATTGATATAGCAACTGGAGCGCGGCCTCACGCCCGCGATGACGCTCGACCCCGCTCGGGTTACTCGTCATGATCTCGACGGTCCCAATTGTGTCGATTAAGGCTACGGACTACGTTAGCCAGCTGCACGGCTGCCATGGCCGCCTCCCAGCCCTTATTGTCTTTGCCGTCGCCCGCCCGCGCGACCGCCTCCTCGTAGGTGTCGGTCGTCAGAACACCAAAGCTGATCGGCACTCCAGTTGCCTGCGAGGCCGTGCCGACCCCGTGTGCCACCGCCGATGCCAAGTAGTTAAAGTGTGGAGTTTCACCCCGAATGATGCAGCCGAGACATACCAGAGCGTCAAATTGCCCGGTCTCTGCCGCTCGGCGGGCCGCAAACGGTACCTCGAACGCGCCTGGTACCCGGATGACCACGATTCGATCGGTAAGAGCACCGGCCTCTGCCAACGCCTCAACGGCCCCGCGCCTCAGCGCGTCGGTGACGGCCTCGTGATACACCGAGACAACCACGCCTACTCTCAGCGCAGTGGCGTCATCTGCTCCCGCTATAGTCGGTGTGTCTTTCACTGCCCCTTGAACCGTGCGCGACGTTTCTCAAGAAAAGCCTTGGTACCCTCACGCATATCCTCAGTCGCGGCGACAAGCCCAAACAGCGTTGCCTCCTGCTCGCACCCATCTTGCAGTGACATCTGCATTCCGCTCCGGACGACATCCAGAATGTACTGTAGAACCAAGGGAGGCTTTGAGGCCAAAAGCGCGGCGAGCTCGCGAGCCTCGTCACGCACGCGGTCGGCGGGAACCACCCGATTGACGAGACCCAGTCGCCACGCCTCGGTAGCATTGACCGACTCACCTGTCAGTAACATTTCAAGTGCGGGACCCAATCCTACAAGCCGCGGTAACCGCTGGGTACCGCCATAGCCAGGGAGTAGGCCTAAATTAACCTCCGGCTGCCCAAGCTTGGCAGTCTCGGCCGCCACTCTGAGGGTGCACGCCATTGCCAGTTCGAGACCACCGCCGAGGGCATAACCGTTCACAGCCGCAACGACCGGTTTTGTCGCCCGTTCAAACCGGTCGCACAACGCTTGGCCGCGCCGAGCCACCTCCCGCGCCGCCGTCGGGGTCAACTGTGACAACTCGGAGATGTCCGCACCAGCGATGAACGCCCGATCTCCCGCTCCGGTCAACACGATCGCTCGGACTGACGGGTCGTCACGCAATCTTAGAAGACAGTCGTCAAGTTCTTGGATCGTCGCCGCGTTCAGTGCGTTGAGTACCTTGGGACGGCTAACGGTGATCGTGGCCACGGCCTCGACCTGCTCGCAGGACAAATTTTCAAATGTCATCGTTATGTTCTCTGATCTGAGGAGAAAACTATACTCCACGCCCAGATGATAGCCACGCCGCCACAGGCGCCAATCGCATCGGCGATGACATCTCGCACATCCGCAAACCGCCCAGGCACAAACGACTGATGATATTCATCGCTTATGCCATAGAGAACAGCGAGGGCGACCGCAACCGTAATTGAGCGCGGGGTAACACCAGACCACCGCGCACTTGAGAGCGCACGTAGCATGAGGATACCCAAGGCGGCGTAGGCGATGGCATGCGCAGATACGTCAGAGAGGCCACTGGGAAGGTACGGAGCCGGCCGCGCTGAGAGCCCAAAGATCACCGCCATCAACAATACCGCCGGGCCCCAGACCCACAGGGCGCGGCTCATCGGCACCATCTCCCGAAGAACAACGTCCGGGTCACAGCGGAAACGGGAACATCAGCCACCCCAGGACAACGCCCGTGACGGCGAACCCCGCAAAAAGCATGGCTCCAAATCTAAACTGCTCTTTGACATCGTCCTTCGTCAACAGAGCGAGCACAAGTGACACGAAGCAGGCAAAGAGCAGCATCAATCCAACGTGGCTTTCCAGCATCACCACCTCATTTTCGTCCAAGGGCAATATCGTAGACATCGAGGACGACGAGGGCATTCAGAAGGCCGGCGACGACGAGAAAAGAATTGCCATACTCATAGGTCACCGCTACGACTCGTCCCTCGCCAAAACCTGCCACTCTCGCGATGATGTACGGTGCGCCGATTCCCAGGTCAGCTAGTGCCGCCAACGCCACGAGCGGTTGCGAAAGATCGAAAGCAAAAACTTGGCCGCCGAGCCACAACCCGGTCGCATACATCAGCGGCAATACAACCAGAAAGACAGTGCCCTTCTGCCGCGACCCGAGCCACAGGTGTCCGGCACCGGGCACGACCCATGCCAGCGTACAAACGAACGCGGCCAGGTTCGATGCCGGAGGCTTTGGTTGTTGTCGGGGCATCACTTCGGACCGTGTCTAGTCAGATTCGTCAATCGATCCGCCCAGTGCAAGTCCAACAACCCAGACCACGCTGACACCCAGCGGCACCGCCGACACTGCACGAGCCAGGTTGGTCGGGTGTAGGAATCCGGCCAGCTCGGCGCCAGCTGTCGCAACGGTCGGAGTGGCTGCCACCAGCAGAACCATTCGAACGACGCGGGTTGACCAGCTCGCACGAGACTGCTCCGTGGACCTTCCTCGGCCCGCGCGCTGGCCTCCACTTCCCAGCGCCAACACAAGACCTAGCGGCGCCAGCACATACAAGCCGCTGCAGCGGGCACACACTGGCATCTGAGCGTCCCACAAATAGAAGGAGCGGGTTGGCTGCTGATGGCACACGACCCCACCGACGACATACATTGCCGCTGCAGTGACAGCGCCGATACCTTGGGGGCGATCGTGGGCCAGAAAGTATGGAGCCGCGACAAGCATGGCCGCCCAGACGCCAACAAGCAAACCGACGCCAAGTGTGACAAACCGTCGAGTGCCCATGACGTATACCCTTCTACTAGAGCGCCTCAAAGTGAGTCAGGCGCTTGAATTCCGTAAACCGCCGCTTGACCCGTGGTTCCGTCAGGGTGGTCAGACGATCGAGGCCAAAATCTTCGACGGCGAAGGACGCCATGGTACTCCCGGCGACAATCGCCTGCGTCACGGCCTCGTCCGTAATAGCCGGGGCAGCCGCCAGATATCCGACAAATCCCCCGGCGAAAGTGTCACCAGCGCCGGTCGGATCACGAACGTCTTCGAGCGGTAGACCTGGAACGGCAAAGAAGCCATCGTCCCGGGTCATCAAGACGCCGTACTCGCCGCGTTTGATTACGACCCGCTGCGGTCCCATCGCTTGAATCACGCGCGCCGCTTTCACGAGATTCGCCTCCCCACTGAGTTCTCGCGCTTCGGTGTCGTTGATCACTAGGACGTGCACCCGCTTTAGAACTCTCCGTAGCTCGTCTGGCGCACCCTCGATCCAGTAGTTCATCGTGTCCAGAGCGACGAATTCTGGCGCCTCGACCTGGTTAAGCACATCAAATTGAAGCGACGGATGGATATTCGCGAGAAAGACGAACGGACTATTCCTGAAGCTATCTGGAATCTTCGGTCGAAACTTTTCGAATACATTCAGGTGCGTGTAGATCGTTTCACGGGTGTTTAAGTCGACGTTGTACTCGCCACGCCAGCGAAACGTCTTGCCCGCAACCCGCTGGAGACCATCGAGATCTATACGACGCCCTGCAAATACTGCCAGGTGTTCGTCCTCAAAGTCGTCACCCACCACTCCCACTAATCGGACGTCCGTGAAAAACGATGCCGAGATACTGAAGTAGGTCGCCGCGCCTGCCACGACACGAGATACTTCGCCAAACGGCGTTTTGACGGAATCAAACGCTACGGAGCCAACGGTCAGAATCGGTCGCATGCGGTTCTCCGGATGGCGGCCTACAAGTATTTCTCGACGATCGGGGCTAGGTCTTGCTTCGTCTGGTCTGGAATCGCTTCGGGGCGGGTGATGATAGCTGCCGACAGCGCCGACGCGCACTCACAGGTACGGTCCACCGGTAACGCCGCAACCATGCGCCGAATCACCCGCGTCGCCGTTGTGGCATTCTGCAGGAGGTTCTGCACGATCATGTCGACAGTCACATGGTCGTGATCGGGATGCCAGCAGTCATAGTCCGTCACCAGCGCCAGCGTGGTGTAGCAAATTTCGGCCTCCCGCGCGAGCTTCGCCTCCTGCACATTGGTCATGCCAATGACATCCATCTCCCACGATCGATAAAGTCGCGACTCGGCCAGTGTCGAAAACTGCGGACCCTCTATACACACATAGGTGCCCCTACGATGGACTGTCGCGCCGACCGCCTCGGCCGACTCGGACGCCATCCGGCTAAGCGTGGCGCACAAAGGGTGAGCAAACGTGACGTGAGCGACCAAGCCTTGACCGAAGAACGTGCTGGCACGGCCACGAGTCCGATCGAGGAACTGGTCGGGCACGACGATGTCCAGCGGTCGGTACTTCTCCTGGAGGCTGCCGACGGCACTCGCAGACACCAGCCACTCCACTCCCAACGTCTTGAAGCCGAAAATATTGGCCCGGAAGTTCAGCTCTGACGGCAGTAGGCGGTGGCCGGTACCGTGGCGGGCGAGGAACGCCACTCTTTGCCCGTCGAGTGTCCCCACCAAATATGGCGCCGACGGCTTGCCAAACGGCGTCGTCAAAACCACTTCCTTGCGGTCCACAAGCTTCTCGATGTCGTAAAGACCGCTGCCTCCGACGACACCAATGCGGATCGGTTCGGATATAGGATCGAGAGTCATAGGTCCTCAATCGGGAGTCGTTGATGGTCGCCGGCCATGAGCCGATGGTTATCGGTGTTCAGTCACTGATCCTACGTCGAGGCGAGCCTCCTGACCACCGACTGGCAGCCAGCCACTCACGACTGTTCCTTCAGCTCGACCAGCACCCCGTGTGTGCTGGAGGGATGAATAAAAGCGACTCGCGCCCCCTCTGCTCCAGCACGTGGAATTTCGTCGATAAGACGAACACCTCGCTGTTGGAGTTCGACGAGAGCAGCGGTTAGATCGTCGACCCTGAGCGTGACGTGATGCAACCCAGGGCCCCGCCGATTTATAAACTTCGCGATTGGAGAATCGTCCGCCGTCGCCTCCAGAATTTCGAGCGCCGTCGACCCGGTCGAAACGAAGTGCGCCCGGACTCCTTGGGACAGCACTTCCTCGACCGCGGTGACCTCAAGACCCAGCGCATCGCGAAAGAACGCCAATGACTCGTCCAGCTTGGCCACGGCAATCCCGATATGGTCGAGCACCGCTTTCATCCGGAACGCTCCATGATTTCAGCCGCCGCCGTGTGCGGATCGACGTCTCGACGGGTAATCCGCTGGACCGCTTCCTCGATCGCTGCTCGAATTTCTTCGTGTCGCTCAAGACGTGAGACAAACTGGTGGCTAAGCGCTTCCCGCAGACGGACCTCAGCTCTTGATCGCATCCGGTCACCGTCGTGGTCGTGACGCTCAGCGAACATCTCCACGGCGTCGAGCAACGCAGTAACCCCCGTGCCGTGGGCAGCTTCGGTCTTAAAGACCGGCGGGCGCCACTCCCCCTCTTCGTATGCTTGAAGCATCATTACGGCCTCGATCTCACTGACCGCACGGTCTGCCCCATCACGGTCCGCCTTGTTCACGACGAAGATGTCGGCAATCTCCATGATGCCAGCTTTGATGGCTTGCACGTCATCACCGGCACCAGGAACCATCACAACGATTGAGACATCTGCCGTCCGGGCAATATCAACCTCGCCCTGTCCGACACCAACCGTCTCGACGATGACCACGTCGTGGCCGGCAGCGTCAAGGATGACCGTGGCGTCGTTCGTGGCCTGGGCCAGCCCTCCAAGGTGTCCGCGTGAGGCCATACTCCTAACATAGACGCCGGAGTCGCCGGCATGAGACTGCATCCGGATGCGGTCGCCAAGCACGGCCCCTCCGCTGAAGGGGCTTGTTGGGTCGATGGCGAGAATACCTACCGTTCTCCGCCGACGACGCCACTCGCTGGTCAAGCAATCGACTAGCGTACTCTTCCCTACGCCCGGTGCACCCGTCACACCGACGATCTGTGCTCGGCCACCACGGCCGAACAAGCCCCGGATCAACATCAAACCCTCGGTCGATCCGTTTTCGACCAGCGTGATACCGCGGGCTATGGCCCGCTGGTCGCGGGCGAGGATACCTTCCGCGAGGCTTTCAGTCGTCACGTTGTCTTTCGTGCCTAGAGCGGCTGAGACTGTATCATACAGATTCCTCCCTGCGACCACTGTCGATCTGGCCCTGGCCTGACGTTTGACACGGCACCGTAAACGTCCCACCATTTACACTGGAGACCGAAATCACATGTCTCGTCCGCTCTCTCTTTTCGTGCTGGTGACCCTGATCCTGGGAATCTCCCATACCGCGTCCGCTGACATCACAGCCTTTTTCGGTTCGACAGAGTCTCCGCGCCGGACTGTGCGGGGTGGGGCGATCGGTATCTCGCTGGCGATCGTGGGATTCGAACTCGAATACTCAGACACGTCCGAACACACCAAGATAAACACTCCGGCACTCCAAACGAGCATGTTCAACTTGCTCGTGCAGACGCCGTTTCAGGTGTCAAGGCTGCAGTTCTACGGGACCATCGGCGGCGGGCTCTATCGCGAACGAATCGGCATCCGTGTAAACACCGGACTCGGCGGTAACATTGGAGCCGGCCTCAAGATCTCACTTGTGGGACCCATCCGGGTTCGGATCGACTATCGAACATTTCGGCTTCGTCACCACTTTACCGACCGCACTAGGCAGAGGGTATATGCGGGGTTGAACATCGCCTTCTGAGCCGGCATCGCCAACTCGACAATTAATCCACGAACGTACAGACGTCTGGCTGATGGCGCCGAGCCGACAGCCCGGCTCACCACCCTCTCTCAGACCTACCGCGACTAAAAGTCGACAACCAGGTCGAGGTTGACCATGTTCTGGCCCCCCGCAAACGACCCGTTGTACGTCTCGAACAGCGCCTGCGCCTCGTCCGGAAACGCTTCGCTCAGCATGTACGAGACTCTGTAGTCGGCACCCACCACCGCAGGGTCGAGGAACCAGACGTACAAGACGCTGTTGTTTGGACCCGGTTCTTTGGCGCGATACACCTTCCAGCCCTCGGCCTGGCGGTTCCGCTCCGGGACTTCACTGTTCTGAAGGCCCTCACGCAACCTGCGCATCACTCCTTCGAATGCTTCGGCGTTTTCCGCGTTCACGTAGTTCAGCATCAACCCGGTAGTGGAACTGAATGTCCGTTCGTTTTGAGCTTCTGCCGTACGTGTGGTGAAGACCGAGCCAAGCACGACACCGACCACAAGCGTGCCAACCAGGGCACTCCCCACCCACAAATTTCTCCGCCATGACTTTTGATCTTGCAACGAGAGCATCTCTTTGGCCTCCTTATCAAGCTCGCAAACGACCGGATACAATAGCGTACGCTTCGCCTAGACGAAAGCTTCCATTATTTCATTGGCTACCAGCATACCCTGCCGCGTTAGCTTAAGTCGTCCAGACTCGTGGACAAGCAGACCCTCCGCGATAGGGGATGCTAGCTCTGTCCCGTATTTACGCATCACGTCCACACCGTAATGTCGCGAAATCGACTCGAGGTCGAGCCCATCGGTCAGGCGAAGGCCCGTGAACAGCATGTCACCGAGCCGCTCTGAGGGACTGAGTGAACGCCGATCGAGAGCCGCCGGACGCCCATCGGTTACAGTCTCGATATAGCGATTCGTTTCTGACAGATTCCTCCAGCGGGCACCACCACGGGTAGAATGGGCACCACAGCCGAACCCCAACCATTCGCCGTCGCGCCAATACTTAAGGTTGTGACGACACTGCCATCCCGGTCGGCACACGTTGGAGATCTCGTACTGCTCATAGCCACCCTTATCAGTGACTTCCAGCGCGTCAAGATACATCTGAGCCGCATCCTCGTCAGGTGCCAGCGACCAGCCGCGTCGAAACATGTCATCCCGTAGCGGAGCGTTCGGATACAACTCAAGCAGATAAAGTGATGCGTGGTCAGGACCAAGCTCGAGCAACGCCTCGATCGACTCGCGGCAGTCCACAGCGGTCTGATCTGGAAGCCACAACATTAAATCAAGGCTGATGTCAGCATACCCGACCGTGCGCGCTGCACGCACGGCGTCCTTGGCCCGACTCGCCGTGTGCCTCCGCCCTAGTCGCTGGAGCTCAGGATCCCGAAACGATTGCACACCAAAGCTGAGTCGAGTCACACCCGACTCCCGCCATCCCACCAGCCGAGACATCGTCGCCGACTCTGGATTGACTTCCAGACTCACCTCGGCCGACGGGTTAACGGCAAACACGTCACGACACACGTCGAGGATTCGTTCGACTTCGTCTGGATCAAGAAGCGAGGGCGTTCCCCCGCCAAAGTAGATGGTATCCACCGCGGCGCCGTCGCCGATCGTGGTGATCTCGGTTGTTAGCGCATCGACGTAACGCGTTTTAAGGTCTGAGTCGAACAGACCACGATTAAAGTTGCAGTAGTTACAAATCGACTCGCAGAACGGAATATGGAGATAAAGACCAAGCGGCTCGCTCTCAGACACGCCCGAGAACTTCAAGCGTGATCCACTAGTTACTCGCCTTGCCACCCGACCATCCAAGCTCAAGCTGTCCATCCTTCTCTTTGAGCTGCGCTCGGGCCCGAACTGACGTACGCCGCGGCAAACGTCGATGTGGCCGCGTCTTCTGATCCTTCCAGCGTCGGAACAAATCGTCGGAACTTGGCGCATACTCGAAGTCTCGATAGTCTGGTCCGGCGTACTCCAGAAAATCGCACATCTCCCGCAAACGGGAATGCATCCGAAATCCGACCCTCACAAGCAACGAGTCGATGTCGTCGGTGTCGGGCACGTCCTCGTAGTTGGAAGTGAAAATCGTCGGCTTTCGGTCGTTATATCGTGTGTTGACGATCAGGTTCATCGTCTCTTCCACCCAGTCCGTTGGTCGCTCGGCGCCGAGATCGTCGAGTACGAGCAACTCGGCATTCATGACCCACCCAAGTACGTCGGCCTCCGAGGTGCGTGTCACCGGGTTATACGTGCTCCGAATCGTGCTCAGCAACGAGCGTGTATCGAAGTACACACCTCGAATACTCTTCTGTATGATGACGTCGCGGAGGACGGCGACCGCGAGGTGTGTCTTCCCGATACCAGGCGGGCCGATTAATAGCAGTCCTTTCTGGACCACCGGAAACGCCGCCGCGAATTCCTCCGCCTTCTTTACCGTCCGGAGCAGTTGCTCGTTCGGATAGGTGACAAAAGCTGAAAAATCACACTTGTGATAGCGGGAGGGGATGTTCGCCTCTTTTAACAAGTCCTGCGTCACCCGCTGTCGCCAACACTCACAACGCTCGACGCGTTCAACACCGTCAATATCGTGAGAACGCCAGCCGGTATCGTGACAGCTCGTACAGGTCATTATCACTCTGGTGGTTAAGGGATCGTGAGAGCCCCTACAGGATACCCCTAGCGTCACGAGTATGAAACCGCGATTATCGTCGTGAGAGCAACCCGTGGCCGAGTGGGACTACTGATCGCGACCTCGGTGTCCTGAAACTCGTGGAGCACCTTCGCGATGCGTTGACGCTAGACTTGGATCGCGGCGCAGAGCGCTAGGACGTGGTTGAGCGCTTGCGCGGGCCAGACTTGGCGGTGGGCGTAACGGGTTCGATCCGGATCTGAGGTGTCGCCCGAACGAGGCTCGACGGGGTCGCCTTGACCATCGCCGTTCCAAGACGTTCCTCCCAGTCGCCCAGACCTGGCGCCATCTCCCGCTTCACGTAAGCCATGAACTCGTTCACCTCTCGTTGCATCTGGTCCATCTTGCGGCGCATGTTCAGGATGATCTCGACGCCCGCGAGGTTGACCCCCAGGTCGCGGGTCAGCGTCAGTATGGCCTCGAGCTGCTCCAGATCCTCCTCTGAGTAGAGTCGTGTGTTGCCATCGGTGCGAGACGGTTTCAGAAGTCCCTCCCGCTCGTACAGCCGCAGCGTCTGAGGGTGAATGTCGTAGCGCTGCGCCACGACGCTAATCATAAAGTAGGCTTTACCGGGCTCTTTAGGAAACATCCCTGTCACTCGATAAACAAGTCGCTTCGCACATCGGTCGAATGAATCTGCCCAAACTCCCGCAGTAGCTGCTTCGACCGTTCGTCTGTCACAGACGGTAGCACGAGCTTGACGGTCACAATCAAGTCTCCCCGCTCTCCAGTCCGTGGGGACGGCGCGCCCTGGTTCTTCACACGAAATCGCTGACCGGATGACGTGCCAGGAGGGATCCGAAGTCTGACCTGGCTCTCGACTGTCGGCACATCGATGAGGGCCCCAAGTACCGCCTCGCTGACACTGATCGGAACCTCAAGCCGCAGATCATCACCATCCCGAACGAACAACCGGTGAGCCCCCACCGTGGCCGTGATATAGAGATCTCCGGTGGCTCCTCCTCCGCGACCGGCATGTCCTTTGCCTGGCACCCGCATCCGGGCACCGTCAGCTACCCCTACCGGAACGTGGATGGAGATCTTCTCCGTGCATGACATGACGCCCTTGGCCCGGCAGGATCCACACGGTTGCTGGCGATGACGCCCTGTCCCGCCGCAGGCCGAACAGGACTTCGTGAACACCATATGCCCCCGTCGCCAGCGTTTGTCTCCAGAACCTTGACAATCCGCACAGGGCGTTTCGGCCGACCGCCGCAGACCGGTCCCTGCGCACGCCGTACAAGCAACGAGCCGTGTCACCATCATAGTCCGCTCGGCACCCATCAGCGCTTCCTCGAAGCTCAGCGTTATGTCGGCGTGTAGGTCGCTCCCCGTCAGAGTCGGGATAGCCTTGTGATCACCAGTCTCCTGAAGAACCTCAGAAAACAGCTCGGCGAAGGTCGCCGACGCACCCTGTACCGGAGCGGAAAAGTCGAACCCATGAAACTCGATGGAAGCACCTGGACGTTGCGGTGACTGGGGACCATGTGCGTCATACGTTTCCCGACGCTCGGGGTCGGTCAGGGTGTCGTACGCCTCGGTGGCGCGATGATAAAATGCGGCGGCCTCGTGGTCACCAGGATTGATATCGGGGTGATATTTCCGTGCTAGCCGTTTATAGGCCCGTTTAACCTCGTGCGCCGAAGCCCCACGGTTCACACCAAGGATCAAATAGAAGTCCATCACCGGCGACTCCGCTAGCCTTTGTCGTCCTCGACAACCTCCGCATCGATCACGTCTCCGCTCTCACCAGACGTCGCCCCATCGGAGGAGGGGTCGGACGGAGTGCCACCCCCAGATTCCGATGGCGTTTCAGCCGTTCCGGCCTGCTGGTAGAGTTGCTCGGCTGCCTTATGTTGCGCGGCGGTCAGCTGTTCTACCGCCTCCGTGAGCGCGTCAACATTACCCCCCTCGACAGCTTTCTTCACCGCGTCGATCGCCGTCTCGATAGGCTGGCGGACCTCGTCCGACAGCTTCTCCCCTGATTCGCTGATCATGCGCTCGGCCGCGTAGACCACCTGGTCCGCCCGGTTACGCGTCTCGACTTCATCCTTCTTTGCCTTGTCCTCATCGGCGTGAGCGTCGGCCTCTTTCATCATTTGGTCGACCTCTTCCTTGCTCAGTCCACTGGAGGCGGTGATAGTGATTTTCTGTTCCTTCCCGGTACCGAGGTCCTTGGCCGACACATTGACGATCCCGTTGGCATCAATATCGAACGTCACCTCGACCTGTGGAACGCCTCGTGGTGCCGCGGGTATGCCGACCAGATGAAACTTGCCCAACGTTCGATTTTTCGCCGCCATCGAGCGTTCACCCTGCAGCACATGTACCTCGACACTAGTCTGGCTGTCTGCCGCCGTCGAAAAAATCTCCCCTTTGCGAGTCGGAATCGTGGTGTTACGAGGCAAAAGTTGAGTCATGACCCCGCCCAGTGTTTCAATTCCGAGCGACAGAGGTGTCACGTCTAGCAGCAGTAAATCCTTTACTTCGCCCGACAGCACACCCGCCTGCACGGCTGCACCAATAGCGACAACCTCGTCCGGATTGACACCGCGGTGAGGCTCTCGGTCGAAGAGTGCCTTGACCAGCTCCTGCACTTTAGGCACTCGGGTCGATCCCCCAACCAAGACGACCTCGTCGATATCAGACGGCTTCATCCCGGCGTCCGAGAGGGCCTGCTCGGCCGGGCCAACCGTCCGCTTGAGCAGGTCATCGACCAGCTGCTCGAATTTAGCTCTGGTCAGTTTCCGTTGAAGATGCTTCGGACCCGATTCGTTGGCCGTCACGAACGGTAGATTGATTTCTGTCTCCACCACGGTAGAAAGTTCCATCTTGGCCTTCTCTGCAGCTTCCTTGAGCCGCTGCAGCGCCATCTTATCCTTGCTTAGATCGATCCCTTCGTCGGCCTTAAACCCGTCGACGATCCATTCGATGATCCGCTGGTCGAGGTTGTCGCCACCAAGATGCGTGTCGCCGTTGGTCGCCTTGACCTCAACCACACCTTCACCCACCTCGAGGATCGAGATATCAAACGTTCCACCACCAAAGTCGTAAACCGCGATCGTTTCATCCTTCTTCTTGTCGAGACCGTATGCCAGAGCAGCTGCAGTCGGTTCGTTGACGATCCGCATGACTTCGAGACCGGCGATTTGACCCGCGTCTTTGGTGGCCTGCCGCTGCGCGTCGTTGAAGTAAGCAGGAACCGTGATGACCGCCTGCTCCACTTTCTGACCTAAGTACTCCTCCGCCGCCTGCTTTAACTTTTGCAGTATCATCGCCGAGATCTGAGGCGGGGAATGTTCGGCGGCATCGGCATGCACGCGTGCATCGCCGTTAGTGGCCTTGACGACCTCGTACGGTACCATTTTCATCTCTTCGGATACTTCGTCAAAGCGTCGTCCCATGAATCGCTTTATCGAGAAAATGGTGTTCTCTGGATTGGTTACGGCCTGGCGTTTTGCGACCTGACCGACGAGTCGCTCATCGCCCTTGGCGAATGCCACGACCGAAGGGGTAATTCGGCTGCCTTCAGGGTTGGTGATGACCTCAGGCTCACTACCCTCCATGACCGCCACAACCGAGTTAGTCGTTCCCAAATCTATCCCAATAATCTTGCTCATCGTCTGCTTCCCCGCTCTTAAGTAATGTTCTAGAGCCTTAAATTATATAGCAAACATGATTATATAATATGAGTGTACATTTATCATATAGTGAGCGGATCAGAGCCGTGTTCGGCTGTGACCGCCCAATAACCACACTAACGGTCTGATTACAAATCTAAAGCTAGAACACTAGAGAGATGGTCTTCGAGCCGTGTACAATATTTGAACCCGATCGGATAAACGATTCTCAGAGACTGAAACATGGCGAGGAAGAAGAATCTGAAGACAAAATCATTGGTCCAGCGGGTACTCGTGCTTGGTGCATTTGCCATCGTGGCTCTGCTGGGGATACTGAGTGGTGTGCTATTCGCCTACTCACCTGACCTGCCGGAGATCTCAGAGCTTGACGGGTACACTCCAGGAACAATCACCCGCATCCACGATCGATCCGGAGTGCTGATCGGTGAATTCGCAACACAGCGGCGCCTCATCCTCAGCTACGACGAGATCCCGGAAGTTTTTCGGAATGCCATCATCGCTGCCGAGGACGGAGATTTCTTCAACCACGTCGGCTTCAACATCCCCCGCATCGTTTTGACTATGGTCTCGAACGTCATCAAAGGAGACCTAACTGCCGCCGGCGCCAGCACCATCACGATGCAACTCGCCCGCAACGTCACACTGAAAGGGGAGAGTCTTGGTCTCCAGAAGACCTGGCAGCGCAAGCTTCGGGAAGCCTACTACACGGTTCACATTGAAAAGCGGTACACGAAACGCGAGATTTTCACGCTCTACGCCAATCAAATGTGGCTCGGCACGTCCTCCCACAGCGCTTACGGCGTCGAGGCGGCCTCGCGTCTGTACTTCGGAAAGCCGGCGCAAGAGCTCGAACTTGGTGAAGCGGCCATGATTGCCGGCATCCACCAAACACCGTCGAGGCAAAGCCCTCTCGTCAACATGGAACTGGCACAGAGCCGCCGCGATTATGCGCTGCAAAGGATGGCGACTGAGGGCTACGTCTCCACGGAAGAGGCCGCCGAGGCCATGGCGCAGCCGATTAGACTGGCCGAAAGAACCGTGCGAAGCAACTCGATTGCACCGTACTTTATCGAGGAGGTTCGCCAACACTTGGAGAAGGAATACGGTGCCACTCGTTTGTATGAGGAGGGCCTGAGTGTCCACACGACACTCGACGCTCGGCTACAAGTAGCGGCCAATCAGGCAATTGCCAATGGTCTTCGGGCACACGACAAACGCCGAGGCTTCCGCACCCCAGAGCGAAATATTCTCGACGAAGTTGCCGTCGAGGCTGACACTGAGGCCGCCGAGAAAGTCCTGGCCTCCTACAAGGACAGCCGATGGGTGTTCGCGATGGGCGCCGATGATATCGTCCCAGCGGTCGTCACGAGCGTGGACCGTGACGCCATGCAGGTTCGCTTCGGACCGTATACGGCAACGGTCGTCCCTAAAGGCCTGAGGGCACTCCCATCGGGTGAAACCGAGGGGTTCCGAGGAATCGGACGGACACCGGCCGACCAACTCGTGCGGCCTGGCGATCTGATCGAAATCAAGATCACGGCACTCGATACAGCCGACGCCAACGGGAATGAACTCGCAAAACCAACTATCGAAGCCAAGCTCGAACAGGAGCCGCTGGCGGAGGGCGCCCTCTTGGCGATCGAGAATCAGACGGGGCGGATTCTCGCCATGGTGGGGGGCTATAACTTCGAACGTAGTAAGTTTAACCGCGCGACTCAAGCCTATCGCCAGCTCGGGTCTCTCTTCAAAGGCGTACTCTACGCGGCCGCAGTCGATCAGGGCTTCACCGCTGCGTCTATCGTGCTTGACGAGCCGGTCAGTTATGATGTCGGTCCAGACCAGGACCCCTACGAACCGACCAACTACGACCTCACATACGAGGGACCGATCACCCTGCGGCGGGCACTAGAGAAGTCTCGCAATGTCCCCGCCGTGTGGATTATGAAACAAATCGGACCAGAAACGGTCGTAGACTTCGCCAGGCGTCTTGGGTTTACTTCTCCAATTCCTCCGTTTCTCTCTGTGGCCCTAGGCTCAGCGGAAACTACGCTACTGGAGGTCACGAGCGCTTACTCGGCATTTCCGAACCGAGGTACGCGTATGGTTCCATATCAGATCGAGCGGATAGTGGATCGCGCGGGTGATGTACTGGAAACCTCGCGTCCGGTCCCGCAGGATGCACTGCGACCAGATACGGCGTACATCATGGTGAGCCTCATGCGAGGCGTCGTCCAGCGGGGCACTGGGGTACGCGCGTCAAGGCTGGGCTGGCCTCTTGGTGGAAAGACCGGCACCATGGATGATTACACCGACGCCTGGTTCGTCGGGTTCGATCCAGACATCACGGTCGGGGTCTGGGTCGGCTATGACGAAAAGAAGACGCTGGGCGACACAGAAGAGGGTGCGCGGGTCGCGCTCCCTATCTGGATTGACTTCGTTCGCGCACATATCGATGGCCGCGAGGCGCCCCGAGGGTTCCGCACGCCCAACAATATCGTCTTTAGGTCAATCGACTCTACGACGGGCGATGTCACAGAGCCGTGGTCGAGAGGCGCCCTGCAAGAAACGTTTATCGCGGGCACCGAGCCGGGTGCCGCCCTCTTCCAATGACCGGAGGCCGTACTCACTATCGACCGGTTGGCTTGGTCGCGCACCTTTAGGTCAGGTCTCATTGGCTCCGCCGCCATCGCCCAAGGTGCCGGCCGCCTTCTGCATGAGATAGGTCTTGATAAAACCGTCGAGGTCACCATCGAGGACACGGTCGACGTTGCCGACATTCATCTTCGTTCGGTGGTCCTTGACCAGCCGGTACGGATGCAGGACATAGCTTCGGATCTGACTACCGAAGGCGATGTCCTTCTTTTCTCCCCCGATTTTCTCCATTTTCTCCTGCTGCGCCTTGATCTTGACATCGTAGAGACGCGCCCTGAGCACGCTCATCGCAGAAGCGCGGTTTCGGTGTTGTGACCGCTCGTTCTGACACGAGACCACAATCCCGGTGGGCAGGTGGGTGATCCGAACCGCAGAGTCCGTCACGTTGACGTGCTGTCCGCCGGCTCCGCTCGACCGGTAGGTATCGATCCGAAGATCCTTACCATCAACCTCAACCTCCACGTTCTCCGGGAGCTCTGGCCACACAAAGACCGACGCGAACGAGGTATGTCGCCGGGCAGCCTGGTCGAAGGGTGAAATACGAACAAGGCGGTGAACGCCCACCTCGGCCAACAGTAGGCCGTAGGCATAGTCCCCCTTCACGGTGACCGTCGCGGCTTTAATTCCAGCCTCATCGCCCGGTTGATAGTCGATGATGTCTCGTGTCAACCCTCGGCGCTCTGCCCAACGAAGATACGCGCGAAGCAGCATCTCCGCCCAGTCCTGAGACTCGGTCCCGCCAGCTCCGGGGTGAATCGTCACAATCGCGTTGCAGCGATCGTGTTCACCGCTTAGCATTTTCTTGATCTCGGCCGCATCGATCTCATTGGAGAGACCGTCCAGGGCCACCTTAAGGTCGTCCTCGACACTTTCCCCCTGACCCGCCCAATCAACCAGTACTGCAAGATCGTCAGCCCGCTGTTTCAAGGAAATCGCGAGTTCATGGTCCTCTTGAAGTCGTTGACGGCGTTGCAGGACACGTTGGGCGGCATCGTTGTCGTTCCAAAAGTCCGGGGCTGCAGCCCTTGCCTCGAGCTCGGCGATCTCACTTACGGGACTGGCTGCGTCAAAGATAACTCCGCAGGTCAGCCGCCCGTTTCATGAGATCCTGGTAGCGTCGAATTAGCTCCTCGTACTCAATTTTCACCACGCCTCCGTCCTGGTTCCATCGAATCAGTCGCTCGTCGCCGACCCGGGCGAATGCCCTGCGTGACGCCCACAACCATCAGTAGCGCCAGCGTCATGATGCCGCAGCCAAACGCCAGTAGATCACCGTACCTCGTATACAGTGTCAGATCGTCGATCAACCGCACGTTGGCCGTGAGCACATCATCCTGAAACAGCGCGGTCTGTGCGATGACTCGACCGTAGGGGTCAATCACTCCACTGATGCCGGTGTTGGCGGCCCGAACAAGGAAGCGACCCTGTTCGATCGCACGCATGGTCGCCTGCTGGAAGTGCTGGTACGGCGCCGCAGTGCGGCCGTACCACGCGTCATTGGTGACAGTCGTGAGCAGACGACTCCCACCCGTCACGAAACCGCGAACGAGTCCAGGATAGATAATCTCGTAGCAAACAGCCACACCAATTGCCTGGTCCCCCATAATTAACGTCACCGGGGCATCACCCGCTGAAAATCCCCCGACGTTTTCGACCAGTGGTGACACGAACGAGAACAGGTCCTGCATCGGTACATACTCACCAAACGGCACGAGATGCTGCTTGTGATACACCCCAGCAGTCGCGCCTCTCAAGTCAACGAGGACTGCAGCGTTGTAGTACCTGGGCTCATCATCCCATATGACGTCAGTGGTCCCCAGTAGAAGATAGACGCCCCGCTCACGCGCAAGATGGCGAATACGCTCGGAACGCGAGTCGGTCTGGAAGGCAAAGGGCGTGGCCGCCTCAGGCCACACGACGAGACTCGCACCCTCGTCAACGGCTCGATGTGTCAACGCGAGATACTTGTCGAGAATCATGTCGCCTAGCGCAGGATCCCATTTATCATCCTGGGCGATGTTCCCCTGGACCACAGCTATCCTCAGCGGGATACCAGCGTCGACCCATTTGTCCGACTTCACACGCAGATTACCGAAGGCGAGGCACACGACGATGAGCGCAACCGTCCCCGCCAGGACACCGCCCGCCCGCCGCCGTCCCGCCAGGACGAGATATGCCAGAGACCCACTGACCGATGCAACTAGGGCGGAAACCCCGAGAACCCCCACGACGCTCGCAAGCTGAGCCACCCACAACACCGAGGCCTGGCTGTAACCCAAGAGTTCCCACGGAAACCCGGTAAAGAGATAGATTCGGCCAAGCTCGCTTGTCACCCAGACGGCTGGTGCGGCGACTACAGCCGCTGCGCCAAAACGCCGGCAGAGCATCCAGATGGCGACCGCGAACAGCGCGGGGAACAGTGCCAGGTAACCGACTAAGAGCAGGTGAACACCCCACGATGCCGCGAGAGACAACCCTCCGAAATCCTCCAGCACTCGAGGGATCCAGTAAATCGTGCCAATGAAGTGCACGACCCCAGTCAAGAGGCCTCGACGAAACGCCTGGATCGAAGAGGATGCATGAGCCGTCGTCACCAGCAGCGGTAGAAGCGCAATCCACGCGAAGGCAGGATGACCGAAACTGGGAAAACTAAGAAAGAGCAACACGCCCGAGAGGAGGGCGAGCATCAGCGGGTAACGAACGCCTCGAATTGTTCTTCGGTCTCCAGGCGACTCATGATGCGCTGGGCTTCGGCTCGGTCCTCATACGGTCCAACGCGAATCCGGAACAATGCACTGGGGGCATCGGCCTCTGGGAGCACGACCGTCGCCGGAAAGCCTTTGTCGGAGAGCCGTGTCACGACTTCCCGGGCCGCTACCAAAGAGCGCAAGGCCATGACCTGTACCGAATAGCCGTCCGTCGCTTGGACTACCGATGCCAACTCGGACACAGACGGCAATAGCTGTGACTCCTGCGCTTGGGTTTCGACAGATCCGCGATGGATGTCCTGCTCACCGGGCTCGGGGGTGTTCGGACGCTCGTCGCCTCCGTCCTGGACCTGGACCGGCGAGCTGTCGACGTCTGACCCTCCGCCACTTGAGCCTGGACGCAGCACGTCTGGAGCCGCCTGGCTGCCGTCCAGGCGGCGATAGTACGTCAGCTCGGCACTTTGGCCGGCAGCCGCCGACGGCTCTGAGCTGGGCGAGCTGAGCGTCGCTGTCGGCAAGTCGTAGGTAGTAGCCATGTCGGATCCATCAGCCGAGATAGGTCCGCCACCGACTGGAAGGTCCCGGCCGACCAACACCCCGCAGAGAAACACCACGACGGCCACCACTGTGGCCGCCATTAAGAGAAAGACAACCTGTTTGGCAGTTGGTGTGGTCTCGCTGGAAGCCGCAGAAGGCATGAGGTAAGACAACGCCGTTCAGGCTTGCGATTTTTGGCCTACTTCGATCCGGGCTCTTCCCCGGATGTAGTCTTGGGCATGAACACGCTGAGTAAATCCACCGGTAACGGAAAGATAAGCGTCGAGTTCTTGTCCGAACCTGCCACCTCGGTTGCCGTCTGGAGATACCGAAGCGTCACGGCGAGCGGTTGTTTGGCGATGACTTCTGCCGCGTTGGCGAGCTGCGTCGACGCCTGGAACTCGCCTTCTGCGTGGATGATTTTAGCACGCTTCTCGCGCTCAGCTTCCGCCTGCTTTGCGATCGCCCGCTGCATATCAGGGGGCAGATCGACATGCTTCACCTCCACGGCCGACACTTTGACGCCCCATGGGTCGGTCTGCGTGTCGAGAATTTGCTGTAGATTTTGATTCAGCCGCTCACGCTCAGCGAGGAGGTCGTCTAGCTCGACCTGCCCCAGGACGGCTCGCAATGTCGTCTGCGCCAACTGCGAGGTGGCATAGTGGAAATTCTCGACCTCCACGATCGCCCGCTGCGGATCCATAACCCGAAAATAGACGACGGCATTCACCTTGACCGACACGTTGTCTCGCGTAATGACGTCCTGCGGTGGCACGTCCATCACAATCGTCCGGAGACCAACCTTTACCATACGGTCAATTGGCGCGAACACCAGGATCACGCCCGGCCCCTTGGGACTCGATAAAAGCTTCCCGAGCCGGAAGATCACGCCGCGCTCATATTCGTTCAAGATCTTGACCGAGTTCACAAGGTAAGCACCGATGATGAGCGCGGCGATGAAATAGGGACTCATGTCTGTGACCCTCCGGGTCTGGCAGGTGTAAGGCGACGAACGGTAAGCCGCATGCCGTCAATCGAGACGACACAAACCTGGTCGCCCTCGTTGATGTCCTCCTCGGACGTAGCGGCCCAAATTTCCCCGTGCGTGGTAACGCGTCCAGGGGTTCTCGGACCGATCGGACTTAGCGCTTTCCCAATTTCTTTAATCATACCGGCACGGCCGCTGACGGGCGGCGCCATTTGGGCGCGTACACCGAGCCGAACCAAAAGAAAGGTGACCACCGCCAACCCGACCATCGACGCGGCGATGAACAACCCCCCCAGCTGCATCTCAGGCGCCGGTGAATCGATCAACATGACGGAGCCAAGTACCATACTCACTATCCCACCGGTTGCCAGAAGACCAAACGTCGTCGTCATCATCTCAGCCACTAGCAGCAACAGACCGAAGAGAATCAGGAGTAACCCAACGTAATTGATCGGCAAGATCTGAAAGGCAAAAAATGCCAACAGGAGACAGAGCCCACCCACGATGCCTGGAATAATCCCACCGGGATTCCAGAGCTCGACCGTCAGCCCAAGTGTGCCTAGACTAAACAACATCACCGCCACCTGGGGATGTGCAATCGCACTGAGCAGCTCTTGCCGCCAATTCATTTCGACCTCTACGACGCGCGCGTCACCTGTATTTAGAGCCACAGTCTCGCCGTTCCACCGCGTCACCATCCGGCCGTCCAGCTGCCGGAGCAGGTCGTCGAAATCACTGACGACCAAATCGACCAGCGGGGGGGCGGCAGTGAGCGCTTCCTGCTCGGTGAACGATTGACTTTCGGTGACCGCCTTCTCAGCCAACTCGACGTTCCGGCCCCGCTGACTGGCGATCGACCGCGCATACGCTGCAACATCGGATGCCGCCTTCTCCGCCGCGACCTCATCCATGGCGGCACCACTTCCGGACACCGGATGCGCCGCCCCAATGTGAGTCCCCGGAGCCATCGCCGCAACATCGGCGGCGATCGTGATCAGAAAACCAGCCGACGCGGCCCGGGTCCCACTTGGTCCGACATATACGACCACCGGGGTGTCGGCGCCAATGATGCTCGTATTTATGGACCGGGTGGAATCGACGAGGCCGCCGGGTGTCCGCAGCGTGATTACTACTAGCGCCGCGTCGTCGGCATCAGCTCGTGCGATCGTCTGCTCAATGAACTCCGCCGACACGGGATGGATGAGCGCATCGACGACGGCCGAATAGACCAACGGTCGGGTCGACGTAACCCCACTCTCCTGGCGAGCCGCGGTCCACGACGCGAAAACAGACGATGCTGCCCAACATACCACCAACCCAACTCGAAGTCGCCTAGTACGCTTTATCATGGTCGCGCGGTCACACGGGGCGAGAGATCCCAACGGTAGAACGAGCCACCGCAGACTGTCAACGTGCAAACGCACGCCCCACGACCGACCAGCTAATCTGGTAAGGTTACGCGGAATGTGCACGGCGGTGATCCTTGCCGGCGGTCACGGTCGTCGGATGGGTGGCCAGCCCAAAGCGCTGCTGCAGGTTGGCCGCACGCGGATCATCGATCGACAGTTGTCCACGATACGCGCGGTGGCACAACATGTCGCGATCGTGGCCAACGATCGAGAACTCTACGGCGATCTGGGTGTTCAGGTTTGGAGTGACGTACGCCCAGGGTGTGGACCCCTCGGCGGCATCCTCACGGCGTTGGTTAACGCCTCGACGACTGTCACGCTCATAATTGCTGGCGACATGCCGTTCCTCACCGCCAAATTTCTTCGGTTTCTGGCCGAGGCTGGCCGTGAGGTCGACGTGGCAATACCCTGCACCCCGGAGGGCCACCAACCGCTCTGCGCGGCATATAACCAAAGCTGTATCGACGCGATTAAACACAATCTCGATGCTGGCATCTTCAAGGTCAGCGAACTGACGTCGGCGGTCACAGTTCGAGAGATTGGACTGGACGACATAGCAACCCTCGACCCAGACGGCACTCTCTTCTTTAACATCAACACGCCTGACGACTACGCCACGGCGCTGCAGATGGAACGGCGCCACCTGCGTTAACCACCGCCGGACCACGACCCGATGATTCTTGAGCTCCACAAACGCGTCCGCACCCGAATTCAAGCCGTCCTGCAGGAACTCTACGGCCTGTCGCCGGAAGCTTGTCCGCCCATCGTGATTCAGTATCCGCCGAATCGTCTCTTGGGCGACCTAGCCATCACGGTGGCCTTCGAGCTGGCTCGAACCCTTCGCAAGGCCCCACGAATGATCGCCAAGGAACTGGTGGAAGCACTGGGTAAGATAGAAGGCGTAGCCTGGGCTGAAGCGGCACCAAACGGATACATGAACGTCTATCTTGATCGCGCGCGCTATATGCGTGCCGTGCTGAGGGATGATGCAACGCCCTCCGGTGAAGGTGGTTGCACCGACAAGGTCATCGTCGAACACACGGCCATCAATCCGAACAAGGCAGCGCACATTGGACATCTACGGAATGCCGCTCTCGGCGACACACTGGTTCGGCTACTGCGATTCCGCGGACAGCGGGTCGAGACCCAAAACTACATCGACGACACCGGTGTACAAGTGGCCGACGTGGTTGTAGGCTTTCAGACTCTTGAGGCGAAATCACTCAGTGACGTCAGATCGATCGCTGAATCGACACGGTTTGACTACTACTGTTGGGACCTCTACGCCCGCGTCACAGAATGGTACGAGGCTGATCCTAAACGACTGGTGAAGCGAACAGAGGCACTCCGCAATCTCGAGCACGGCGATAATTCCACAGCCAACATGGCGACATTTGTCGCCGACCGTATTGTCCGATCTCACCTGGCGACGATGGACCGTCTAAACATTGAGTACGACTTGCTGAGCTGGGAGGGTGACATTCTCCGCCTTGATTTCTGGACGACTGCCTTCGACGTGCTGAAAAAGGCAGGTGCCCTCTTTTTGCAGGAGACGGGGAAACAAGCAGGCTGCTGGGTGATGGAGATCGAAGACGGTCAGCCCAAACGCGGAGAGCCTGACGGTGGCGAGGACGCCCGGTTCAAGGTCGTCGTCAGGTCCGACGGAACGGTCACGTACGTGGGTAAGGACATTGCGTATCAATTCTGGAAGTTCGGACTGCTTGGTCGCGACTTCCACTTCCATCCGTATGCCACCCAGCGCTCAGGGCGCCCCCTGTGGGCCACCACCACCGAAGCCAAGGACCAATACCAGCGGCCACCACAATTCGGACACGCCGCCGCCGTCTACAACGTAATCGATACACGTCAGTCGTATCTCCAACAGCTACTGCAGCAGGCGTTGGCCGCCGTGGGTCATCCAGCGGAGGCCGAGCGATCAACGCACTTTTCGTACGAGATGGTGGCTTTGTCACACGGGACAGCCGCCCGCTTGGGGTATGACACGGCTGAATTTCGTAACTACCCATTCGTCGAAGTCTCTGGACGCAAGGGACTGGGGGTCAAGGCCGATGACCTACTTGACCTAGTGACAGAGGCTGCCGCGACGGAGGTCAGGGCCCGCAACTCTGAGCTTGACGACGACGAAACCCAGCGGATTGCCGCCATGATCGGCGTCGCCGCCGTCCGATACTTCATGGTCAAGTACTCCCGCGGCAAGATCATCGCCTTTGATCTCGATGAGGCGCTCAGTTTTGAGGGTGAAAGTGGTCCCTATCTTCAGTACGCCGCGGTCCGCGCGCACAACATCTTGAACAAGCTGCAGACGAAACACGCCGTCACGACAGCTGCCATCATTGAGGCTCTTGGCGACCTGGCCGAGGCTCCTCTCACCGACCCAGAGGGCACCGACCTCTGGGCACTCGTCCTCGAAGCGTCGCGTCTTGACGAGGTCGCCGACCAGGCCGTCCGCACCTTGGAGCTCTCAACTCTCGCGAAGTATGCCTTCAGACTGGCACAGTCGTTTAACGCGTTCTACCATCGATATCCTGTCCTCAACGAGCCGTCCGACGACGTGCGCCTCTGGCGAGCGGCAGCCGTCGTGTACTTCCGTACGCAGCTCGGCCGTGCCCTCGCGCTGATGGGGTGCGACGTGCCGCCAAGAATGTGACAGTCTCTCAACGGCGGAGGGTTGCAACGAGTTCGATGTGCGCCGTACTCGGAAACATATCAAACGCCTCGATCTCTTCAAGCGTGTATCCCACCTCGCGGAACCGCCGAACGTCACGTGAGAAGGTCGCGACATCACACGATACATACACTAGCCGCGAGACGCCTCGCTCTGAGAGTCGCTCGACGACCGTCGGTGACAATCCGGTCCGTGGAGGGTCGACAATCACCGTTCCCGGGATTGAGTCCGACCCGCGAACAAGAAAGTCCTCGACCGACGCTCCGACAACACCGATCTGCGGCCACACACCAGTGGTGTTCGCGATCAGGTCGGCATGAGCGAAAGCGTCCTGCTCCACCGCCGTTATGGCGTCGAGCCCACGACTCGCCAGCGCGACGGCGAATAGCCCGACGCCGGCGTAGAGGTCCACAACCGGGCCCGTCGTGATGCGGCGACACACGGCCGAGACTAGGGCAGGTAAGAGATAGCGATTACCCTGAAAGAACGAACGGGCATGGCGTTGGAGTCGGCACTCATCGGCTCCGGCGTGACCAGACAGTGCCATCAAGCGATCGCTGACCACAGGGATCCCGAATACTACCTGGGTGCTGTTCTTGTCGCGCGTCGAGTACGCGACTCCTGAAAGCCTGCAGTCCACAGTCCAGGCAGACACGGTTTTAAGTGCATGCTCCTGGCGAAAGCGAATGTGGAGCACTCGTTGATCAGCATCGATGTTCTCGGCGATGTCGACGTAGAGGACCGACCGACCGCTGGAACAGACAAGACGCTGTCCGATCTCCGCAATGATCCGTTCGGTTTCAGAAAGCAGCTGCCCGGTCTGAGCGGGATCACATACGACGTGCGTGCCCTCACGTAAGAATCCCAGACCGACTGAACCGGCGTGAAGCCTGGCCCGCATCCGGTATCCACGCTGCACTGATGAGGCGACGGAAATCTGACCCGGTGAGGACATGTGGGCGATCCGCCGGAGGGTATCAATGATGACCTCTGACTTCAATCGGCGCTGCCGTTCGTACGCGATATGGCGATACACCTGGCCACCACAGGTTGGATCGCCGTCCAGAGATCGCCGATCCGGATCGGGCTCAACAACGTCAATCACAGTGGCGTAAACCACGTCGCGACGTTCCCGGTCAACCCGTGCGCGCACTCGCTCGCCCGGGATGGCCCCATGAACCAGAACGACTCGCCCATCGTGCCTGGCGAGCATCGCCCCGCCGGCTACCGGGCGTTCGACACGCAGGTCGAGAACCGGGTTCATTACGCCAACTTACTCAAAGACAATCCGAGGAAGCTTGAAGTGGTCGTAGAGGTGCCGATCAGTGCTGGCACGTCTCGCCAGTACGAGGGCCTCACGGGGCATGCGCTGCTTAAATGGTTCGAGGTCACGCGCAGCTTCGGCGCACAACGTATCGTACACCGTGGGGTCAATCGCCTCGTGAAGGGCCGCGGTCAGTTGACGTTCGATCTCTGCCAGACGTGCCACAATCTTCTGCCGCGTAGCACCGCGTGCCGTGCGAGCACACTCGTGAAGAACCTTCAGATCATCAAGACGCAAAAGAATAAGACTGGCTATGACCGGCGTCTGTTGATCCGCCTCATGCCACACCGTGAGCCTGTCGATAACTCGGTCGATATGAGACACAAGCGACAGTCGCCGGGCTGATTTCGTCGGCGCCAATGCCCGGGAATTCTGTGCGGTACCGACACCCACCGCGCGACTCCATTCATCAAAGAGCTCTTGCACATCCGCTTCACAGAACTCGATCCGAAGAGGGCGCCTGGACTGACGCTTCGCGGAATGCCGCGCATGTGCCCTGTCGATCGCCCCGAAGACGACCCGAATCGGAATCTGCTGTTCCGCCCACCCACATACGAGCTCGAACGACGGTCCCACAATACGAACGATATGGCCGTCATTTGTACGACACAGATACGACTCGACTTCGCGACAGTAGCGACCGGGATCCACCAAGGGTCTAGGGTCAGGAGTCAAGGGTGAAGGGTCTGGCATCGAACGGCGCCGGATCTGACAGCCAGGTCACTGTGCCCCCGACAATTCGCTCTAGTTTTCCGTCGGACCGCACCCGGAGTGAACCATCCGCCTCGATACCATCAGTGACTCCGCGGCGTTCACCGGTCGTCGCCGTCCACGCGACCCTAGTGCCGGCACTCGACGGTGATAGCGCGCGCCAGCGGTCCAGCATCGTAACCCCGCCGTCAACCGCATACCGCTCACGCCACATTGCCAGCGAAGCCAGCAGTTCAACCAGTACGCGCCAACGGTCCACCGCTCGGTCGGCGAGAGCTTCGAGAGAGGAGGTTCTCGACGCGATGTCGGCCGGGTAGGCTGTCGAGGTCACATTCACGCCAATCCCAACCACCACACCGGCCTCATCGGTCTCGCCCGGCGAGCCCTCGCACAAAATTCCCCCCACTTTCGCACGCTGGGGACGATCACGTTCCCGGTCTTCCCTGGTCACGACAAGGTCATTCGGCCACTCGAGATCAACCGGCACGTGAGTGGCGGCCCGTAAGCCTTCAGCCGCAGCCACACCGGCCAGCAGCGTGACAGACGCCGACCGAACGTCGCGCAGCACGACAGAAACATACAGCCCCGCACCCTCTGGCGAGAACCAGTTCCGCCCTCGGCGACCCCGACCCGCCGTCTGTCTCCCGGCGAGGACGGTGGTTCCGTCCGGCGCGCCCGATGCAAGTAGCTTCATCGCGATGTCATTGGTCGACGACACCTCATCGAAGTATGAAAGGCGCTCGGTGAAGCGACGAAGACGATCAGAAACGTGAGGTGAACCGAGCGCCAGAGCCAGATCAGACGGGACGGCTCGCCTGGTGCTGGAAGTGCTGCTCATGGTCGATTCTTGGCCACGAGTCCTGCGTCGGTATCAGTCTTTTTAAGCTCGTCCACTACGTCACGAATCGCCTGAGCTGCCGCTGCAATCTCTGCACAAAACGCGGATAGTTGCTCGAGGGCTTTTTGTGTCAGAAGATCCCTACGGGCGGCTGTTGCCTCACCCCTTTTTGGCAACCCCCCGGTGATGACGTTTGCCTCAGACCCTCCGATTCGCCCTGCTCGCAGACGGTACCACTCCGGGGTTCGCTGGTGTAAATGATGCACCCTCATTCGACCGCCTTACCCGTGGATGGGCTATTCGCGAGCACCTTCAGGCGGTCACGTTCCGACGTGTCTTTACGTAGTCTCACCACGTGACCTTTTTTACCTGCCGTGACCGCTTTAGACAGGGCAAAACAATTACCCTTTGTCGCGACAGTCGTGAGCGACTCGAGCCATTGGCGATAGCCACGATCATCCTCTACCAGTCGATCGGACACCTCAACTGTATTCTCAGAACGCAGGTCAAAGCTGAAGTCGACTGCCGGTGCCGAATGGGTCAAGGCGCCGACCGAAACGTACTCGGGCTCGATGACGGCGATCTCGTTGACACGCTCCAGTGTTATGCCCCCAGACACCTCAAGCTTGGCCCGTCCGCGCGTCAACCGCACAGCCTCCTCAATGTCGGCAACCTCCATATTGTCGACCAGTACCACATCGGCGTCTACGGTAACTGCTTCCTCGACCTCCGCGAGGTTCTGTGCCTCTACTTCGATCGGCATGTCGTGGTTCGTCAGGCGGACCCGGTGAACCGCTTCCCGGATCGAGCCGGCGAGCCGAATATGATTGTCCTTAATCAGGATCCTATCGTCGAGTGCCATCCGGTGATTCACTCCGCCTCCGGCGCGCACTGCGTACTTCTCGAGTACACGAAGGGTTGGGGTTGTCTTTCGCGTATCTAGGATCGTCGTTCGGCCCCGAGCGGCATCAACAAACCGCCGGGTCAACGTCGCGGTGCCCGACATCCGTTGCAGAAAATTCAACGCGGTCCGCTCTGCACTCAGCAGTGCCCTCCCGAGACCGACAAGACGCAAGACCGTCTCACCGACCGCGCAGTCGTCACCATCCTGACGCTTGCGCTCAACCTCAACATAAGGCTCCAGTTGTATGAAGACCTCAATGGCGACATCGAGCCCAGCCAGCACACACGAAGATCCGGCCGCGATCTCACCTACTGCCCGGACATCAGCGGGGACGACCGCGTCGCTAGTGACATCACCGCAGCGGAGGTCCTCGGCCAGAGCACGTCGTACAACCTCTCGATAGAGGGTTGGCTCTAGAGGGCCAAACGGCTCGACTTTCACCCCTCGAGCTCCGAGAGAATTTTCTCGAGCTTCGTTTGGCGCTGACCGACTGCTTCCTCCTGCTTCCGCGCCTCAGCAACGACCGCAGGATCGGCGCGCTCAACGAACGCCACGTTTGCCAGTCGCGATTGCAGTACACCTCTTTGCGCAACCAGCTTCAGCAGGTCTCGTCGAACACGCCCTGTTTCCTTCCTCCGGTCCACGATGCCCGCGAGTGGAACATGCACCTGGAATTTACGCACGATACGCCTCACGGTATCTGGATCGTGCGGAACGCTCTCGGCGAACTCAAGATGCTCCACACCCGCGAGCCTCGAGACGTGGTCACGATGTAGCTGTAACGACTTCTGCTCCTCAGTCGACGCCGACTCAACGACCGCGCGAATCCTCTGAGCGGGGGCCACGCCCCATTCGGAGCGCACCGTCCGAATCGCGGTGACCACATCCTGAAGAAGAGTGATGACCGCGACCGCCTGGTCGTTTTGCCACTCCGGAGTGACACGTGGAAATGCCGCCAAGGCGATCGTGGGACGGCCGCCAGCCGTAACGACCCCATCTCCGGCTCGCTGGGGTAGTGCCTGCCAAATCTCCTCGGTGACAAACGGAATAAAAGGATGCAGAAGTCGAAGAAGCTGGTCGTGCACCTCCAGCAGAACCGCGACAGCATCATCATATGTCTCACCCTCTGCCTGCAGATCCGGCTTCACGAGCTCGATATACCAGTCGGCATATTCGTGCCAGAAGAAGTGATAGAGGCGGTCGGCGGCCACATCAAACCTGAACTCGGTGAGCGCGGTGTCGATTTCGGCAGTGAGCTCGCTGGTCCGATGCAACATCCATTGATGAACGGCGTTCAGTCGCGCTATCGGAGGCACATCCGGACGCGCAGGTAACGTCGGAGGCAGATTCATCAAGACGAACCTCGAGGCGTTCCAGATCTTGTTAATGAACTGTCGATAGCCCTTGAGACGCCCTTCGGACAGCGAGATATCCATACCCGGCGACGCGAGTGCCGCCAGTGTAAAGCGAAGCGCGTCAGCGCCGATTTCACCGATCAACTTGAGTGGGTCAACGACATTACCCTTCGACTTGCTCATCTTCTGGCCGCGAGCATCGCGTACCAGTGACGTGATGTAGACCTTCTGAAATGGAACGTCTCCGGTAAATTTCACACCTAGCATCATCATCCGTGCAACCCAAAAGAAGATGATGTCGTGCGCCGTAATCAGCAGCGTCGTTGGATAGTAGCGGGAGAAATCGAGTGTCGAATCGGGCCAACCCATCGTACTGAACGGCCACAGCCCTGAGCTGAACCAAGTATCCAGCACGTCGGTGTCTTGTCGAAGCGCACCGCCGCAACCGCACGCAGTCGGTGTGTCCTCTGCCACCACAATTTCACCACAGTCATCGCAATACCACGCTGGAATGCGGTGCCCCCACCACAGCTGGCGAGAGATACACCAGTCATGAATATCGGTCATCCAGTCGTTGTAGATCTTGGTCCAGTTGTCAGGCACGAATGAAGTACGGCCCTGTGTAACAACGTCGAGTGCCGGCTCAGCCAGCGGCGCGATCTTGACGAACCACTGGGTCGACAACAGCGGCTCGACGACGGTTCCGCAGCGCTGACAATGCCCGACCGCGTGCACATAATCCTCGATACCAACGAGCAAGCCCTCGCTCTCAAGCTGTGCGACCAGTGCCTTTCGGGCAGCGAACCGGTCCTGACCCGCGTATGGACCGGCCTCGTCCGTCATCCGACCGTCCTCATCGATGACGGACACCTGAGCCAGACCGTGCCGTTGCCCCATCGCGAAATCGTTCGGGTCGTGGGCGGGTGTCACCTTCACTGCTCCGGTTCCAAACTCGGGGTCAACGAAATCATCCTGAATAAACGGCAGCTCACGCCCCATGATCGGAAGGCGAACAGTGCGGTCGAGAACCGACTGGTAACGGCGATCGTCTGGATGCACGGCAACTGCTGTATCACCCAGCAGCGTCTCCGGTCGGGTCGTGGCCACGACAACTCCGCCATCACCATCCGTATACGGATACCGAATCTGATACAACCGTCCTTTGGATTCTTTGTGTACGACCTCAAGGTCGGACAGGGCCGTGCGGCAGCGGGGACACCAGCTGACCAGATAGGTGCCCCGATAGATCAGACCCTCTCGATACAGTGAGACAAACACTCGCCGCACCGCTCGCGAAAGGCTATCGTCCAGCGTGAACCGCTCCCGCGACCAATCCACTGACGACCCGAGTTGACGCATCTGACTAGTGATCGTGCCGTGGCTCGTCTTAACCCATTCCCAGACTCGGGCCTCGAAGGCCTCTCGGCCAAGGTCTTGCCGGGTCTTGTTCTCCTCGGCCAACTGCTTCTCCACGACGTTCTGGGTAGCAATGCCCGCGTGGTCGGTGCCGGGCAACCAGAGCACATCGTGCCCTTGCATCCGTTTCCATCGAGCCAAGACGTCTGGCAAGGTCTGATTCAGGGCGTGCCCAATGTGGAGTGATCCGGTTACATTCGGGGGTGGCAACACCATACTGAAGGGGGGACGTCCCGAGGCCGGGTCGGCTCGAAATGCGCCGACCTCTTCCCAATAGGCGTACCACTTCGGGTCCACCGTCGCGTGTTCGAATACCTTGGTCAGCTCGACCATCTCAGCTATCGCAATTTGTCCTTGAGCCGCTCGATTTCCTCCCGAACCAACCGCTCGGCGACGCCCGAAACGACGCCGGTTATTGTCTCGCGGACGACGCGGTCTGACAGCCGAGCGATGACACGAGTGGCCAGACGCTCGACGAGCTCATCAGTGACGACAATCGCAGAAGACGCTGAACTCGCGGGAATGAGGGAGGCCGTGGCCGGTACGGGATCTGGCACCTGTTCGGGTGCGGCCTGGACTCGAACCGGATCGTCGTTCACCGGCCACGTCGGGTCCGACTCACCATTTGACGGTTCGGCTTTCATCGACGCCCTGGTCGCCGATTCACGCCTGCGTCCAAGCAGCTCGCGCACCGTTCTGACCAATTTTTCTGGGTCGAACGGCTTAACGAGAACCTCCACGCAGCCCGCCGTCTTAGCCCGTCGTTCATCAATGGGTTCGAATGCCCCTGTCATCAAAACGACCGGAATCCGTTGATGACTCGGCCGCGAATTGAGAAACTCGGCGATTTCGTAACCGCTCCGATCCGGCATACGCGTGTCGGCCAGCACCAGGGCGGGTTGGCGCGATCCAATCTCCTCTATCGCCTGCTCGCCACTGGTGACGGCAACCACTTCCACGTCCTCTTCGGCCAACGCCAGTTGGATCACACGCTGAATAGTGAGGCTGTCGTCCGCGACAAGCACGGTGTGTGACATAGGTTGTCCCATCACGCCGCGGTCGGATCAGGCCGCACGCATGACTCGATAAATTCAATAATGGCTCGCATCGGCGTGCCAGGCTGAAACACCGCACTGATCCCGAGCGCTTTCAACGCCTCGATGTCCGCATCAGGAATGATTCCGCCTACGATGACCAGCACGTCGTTGAGCCCCTTCTCCTTCAAAAGCTCGACGAGACGAGGACAGACGTGATTGTGAGCCCCGGAGAGAATCGACACCCCGATGACATCAGCGTCCTCCTGGAGGGCGGTCTCGACGATTCGCTCTGGTGTCTGGCGAAGTCCGGTGTAGATGACCTCCATCCCGACATCTCTGAGAGCACGCGCGATTACCTTCGCGCCACGGTCGTGCCCGTCCAGGCCCGGCTTGGCAATGACTACTCGAATCTTACGCATGGGTTAAATCGACACCTGTCAGACGCCGGACGCCCTCTTAAAAGGTTTGCCGCCCTAAGAACGATTCAATTATAGGGGACCTAAGGTTGTGTGTTTCTGGACCCTCGGGTCACGACCCGAGACGAAAGGCCACAAGCTGAGTGACCTCTTGGTTGGCCGTGGTTGCCTTGAGCTCGACAACATAGTCCCCGGGCGGAAGCCCCGTCGGCTGAATGTCGACCTGATGCCGGCGTCCGTCCTCGTCCGGCTGCACGATGAGCGGAAACATCTGGTCTCCGCTCCGGTTGAGAAGCCACGCTTTCACCGAAGGAACCCTCGTGCCGGGTGCATACGCCTCGAACCGCAACAGCAGACGCTCAGTTCGTCTAAAGTTCCGAGACACCGTGGGCACCGCATCCCAATCCTCGACGAGCTCCCGCCAGTGCAGAGCATTGCGTGCCCGGACAAACGAGGGAGTGCTGAGCTCCAAACTAGCACCGGTGAAGTCAGGAATGTCGATCTCATCGCGATCGCGGTCCAGAACCTCGCCGTTTTCGCCCTCGACCGCCATGCTGAGCTGCATCCCACCCGGCTCCGCCTCGAAGGTCGTCATTGTCACGGCCGCCCCCGCGTCACTCGCACCATCGGACAAGCCACGGCCCGCCCTTGACAACGACTCAGGAACACGGCCACGAAAGAAGGAACCGCCACCATTCCCCATGGCCGTCAGCAGTACCCGCGCCGGTTTGTTTGCGCTCGCCAGACCCTCGGTTGGCTCCCAGATGAAGGTCACTCGGGTTCGACCGTTCTCGCCACGTGACGTCCCGACCCAGGTCCGGATCGTGTGCCCTCGAAGTGGTGCGGCCAAAGCCGCCAAGGCCAGATCAACCGCCCTCGGCGCCGCCAGCTCCTCCGGTAAAAGTGCCCGCTTGGCATCTCGCTCGGTCAGCGCCCAGTAGCCCTTCCGGCTCCGGACCTGCACGTCGTCGCGTTTCACGCGAACCTCAATCTCGTGAAAGCGGCCGTCGGTCGGCGCCCCCGATGAGATGTAGCCGATCAAATAGTACGCACTCGAGTCGCGCATCATCTGCTGCAGTCCTGGCACGAGGTCGCTTCTATTCACGATCGCCCGCCCATCGGTCTGCTCCGACAGGACGTGGAGGGTGTCTTGGGTAGTCCGAAGTACCCGCTGGTTGGTTCGATAGCCGACGTCTGCCTGACTCAGGTCGTACTCACCCATAGCCAGGCCACGAGGATCCAGGGAGTAAATCGATGTATTAAAACGATTTGCCACCTGAAACAGCTCGCGTAGTCTCATGACCAGCTCGGTATCAACAAACAGCTGCTGGGTCACTTCCAAGTTCGATTCGGCGGCGTTTGGGTCGAACTGAGACAGGTTAAATTGCCCCCCCATGTCGCGCATCTGAGGCGGCACATAATTCGTGTAGCCCTCGCTGACCAGTAGGACACTCTTACGACCTTCGCGTAGACCGCCGAGACGAACCATCAGTCCGTTGAGCGCCGATAGCGACACCTGATTGCGAATTAACTCAACCGCCGACGGCGGATAATTCCAGTAGCTCTGCTCAAATAGATTTCGGGGCTCGTAGTCGTACTTGCGCCCAAAGAATTCCCGAACCTGCGAGATCACCGAACCATGGTTGCGTGTGAATTGCAGGTCCACGACCGGCGTCAGCGGATACATGACGGCCACCAGATCGTTTGGCCGCAGGCTGTTTTGCAGGAATTCTGTCATCTGCAGACTGGCCCGCTGCCCGTTCTCAAAACGTACATGGTAATCGTCGAAGAAGATCACGAAGACACGAACGTCGCTCCGAGCCGCTTCGCGCTCGGCGTCGTTTCTATTACTGAGTTGGGTGGGCGGCCTCGCACCAGGCTCCGGCACCGCACCGATCTGGATGTGGTCGAACGTCTCGATGTCCTGCAGCTCGCCGTCCTCGTAGATCTCGAAATCTGAGATGTCGAGATCGGTGAGATGGATGCCATCGTCATCGGTCACGATGGCATCGACGCGAATGAAGTTAATCCCTGACCGGAACACTGGTGTCGGCTCCACCTCTGGCTGAGCCTGATCCAGTGCTCCAGCTTGATCTGATTGATTTGACGAGGCTTGCTGCGCGTCGTCTGTGGCCGGCGACGGCTGCTGCGCATGGCCGATCACAGTCACGTTCGCCAGCAGCAGTAAGGGCACGAACCAGTGCGGCGTGAGAATCGAAGGACGGCTCACCATCGATAAACCTCGGGTCGGCAGGACTTCCTGCAATGATACCACCGGTCCGCGCTCAGCCCGAGGAATCGGAGAGCGCCTCCTCCCCAAGGCCACGTGCACAAAGCTCGACAAGTTAACGGGCTAGTCGCAGGAAAATCGGACGTAGCCGCTCGACCGTTTGTGCCGGCTCCTCTGGTACCACGCGGGTGTCCGCGGTCACGGTCATGAAATTTGTGTCACCGTTCCATCGTGGGACCACGTGAATATGAAGATGACCAACGATGCCGGCTCCAGCCGGACGACCCAGGTTTATCCCAACGTTCAGCCCTTCCGGAGCGTAGGCTTCGCTCAGAACCATTTCGGCCGTGCGGGTCAACGCCATCAACTCCGTAAGCTCGTCCGGCACCGCCTCGAGCAGCCTCCCAATGTGGCGCCGGGGAACTACCATGAGGTGGCCGTTGCTATAAGGATACTTGTTAAGGATCACGAAACAGCTATCACCACGATGAAGCGTCAACGGTGACGGTTTCGGGCCTGTGACGGCATCGCAAAACACGCACCGCTTGTCTCTCGTAGCGTTAGCCTTGGTCAAGTACGACAGTCTCCACGGGGCCCACAGGTGACGCATGGAAGAAAATACAGCGGAGCCTCAGACGCCTCGGCTAGTGAAAACTTGGATCGGTCGGCGGGGTCGGTGCTGGAGTCGACACGGCAGGGGTCGAGTCCGTATCGCGATTGATTAACTCTTTAAGCTCCTTGCCTGGCTTAAAGTACGGCACACGTTTGGAAGGCACCTCGACACGGTCTCCCGTTTTCGGATTCCTACCTTTGCGCGGCTCGCGGCGCCGCAGTCGGAAGCTGCCGAATCCTCGAAGTTCAATCTTCTCCCCGCGATGCAGAGCGTCGATGATGCTGCGAACCACTGTTTCGACGATGACCTCAGAATGCTTTTTGGTGAGATCAGCAACGCGAGCAACCTGTTCGACCAGGGCAGCCTTCGTCATGCTTTCGCCTGTTACGGTTCTCGCTTTGTCGAATTGACTGGCGTCGTTCATGAGTCCGATGTCTGGCTGTGTTTAAAGTGGTCTCCCAAGGTGACCTCCGGCGAATCGTCCGTCGCGTAATTCTTCCAATCGGTTTCGTAGGTATCCGTCTTCAAAGCGCGGATGCTCAAACCGACCTTGCGGTCCGCTGGACTCAGCTTGATGATCCGAATTGTAATGACCGCGTCAACCTTTAACTCTTCCTTCTGACCGCCCGCCCGGTCGTCAAACTCGGAGACATGGATGAGTCCCTCGATCCCTTCAGTCAGCTCGACAAACGCGCCGAAATTTGTCACGCGAACCACCTTGCCCTCGACAACAGCCCCCACCTTATTCTGAGCAAAAAAATCATCCCAGATGCCGGTGGCAAGTTGTTTAAGGCCAAGCGAGAGACGCTGATTCTCCGGGTCGAGAGTGAGGACCATCGCCTGAACTTCGTCGCCCTTCGTGAGAACCTCAGACGGGTGTTGGAGACGCTTACTCCACGACATATCTGAAATATGGATGAGACCGTCAATCCCCTCCTCGACCTCGACGAACGCGCCGAATTCAGTGAGGTTCCGCACCGTGCCGGTCAACTGTGCCCCGATGGGATACTTCTCGGCGAGCTGGTGCCACGGATTAGTCTCGATCTGTTTGAGACCCAACGAGATGCGGCGCGCGTTGGAATCAACACCTAACACCATCGCTTCGACGGCATCGCCAACGTTCAACAACTTCGAGGGATGCTTGACTCGCTTGCTCCACGACATCTCGGAGACGTGGATCAACCCCTCTACACCAGGTTCCAACTCGATGAATGCCCCATAATCGGTGAGGCTGACGACCTTTCCGTTCACCCGCTGCCCGACCGGATAGCGCTCTGGTGCGGAGACCCACGGATCGTCCAGTAGCTGCTTGTGCCCCAGTGAGACACGTTCAGTCTCAGGATCGAACTTCAAGACGGTCACATCGATCTCGTCGTTGACCGTGAACAGCTCGGAGGGATGCTGCGCGCGCCCCCACGACATGTCGGTCACGTGCAACAATCCGTCGATACCACCCAGGTCCACAAACGCACCATAGTCGGTGAGGTTCTTCACTACGCCGTGAATAACCTTGCCCTCGGTCAAATTCGCAAGCGTATCCTTCTTCTTCTCTGCGTTCTCCTCTTCAAGAAGCACCTTCCGAGAGAGCACGATATTTCCACGCTTCTTGTTGACCTTGATGACTCGCATCCGAAACTCCTGCCCGCGGAGCGAATCCAAGTTACGAACCGGTCGCACATCGATTTGAGAACCAGGTAAAAACGCGCGAACGCCGATGTCGACCGCCAAGCCACCCTTGATGCGCTCGATGACGTGACCGATAACCACCTTGCGGTCCAGGTAGGCCTGCTCCACCTCATCCCAGATCTTCATTTTTTCCGCTTTTTCGCGGGAGAGGACAATGTGACCGTCGCGGTCTTCTGTCCGTTCAAGCAACACGTCGACCATGTCGCCGGACTCAACCGTCACCTTACCGTTTTCGTCGAAAAACTCGGACAGAGCGATGATCCCTTCGGACTTGTAGCCGATATCGATAACGACTTCCGAGGACAAGACTTTCAGCACGGTTCCCTTGACGACTTCGCCTTCAGACAAGTTGCGAAAGCTGCCCTCATACATCGCCAGAAGCCGCTTATGCTCGGACTGCTCTGCCTCACTCGCTGCCTCGGGTACCATAAGAGGGATCAAGGGGGCGTGGCGCTTGGCTGGCGTGCGATCCAGTTGCGGTGTGGTTGGGTTGTTCTGCGCTTCAGAGGCTAACTTAGCCACGTCTTCTACTTCGCTCATGCGTCAAGGATCCTCGCCAAACTCAATCTGACCACCAGTCTCTCGGCTTCCGAACGGACCGTCCTTGCGCTGCCGGGAAATAGGCGCACGCCGGCCGACTTGAGATAAGCACAAGACTATACGATGCTTACCGGCAATCGTCAACTCAGAGATGGCCGTCAAATGGCGCCGTCCACTGTCATATTGTGGAGTCAATCAGACACCTCGAAGCGGTGCTGCACTGACACGGTAAAGGACCGCGACTGAAAGCAAAGCGAACACCCAGACCCAGCGGGAGAGCTGCGCATCGCCATCCGAAAGGCAGAGCGTCAACGGAAGAAGACTCGTCGCAAATCTAGTCGGCAAAAACGCCGAGACTCAGCAGCCGTGACAATGAACCACCCCGGGGGTCGAGGTCTAGCCTCAGCGCCGACCGTCGGTCGAGGTTGCGTCGCCGAGCCGTTCCCGCACGATGCCGAGCACCCTGGCGACCACGTCTCGAGCCGGCACACCGGTTGTCTCGATCAGAATGGCGTCGTCCGCCCTGGTCAGTGGAGACGCCTGCCGCGTCCGGTCAAGCCTGTCACGGGCCGCCAGAGCGGAGGCCACGACTCCGATTCCACCGGCCCTCGAGAACCCATGGGTAGGGTCCTTCGCTCGACGACTCGCGCGCTCCTCAGGTGTCGCATCCAGATAGAGCTTCACGACCGCGTCCGGAAACACAACCGTCCCGATATCCCGCCCTTCCATAACCACGGGACCCGCGGCTGCGTAATCGCGCTGACGGGCGACCAACACGCGACGTACACTTGGTATTCGGGCAACGGTGGCCGCCGCCACGTCCATGTCTGGCGTGCGGATCAGACTGGTGACGTCGTAACCATCGATGACGATTCGGTCAAAATCGAGCTCGAAGACAGCGACATCAGCGACGGCGGCGACGCGGTCCTCATCGTCGATCTGGAGCGCCTCGTGCCGGGCTTTCCAAGCCACGGCCCGATACATGGCGCCGGTATCGACGTACGTCCAGTTCAGTGCACGTGCCACATCGCGAGCCACCGTGCCCTTACCCGCACCCGAAGGCCCGTCGATAGCCAGAACCTTGGTCATCGACGGACCCGTTCCTGGCGGGCGTTCGGTACCGTTTGAACCGCACGTTGCAGGGAGTGCAGCTCGTCCCGCGACAGCTCCCTGGCAGCACCAACCTTGAGACCTCGAGCACTCAACGACCCAAACCGGGTGCGACGTAATCGAACAACCGGATGGCCGACCGCCTCGAACATGCGTCGCACCTGGCGGTTACGTCCTTCCTTCAGCGTCACCCGGATACGGGCACGGTCGACCTTCCGTGTTATGTGCCCCCCGAGAAGCTGTATTTCGGCCGGAGCCGTACGCCGACCATTGAGTGGGATACCCGAGGCCAGCTTCTTCAGCTTGACGGCACTCGGGACTCCTCGTGTCATCACCTCATAGACACGTTCGATGCCATGACGCGGGTGTGTCAGTCTGGCGGCGAGGTCTCCGTCGTTGGTCAGTAAGAGTAGCCCTTCGGAATCGTAGTCTAAACGCCCGACCGGGTATACATACTCGCGCACTCGTGGAATAAGGTCTAGTACCGTCTTGCGGCGCTCCGGATCATCGCGTGTGGTGACGTATCCAGCTGGCTTATTCAACACGATATACCGTCGACGCTGAGCGCCACCGACTCGGCGGCCGTCCAGACTGATGTCGTCAGCCTCTGGATCGGCTCGGCTACCTAGCCGCGTGACAACGGCACCGTTCACCGAGACGCGACCGGCTTCAATCATGGTCTCGGCAGCTCGCCGCGATGCGACACCCGCCGCGGCAAGAATCTTCTGAAGCCGAACACCGGGCGCCGAAGCCGTCGGGCTAATGGACCTGTTCCTCAGAATTATTGGATGGTGACGTGGATGCATCAAAGGGAAGGACGTCGTCCGTCGGCGGAGGATCCGTCAACCCAGGCGGCACATCCATACCCAAGGCCTCGGCCATATCCTCGACCTTCGGCAGATCCGTCAGATCGTTCAACCCAAAGCGGTCAAGAAACTCGCGAGTTGTAGCGTAGAGAAACGGCCGACCCACGACCGGCTTGCGACCGACCACCTTGATTAAACGACGCTCCAGAAGCGTCCCCAGCACACCTGACGTGTTGACACCTCGGATCTCAGTTATTTCTGGCCCCGTTACCGGCTGTCGGTAGGCGACAACCGCCAACGTCTCGAGTGCCTGCACCGACAACCGTTGGCTCGAGTGCTCGTGAAAGAGTCGGCGGACCCACTCGCTGAACTCAGGGCGGGTGACGATTTGATATCCGCCCGCGACCTCGACCAGCTGAAGCCCTCCGCCGCGGTTCCAATCCTGGGTGAGCTCGCCGAGTACTGCCTGAACGTGCTCGGATGGTTCACCGTTGAGAATTTTGGTTAGCGTCTTCAGTGTGACTGGCTCCGGCGATGCAAAAATAAGCGCCTCGATCGTCGCCTTGAGACCACCTAGATCATCGGTCATCGGTCATCCGTTTCGTCTCCTCGACCGGCATCTCCGCATCGGCAAGACGTGCGCGCTTGTACACCCGAATCGGACCGAACGTGTCGCCCTGGAAAACCCGAATCAGCTTCAACCGAATCATCTCGAGCAACGCCAGAAACGTCGTGATTAGGTCCTGCCGGGATGAGGCGTCGGTAAAGAGATCCTCAAATGCACACGCCTCCGTCTCTGATAACCGTTCCAGTAACTGCTCAATCCGTGTTTCAACGGGAACCAACTCGGCCGGAAGCACCACGGTCGGACGCTCCCGTGCGCGCGCAATGACCGACTGAAAGGCCTGCAATAAGCTAAAGAGGTCAACCTCCAGCTCGCGCTCAAACGGCTCGCCAGCGATGTCTTGAACACGGCTATCTGGTCGAGGCCACTGCGCGCTCCGAACGATTTGGCGTTCGTGCAGCAGTTCGGCTGCCGCCTTGAACTTCTGGTGCTCCAGCAACCGACGTACAAGTGCGTCTCTGGGATCCTCTTCGTCATTCGCATCAGTCTCGGCTTCGAGACGTGGCACGAGCAGTCGCGACTTAATGTGGATCAAGGTAGATGCCATAACCAAGAACTCACCGGCAACATCAAGGTCGAGTTCCTGCATTAGGTCGAGATAGTCCAGGTACTGGTCCGTGATGAGAGCAATTGGAATATCATAGACGCTGACTTGGTTGTTCTTAATCAGGTAGAGCAAGAGGTCCAGCGGTCCTTCAAAATTGGCCAGCTTGACCGGATAGTCCGGCAGAATCGACTCGAAGTCGCTAGGGGCTTTCATAGCCTAATCCGACGGCAGCACGCACATCCTTCATGGTCTTACGAGCAATCGTACGTGCCCGACTAGACCCATCCATGACGATCTCACTGAGGAGACCAGGTTGGCTCATGATCTCATTACGGCGCTCACGCATCGGGGCAAGCACCGCGTCGACGGCTCGTACGAGACACTCCTTGACCTCGACATCACCGACCGTGCCGGCTCGATACCGCACCTTGAGTTCATCGACTTCGGCCGTATTGGGGTTGAACGCATCATGATAGATGAACACCGGGTTACCCTCGACCGTGCCAGGGATATCGGCACGGACCCGTTTCGGGTCTGTATACATCCGCATTACCTTCTTACGGACGGTGGACGCGTCGTCTGATAGATCGATAGTGTTTCCGTAGCTCTTGCTCATCTTGCGATTATCAAGTCCCGGCAGCCTAGGAAAGCGTGTGAGGAGCGGCTGAGGCTCGGGAAACAGATCGCCGAACAGACCTTGAAAGCGCCGGATGACCTCCCTCGTCAGCTCGAGGTGAGGGACCTGGTCCTCACCCACCGGCACATACTGAGCGTGATAAATCACGACATCAGCCCCCTGTAGCAGCGGATATCCCAGAAACCCGAGCGTAGACAAGTCGCGGTCCGAAAGCTGTTCGACTTGTTCCTTGTATGTCGGAACGCGCTCGAGCCACGGAATCGGGACGACCATCGACAGCAGAAGATAGAGCTCCGCGTGCTCGGGAACCAACGACTGGACAAATAAAGTAGACCGATCCGGATCGACACCCGCCGCGATCCAGTCGGCCACGTTGTCGAGCGCGTAGGTCGTCAGCTCCTTGGTGTTGCCGTAATCACTGGTCAAGGCATGCCAGTCGGCAACAAAGTACATACAGTCGTAGTCGGCCTGAAGCTCACAGTAGTTTCTGAGCGCCCCCGCCAGGTGCCCTAGATGCAACCTGCCGGTTGGGCGCATCCCCGAAACGACTCTTGGTTTTACCGTGTCAGCACCCACGAGAGAAACAAATACGGCGGCGTTATGAGCCTGCCAAGCGCGCCGGTTAGTAGCAAAGCATACAAGAGCAGGAACCCCCAGGGTCGAATGAAGCGATCGAACGCATCGGCCAGACCCGACGGAAGTAGACCGGCGAGAACGTTCCCACCGTCAAGCGGCGGCACCGGGACCATGTTGAACACTGCCAGTAACAGATTAAGCTCGAATGCGGTGGCCGCGATACTCCACACCGGAAGACCCGATCCAATCCCAACCTCGATCGGGCTAACCTGAACTGTCCGCATGACCACCGATGCTACTGAGGCGAGCAGTATATTGCTTACGGGCCCGGCCGCCGCAATGTAGAGGAAGTCACGGCGGGGATTCTCCAGACAGCCTCGGTTGACCGGCACCGGCTTGGCCCACCCGATAATCGGGGCTCCCGTCGTAAATGCTACCAGCGGCAAGAGAAGCGTGCCGACGGGATCCACGTGTGCCACCGGATTGAGCGTGAGTCTACCGAGCTGCTTCGCCGTCGAGTCGCCGAGACGCGACGCAGCCCAGGCGTGCGCAGACTCGTGAACAGTCAGAGAGAAGATCAGAATGGCGAAGATCGTGGCCAGCTGGCCGAGGTCTAGACCCAGCAATACTGGCAGGATACCACCGATCGATAACCTCGGCCGCTCACCCCAGCCTGGAACGATCCGCGAAATGCTCAATCACCGCACCGGCCACCTTGGCTCCAACGATGGGCACTAGTTCTTCCCGGGTGGCCCGTCCAACCTGCGTCACGCTTCCAAAGTGTTCTAGCAGGACACGTCGCCGTTTGGGACCAATTCCAGCCACGACGTCCAACTCCGACTTCAGATCGCGCCTCATACGGGTCCGGCGGTGGAACGTGACCGCAAAGCGATGAGCCTCGTCGCGGATTTTCTGCACAAGCAGCAAGGCCGCACTATCGCGGGGGATGGCGACCGGATCACGGCGGTCACGGGTAACCAGAAGCTCCTCCCGTTTGGCGATCCCGACCGCTACAAGATTCGAGAGACCTAGCTGCTCGAACGCCTTGTAGGCCGCAGACAGTTGGCCGACTCCCCCGTCAACGATAACCAGATCCGGAAACGGTCCGCCCTGCTCAAGAACCCTCCGGTATCGGCGAAGTACCACCTCTTCCATCGCAGCAAAATCGTCAGGACCCCGTGTCTTTTTACGGTCGCCCCGGACCCGGAACTTCCGATAGTCACGACGGAGCATCCTCCCATCCTCGTTGACGACGAGCGAGCCGACGGTTTCCGCCCCCTGGATCGTCGAGATGTCGAAGCACTCGAGTCGGCGCGGTGTTTTCGGTAGGGCCAACCGATCGCGGAGCTCCTCAAGCGCCGCGCCATACCGCTGCGCGTCGGCACTGTGGCGCGCCTCATATGCCACACCGGCATTCCGGCTAGCCAGCTCGACAAGTCCCCGCTTGTCGCCGCGCTTCGGTACATAGATCCGGACTCGATGTCCCGACCGCTCAGATAGCCATGTCTCGATGTCGACTTGATCCTCAAGAGCCCATGGCAGATGAACCTCGGCCGGTGCCCTCCGTGCCTCGTAGAACTGTTGCAGCGCCGCCCGCACCAACTCGACCTCTCGATCGGACGTTTCGGTAGCCTCATCTGTGACCAGCTCAACGCGCTCTACGACCCGACCGCGCCGGACTTGAAACACCTGGATCACTGCACCCAATGGACCGACTTTGAGACCGAACGTGTCGCGCTCCCCAAGCCGCGGACCTGCCATTTTCTGCTGCCGGTCGCGCAACGTTTCCACGGTGCGGATTGTGTCTCGATACTGGGCCGCCATCTCGTACCGCTCTTCCGTAGACGCGGTCAACATTTGCGCACGGAGATCCTCGAGGAGTTCGTCGTTCCGACCCTCCAGAAACAATCGCGTCCGCTCAACCGCCTGGGCGTACTCCGAGTGATTGCAAATCGATTCGACACAGGGCGCCAAGCATCGCTTAATGTCGTACTCAAGACATGCCCGACCCCGCTGCCCGTTGATTACTTCGTTACAGGACCGGATCCCAAACAAGCGATGAGTCAGTGACATCGTCTTACGCGCAAAAGTCGCGGGAAGAAAGGGCCCTGCGTAGAAGGTGCCGTCTCGCTCGACCCGCCGGGCCACGAGCACTCTCGGAAACGCTTCCGTGGTTGTGATCTGAAGGTAGGGATAGTTCTTATCGTCGCGAAGCAAGATGTTGAAACGTGGGGTTCGTTGTTTGATAAGGTTGTTTTCGAGGGCGAGCGCCTCGACCAGCGAATCGGTCACGATGACTTCCAGACGCGTGACGTCCTCCAGCAAGGCATCGGTTTTGGGGTTCGACCCGTAGGCACCGAGATAGCTCCGGACCCGGTCTCGCAGTACGCGGGCTCGCCCGACATACACCGTCTCTCCGGCCGCGTTGAAATAAAGATACACGCCCGGTTGCTCGGGTAAACGTCCGATCTGATCCTTCAGATCCCGAATCGCCATGAGCTACACTGCTGCGTTCATTGAGCGAAAATTCCAACCCCTTTAGAGATTGTATCGTTCGGCGTTCAGTTTCAAGAGGCACAACCGGAAACACGAGTATCCTGCCTCTGATATTTGATATATGGCACACTCGGCTACGCGAACCACGTTGCAACCCACCGTGCAGCGTGAAGTAGCGCGAGAAACAAACTCATGACGTTTACCGGAATGATCGGCACGGCGTGTATGTTCCCGCTCCGCGCCATCGTCGACGCGTGCGTGCTTATTCGGATTCATCCGAATGCTCTGACGTTCATCGGAGTTATCGTGAACGCGATCTCGGCGTGGGCTCTCGGCGTGGGCGAGTTCCTGACCGCCGGTGTCATCATGGTGTTCGCCAACATCTTTGATTTCATTGACGGCAAGGTGGCGGAGCGCACGAATCTCTCGTCAGCTTTTGGCGGATTTTGGGACTCGGTGATGGACCGGTTTTCAGACATCTTACTCTTCATCGGACTGCTGTATCTCTACACTGAGACTGGGCGATCGGACTACGTGATGATCACGGCATTGGCGCTGATGTTCTCGGTCATGACGAGCTACACGAGAGCGCGTGCAGAATCTCTGATCGCCAGGTGTAAGGTCGGATTTATGGAGCGCCCTGAGCGAATCGTGCTGTTTATGATCGGCGCCTTCACCAATCGGATGGCCGCAGTCCTCTGGGTCATCCTCGTCCTGTCGGCCGTGACGGTCGTCGACCGAATCTATTTCACGTGGCGTGAACTTCGAACCGGACCGAGTGAACTGCATCCGGAAGTAAAAATGACGCTCAGGCGCGTCATCGCGCTGCCTGTACTTGCCGTGTGGCATGCACTATTTTGGACATTCGACCGGGCCACCTGGCAATACGACCTGATGGTTATTGCCATCCTCGCTTTTGTCTGGATCACTCCTCCCGGATGGCTCGGCGACCCGACCGCTCTCGGCCCCGGGCTGATTGGGTTTTTCCGTGAACCCGGATCCTGATTAGCGCTCCTCCTCTCGACTTACGACCATCCAAGCCCCAAGACCGTCGACCGACAATTCTCGATGTTCCTAAACCACTTCCCGCTCGTCACCTCCGAGGTCAAAAATCTTCATCGTAAAGTGCAGATCGTGGCTGTCGATCTTGTCACGCAGTAGCCGGCGAACCCCACCGTAGTGCTCATGCGGCACGTTCAGATGCCGCGCCAGGCTGCGGAGGCGGTAGATGATCACAAGCGTGAGCTCGCGCTCCTCTTTCCAACTCAATCCCCCGATTTGTTCGTAGGGTACAAATCGCGAATCGGTCCAGATGCCGTTTTTATACAAACCACGCTTGATCCGAAAACACATCGGCCAGAGATAAGCGTAGTAGAACAACATCATCAACTCACCGAACCCGCTCATCAGCGGCTGGCCCCGCACGACGAACTTGACGACGAGTAATACACCGAAGACAACGCCGAACCCAAGAAAAATGCCGTAATACGGTGGCTTACGGGCCGACCAGGTCAGCAGCGCGGTGGCGCGATACCGATAAAACCGCAGCAATTGGACGACGGTCCACAGGTTGGCGACGAGAAACCCAAAGCCAAGACCGGTTAACGCGACATCGAGAATATTCGAAAAATCGATCTCGTTCACCGCGTACCTGCTAGTGTCCTCACGCTAACCACAGGGTCCGCTTGGGTTAGGCTCGACCTTGATACTCTCCGGACTCTGTGCTGACTCGAATGGTGTCACCCACCGACACGAACGGCGGCACCTGAACCACCAGGCCGGTCTCGAGCGTTGCCGGCTTCAGCTGTGCGCTGGCAGTCGCACCCTTGATCGCCGGCGTTGTGTCGCTGACCACCAATTCAACGTTAAGTGGTAGCTCGATACCCACCGGCTCGTCCTCGAACAGCTGAACCGTGATGACAGAGTCAGACAAGAGATAGTGCACCGCGTCGCCGAGGGTCTCGGCGGTAAGGTGGGTCTGCTCGTAGCTCTCGGTATCCATGAAGTGATAGGCGTCGCCGTCAGCGTACAGAAACTGCATATTGCGTGAGTCGAGAACGGCCCGCTCGACACTGTCCTCCGACCGAAACTTGTGGTCGTTAAGCGAACCGCTCCGGATGTTCCGAAATTTGGCCTGGACGAACCCATGGCCCTTCCCGGGCGTCAAATGATTAATCTCGAGGACGCGGAGTAGATCCGCGTTCATCTTGATCAGCATGCCTTTTCTCAGTCGGGTCGCCTGAATCGAAGCCATAACAGCAGCCGATCGTACCATAGCTCCCGGAGCTGATAGCGGTAGAATAAGAAGGGGTGTCGGCAGCCCCCTTGAAGTGTAACTGATGCGCACCAGTATCGTGGTTCTTGGATCGCTACTCTTCCTGGCAGGTATGGCCGGAGGTGTCGTCCTCACCGGCCGACTCCAGACGCAAGCGGCCAGCCATGTAGGAGCGGCGGCGGCGACGGATGTGCCGCTCGCGTTCGCGGCTCAACCTGCCACTCCAGCGCCGGCGTTGGGACTGGTCGGCGGACCGGATTTCACCCTGATCGCGGAGGCCACGATTGCAGCCGTGACCAATATTTCATCGCGTCAGGTCGTGCAACGGCGCACCGGCTTCGCGAACGATCCATTTTTTCGATACTTTTTCGGTGACAGACCGGGTCTCTCCGGTTATCAAGAGCGACAGAGTCTCGGGTCGGGCGTTATCGTGACGAACGACGGCTACATCCTGACCAACGCCCATGTGATCGGTGTCCAAACGGCTGGCGTCACCGTAACGCTCGCCGACAATCGCGAGTATCAGGCCGCTGTGGTCGGGCGCGACGCCTCGACGGATATCGCCCTCTTGAAGATTGAGACGGAGAACCTCCCCATCGTGCCATTCGGCGACTCATCGTCGCTGAGAATCGCTGAATGGGTACTGGCGGTTGGAAACCCTTTCCAGTTGAACCAGACTGTGACACTCGGCATCGTGAGCGCGGTGGGGCGGGACAATCTTGGTGTGGCGCGATACGAAGACTTCATCCAGACCGACGCCGCGATCAACCCTGGTAACTCTGGGGGAGCACTGGTCAATTCTCGCGGGGAACTGGTCGGGATCAATACTGCTATCTTCAGCGAGAGCGGTGGCTATCAGGGCGTTGGGTTCGCAGTGCCAAGTAATCTAGCTAAACGAGTCATTGAGGAGCTGATCGAGTTCGGCGAGGTCCGGCGAGGTTCGTTCGGCTATGTCGACGTGCGCCAGATGTCCCCCCGGCTCGCTCGTGAGCTTGGAGCACCCGACACAGGGGGGGTGGTCGTCTGGCAGATACACCAGGACTCAGCAGCCGCCCGGGTCGGTATTGAGCCGGGAGATGTGATCGTCGCGTTCAACGGCCAGCCGGTCGACGACCCGGCTGCTTACCTACGGCTCTTGTCCGATTCCCCTATCGGCAGCACCGTTACACTGGAAGTCATCCGCGCCGGAGAGCAGACATCGTTCGAGGTGCCGGTCTTGCGGGCTCGTCCGCGCTAGCGAGTTGGTGATACTCGCCGGGACACCGCCGGGCTATCCGACGCCAGGCATCTCCATCGGCGGCGCGCGGCGACCCGAATACCGATTCGCGGCGTCCAGTGAGTGGTCCGCGTGAACCCCCAGTCGGCAATAAAGAGCCGGTTACCGGTCAGGTCGCACCGATTGTGGGACAGCGAGACCCCGAACGCCCGGGTCAGGTTCCCTGGACCGCGGCATAAGTCGTGCTCGCCTGACGACGTTCTCTCTCGCCTCTGCTGCATCAGGTGACGCCCCTGGATCGGTTCCACCGCTCGAAACAGCACGGCCGCCGGCATACCCTCGGGCTCAGTCACTGCGTTCACCAAGTAGTGCATCCCGTAGTTCAGATAGACATACGCCTGCCCCGGTGACCCATACAACGGAGCGTTCCGACCAGTAAACCCTGATGCCGCGTGGCAAGCAGCGTCGCTCTCGCCGATATAGGCTTCAACCTCAACGATCGCTCCGGCTGTGGTGCCAGACGGCGAGACGTGAACCAGCACCTTCCCAATCAAGTCGCGCGCCACATCCAGGGTCGGCCTGACGTAGAAGTCCCGGGGCAGCGGAGGACCCAGACTCGAGGTCGGCGAGCCGCCACCCGCCATGGACGGTAGGCCTTGTGCCCTACGAGTCTGCATACGCATGGGTTCGCCCCGCCGCCAGCACCGGCTGTAGGTATCGCCCTGTGTGAGACTCAGCGTTTTCTGCCACGGCCTCGGGGGGACCGGCAACCATGAGTCTCCCACCCGCCTCGCCGCCCTCCGGCCCCAGATCGATTACCCAGTCGGCCGTCTTAATCACGTCAAGATTGTGCTCGATGACCACGAGCGTATGCCCGGCCTGGAGCAGTTTTCGAAATGCCGTCAGTAGTGTGGCAATGTCATCGAAGTGGAGCCCCGTCGTCGGTTCGTCGAGGATGTAAAGCGTTCGGTTTCGGCTGTGGGACGTCAGATGTGAGGCGATCTTGATCCGCTGCGCCTCTCCACCCGACAGCGTCGTCGCCGGCTGTCCCAGCCTCACGTACCCTAATCCGATCTCGTCCAGCACCTGGAGGCGCCTAACAACTTTAGGGACCGTGCCGAAGAAGGCAAGCGCTTCGCGTACCGTCATGTCGAGCACCTCGTCGATGCGACGTCCCCGGTACTGAACCGCAAGCACCTCGGGCTTAAACCGCTGCCCATCGCAGTGCTCGCATGGGAGAAAGACGTCGGCGAGAAACTGCATCTCCACTCGAACCTCGCCTTCACCCTCGCACGCGTCGCAACGACCGCCCGGCACGTTGAATGAGAAGTGACCGGCCTTCAAGCCGCTGGCTTGTGCTTCCTTCGTCGAGGCGAACAGCTCCCGGATAGGATCGAACGCTTTTAGGTACGTGACGGGATTCGACCTCGGTGTCCGTCCGATCGGAGCCTGATCGACCAACACGACGTTGCTAACCAGCTCTACACCGTCCAACCGCTCATGGCTACCGACCCGTTTGTCCCATTCGCCTTTGGCCTTCTTGATGGCGGCATACAGGACATCGTGGACCAGGGTCGACTTACCTGAGCCGCTGACTCCCGTCACACAGGTCAGCATATTGATCGGGATCTCGACGTCGACCGACTTCAAGTTGTGCTCGGTCGCCCCGACCAGCCGCAACGCCTGTGACTGCGGTAGGCGCTTTCGACGGGTGGTCGGCAACGGAATCGCAAGCTCGCCGCGCAGGTACTTCGCCGTGAGAGACGTCCGCTCATCCTTGAGTCGCTCGTACGGGCCGGCGTAGATTACCTTTCCCCCACGCGTTCCGGCACCCAGACCAAGATCGACCAGATAGTCTCCGGCACGAATAATATCGGCGTCGTGCTCGACCACCATGACGGTGTTGCCTTGATCGCGCAGTTCTCGAAGGATCCGCATCAGTCGTTCATTGTCACGCGGGTGCAGCCCGATGGACGGTTCGTCCAGGACGTAGAGCGTGCCGACCAGTGCCGACCCCAGGGACGTCGCCAGATTGATTCGTTGGGCCTCACCGCCGGACAGCGTCGACGACAACCGGTCCAGCGCAAGGTATTCCAATCCAACGTCATTCAGAAATGTCAGTCGTCGTCGAATCTCACGGATGATTCTCTCGGCGATGGCCGCTTCTTTTTTGGTTAAATCGAGCTCGTCGAAAAACTGCCGTGCCCGAGTAACGGTCAGGCCGCAGAGGAAATCGATAGTTTGATCGCCCACCCGCACATCGCGGGCTTCTTGACGCAGCCGCATTCCGTCGCATTCCTGACAGACGACGTAGCCGCGATACCGACTCAGGAAGACGCGAACATGGACCTTGTATTTTTTTCGCTCCAACCCTCGGAAGAACCCTTTGATGCCCAGATAGCCCGCCTCGTCGCCCTCAACGATAAAGCGCCGCTCATCCTCGGTCAGCTCCGCCCACGGAACATTCATCCGGATACCACGTTTCCGTGCGGCCTTCTTTAATCCAGCCAGGTGTGACCGGTAGTATGGCTTACTCCATGGCTCGATGGCATCCTGATTGACCGACTTCGTCGGGTCTGGCACAACAAGATCGAGATCTAGCTCAATGACGTTGCCAAACCCATGGCAGGTGGGACAGGCACCAAACGGATTATTAAAAGAGAACAAGCGAGGTTGCGGCACTTCATAATGGATTCCGCAGTCCCCGCACTCGAACAGCTCACTGAAGAGGTGAACGGCCGGGTCGGCCACCGCCAGATTTCGCGTCGCGCCGGTAGAAGGGTGCACCGCCGGCTCGACCTCGAGGGCAAACGACTTCCCTCCACCCTCGAGATAGGCCGTCTCCACTGAGTCGGTGATGCGGCTAAGGTTCTCCGACCCAATCTTGACTCGATCGACAACGACACGTATCGTCGACTGTCCCTCCAGCATCGTGACGTCGATCTCCTCGAGAGACATCGCCTGAGCACCGACAACCACACGACGAAATCCTTTCCGATGCAAGCCGTCGAACACTCTTCCGATAGACGATGTCGGCCAATGTTTAGCCGTCTCCGACTCATTCACTCCAGTGCGGTCATGCCCTGAGCCGTCACCCGGTATGGCGGCCGTGTCGACGACCGGCATCTCGAAGCCGATCAAGAGCCGCGTACCCTCGGGAAGCGCAGCAAGCCTGCGTGCCGCCACCTCCGCGCTGTCGCGAAAGACAGTCTTCCCACAGCCCCGACAAATCGTACGCCCGATCCTGGCATACAGGAGTCTCAAGTAGTCATGTATCTCGGTGGTCGTGCCAACGGTGGAACGAGGATTGCGGATACTGTTCTTCTGGCGAATAGCTATGGCCGGACAGATCCCATTGATCTCATCGACGTCCGGTTTCTGCATCCGTTCCAGAAACTGCCGCGCATACGCCGACAGCGATTCAACGTAGCGACGCTGACCTTCGGCGTACACGGTGTCGAAGGCGAGTGACGACTTACCGGAACCACTCACGCCAGTGATGACGATAAGCGTCTGCTTCGGCAGCGTCAGGTCGATATTCTTGAGATTGTGGGTACGCGCGCCCCGGATGGTGATTTGGCCGTTCCCGTTGGCTATTAAGGCCATCATCTCATCACGTCGCCACGGTGTGAACTCCTTCCGTGACAGCAACCACCAATTTTATACTAGGTGTGCTGTCGCCACCACGGCGTTCCACTTCACGATTCTCACTGCTTTCCACATGGTCTTCGGTCTCTTGAGTCTGGTCACCGCTCTTGTGATTTTGACCGTGTTCGGAGGCATGGCTAGTTCAGTCGGGTTCGCAGCAGGCGGCAAATCCGACACATCACTTATGGTTCCATCGGCAGCGTGCTCACGCTGGCGCTTTCGATACCCTGAATCATCGACCGCTGGAGTCTGCTCAAAAGAAAGAACTGGGCGCGGATCTTAATAGTAGTGCTCTCCGCCCTCGACCTGATCAACATCGCGATCAGGATACTGCGTGAAATATACCGATTGCGAGTATTGCTTTCGCGAGATACAGAGCGACTGTTCATGGCACTTTCACCACGCGTCGCGCCTGACAAGTCGCCGTAACGCATGGCTTTAGACCTTCGTGTGCTAAGATTTTGTGTTTCCGCTCACGCCCAAGATGCCGACGTAGCTCAGCTGGTAGAGCAGCTGATTCGTAATCAGCAGGTCAGCGGTTCGAGTCCGCTCGTCGGCTCCATTTTTCCCTAATAAAACCGACCGTTTTGGATCGGCCGACGCTGGGTCAGCTGGCAGATCTGACGTTTTGTGCGACGTTTGTGCGATATTTCCAGGAAACCCTTGCCGCTGATGAGCTTCCAGCCGTGTCAAGGCGTCAGCCAGTCGCGTTGTCGCACTCCGCAGGTAGCGGCTCATAGTGGTGATGTTGGCCGTCCCCGGGGCGTGGGCAGTCACCGTCCCAGCTACGTCGACGCTCGCCACCGATGAATTACTCGATTTCCATGAGGCGTTCACACTCGCGCTGGTGCCATCGCTATAGGAGGCAGTCGCCGTGCCGGTCGCCGAGTTCCCAACGCTCAAAGTGATCGCGGAGGAGCTGAGCGAGAGGCTCGTGACTGTTGGTGTCGGTGCGGTCGTTGTGGTTGGCGCGGTCGGGGACGAGTTTCCGCCACAGGTCACCGTGACCACGGTAGTAATGACGGTCGCCAGAAAACCGATGCGGCGAGTGGCCACATCTATCTCTTTCCACTCACGACGACGCGGAGACCAGTTCTACTCGACAGTGACGCTCTTGGCGAAGTTACGCGGCTCGACTGAAGCAGGACCAGCTTGAGGAGGCTCAGGTGTCTCAGTGCACGCAGCGGCCCCCACCAGTAACGCGACCATCCCCGCGAGTGCCAATCGACGGAGTATTGAAGGAGCCATGCCGGTCAGCCCTACGGTAATATCGCACGCAAGTCCATATCGAAGCGCTCCCCAGGGTGCAACAAGTAATACGGTTTCTCACCCGCCTCATACGCACGGGTTCGATCGTGAACCGCCACCACTCCGAGTCCGATGACCTTAAACGTATCTCCCGTCACGACCACAGCCGTCCTTTCCGATATTCCGATACCGAGTAGTTCTGGGTTTTGGTCAATTACCGGCACGAGATCGTCCCAACGGTTTCGCGTATCGACGTGCTGGTCAACGGCAGACCGACGAAGGAACGTGAACCCACGCTGATGGTTAACTTCATCAGTCATGACGATATCCGGTCCGCTGGTGTCCCCTCTCACCAAATACGTGCCCTGGATCGTTGCGCCGGCTGAACTCCCCCCTATAACACCGCCTCGTTCCAATACTTTGTGAAACTCCTCATAGGTCCGTGTACCAGCGTATGAATCGACAATTCTCCACTGCCGTCCTCCATTGAACCAGACCGCGGTTGCCTGCCGCAGTACAGCAACAAATTCCTCGCTGTCAGCAACGGCCGTGTCGTGTGTATGTAGCATCGAGACGTTCGAGACCCCCAAATCTCTCCACGGCGCCAAAACCAGAGCCTCGTCGTAGACACGGACACTTCCCTCTTTGTCGTAATTCCCGCCAGCCGTTGGTACGACGACAAACATTCCGTCACTGACCCCGCCACCAAGCTCAATAAACCGTTCCAAGATCGCTGTACCACGGGTCGAGCCACCGCCAGCAATAACGAGCGTTCCGTTCGGCGGTCCGTAATTAGGGTTATCTTGAGCCGCCGCGGGTGGCGACAGACCAACGGCAAGAATCGCAGCAGCGATGAGCTGTGAACGAAGTCGAATCATTACATTCCTAGCCTACCGCGGGCGGGCAGTTCAACGGGGACGGGAGTAACGGCTCGCACAGGTGCGCCGCCTCTCATTCGCGGGCGTGGAAATCTTCATAACGTGACACGGGTGCCAGCTTCTGAAATTGTTAGCTAAGTACGAGAAGGCCCAACCGACATTAACGAGTCAAAGCACAGGAATTGGCTCGCCATTAAACACCCTTGTCGCGCCACCGCCGATACTAATGCTGAGGTGTCGCTCTGACCCAACGAGCCAGACATGTCCCAGTTCGAAACCGAAACCGAGGTGTGGCCCTCGATCTTCATCCATACCGATGCCATCCTCTTCTTGCAACACTGGAGCTAAGCCCGAAAACACTCCAACCCTTGGTCCTAAATAGAATCCTCTGAACGCCTTACCGTTTGGCTAATAGCGCAACGCCCTATTGAGACTGTAGAAGCCACTACCATCACCCCAAGGAAGTCTTGTGCCAGACAGACCAATCGTGGCTCTTTCCGTAGCCTTACACTCGTACTTGCGGTTGTACCACGGCACCAAGATCAACCCAAACGAATTCGCCGATATGACTTGGTTACGGGTGTCTGACTCACCACCCGTGGACTCTTGCGCGAACCCAGTCACCGTTAGAACCCCAAGCAGAGCTGCGAGAACGGCAACGAGACGAAAATAACGGCCAACCATAGACTTGCCTCTGATCACCGAAATAAACGACGAACACCTAGCCTACCGTGGCGCGTCAAGCCGCTCAACGGGGACTTGAAGCAGGGGTCTCAGGAGCCTCTGTCGCTCAACGCTAACCAGCTTCTGGTAATCTGATTCTCCTCTGTCGTAAAGCATGCCACGATCTGTAAACACTGCCTATATGGCAAGTTTTATCACCTCCATTTCTAAACAGAAAGTAAACTAGTGTCTCGTCTTCTTATGCGGAGGAGTTTCATGACCTGTCGCCACACACGTTGTCTTGCCGCAGTTGTGCTTGGCACTGCTGTACTCAGTGTGCCAATCCCCGCACAGCAAGAGCCAATACCCCAGCAAGTCACGTACACTCGCTCACAGACCGCGCGAGTAAATGCTGTGGCCCCACAGGCCCTGGGTACAACCGTCCAGAGCCCTGATTTCGTACCCGTTACGGACGAAATGTTGTTGAACCCAAGCCCAGATGACTGGCTCATGGTGCATCGCACCTATGACTTTCAAAGTTTTAGTCCACTCGATCAGATCAACCGCGATAATGTCGGCGATCTCCGCTTGGCCTGGATGCGCGCGATGGATGAGGGACCGCAACAGATCCGACCGCTCGTTTACGACGGCGTGATGTATATCGCTCACCCGAGCAGCGATCATATCCAGGCTCTCGACGCCACCACTGGTGACCTCATCTGGGACTATCAGCGCGCCTGGCCTGATGATCTTCGAGAGTTCTCCCAATTCGGTGGACGCACCAGAAATTTGGCGATTTACGGTGATTACATCTTTCACTTGTCGGCGGACGCGTACCTCCTCGCAATTGATGCCCGAACGGGAGAACTCGCATGGGAATCGGAGATGGCCGACTACCGCGATGGTATTACTCACTCGTCGGGCGCCATGATCATCAAAGGTCAAGTCGTCAGCGGGCGGACGTGCAGCCCATCCAGTCTGGAGCCACGCTGCTTCATTGCCGCGCACGACCCGTCCACTGGGCAGGAGAAATGGCGGACGTACACCGCGGCCGGTGCCGACGACCCAGGCGGAGACACCTGGGGCAACGTCCCGACATCGGACCGTGTCCATGTCTCCCCGTGGGGTCTCCCGGGGAGCTACGACCCAGAGTTAAACCGTATTTTTTGGGGCATCGCGGTGCCCCTACCCTACCCGCGGCTCGTGCGGCGTGGCACCTGGGATGTTGGTAACCGGACTCCGTGCGAACTCTACTCCAACTCCACGTTGGCTATGAACGCGGATACGGGAGCGATCGATTGGTACTACCAATACCTGCCGTGTGACGATTGGGATGAAGACTTCGTGCAGGAGAGAACGCTCATCGACACGGTGATAAATCCAGATCCTGAAGCTGTGCGCTGGATCAATCCCAAACTTACGGGAACGGCAGAGGAGCGCAAGGTCGTTGTGGTGATGGGAGAACCCGGTGGTCTGTTCGTTAACGATCGAGAGACTGGCGAATTCCTGTGGGCCACACCATTCCCTTACACTGACACCGAACGGTTCGTGATCAGCGATATTGATGTCGAGACTGGCGCCGTCTATATCAACATGGATCTCGTCGCTCGTGAAAATGGTCAGCGAGTTGTCGTCTGTGGCCACAACATTAAAGGCTGGTGGTCATGGTCGTACAGCCCGGTGACGGGGCTGCTCTACGTTCCGATCAACCGGTCATGCCTCGACCAGACGACCAACGAGCGGAGCGTGTCGGGTGCAAGTCCACGCTTTTCGATTCCAGAACCTGGCCTCGAAGATGATGGCGATCTGACGGAGGTCTGGGCAGTCGACATCTCAACCGGCCGAAGGGTGTGGCGATATGGGCAGCGGGCACCTAATGCGGGAGCGACGCTCGCCACAGCCGGTAACGTCGTCTTTTTCGGCGATTCGAACAGACGGTTGCGTGCATTTGACGCCGCCTCGGGTGACATCCTCTGGGAGACGATCCTCGGGAGTCAGATCAGTGGGCACCCGGTAACGTACGCGGTCAATGGGCAACAGTATCTGACCGTACCTGTCGGTGGGTTCGGAGACAGAATTAGGACCTACGCGCCCGAACTCGAAGCGCCGGTCGGAAGCAACATGCTGGTAACGTTCGCGCTGCCAGACTGATCGACTCACTCTCTACCTCACGAGAGCATCAGGCAATCGCAGGCAAGGGTGGGCCGTCGACGATCGACTCCGCGACACTCGCCCGAACGCTCTGGCTGATATCAACGGGCATAACCAACAGGTAACCCCAGGGCAGATCACTCCCGTCCCACGTCAATACTGGAGGCTCCAGAAGCCCTCCCAAGTGGGGCCGATCAGAGCTCATCCGGCATTCCATATCTCATGTGGAAGTCGGCAAGTTTAATGCTGAATTCTTCTGCAGCTAGAAACTGCTCGTCACTCATGTTGGGTTGTTCGCGATTCTTGTACCATTCAGCGTAGGTATCTAATTCGCTGGAATAACTCTCATAGTGGCTTGAGTAGGTTTTTACATCGACTCTGGGGTTGGAGTCGCGTACGTGGAAAATCATTTCCCTAAACCAACCATCCCCAATACCCGCAATCGCTCCCCCGGGGCCCAATGCTTGGCCCGCATCCAGCCCAGCCTGGCCCCGGATTTGGAAATCAGCCAGAATCTGATACACCTCATGCCCATTGTCGTTTTCGTCGATCCTGATGGCCTGCCCCGGCTGATGACCACTCAGAACCATGAATACTTGATCTGTTTTACGAATAAACTCCTGCCATAGCTCCTCAGCACTATTATTTTCTCCGGGGTCTACCCAGGCTAGATCCATCTCGGCGGGCAGTCGCTCGCCACGACTGTTCAGATAATCATGCGTTGAAATAATTGTTGGCAGTCCAGCGTATTCATCGACGACGTCCTGTGCCCAAGCAATCACGTCATCTCCTGCCTGCAGTTCGAAAGCTAGGTGCAAGAATTCGTATCCACCTGCTGAAAACACTTGGGCACTACTTTCACCACCCTCAAACCCACTTACATACCATTCCCTGTCTCGGAAGAAGTCCGTATCACTGCCGAAAGCCATGCGAAAATTGTTTAACCCACCGACATGCAGCATAGAATTTATTGGCACGGGTCCTACAGGGGAGTTTGAATCGCTCCCTTCCGAGTTTGCCGCTGGACCGGCAACAGCCCACCACGCATCATAATCATGATTACCTGGTGCTACTCCAAAGGGGATTCCTTCATCGCTAATCAGTTGATACCCCTCGATGGCTTTGGGTATCTCAAACCTCAATGTGCCTTCAGGATGGATGACTCGTTCGAATCCCGTCTCAATGTTTCGCAGTGCCTCTATCCCCCGCGCCACATGTCCTGGATCTGTATCGCTGGTTACATGCTGCCAAACATCACCCACAGAGGCCACAAAGGCGACGTCGCCTCCATTTGACACGCTCCTCGCAGCAATGTGTTGCATCTGGTCAATGAAAATTTCACTGCTATCAATCGCGAACCCTTTAGTCTTTTGCCGCGTAAAGTCGACTGCATTTTGAGTGTCTGGAATCATGATGATTGTGAACGCCTCATCACGTGTGACTGCATTGTCAACAGAACAACTGAATGCGGTGCAGCACAGAAGTACTGTCAAAAGGTTTCTCATTTTTTAGCCTTTCATCGCGCAGCTACTGGGCTCCCGCGTACTCCGACAAGACCAGAAGCCGTCACCACGTGGTAGCGGAGCTTCGTATCGGTGACTTGCCAGACCTGGCCATGCCACCCTCTCAGATGAGACCGAAAACTTGAGAGTGACCAAGTCGGATGTCTAGCTGAAGAACCATGGGGTGTGTCCAGGTCTATTGGGGCAGACTAGGCGCGTTCAGCCAACTACCTCTTTACAACGGTGGCGTACTTTCAGGTAGCTTACGGTGCTTCGAAGCAGCCTCGTACGCTGAGGCGAGCTTAATGAGTGTGGGTTCGCTAAAAGGACGCCCTAAGAATTCGAGCGCGATGGGTAGGTTGCTCTCGGTGAAACCTGCAGGAACGACCAGCCCCGGAAATCCGGTTTGCGACGACAGAGCGTTGTCCGCTTCGCGATTGCTCCACCCATCCTTGATTTTGGTGGCCGGAAACGTCTTGAAAGGAAATACCAGGGCGTCGAGTTGGAACTCTTCCATCAGGCTGAGCAAGGCTTTCCCCATCATCTCGCGATTCTTTATCCGCGCGAGATAGTCCGGGTTAGAGTCGAGATCGTCAACAGTGTCTCGATCGCGCAAACGTTCAAGATGTTCTGGGTTCGCAGCGATCATCTCCGTCATGTCCTCATAAATCGCGTCTGGGCCAAGGCCGGAGAGGTAGTAGTCGGTGGCGGCTTTCTTCTCCCAACTGGTAACCCGCGTCCTTGTGGCGAGACTCAAAAGCGGCAGACCCGTGCTGACCGGATCGATGACGTAGGCACCTGCGCCTGTGAGATCCGCGACCGCTGTTTCAATGAGGGCTAATGCCTCTTCGTGGATCGGACCCGACCGAAACATGTCACGCAGCACGCCGATGCGGGCACCCTGTAGTCCGTTTTCAGGATCGACAAACTGCACATATCCACCTTCTGGAATTTTTCCGCGCGAGGCCATCGTGACAAGATCCTCCGGATCGAATCCGGCGACCGCCTCGAGCGTGGCAGCCATATCGTAAACACTGCGAGCCATCGGACCGCCGCGCTCGTGCGTGAGGGCATTCATGATCATGCCGGTACGACTGACCAGACCCAAGGTCGGAGCGAGTCCAACCAAATTATTCTCCGAGGTCGGGTTCCGAATGGATACGCCGGTTTCGCTGCCGAAACCCACCTGCGCGAAAGCCGCTGCGATGCCTGCACCGGAGCCCGAACTAGAGCCACCCGGCACGTACTCCAAAGCATAGGGATTGAGGGTCTGTCCACCCAACGTACTCGCACCCCATGGAGCTTGGGCGAACCAGTCACTCAAGTTTGTCTTACCTAAAATGATACCGCCGCTCTCGCGCAGCTTGCGTGCAACCCAGCCGTCCCGCCAGGGCGTGGAACCCTCCAACCCAACAAAACCTCCGGTTGTCGGCTGACCTTCCACGTCGAAGAGATCTTTGAGGATAAAGGGGATGCCGTGGATCTTGCTGCGGGGCCCATTCTCGGTCCGTTCCTTATCTAACTCGCGAGCAATCTCCAAAGCGTTTGGGTCCACGTAGATCATCGCATTGATGGCGGGTCCAGCCTTGTCATAGGCCGCAATGCGATCTAGATACATCTGGACTAGAGTTTCCGATGTCAAGGCCCCTGCGTCGAAAGCCGCGTTGACATCCTCGATGGTCGCGGTGGCGAGATCAAACTCCTCAGCGGAGCCTGCTGGGAGCAGCGTCGCAAATGTCAGGATAAAAAACGTGATGATCGTTAGTTTTGTTCGCATATTCTTAGTTTTTAGGAAATCGCACCTTTTTATAGACGACAAACTCGCAACAGTCAATCAACGTTTTCGGATCGCCTGTCCATCAGCAAGCGGCGGCGTCTAGGTTGTTCCGACCGTTTGGTGTCGCGGCATTACGAATCTGCTGCTTTTGTTGTGATAGCTTTACCGAACATGCGGGCGATCGCGTATGTTGTAGCTGGAACTGTTCTACTGGGCGTTAGCTGCCAGAGTGGCCCGAAGCCAACACCCTTTCAGCCGGTCGCCGACACCAGTCTTTTAATGGAAGCGATCGTCGACCCACTCACCGATGTCATCTGGGACGCCGTGGGGACGCAGATAACGCCTGATGGGACCACAGAGATCCGGCCGGAAACAACGGAAGAGTGGAACGCCGTGCGCAACAGCGCACTGACTCTAGCCGAATCTGGCAACCTCTTGATGATGGCACCTCGGGCCGTGGACGACGATGAGTGGATGAAAGCTGCCACGGCGCTCGTCGATACAGGCATGCTAGCTGTCAGTGCGGCCGAAGCTCAAGACGCCGAGCAGCTTTTCGAGGCCGGCAGGCTCCTGTACGGTGTGTGCAGTAACTGCCATCAGAGATACTGGGCCGATGCACTGCTGCTGCCGTGACATCGCCTGCAGACCTTCATCTTCGCGCAGCGGCCACGCGCACCGCACCGATACTTTTACGTGGTTGTAATTCCCGAACGGCTGCCCGGTCTGGAGCTTAGTTCTCTGCAGCGAGATGCTTCCCGAACCACGCGGCCGCCGATGCATTCGCTCGATCCGCGTCCTCACCCGTGAAACCGTGTCCGGCGCCGTCGATCACGAGAAAGTCACTCGACACTCCCTCCTGCTGGAACGCCGCAAAAATTTGTTCGCTTTGGGCAATCGGTACGCGCTCATCCTTGTTGCCATGGATAAGCAGCGTAGGGGGGTCATCTGGCGAAACGTGTCTGATCGGGGAAACGCCAGGCACATCGGCTGCTGTGAACTTCAGTGCCGGATACCTGACCTCTCTCGGACCCTCCGTAACTGATGTGAGCACCGCATCTGCCGGCGGATCGAGATCGACAGGAGGGTAATAAGCCACCACCGCTGCAACCCTATTACTGACGCGGAGAACCGAATCTTCGGCCGTAGGATCTCCCGTGTCCGACGCAAGGCCGATCATTAGGGAGAGATGCCCACCCGCGCTCATACCAGTGACACCCAGCCGGTTTGGGTCGACACCGTACTGTGAGGCGGTCAGACGGATAAAACGCACCGCCCGCCGTACGTCGGGAACTATTTCAGGAATCACGTATCTGGGACTGCTGCCGTGGCGAACGGAAAACACCGTGAGTCCTTCCTTGAATAGTTCCTCGTAAAGCTCCTTTACTCGGGACGACAGCTGTGCCGGAGGCACCCATCGGGAGACCCAACCGCCACTTACGATATGCAGCACGGCGGCACCGTTCGGATTCGACGGTGTGAACACATCGAACGTCAGGGCCATGCCATCCTTGTGACCGTACACAACATCGGGCGTGACGGTGACGAGCTCTTGACCAAACACCGGTACCGACACAGCCAGACTCAACACGACGAACAGTGCAGGAATTAAACGGTTCAACTTCATACTCTCACTCACGATGCGTCCTCCTAACATCTACTCTTGAAAAAAATCACCGGGGTATGCTGTTTTCCAGTGGCTGTATGTAACGACCAAGAACGATCACCGCGAGCCATAGCGTCAACGAGACTCCGGCGCTGAGCTTAGCTCGTAGCGGTGCATCTCCACCTGGTCCAACACCTTCGCAGTCGCGGAAGGCGCCAGTCATGTAGAAGAGCGCAAAGCTTGCCAGCGCCAACAGAACGACCACGATTTTAAGCATGAACGCGATGTTATAAGTGTAGTACGCGGACATCCCAATAAACGCCAAGAGACCCGTTACGACGTTGATGCCGAATCCCGCAAGGCCCCAGGGTACCAATTTGTTCAACGGAGCGATCGGCAGTTGCTTGGCAAATCCCAGCACACGTAAATTCAAGAGTCCTATCGTGCCGACCACAAGCACCAGCCCGACGAAGTGTAACGTCATCATGAACGCCCACCACCACTGGCTGGCGATCATGAGTCGAGTGAACGAGGAAGGTGATGGCTCGAAATTAGCGATGAAGGCTGCCAGGCCGGTATCCTGTAGACCGAACTGAATTTCTGAATGGAGAATCTGTCCACCCGTGTTCCCGGTTCTGGCGAGAAGAGCTACCGTCACTAGCGAAATCAGCAGCACACCCCAGGTCAACCCACGGACCGGCCGCAACGGTCGACCGGACTGCCACAGTCCGATTCCAGCCAGAGCCCCTGTGAGCCCCATGAACCAGACGACTAGCTCTGCAGAGCCTAGGTGCCTCTGGATTAAATCGTTCGAGACTTCGGGGTCTTCCAAGAGTTCGACTTGTGCACCAAACCCGCTGATGAAAGCTGGAATCGTTAACAGTGCCGTGACGACGAAGACGACCAAGCTACTCCGTCTCAGGTCCTGACCATCTACACAAAACGAGAGTAACAGCAGGCCAACACCTACGATCGTACCAACAATCGGGAAGTGGTTCAACAAGAGATGAAAGTGCGAAAAATCCATAAGCCGAGGGGGCCGTCAACACGGCACTGCGTACAACAGGTAGTGACACGTGTAGGCCAGCAAACGGCCTGCCCCGAGGACACTCATCCACGCGAGCAAAGACCAGACCGCCAGCATCCTGCCTCTCGCCACCATGTCCGCCTCATTCAGGCCAGAGTCGTCAAACACACGAGTCTTAATACGAAGCAGGATCCAGATGGCGAACCCGAGGAGCGCAAGCTTGATATAGAAGACAGGGTTCGTCAACGACTTAACCGGGTACACGTACACGAGCAACACACCAGAGGTGACATTCAAAACCAAGCCAAACCAGATGAGGCTGAACCACCGGCGTAGGGGCGCTAGCGGGATGTCACCAGCAACACCGAGAAGACGCAAGTTAATCGCCGCGTTGGGACCAACCACAAGGGACAATCCGAGGGTGTGAAGAAGAAGAATGGGATAGTAACCGATCACTAACGAGCGCGACTCGCGGAGCCATTTACTGAGACCGTACTGCTCGAACGCGTCTACCCATAAAGGGAGCTCCAATTCTTCCTCCTGCTGAACGACGCTACCTTCTACTTACTTGCTTCACTGTGACGACGCATTTCGCACACTGTCCGGCACCGGCACCACAACATACAGATTTCCCACATGTGTCTCGGCCACGGTGATGTCGAGCACCGTTACGCCGTCACGCTTCTCCACAATATGGCCAGGGGTGTACCCCATGATTTGGTCGTCAGCTGGATTGTAGTCCGCATAGTTCTCGTAGATGAATTCGGTCACGACATTGCCCAGTCGAACCTCGATCCGCTCGGCCTGATTGTTTGAATTGAGTGTGGCCTGTGCGGTTGCCCCCTGGACGAACGGAATCGCGAAAGTCACGACCGGCTTGCCTTCCTCCATGACCACCGTGGCATCGGGATCCGCGGCGGCCGCCTTGGGTGCACCCCACGGACCGGCCCAGAGCCGGATGAGTCGCTCGTTGCGGGCTTCCCCATTCGGCGTGGCGGTTCCCTGTCCGTCTACCAGCCCTGCGCCGATCACGTCGGAGTCCCAAGCGAAAATATCTTCACTAGTGCCAGCGAACATGCCACCCGGCCACTGCCCGGTCGAGGCGTTGGCATTTGGTTCGCCTCGAATCTGACCGCTGACAACCTCGATTCCGCTGTGTGGACCATTCGGAAGTGTGCATTCATACTGCGCGCGCATTCCGCTCACCTGGTAGTTGATGCTGGTCCGGTAGTTTTCGAGTTCACACGGTTGTCCTGCCACACGGATCGTTCCGGTGCTCTTCCGCAATTCAAACATCGCGACGTGGTCGAGCTCCTGCCAATTGCGGAGCATGCCCATGTACCACATCCACTTAAACACCACGCTCTTAACGTCACCAGCAGCGGCCAACTCAGGAGTAGGAGGCGGCGCCCCCCCGGTCCCCGCCCACTGCGCCGCTGATGTTTCCGCCCACTGCGCTGCCGCCGGATTCGAGGCGATCGGCAGGAATCCATGGATTCCCGCTAAAACAACGACAACTGGTAACTTCATTCTCATGGGTGTCCACCTGTTCTCGATAAAGACCAAGGAGAGCAATAACACTAATTCATAGCGAAGAGGAGACCATGCCCGTCCCAACCGCGCAAGGATTCAGGCTGAATTGTTGCATCGTACATGTGACCCCATCGGTAACACTAGTGGCGTATCCTGGAGACGGTCACTGCCTCATCGTAATCGTGACACGGAACACCCTCGGCAACGCTTGCCGTCGGATCAGGATTCAACCTCAT
>CAUZDY010000007.1:0-100585 GCA_963578805.1 Vicinamibacteria bacterium | reverse complement strand
TCGGCCCCTCTGCGATCACGACAAACGCTTTTTAAGTCCTGTGCGTCTGCCAGTTTCGCCACCTCGGCATATGTTGCGACTCTTTTCAATCAGTTACTTACACGCGTTGAGCGACTGCCAGAACTGGCTTCAGGAGGGGATCGTGTGCACAAAGTGTGCCCAGAACTACCCAAACGTCCAAGCCCATCAACAAGATCCACCTCGTCAACGATATCGTACCGCTAGTAGACGGATTCGGTCTGGTGACCGGATTAGCAGTTCAACGGGGACGGGGGTCAGACCTCAGCGCTAGCAACAAGGGTTTCGGGGTATTTCTTACTTTGCGATAACACTTTGTCGACTACGTCGCTCGCTAGACCATCTAGAAATGAACAGCAACTCAATACTCCAGTCAGATCCAACTGCTTTGACGGCGATCCAGGATGCTGGCTACACACTGCAACCGGATGATAAGAAAACTCGTTTCACTGCTTTGGGCATCACGAAGTGGCAAACGATGCTCTACGCGGTCAATGAGCTACCTACCTGGCATTTCCCAGACGATGTAACTTGCGTCGGTTGGCTCATCGAGTGCGGAGGACCCTCTATGGGTCGAGGGCCGGCTACGGCCCAATTTGAAGATCGCGTCAAACACTCCGTGGGCGGAACACGAAACCGATACAACAGTGGAACATACGGCCACGGCGGCGACGGATCTCCAGAATCCAGAGAATACTCGCTAGAAGAGTGTCCCCACCCACATTCCTAATCATCACTCCGTTTCCGCAGTTGCAGGAGACACCAGGTTGGTGCCGTTCAGAATATCAACGAGCATCCCCGCACCGTGTTGAAATACCGCTTCCTTTGCGTCATAACGCTGGATTATTTCCTCAGCGCGCATCGTTCCGCCATCATGATTGCTCATCCCGCCAGGACTGGAATCAGTTTACTCTCGTAAACAGAATCGACGCTGTATCCGTCTACCCACTGAAATCTGGTAGTAAACGCTGCGGCAATTTCTAGAGGAGGCATATTGACTCGATGGCTTGGTCCCTACTCAGACTATGCATACGCTGGTATCCGAATTGTGTCCGGCTTACTTTTTGCGTGCCACGGCGCGCAGAAACTATTCGGTGTGCTCGATGCTAACAGCGCGGAGTTACTGTCGCTCCGCGGTGCTGCCGGCGTGATCGAATTCCTTGGCGGAGCCCTGATCGCGCTCGGGCTGTTCGTCCCTCACATCGCTTTCATCGCCAGCGGGCAGATGGCCTTTGCCTATTTTCTCTCGCACGCGCCGCGGGGGTTTTGGCCGATCTTGAACGGCGGCGAGCTCGCTGCTTTGTATTGCTTCCTGTTCTTGTATGTCGCCACCCAGCCCGTCGGGCCGTTCAGCCTTGACCGGATACGGCGAGGGTCGGGCAGGTAGCGACGATCAGGGTAAAGAGACCGGCCTCCGGCGGCATCGACTATATTCGGCGTACGCCAATTCCAGCCCGCATCCTTATGATTCTCGCCCATCCAGACGACGAGAGCTTTGTCGCCGCCGGTTTGGCGCGGCGCCACGTCGAGTGGGATGCGGAAGTGGTCCTCGTGACGACCACTCGTGGCGACGCCCATCGAATGGGAGATCCCCCGCTGTGCGACCGCGACGCCCTACCCGCTCTCCAGGAGGCCGAGCTTTGTCGGGTAGTCGACATCCTCGGCATGTAGAGGCGAAGTGAACCTATTCTACCGACGACATCCACGCGCGCGTGACTTATACCCTCTCCGCGATCACTCCACGACCTAGTCCCGCATCGATCAACTTCGAACGGGAGTAGTCGGCTTGCGTCGATGTAACGTAGAACACCGCGCCCTGTCTAGGCCTAAACGTCGAGAATATCCCCGCCACAAACGGCTCGACGTTGACGACATACTCAACACCCTCCAAGGTGAGGACTTCCTCCACACGCCTGGCTTCCGTCAACCTCGCCGCGATGAAGATCCGCTCGAGATCATAATGCTCCAGCGCATCAGACTCTACTCTGCCCATGATGCAGATCCTGCCGGCACGAGTCTTCAGGTCAGTGGATTGTCGACCCGTCGTTCGCCGGCTTTGCTAGTACGCGCGTCACCGCCGAAGTCAGGGCGTCACCATCGACGACAAACGGCCCGGCGACCACGGCTCCGCTAGGAATCTCGATCGCGATTGCGACGCCCCCGTCCACGGGAGTAACGATCCAGCTCAACCCGCGGAGAGAGATATTTCGATCCTCGGCGTTTGGGTTCTTAACACGATCAAAGCTCAGCAGTGTCAGACTAAGAACCTCGCGAACATCTTCATCTGTCCAGTCCGCTGGCTCAGGACCATCGCGATGAATGACTTCGTCCACAACCTCGCCGTGCCCTTTGAGTAGGATTTCTGCATTAAATGTCATGATGGAATGTCCTAAAGCGTTCGCAGCTGAACGAGGCAGGAACGGATGATCGTAGCCGCTCGTTGTCGTTGACTGCAATGGTCACGCGCAGATCAGGATGCGCTCCAGACCACGGTGTGATTACGACAAAGCTATGCACTGATCCGTACGCCAAGGGGTGACACTGCGGCCTTGTCAGCGTGCGGCCGATGACTCAAGTTCCTTCCACGACGGATACGAGCCGAGCGTTTTGAGTGACGGCGCGAACTCGGCAAGATGCATCAGTGCGCGCGCACACCGAAGCTCTTCTGGGTTCGCACTCAGGTCCGCGTAAAACAGATACTCGAACGGGCGGTCTGGGATCGGACGACTCTCGAGCTTGGTGAGATCGATGTCCCGCAATGCGAACACGCTCAGCGCTTTGAACAACGCACCAGCTTCGTTGGGTAAACGAAACACAATCGTCGTCTTGTCGGGTGGTCCCAGCGGCGTCGCTTCTTGGGCCACAATCAGAAAGCGCGTCAGGTTGTCCGCGTGGTCCTGGACCCCAGACTGCAGAACCTGCAACCCAAAGTTATGCGCTGCACGTTCGGACGCGATCGCCGCGCTATCTATCAGCTGCTCCTCCTTGATCATCTTGGCGCTTCCGGCTGTATCGTAAGTGGCTACGATTTCGACGCCTTTCAGCTGGCGAAGAAACCGCTCACACTGCGCTAGTCCTTGCGGGTGGGAATACACCCGCTTGACCTGTTCGAGCGTAGTGCCACGGTTGACGATTAAGTGGTGCACCACTGCCAGCTTGATCTCGCCGACGATCGGGAACTCGTGCTCAAGTAAAAGGTCGTAGTTCCGATGAATCGTCCCTCCGATCGTGTTCTCGATCGGAAGGATCCCGTGCGTCGCCTGGCACTTGTCCACCGCGGCGAAGACGTCCTCAAACGATAAGCACGACATGAGGTCAGTCGACGCGTTGAGCCGCAGCGCGGCCGCTTCACTGTAAGCGCCGGTCACCCCCTGATACGCAATGCGCATAACTCTAAGAATACAGCTACGCGCCGCTTAGACACCGTCGGTGACAGTCGTGCGCGCTGCTTCGAAATTCGTAAAGCGTCCAAGAACAAAGACGACGAGCAACAATAGTGTGAACGGAAAGACCGCGCCGCAGTACGCGATCGACAAAGCACACGTGAAAACCTCACTGCAAAGAAGCCGCGGCAAGACCTACCGAGCGGCTGCTCCGATCAGCTCACCCCCAGACGGAACAACTTCAACAGGTCGAACTTAGCGAACCTGCCGGGCCTGTGGCGTCTCTCCTGAATCACGCGACTTCCACGACACCCCAGCCTCAGCAGGCCGCAGAACATCGTCGATCGCTCGCCGGCCCTCGTTGACGGCAACGCGCGCCTTGCCCACGGTCTGTTCCATCTGATGGATCTCGTCGATCACGCTATCGAAGAACGAATCGAGCTGCAGCCTCACTCGCTGGCCACGCTCCGTCAAATAGAGGCAGCCCAACACTCCGCCCACCGCCGCGCCCAGCACGGTCGTCATGAAGACCTGTGTGCGTTCATTCACTCGCGCGCCCCCCTCTAGTTTCATGATACCCCGGCTCCGGTCCGTAACGCCTTCGATGCAGACACTCAAACATCGGTAATCGCGGATGTCTTATGATCAAGGATCTAAAATCGACCCAATCGACTCAGCCATGACCGAGCCTCGAAAGCCACCGCCCCCTCTTCCCAAAACCACAGTCCCGCCAGCCGAATCCGCCGTGGTTTGCGAGCGCTGCAGTGCTGAAATGTTTAGGATGCACGCCGTCTGGCGTTGCCCAGCTTGCGGCTTCAAGACCGACTGTTGCGGCTGGTAGCCCACCCGTTACCTGATCACTGGTATCAGTCTCCTATATAATCGACCGGCGATGTGGACCAAGCTGATGAGCAATCCGCGCAAGCGGGCACCGAAAAGAATCGCTGTAATTGATCCGGAGCGGTGCTTTGGGGCATTCGCGTGCTCGATCTGTCAGGCTGCGTGCCCGGTTGAGGACTGTATCGTCGAGGAGAAGGACGCGCACGACCGCTGGGTGTGTGCGGTCCGCGTTGACAAGTGCATCGGCTGCGGTTTGTGCGTCACTCTCGGGAACACGACCGCGCCACAGCCACGCGACTTCGGATGTCCGGCGGACTACGACGCCATCAACATGCACGACTGGGATGAGATCGTCGAGATCTTGGAGGCGCCAGCCGAAGGACAACCGGTCGAACAAGCCGCCGAAACGTCAGAAACGACCACCTAAGCTCCCTTTCCTAAACCCGACAGCATCGTTTCTCCGCAACAGAGCCGGTTACGCTGACATTCCACGAGCGGCAATAGGCCAGACAGCTTCGACGGTCTCTCCACGAACTGCATACATCTGGTCATACAAGTTCACTACGGGGTCGCAATGCGAGACGATCAGCTCAAGCTTGTCACCAACACGGTACGTGCGGCTGGGGTCTTCGTATCGGATTGATCCGAATTCGTCAGACCCCGCTCGGTAGGACATCCCGGTTTCCCCTTTGATCAGTGGCCACGGCTGGTTTATCGTGCACGACTTCGCTCCAGCATCGGTCGTCGCTACTCCCTCGTATTGGGCATTTAACACGGTCGTCAGAATCGTCAGCGACGGTTCAAAGTCGGCGTAGACCTCTGCATTCGACGCTCCCCCGATCGCCAAGTAACTGGCATCCATGAAAACATAACTCCCGACCTGAACATCCGTGATACCAGCTGTCTCATGGTCAATGTTGTAGGTCCCGGTGCCGCCTCCGCTGAAGATCTCGGTATTAAGGCCAGACCGCTCCATCAGCACCTTCGTTTGAGCCGCAGGCGCCAGCCGCTCAAGCGTCTGGGCTCTCCGTTCGTCAAATCCCTTCTTGTGTTGCGACCCGCCGTCGTAGCACAGCGTACCGCGCAGCCGAAGACCTGGAAGCTGATCCACAAGCTGCGCCAATTCGAGCGCAGGCTGTCCGGGCGTGATACCCGTTCGATGTCCACCCGGATCGATATCGACCACCACGTCCGCCACGACACCGGCTGCCTGGGCCGCTTCAGACAAGAGACGTGCGTTCTCGGACGTATCGGTCGCCTGCACGAATCCGGCGCACCACTTCCGCAAGCTCATGGCCCGTTCAATCTTGAACGGCGTCACGTTGGTGGTTGTCAACAGAATTTGATCGATCCCGTGCTCGAACATCACCTCCGCTTCAGCCACTTTGGCCGTACAGATACCGACCGACCCGCTTTCACGCTGCAGCCTGGCAATGGCGGGACACTTGTGCGTCTTTGCGTGAGGACGGCTACCAATGCCATTGCCCGACACGGTTCGCTGCATGGTGGCCAGATTCGCTTCCAGCCCGTCGAGATCTACACAGAGCGACGGTGTGTCCAGATCCCACTTCGAGACACCGACCTGAAGTGCGTGTGGGGCACTCATCGAACGCATCTCGGCTCCTGTATACCCCTTGACAGCCGTCGGCACCCAAACACTCGCAGCCCCAGCGGCCTGTATAAATCGACGCCGTGAAACGGATGTATGACTCATCGAAGATCTCCCCTCTAATGCACAGTCTCTAGTGCACAGTCTCTAATGCACAGTCTACTCAGGCATCGGCATATGTACCAAGATCGCAGTAAAAAAAAGCACCAGACAGGCGAGTACAAGCTCAAGCCTTGCCGACGCGATTAGCGCCGTGATTCCCGTGGCATTGCCCATCCGAGGTCGAAGGAATCTCCAATTGTAGGCACCCACCGTTCCGGTCGCCAGTATCAGGGCAACCTTCGCCAGCAGCACACGACCATAGCTCGTCTGCCACAATTGGCTCCAAGAATCGAGATACAAGGTCGCGGTGGCGACTCCGGTCACCATTACCGTCCCGACAGCGACAACCGCCAAAGGAGAGAAAACATTTACCAAAGCGACCGTCAGCTGACCATCTGCGTCCACGGCCTTGATCCGGGAAGAACGGACCGTGGCGACTACCGTGGCGAGAGTTCCGAGCCACAACCCCCCGGCCACTCCGTGACCTACCTGCAAGGTCCAAGGTAACCCAGCGCCACCAGAATATGACATTGCGTGTCCGGTCATCGGCAGCGTGAACGCCAGAGCGGCGGCAGTAACTGCCATCGACCACCACCCCGCACTAGGCCAAACCGCCGTCAGAACAGCTGCGCCGATAGCAAAAAATACAGCCCATAGTTGAGGGAACCACTGGGCGCCCCAGCGCGTCTCCAGTGCGACAAGCTTCATCAGCGCGAGGGTAATCGGCTCGTCGAGCCCGAAGACAGCATAGGTCTGTGCGTAGAGACGTGCAGCAACCGCGCAGAGCAGAAGGACCGCCGAGAAGAGTGCGATCCGGTATATCTGTCGGTCGATGGCTGGGACTAACTCGGAAACGATCATGCCTCTGCGGCAACAGCCCGGGACGACGAGCAGTCGAACCGCCACGGCGCCGATGAGGCCAAAGAAGCCGACATAGGTAAACCCCTTAGCCAGTGACAGATAAGTCAAGGCCAGGGTCTCACCCGACATGGGAGAAGACGTGCGCTAGTTAGCGGCGCGCACGTCGAACAGGAAGTCGCCTCGCCTGACGTGACCGTCGTCACCCGCCGTTCGCCAGCTAACGGTGTAGCTACCGAAAGCGAGTGTTCCAGAAACCATCGCCGTTAACGACTTCTCGTCTGACACCTTCGTGTCGCCCAGCTCCATAGCGCCGGACGGCCCCTCAAGCGACAGCTGACTGATGGCCGGGTCAGGGTCCTGGGTGAACCAAACCTCGATCGTCTGCGGCGACTTGGTCACGACAGCATCGGCATCCGGCATCGTCTTGGTGACGGCCAGATGCGCAAACGCCGTCACGACGGCAAGTAGCACAAACACCGACGACCCAAACAGCACCCGCTTGGTATGAGCCATGATCCTCCTTTAGATCATTCTAACCGTTCTGCCGTATTTCGCGTAGGACATCACATATAACCGAAAGCACCGCATCGAGCCTGGCGGCCCGCGCCCCTTATCGCAGCACTTCGCTCATCGGACGCCCCGCGTAGCCGGTCATCTCGAGGTATCCACGCCCAGCGACCGACTGACCGCCCAATGAGCCTGTCGCGATCACCGCGCCCTCCCAATATGTCACACCGGTCGACTGCTCCGTGTGGAGTTCCTGACCATCGACCGCCGCTTGCACCTCGAGACGAAGCGACTCGCTGGAAATTCCGACCACCCACTCAACCGGATACCGGGCGCCGCTCCTCGGCGACACCCACTCACGCCCAGGCACAAGCTTGATGTCGTCAGCCTCAAGAGGCACAACCTCCCCACTCGGCCTGACCAGCGTCCCGCTCGAGTGCAGGTCAACCGCTCCGTCTTCTTGTCGGATCACATACACCATCAGATCAGTTCCGTCATCGAGCTGTAACGAGAACCAATCCCAACCTTGCTGCGAAGGCTCCAGAAAGGTCGTTCCGAACTCATGGTCCATCCAGCTGAAACCGGCCACACCCACCGTCTGGCCTTCCACCCGGATCTCTCCGCTGGTCGCCATGCGAGTCAGCGAGTAATAATGCGACGCATTCCCCGCCTGACGACCCTTCTGGCTAAACCCCTCCCGCCCGTTAAGCACCGGGAGGCGGTCAGCGGCCAGCCGAAGGTCGACACCAAAACGTCCGTCATCACTCATAGCCCGAAGGACGTGGCTGGCGCCGTCAGACTCAAGGCGCCAATTTTCGTTCCAAATTTCCAGTCGATCCTCTCGGGCACCGGCCCACGCCACTCCGGCGCGATTGAGACGCTCGTTCATGAAATGCTGTCCCCGATCAAGATCGGTCACAGCAAGATGGGCCATAAAGAGATCACGAACCGACCACACGGACGGATTCTTCGGCTCGCGATCGATTCCAACGCGAAAAAAGGTGACCTGATACCCAAACCGCTGACCGCCGACTCCCTCCAGGTTGCCTGTGTAGTACCACCACTCAATTCGGTAGTCGGGATGACTCGCATGATCTGCAGGAAACTCGAAAACACGCCCCTGGTGCGCCTGCGCCCACCCGGTGTCTGTCTCCTGGCCAATCGTCGACTCCGGCAGAATGATTACCGTCAAGACCGTAGCAATAATCAATTCCACCCAACGCATACTCTTTTTAATCGCCAGCACTTTTCTGGACATCTATCCGCTCATTCTTCTCGAAGATCAGCCATGCTAAGCTGGCTCGCCAATCGCGCGGGATACAACCCGGCCAAGACGGTCGCGACGAGAATCACCAGTGACGATTGTGCCAGGAACAGGATCGGAAGGTGAAACTGGATCGTCCACCCAAAGCTTTGGACGTTAATCACGAAAATTAGAATCAGTGACAATACGAGGCCTACGGCTAGTCCAAGCCCGAGACTGACAAAACCGAGGATCCCAGCCTCAACCATGATCATTCGCCGTAGATGATGCTGCTCAGCACCGACGAGACGTAACAACGCCATGTCGCGCCGTCGCTCTAAGGCTAACGTCAACAGTGTGCTCGCCACTCCAAACATCGACACAAGAATTGCAATCCCTTCTAGTGCGTAGGTAATTGCAAAAGTACTATCAAAAACCTCCAGTACCTGGCGCCTAAGAGTAGCGTTGGTGTTAACAAAAATCAGACCGGTTGAACCAAGCGATGCCAGAATCCCTTCGCGGACAACTCGCGGGTCTGTCCCCTCATCAAGATAAACGGTTAACCTGGATGGACGTCGCTCATCATAGTGCCTGGCGAAGACCGCCTCATCCATCACAACTAGCCCGCGGTCACTCGAATAGTCAAAATACACCGCGGCAACGTCAAACCTCTGTGGTCCGTTCGGAGTGGGTAACTCAATTCGGTCGCCAGCCTGCGTGTCGTAGCGGAGCGAGAAACTCTCCGACACGACCACGGCATCTCGCCCCACCGCCCCCGTCATCGCCGTCCGGCTATCCGACGGAGACTTAAACAATAGGTTGCCGTGAGCCATCAGCACGTCAAACCGACCTGACCCTACGATAATCATTGATTCACGATACGGAACATTGATGCTCCGGAAGCCGTCGATCGCGGTCACTCCTGGATACTCGACGATCACCTGCTCAACATCAACCGCAATACCGCCTCGATCGCCGACCGGTGACCCCCGAGCACCAGAAATAAAAAGATCAGCCTGCAGCGTTTGCTCGATCCAGTAGACGACCGTCTCCCGAAAACTCCCGATCATGATGGCGATTGCCACCATCATCGCCAGACTGACCACAAGCGCGGAAACTGAGATTGACAACCGTCGAATCGACGCAGCCAGGTTCGCACGAGCCAGCATTACCTCAACTGCGACACGCCGATCCAAGGGGTGTCGGATCCGTTGCAGTACCGACAGTGCGACCGGGACCAAAAGCGCACCGCCACCCACGACAGCCAGAGCCGCGGCGAGCCCGTACATCGGCAGTCCGGACACCGGTGGCTGCACCGAGAACAATCCGGCCAGCGTGAACAACGCGAGTGCCGACACGACATACCGACGAGGTAGGCGAGCATGGATCAACAGATCAGTCTGGCCTCGGACTGCCGCCAGCGGTGTGAGTCGGGCAGCATCGTAGGCTGGAAGAAACGCCGCGGCAAGCGCGAGCGGCACACCAATCGCGAACGACAACAGAACCTCGGCGACACCGACCGCGGGTACGGTCGCGGCCTCGGCCACCCAGAACGTGCTTACGGTCGACGCTGTCATCTCGACCGCCACCCGTGCCAGTAAACCACCCAGCGGTACACCGACAACACATCCGATCAGGGCAAGGACCAGCGCCTCGCCGAGAAAGAGCCACAAAATCGTCGAGCGTGACGTACCAACGGTGCGGAGCATCCCGATCTCTGCACGACGGGAAATCACCGAAACGGTGACGGCGTTGTAGACCAGGAATAATCCCACCAGCAATGCAATATACGACAAGGCTGTCAGGTTGAAATGAAACGCTGCCAGCATTGTCTCGACCTGCGCACCGCGGCGTTCCGGACGCTGCACTGACAACCCTGCAGGCAGACGGTCGGCGATCTCTCGTTCGGCTCGATCGATGACATGGCTTTCGTCGAGCTGAATGTCAACGCGGTCGACCATCCCGAGCCGTCCCAGAGCTAGCTGAGCCGCAGCAATATCCATCAAGGCAAAGTTGCCGTCCGACACCTGCGCCGGGCCCTCATTGCCCAGCAAACCGCGGACTACCAGTGCCACGCCGCGATCGCCAACCAAGAGTTCAACGCGACTTCCTACGGTAAGACCGTGACGGTCCGCGAAGGCTTTGGTGAGGATAATGGCCTCCGGATCGGTTAGCAGGGACAAAAACTCTTGCGTCGTGACCAAGCCGGCGCTTCGTACGCGTTCTCCCTCGTCATCGTTATCAACAAGGTTGTCGACGAACCGGTAATCACGGAACGGCCAGTCTCGAAGGATGTCGACGCCGAGCACCCTCAGCAGCTCCCCGCGTGCATCCGCATCCGCTGGGCGTACCAATACATCGCTGTCGATGATCGGGCTGACCTGACCGAAGGTTCGTAACCACGACAGCTCGGCCAACCGGTCCTCGTCCACACCAACACCGGGACTGGTGACCTCCAGTGAGACCTGACCGGAGAGCGCCTCGAGGGATATCTCGAATCCGCGTACCGAAGACTCGTTTGCCAGTCGAATAGCTACCACAACGGCGATGCCGATCGCGACACCACCCACAGTAACCACACTGCGCAACCGTTCACGCCGGACGTGCCGAATGATGAACCAGCGAAAGAGACTCACAATGCAGGATCGACGATCTGACCGTCACGCATATGCACGACCCGCCCCATGCGTCTGGCCACGTATTCATCGTGCGTCGCAACCACGATCGATGTATTGGACTCTCGATTAAGCCCGACCAAAAGCTCTAAGACGCGAACGCCATTCTCGGAATCGAGGTTACCGGTCGGCTCATCAGCAATTAGAACCGTTGGCTGATGAATGACTGCCCGGGCAATGGCGGCACGCTGTGCTTCCCCACCTGACAGCTGCTGCGGTAAATGATCCAAGCGAGCCGATAGGCCAACCCGTCCTGCCATCACTTCGACGGCACTTGTCACAGCTTTTTCTGTCTGGCCCCCAAGCAGCAACGGGAGACCGATATTCTGGGCAACACTCAGTGTTGGTAGCAGATTGAACGACTGGAAGACAAACCCAACTTGCTGCCGCCGAAGTCGAGTCAGCTCGTCATCGCTGAGAGCACCCAGGTCTTCCCCGTTGAAACGGACAATGCCCTGACTTGGCCTGTCCATGGCGCCACAAAGATGGAGAAGGGTTGACTTACCACAGCCTGACGGCCCAACAATGGCCATGAGTTCGCCGGCCGACACGCGGAGCGTGACACCGCGTAGTGCCGACACCAACTGGTCGCCCCGTTGATAGCTCTTCGAGACGTCCAATGCGTCGAGAACCGGTTCGCGATCGCTCGTAGGGATCGGTGGGCTACTACTCACGGTCAACTTCAGGCCGCCACCGGTCGGGCGCTGTCACGTCCCCTCGGCGCGCGCGAACGACAAACTTACCCGGTCGCTTCACGCGGACTCGTATCATATCCGTGTTACTGGTCGTGCCGAAACCATCGGAAATCGGGACGATCACCGCGTGCTGGTAGAACCGGGTCCTGAACATCTGGAACGCCTCGACCATCGCGTCGTCGATGGCCGTCCCACCGTACGGTCGCACCTCGCCGTCCCGAGCGGAAGCTCTGATCTGCACAAGATCCACACGTGCCCAGAACACCTGAGCCTCAAATCCGTCCGTCACACCAGCGAGAACAGTCAACAAAATAACTAGCTGTACACTACGCTGAAGACTCGTCGCCACGCTGCCGTCTCGATACAGGATAACCTGGTACCCCGAGCGCAAGGGATCAGCCCGCGGCCAACGATGTGCCCCGACTGAGCACCACATGACGACTCCCTCGTATGCACACGGAGCCAGCGATGTCCCGCTGCTGGGAGAAACGATCGGTGAGAACCTGCGTCGGACAGCCAACCGTGTACCCTCCCGTGAAGCACTTGTCGTCAGGTCGCAGGGGTACCGGGCGACTTACCAGGAACTCTGGAACACCACGACCGCGTTGGCCAAGGCGCTCATGGCACGTGGTATTGAGAAGGGTGACCGGGTCGCTGTCTGGTCAGCAAATCGCTACGAATGGGTCGTCACTCAGTACGCAACCGCTCGCATCGGTGCGATTCTGGTCAACATCAACCCAGCCTACAAATCACGCGAGCTCGAGTACGCACTGAACCAGTCAGGCTCGCGCCTGCTCTTACTCTCGCGAGGCTTCCGTCAGACCGACTACATCACCCTGCTCAATGAAGTGCGGGACCGGTGCCACGCTCTCGAGGAGTCACTCGTTTTTGAGGATCAGTGGTCCGATCTCCTGACCGAGTCCGATGGGGCCTCGGTTACCGATATTGACCTTGCCCATCGTGAATCTTTACTCAACTTCGACGACCCCATCAACATTCAGTACACGTCCGGTACCACCGGCGCCCCAAAGGGCGCGATGCTGTCACACCACAACATCCTCAATAACGGGTTTTTCTGCGGAGAGATCCTCGGGTATTCCGACCTCGACCGCGTCTGCGTGCCTGTGCCGTTCTACCACTGTTTTGGCATGGTCATCGGAAATCTTGCTTGCACGAGTCACGGCGCGTGCATCGTCGTACCAGGCGAAGCCTTTAACGCCGGTGACACCTTGGCGACGGTAGAAGCCGAACGATGCACATCGTTGTATGGCGTCCCGACGATGTTCATCGCGCAGCTCAGTCATCCTGATTTCGAGACCATCGATCTTTCGACGCTGCGGACCGGAGTCATGGCCGGTTCGCCGTGCCCGGTCGAAGTGATGCGCCAGGTTCGCGAGCGGATGCACATGCACGAGATTACGATCTGCTATGGCATGACCGAAACGTCTCCGGTCTCGACCCAGACGCGGGTCGACGACCCGGTTGAACGACGCGTGGGAAGCGTGGGACGGGTGCATCCGCACGTCGAAGTAAAAATAGTCGATCCCGACCTCGGCCACGTCACACCGTGCAACGTCGTCGGAGAGCTCTGCACCCGTGGCTACGTCGTTATGCTCGGATATTGGAACAACACCGACGCAACCACGTCGGCCATCGACAGCGGTCGCTGGATGCACACCGGCGACCTGGCAACCATGGACAACGAGGGCTATGTCAGCATCGTCGGACGGATCAAAGACATGATCATCCGTGGTGGCGAAAACATCTATCCGCGGGAAGTCGAAGAGTTCTTATACAGTCACCCAGCCGTAGAGGACGCCCAGGTCATCGGAATCCCATCGGAAAAATACGGCGAGGAAGTGATGGCCTGGATCAAAGTCAAACGCGGATCATCCGTATCAGCCGACGCACTGCAGGCGTTCTGTAAGGACCAAATTGCCACCTATAAAATTCCCCACTTCTGGAAGCTCGTGGACAGCTTCCCCATGACCGTCACCGGAAAAATACAAAAATTTCGGATGCGGGAGTTGTCGGTGGAAGAACTAGGTCGTCAACCCTAGCACGCAGAAAAAAGCCGTCATCCCCTTACGGTTGATGACGGCTTGATAAATCGATAACCGATGCGTTCGCTACGGAGTCGGCCACACAACGCCTTGATCACTCGCTGGCACCGGCCCAATCCCCTTGAACACGAACTTCTGTAGCCGCTTTCCCTCGTAGGTCTCTGTCGTGTAGATGTTGCCTTGCGAGTCGGTGGCGATACTGTGGACACCGTAGAACGCGCCCGCCTGTCGACCGCCGTCGCCAAAACTTGTCAGCAACGTGAGTGACTCGCGCTCGACGACGTACACCTTCTCATTCACGCCGTCAGCGACATAGAGATAGGTCTGGTTGTCGTCACGGGAGAAGTCGAGGTCCCAGACCGTTCCCGAGCCCAGAGTAGTCTTCGCGAGGAACACCTCGTTGACAAACGTACCATCCTTCTGAAATACCTGAATCCGGTCGCCTTGGCGGTCACAAACATAGATAAGACCAGCATTCGAGACCTCAGCGCAGTGCACGGGATTTCGAAACTGCTGCGCCGGAGGGGCGTCTGGATCGTACCGCCCGAGATCACCATCATCGGGCCGGTTACCATAGGCACCCCAGTATCGCTTCAACGCGCCGGTGTTCGCATCGACAACCGCCACTCGACGGTTGCCGTAGCCGTCCGCGAAGTAGGCTTCGTTAGCCTCGCCGTCGATGCTGATCTTCGCCACTCGCGAATAGTGCGATTCGCTGTTGCTGTCGATGTCGATCCCCATACCCGGGTCGCCTACCTCAAGGAGAAAGCGGCCGTCACGAGTAAACTTGAGCACATGGGAATCGTTCTCACCGTTACCACCAATCCAGACGTTGTCCATGTGGTCGATAGTGATTCCGTGATTGGACTCTGGCCAGGTATAGCCCGTCCCGGGGCCCCCCCAGCTACCGACCACGTTGCCGGCCGCGTCGAACTCGAGTACAGGCGGTGCCGGCACACAGCACGCATCGGCTCTCGGCGGATCGAGCGACGCCGGAACCTCGTTCGCACCCAGGGTCATCAAGCCACGGTGGACAATCCAGACATGATCCTGGGCGTCAACGTCAACCCCAATCGCCGAGCCCAGCACCCAGTGGTTCGGTAGCGGCCGCGGCCAGAACGGATCAACTTCAAATAGTGGTGCCTGCGGAGCCTGGGCTTTGGCAACCGAGATGTCGTCAATCACAGCCTGCCCTACACCAAGAGCTACGACCGCCAGAACGGTGAGGCTGGCATAGACGATCGTCCGACGATACGTACGGTTTCCCATCTCTTTCCTCCGTGACGGCTGTACGGGGCGAAGCGTGTCATCAAACCCTGGTGAAGCGCAAGCGGAAATGGCACTCACGCGTGGTGTGTGCCGTGCTCGCCCGGTGAAACCAGAAAACTCCAGCCAACCTTTGACGAACTTGGCCACGCCACCTACTATGAGCCTAGCAGTATTGTCCCGTCTGACAAAACTGGCCAGACTGACCTGTTTGTGGAATCTCGATGCCTACCCGACTCCTGTATCTCATTCTCTCTTTCGCAATGATCGCAGGTGGCGCCTGTGGCGACCGTCCTACCTCTGACAGCACCGCTCCCGATCCTGGCGCCGAGGCGGTCGTAACTGACGCGGTGCCGCCACCCTATCGCGTTTACGTCACGAACGAGCGGTCGGGCGACCTGACCGTCATCGCTGGCGGCACCCATGAGGTTCTCGCAACGGTGCCGCTAGGCAAGCGCCCGCGGGGGATCGCGGTGAGCCCAGACCGACGGCAACTTTTCGTGGCGTTGAGCGGATCACCACCAGCTCCTCCAGGCGTGGACGAGACCACTCTGCCCCCGCCCGATAGAGCGGCAGACGGCATCGGCGTGGTCGACGTTGCCGCTCAACAGGTCAGCACCATCATCCAGGCCGGGACCGACCCAGAGCAGGTAGCACTGAATGTAGACGGCACGCGTCTTTACGTTGCCAACGAGGATGCGGGTACCACGAGTGTGGTTGATATCGAGACCGGCGAGATCATTGCAACCGTCGAGGTCGGTGATGAGCCTGAAGGAGTCACCGCAAGCCCTGACGGACGATTCGTCTACGTGACATCCGAACAGGACAATCAGGTGTCGGTCATCGACGTGGCCACCAACGAGGTTATTGAGCAGATTGAGGTCGGACCCCGTCCACGTGCGGTGGCGTTTTCTCCTGACAGCAGCCGAGCCTACGCCAGCTCAGAGAACGGTGGCTCGGTATCAATCATCGACACAACCTCGCACGAGGTGATCGCATCAGTCGATGTGCCCGGCGATCCATCAAGACCAATGGGTGTTGCCGTGTCGCCAGATGGGAACCTCCTATTCGTCTCGACGGGACGCGGCGGTACCGTCGTTGCTATCGACACCGTGGGTGGCGGCGTGCGTGGCGCCGCTACGGTTGGGGAGCGTCCGTGGGGGATCGCGCTAAGTCCAGACGGCGCGCAGTTGTATACCGCGAACGGCCCCTCAAACGATGTCTCCGTCGTCGACACCGCGACGATGGAAGTCGTGGCCACAATTCCTGTCGGCAACCGCCCGTGGGGTGTCGCGGTCGTCGATAACCGGTGACCCGGTCGTCACCGCCGTGCGCCACACCGAGTACCGGTCGTCTGGAAACCGACGGCCGACTCGCCACCCGTATCACTCCTTGCTAAGGCCTGACTCAGAACCTACTCAGGCAGGGCGAACACGAAAATCCCGTTTGCACCTACCGGACGACGCTTCTCCGGTGTCAGTTGAGACGGGATCGACGATGTCCAGCTCCCACCACCCGACCCAACCGGAACCGCCAGGAACTGTTTTCCCCCGGCTGCGTAAGTAATCGGATATCCCTGCACAGAGGTCGGCAACCGCGTCTTCCACAAGACCTCTCCGTCAGCGGCGTCGTAGACGTAGAGATAGCGGTCCCAGTCTCCGGCGATAGCCAATCCACCGCCGGTCGTCAGTGCCGCGCTATTGATCGGTGTCCGGACCCTATGACGCCAGAGCACCTCACCCGTCTTGATGCTCATCGCCAAAAACTCACCGAGATGTTCTGGGCTCTCAGGGTGCAGATGGTTCGTCCGCCGAACGGGCCCGGTGCCACCGCCACCCGGTCGCTTTTCAACCGGACCGAACACCGCAGTCTCACAATTGAGTGTGATCGGGATATAGAACGCTTCCGTGGACGGGTGATAAGACATCGCACGCCAGCTCTTGAACCCCGAGGTGCTCGGACACCAGAAGATCTCCTCTCCGATTTTCGGGATCATGTCATCGCGATAGGTGACCCGGCCGGTCAATGCATCGATGTCGACCAGCGTCTGATATCCAAGGTCGTGCGCCGCCTTGAACCGTCCGGTCTCCACGTCGAGATCCCAGAGCACTCCGATTTTGCCCATGCTAAACACCGACCGACCACCGTCAACGTCGATCACGATCCGCTCGAATACTTCGTCCATGTCGTGCGTCTCGCCGGGAAGATGCTGGTAGTACCACTTCAGTGCTCCGGTTACCGGATCGAGGGCCAGTGTCGAGTTTGTGTAGAGGGCGTCTCCGTCGGTACCGCGCACGGCTCGAGCCCACGGCTTCGCCTGCGCCGTCCCAAAGAAGATGGTGCGGCTCTGTGCGTCGTAGCTCCCGGGAATCCAGGCATCGCTCCCCGCCCTGAACATGACCGGTAGGTCGCCCCAGGTGTCGCCACCGGCTTCACCTGGGCGTGCGACCGTGGAGGTGCGCCACACCTCGCGTCCCGACTCTGCGTCGAGCGCAACGATATAGCACGTGTCATCACGATACTGACCGCACCCCGTGAGTCCGGACACGACTCGACCGTCAGCTACGATCGAGCCGCTGGAGTACTGGTAACCTGCGCCGCCACCTACGTCGGTCGACCAGCGCTCCTCGCCAGACTGAGCATCGATCGCGACCACGTGTGCATCACTCGTGTTCAGGTAGATTTTGTCCTGATAGATAGCGATGTTGCGATGCATCCGCCCGGGTCCAGGGCCACCGACACTCTGGTGGATCACTTCGCTGGTGCGGCTATACTCCCAGAGAAGCTCTCCGGTCGCAGCGTCGAGCGCCTGTACGATGGCTCCTGGGTTTGCGAGGTACATCACGCCGTCATGCACTAGCGGAGTGGTCTGTTGAGAGCCCGCCGCCATTCCCCAGCTCCAGACGAGCTGAAGATCTTGGGCGTTCTCTGTCGTGATCTCGTCGAGCGGGCTGTATCCCCAGCCATCGAGTGTTCGACGCCAGTTGAGCCAATCAGCCGGATCGGGATCCTGCAACATGGCGTCTGTGACCATGCGGAAATCGCCGTTCTGTGCGTGAGACGACGACAAACCCACTGCGAACGCCAGCACGATGGAAATGCCGAGTGTTAACCGAGTTGGCATATTGCCTCTCCTTACCAGACTGACTTGTTGCTGTAGCGCTAACCACGCCCGGCGCACGCCCTGAGACACTACCCATCACGATGGGCGTGCCCTCCCGTCATCGCCCACACCACGAAGGCTAATCTTAGGTTATGTGGCGCCTCCGGATGACCGCTTAGGACGGTACCAGCTGCCTTACCAACTACTGCTCACCGTATACGACGGTCTCCACAGACCGTCAAGAAAACAACGGTCTGCCTCTTTCGATTCTTCCGCCGGCGGCAAGTTGCACCCGTAAAGGATGGTGGTGTAGTCTCTCGATCAACTTTAGCCCTCTAGATGGCACAACGTCGAGGTGAAAATGCGAGTGATTAGTGTGATTGTCACGTTGTTTATAGCCGGCGGTGTTGCCAGCGCGCAAGCGCCATCCAACGAACCGATCGGGACTCTCGCCCAGCTCATGCGCGGCATCATGTTTCCGAACTCCAACAAGCTGTTCGACCTCCAGTCGGTTGAGCCGGGCACCGAGCTGCCGGAGATGAGTCCCGAGATCTCCGAAGCCGTGGACGCTCTCATGGGACCAGCGTCCGCTCGCTTTTCGTCAGTCTACCGCGGCTGGCCGGACGTCGAGGGCGCTGCAGTAGCCCTCGCGGACGGCGCCAAGCTCGCCATGCTCGAAGGCCGCCTGTGCGAAAATGGCGTATCGGCGCCGGTCGACAACGCGGACTACATTGAAGGTGCCAGGCTCCTCGAGGAATCCGCCCTCAATGTACTCGAGGCTGCGCAGATGCGGGATTACGACGCCGCCTCTTTCGCGGTCAATTTCCTCGTCGAATCGTGCTCGCACTGCCACAGGACATACCGCGACGGTCCCGACAGCAGACAGGAACCGCGCTGCCAGTAGCGGGACAACTGTAGCCGGCGTATTTCTCGCTTTCTGGAGATAGTATTAAGGATGATTCGGACCCTATTCGAGTGGATATCGATGCTGTCAAGCAGCGTCGCGCTCCGCGAGGCATTCAACGTCTATCCCTGGCTGCTGACGGCGCATGTCGTTACCACGACGATATTCGCCGGATTGATCATCATGATGGATCTGCGCCTGGCCGGAATCGGCAACCTCAGCACCCCATTTGTGCAGACGCAGAAACGTCTATTCCCATGGCAGATGGCCACCATGGGACTCAGCACGCTGACCGGCGGCTTACTGTTTTACGGCGATCCAATGCGCTTCTACCCAAACTTTTATTTTTGGTTAAAGATGCTGCTAATGGTCCTCGCTGGTGTGAACGCGTTCGTCTTTCATATGACCGTGTATGAGCGGGCCCTCGCTAGGATCGAAGCTAAAATCACAGAGGCCCGATCGTGGGTCTCCTGGAATTTTTCTGGCCTGGTGCCGTTCGAGGCTAGGGTAGCGGGTCTCCTATCTCTCGTTCTGTGGGCAAGCATCATCATCACCGGTCGTATGATTGCCTATAGTGCGCTGGTGCCCCAGTGGTGGCTTGATTTGGGCCTTAGCTAGGACGTGATCTATGGACTTACTGCCTTTCTTCCAATGGCTGACTGGGATCCCCCTTAGCCAATACTTTCTTAGCCACACCTGGGCAGCGCCGATCGCTCAGGTTATTCACCTGGTTGCCGTCGCCGTATTCATCGGGGCACTGGCCATCGTCGATATGCGGATGCTTGGACGCGGACTCACCAGCAGGCCGCTTTCCGATATCGCACGTGACGCTCAGCCATGGTTAATCGGCGGATTTCTTGTTCTCTTTATTACGGGCTTCCCGCAGCTGACCTCGACTGCCCTCAAGCAGTACTACAGCCCATTCTTCTGGTGGAAGATGGAAGCCTTAGTTATTGGGCTTATCTTTACGTTTACCGTGCGCCGTAGGGTAGCAATGACCGACGAGGCTCTACTCGGCCCGGTGTTGCCAAAAGTCGTCGGCATTCTGTCGCTTGCGATCTGGACTAGTGTCACGATCGGTGCACGGTTAATCGGCCTCATGGGATAGTGCGGTCGAACTCTCTCTCGAACGAGGCCCGCACTGGTCGATGAACGCTAACATCGCACTACTCCCAGGCGACGGCATCGGCCCTGAGGTGGTCGCTGCGGCCACCAGGGTTCTTGAGACCGTCGCGGCACTCTCCGGACACACCTTCACGCTCACAGCTCATCCGATCGGAGGGACAGCGCTGCGCGCAGGTGACCCTCCTCTTCCTGCGGCTACTCGAGAGGCCTGTGTCGAGGCTGACGCTGTGCTGTTGGGTGCCGTGGGAGACCCTGCCTTCGACCAGGCGCCTGGAGACCGACGTCCAGAAACTGCTCTACTACAGCTCAGACAAGAGCTGGGTGTCTTTGCTAACCTCCGACCGGCGAAGGTCTGGCCCGGCCTGGAAGAGGGCAGCTCGCTTAGACCTGAGCTGATCAAGGGACTCGATCTGCTTATTGTGAGGGAACTGACTGGCGGACTCTACTACGCGGAGCCCCGAGGTCGAACCGACGATGGACTTTCCGCTTTCAACACCATGCGTTACTCGCGGAATGAGATCGAACGAATCGCGAAAATAGCGTTCGAAAGCGCACGCCAGCGGCGCGGCCGCGTGACATCCGTCGACAAGGCCAACGTGCTCGAAGTCTCCCGCTTCTGGCGAGAGGTTGTCATCGACGTCGCCGCCGACTATCCAGACGTCACGCTGGAGCACCAGCTCGTCGATTCGTGCGCATTGCTGTTAGTGTCCAACCCGCACAAATTTGACGTACTCCTGGCGGGGAACCTGTTCGGGGACATCCTGTCCGACGAAGCTGGTGCGGTCGTAGGCTCGTTGGGACTGTTGCCGTCTGCCAGCATCGGGGGTCGGGGTGGCCTCTTTGAGCCGGTGCACGGGTCGGCACCAGACATCGCGGGACAGGACCTGGCCAACCCTGTGGCAACAATCGCGTCGGCCGCCCTGTTATTGCGCCACGCACTGGGACTGAACGAAGAAGCTGAACTCATCGAGACGGCTATCGGTAAAACGCTCGCAGCGGGTATCCGAACCGCTGATCTTGGCAGCATCGGGTCTTCCACATCGTGCTCGACGATGACCTCCGAGATTCTTGACCGACTCCCCTCGTAGTCAACGGCCCGAGTCGGCCGCCGCCGCGATTAGGCGTATGATTCATCTGTGTTTTCAACTTTTTTAATGAGGCGTTCTATGCGAAGACCACTGAGGAGAATGACCTTGATTGGATTGGCTCTCGTCGCCACCAGTGCCGCAACTCCAGCCGCGGGACAATCGCCCCGACCGGCGACGGAACCGGCTGTCAGTCAAGGCTACGGCCGACCTGCACGTAGTCCACACTCCAGTCGCTCAGAGGTTATCGCCCCTCACGGCATGGTGGCGGCCAGCCAGCCGCTCGCCGCCCAGGTCGGCGTGGATATCCTCAAGGCAGGTGGAAACGCGATAGATGCGGCGGTCGCTGTCAATGCCATGCTGGGTCTGGTCGAGCCACACATGAATGGGATTGGTGGCGACCTCTTCGCGATCGTTTGGAATGCGAAAGATGAGCAGCTGTACGGACTCAATGCGACAGGACGTGCACCGTACTCCATGAACCGCGACGTCTTCACGCGACAGGGTCTCACGAAAATCCCGACTGACGGGCCGTTGACCTGGACCGTCCCAGGTGCCGTCGACGGCTGGGACCAACTGCTTCAACGGTTTGGCACCATGACGTTCGCAGAAGTGCTCGCTCCGGCGATCGGGTACGCGCGGGACGGGTTCCCTGTCAGCGAGATCATCCAGCGACAGTGGCGGAGCGCGGAGACGGCATTGGCGCAATGGCCAGACTCCGCACGGACCTATCTCCCGAACGGCCGAGCTCCTGAGGTTGGCGAAGTCTTCCGCAATCCTGGGCTGGCAACGACATACGCAACGATCGCCAGAGGTGGACGCGATGCCTACTACCGAGGTTCGATCGCGCGCAAGATTGTGGCCTTCAGCGAAGCTAACGGCGGGTACTTCACCATGCCAGACTTCGAGGACCACACGTCCGAATGGGTGGAACCCGTCACGACCAACTACCGGGGGTACGACGTCTGGGAGCTTCCGCCTAACAGCCAGGGGATCGTCGCGCTGATGATGTTGAACATCCTAGAGGGATATGACATCGCCTCGATGGGACACAACACCGCCGATACGCTCCATCTCCTTACCGAGGCTAAGAAGCTGGCGTTCGCGGATCGCGACACGTTTGTAGCCGACCCCAGCGCAAACTCATTACCGGTGGCCGAGCTGATTTCGAAATCGTACGGGGAAGCTCGACGTGCGTTGATCGATCCCACGCACGCCCGTGAAGCCTCTCCGGGAAACCTCTGGGAACACAGTGAGACGGTGTACCTCACGGTCGTCGACCAGGACCGCAACGCCGTGTCCCTGATCGAGAGTATCTTTGGTAATTTCGGATCAAGAATCGTCCCAGGAGATTTGGGATTTGCGATTCAGAACCGTGGCAGTGGATTCTCACTGGAGGAGGGACACCTCAACAGTCTCGAGCCGCACAAGCGGTCACTCCACACGAACATGCCCGGTTTCCTAACCAAGCAGGGTCGGCCGCTCATGCCGTTCGGGGTCATGGGTGGTCACATGCAACCCCAAGGACACGTTCAGGTGTTGATCAATATGATCGACTTCGGCATGAACGTACAGGAGGCTGGGGACGCGGCTCGTATACGTCATGGCGAAACTCTGCTCGTTGAGCCAGGAATCTCAGACGCAGTCGTCGCCCAACTCGAACGACGCGGACACATCGTGGAACGGGCTGGCGGCGGTCCAATGGGCGGCTACCAGGCGATCAAGATCGACCCGGAAACGGGAATGCTTCACGGTGGCACCGACCCCAGGAAAGACGGGCAGGCAGTCGGGTACTGAATAATCTTGAAACCCGGATGGTAGTTGGCCAGGAGTCTCCGCCCCGAAGCGGGAACTTCCTCGACTCCTAGGCAGCGATCCCGCCGCGACCTCGCTGATCTGGACAACTGCCAGACGCCAGACGTTTGAGCAGGCTCCTGCGCTCAATGAGCGATAGACACCGGCGCACATCACGAGGTGACAAAGTTCTTATGTAAATGGCTTAAACTCACATACTAGGTCCAAAGACGGTCTGCCTTCGCGAATGCCAGATACTGACCGATGTTGAGCTACGGACCGACCACGTCTGTGACACGCTACTCCTCGTCTGCCGCGTGATGCGGCGCATGCGCTAGACAGTGAGCTAGAACTGCCAGAGAATCACGTTAGAGCCCCAAGGAATCACTCCGGTCAAGCATAACTACTTTGTTATCATAAGATGAAGACCATCACATTATTGAGGGTCTGTCCGTCTTATGAATCTCTCAGAGCTTCAGGTCTTTCTCACCGTCGCCAACGAACGGAGCTTCTCCCGGGCTGCCACCCGCCTGCATCGTACCCAGCCGGCGGTCAGCCAGGCGGTTCGACGTCTCGAAGAAAGCCTCAACGAGCGCCTCTTCGACCGCTCATCAAAAGGCGGACAGCTGACCGAAGCCGGAACAGTCTTGCTGGACTACGCCAAGCGTCTTGAGCGCCTCACTCACGAGGCGAAGGGTGCGATGCAGGAGCTTCAGGACCTTCGACGCGGGCACGTCTTGATCGGGGCGAATGAGGCCGCGTCTCACGTGCTGCTGCCAGTCATTAAACGATTCCGCGAAGAGTATCCGGAAGCTCAGGTCGAGGTAAGTCGGCAACCCGCACGGCAGATCGCCGAAGAGGTCCTGAGCCGTAGGCTTGATTTTGGAGTCTTGACATTTTCACCCCGCGAGCGGGGTTTGGTGGGTCTCACCCTCGGAGAGGACGAGCTTGTCATGCTGATACACCCAGAGCACGCCCTCGCCAGGCGTCGAAAAGTGACAATGGAGGAATTCCGTCAACAAACGGTCATTGCCCACAACGATCCGTCGCCGGCCCGCGAACGGGTCCTGAGGCTCTACGCAGAACGTCATACTCCGATCAATATCCAGATTGCGTTGCCAAGCCTCGACGGAATCAAGCGAGCGGTCGAAATGGGTCTTGGCGTCGCGCTCCTACCAAAACGGTGTGCACTTTCAGAACTGGCCAGCGGACAACTCAAGGCCGTAACCGTGCCTGGCCTGCAACTCCCTCGAAAGATCCAGCTCGTCTATCGCCGTTCCCAAGAAATGTCGCACGCCGCGGATGCGTTCCTGAAAGTCGCGAAGGAGGTCGCGCAGATTACGACCCCGACCCTTCCACTCAAGACCAAAGATCCCCCAGCACGATAGCGATGACTCAGAACGCCATGAGGTTCCGCACGTCGGTGACGATATTAGACGCTTGTGGCAAGATCGCATCTTCAAGCACCGGACTGTACGCGCAGAACGTGTCCTGCGCGGCAAGGCGGCGCACCGGAGCGTCGAGCGAGGAAAAGAGCTCATCGGCGATGCGGGCCGCGATTTCGGCACCATAGCCCCAGCTAACCCAGTCTTCGTGAACCACGAGCACGCGGTTCGTCTTTTCTACTGACCGTTCAATTGCCGGCCAATCGTAGGGACTCAAAGACCGGAGGTCGATAACCTCAACCGAAATCTGATCCTCTTTTGCTAAACGTTCGGCGGCCTGGACCGAACGAGTAACCGTCGAGCCATATGTCACTATCGTAAGGTCACGTCCGTCACGAACGACGTTCGCCCTTCCAAACGGAATCATGTGCTCCGGACCTGGATATGGTGCTCGATTGTGAACCTGCCGATATAAATGCTTCGGCTCGAGAAATAAGACCGGGTCGTCGCCGCGAATGGCCGTGCGTAACAGTCCACTCGCATCGAGCGCGCTGGACGGCATCACGACGCGAAGTCCAGGGATGTGTGTAAAGGCCACCTCACCGGACTGACTGTGGTAGATACCACCGCCGCGCAGGTAGCCACCGATCGGGGCTCGGATTACCAATGGACAAACAAACTGGCCGTTCGACCTCCACCGCATGTTCGCCAATTCGTTGCGAATCTGCATCATCGCCGGCCAGATATAGTCGAAGAATTGAATCTCGACAACCGGCTTTAGTCCGCGCAGCGCCATCCCTATTGCCCGACCGACAATCCCGGCCTCGGCGATCGGCGTATTCCACACGCGGTCGCTCCCGTACGCCCGTTGGAGTCCTGCAGTTGCCTTGAAGACACCTCCTTTGCCCTTTAGGTCATTCAGAAGGTCCTCTCTACTCACATCGGCAACGTCCTCGCCAAACACCACGACTCGATCGTCACGACTGAGTTCGTCACTCAAACAGCGATTGATTAATTCGATCATCGTCTGGGGCGAGCCGCCGCTCTCCGGGGCTCGAGAGAAGTCTGAGTTAGTTGGATCGGTATCTGAGTACACGAATGACAGCGTACTTGTTGGATCGGGTGGCGCCGCGGCCGCGGCCGCCGCAGCGGCGCTCGACACCTCATCCTCGACTTCCTGCTCAAGCTGACCAAGCGCGGCCTCGCTCACGAACTCCTCGTCAAGCAAGAATTCGCGGAACCTGGGCACAGGATCGCGCGCGAGGTCAGCCTCGCGCTCTGGATCTGGACGATACGCGCCGTCGTCGTCCGAGTCCGAATGCGAGTGAAGCCGCAGCACGTGCGCGTGTACTAAAGCTGGACCGTGGCCAGACCGACAGTGATCGGCGGCGGCCGCAAGGACCCGGTAACTGGCCACAGGGTCTGTGCCATCGCACGTTTGAACGAGTAGATGTGGAAAATTCTCAACCAGTCTCGAGATGTTCCCTCCCGGCGTCTGGATGTCGACCGGGACGCTGATCGCATACCCGTTGTCTTCGATCACAAACAACACCGGTAGCTCGCCTGCCGACGCCGCGCTGATCGCCTCCCAGAACTCACCTTCGCTTGTCGACCCTTCACCGGACAGTACACAGGTAATCTCCGACTGGTGGTACTCCAGATTGTGGTTGGCCGCCACTCCGGGGTGACCCACGAAATACGTCGTGGCCTCCGCACACCCGACCGCATGCAAGAAGTGCATACCGGTCGTTGACGACCGCGACGCGATGTGCAAGCGACGGCTGCCCCAGTGGTTTGGCATCTGACGTCCCCCGGAGAAAGGCGCGGCACCTGAGCCCGCGGCCTCGAGAAGGACATCCACTGTCGTCATGCCGAGGGTCAGACAAAGGGCCTGGTCTCGGTAGTACGGATAAACCCAGTCAATCCCTGGTTTAAGCACAAGGCCCGCCGCCGCGAGGACTGCCTCGTGACCCGCACAGCTCAGCTGAAAGAAAGTCTTCTGCTGGCGCTTCAGCGCCCGTTGTCGCTCATCGACCCGCCGCGAGAGAAACATCCCCCGGTAGAGCCGAGTAAGATCGGTGACGCTGATGTCTACGGGATGCTCGGTCTGCGACATCATCACACAGTTCCGCAAATGACCGCCGCACAACCGGGCCGACGTATCAAGTAACGTAGAGATGACGAGAAGGAGCGGGCGGTCTTGGCTAAACCAAGTGCTAGCATGCTCGACCGACTACAGAAGAAAGCCTCGCATCGATTCCTGATTAGGTTATCAGATGGCGGCATTGTCGCGTCACTCTCTTTAGAAGGACCGAGTCGATATCGCCCTGTCGCCGTTTTTTTTCAGCCGCCGTATGTATCACACCATTAATAATAGTATGGAGAGTAATTATCCTAATGGGTCTCAGCGACCGGCCAAGAACTCCTCTGTGAATTGAGCTATATATTTCACACTGAATCAGGACCAACAGATTCTCAAAGTCTTCATCCTAGGGTTCACGCAAGCAGAGATGCGGCCACATCGGTATCGGTGAAACGAGGCACAGTATTTACCCCTCAAGATCATTCCGGCTCTTGCTCTCTGGCACTGGTGGGCATTTAGGTTGCCGAGGAACCCGGCAGCGCGCCCATGAAGCCCTCGACTATCGAAAACGTCCGAGTTTGCTTCGCGCTTGCTCTTTCTGCCGCGGCTGGCTCGTGGTGAACAGATTGGATCCTGCGGACTGCAAGAAACTGCGTTCGGAAATGATGCGGCCGACACCCCCGCCACCGGGCATCGAGTGCTCAACGTATCTAAGGTCTTCGTCACTAACAACTTATATCGCGTCGTTTTAGGCCATTCAGCGGAAACCTGCTGATTCCTCAACTCAAATCGATACCACCTGCCTGCTGACCCGTCAAGCGGTTCAACTCAAGGACTGCAGGGAAACGCTCATGCTGTAGTCTTCGCTGACGAAGCCGGTCACCAGCGAGATGACTATTTTGACCGGAGACGAGCGCATTCGGATTTACGCAGTTTACACGTTCATCAAGAACTATCCGGCAGAGAAGTACTCCAGCGATGCTAAGCTCTTGACGATCAATAAAGGCACGCGCGAGATTCAGCGGGTCACCATCACGAATCGAATCCGCAGCCCGCCGGCTCCACCGCCAGACGATAGCGGCACGCGTTCCATCCATGGATATCATTCGGTCGACGATTCGAACCGACGACGCCAGCTTCCGAGCTAATCGTGAAGCGATGGAGCATCTGGTCAGGACGCTCGAAGAGCACCAAGCCGTCGCACGCGAGGGCGGGGGGCGTCGAGCCCAGGAGCGCCATGACCATCGCGGCAAACTTCGCGTCCGCGTGCGGGTCGACCAGCTACTCGATCCGGGGTCAGCTTTTCTGGAGCTGTCTCCCCTGGCCGCATTCGACATGTACGACGACCAGACCCCAGGCGCCGGCCTTGTCTCTGGTATCGGCCACGTCTCCGGACGGGAGACGGTCATCATCGCAAACGATGCGACAGTCAAGGGTGGAACGTATTTTCCGGTAACGGTTAAGAAACATCTCCGGGCCCAACAGATCGCACTCGAAAACCGTCTCCCCTGCATCTACCTGGTCGACTCGGGTGGTGCCTTCCTTCCGCATCAGGCCGAAGTGTTTCCCGATCGTGACCACTTTGGCCGTATCTTCTTCAACCAGGCTCGAATGTCGGCTCTCGGTCTTGCGCAGGTCGCTGTTGTCATGGGGTCCTGCACGGCAGGCGGCGCCTACGTGCCGGCCATGGCCGACGTGTCGATCATTGTCAAAGGCACCGGTACTATCTTTCTCGCCGGACCGCCACTGGTGAAGGCCGCGACCGGCGAAAACGTGACCGCAGAGGAGCTCGGAGGGGCTGATGTCCACACCCGACTCTCAGGGGTCGCCGACTACCTAGCCGAAGATGACCGTCACGCACTCACCATAGCCAGGACGGCGATGTTGTCGTTGCACGACAGACGAGCGCCCCGACCCGAGATCGCCACGCCAGAACCCCCACTGTACGATCCAACAGAGCTGCTGGGCGTGATACCGGTCGACCCTCGAAAACCATATGACGTTCGGGAGGTGATCGCTCGTCTAGTCGACGGTTCGCGGTTCGACGAGTTCAAGGCACGCTACGGAACCAGCCTCGTGACAGGATTCGCTCGGGTGTATGGCATTCTGATCGGCGTTGTCGCAAACAACGGCGTGTTGCTCTCGGAATCGGCCCTCAAGGCCACTCATTTCATACAACTCTGCTGTCAGCGTCGTGTGCCACTGCTGTTCTTGCAAAATGTAACCGGCTTCATGGTAGGACGCGATTACGAGCAAGGTGGCATCGCCAAGGACGGCGCCAAGATGGTTCATGCGGTCGCCAATGCCTCGGTCCCAAAGTTTACAGTTATCATCGGTGGCTCGTTCGGCGCGGGCAACTACGGGATGTGCGGGCGAGCCTACGATCCACGCATTCTATGGATCTGGCCAAACGCGAGAATCTCGGTGATGGGGGCCGAGCAGGCAGCCGATGTTCTGGCCACCATCCGACAAGATCAGGCTATTCGCGAGGAACGGGTGCTGGCTGAAGGCGAGCTCGACGATATTCGAGTGCCGATCCTCGAAAAGTACAAACGCGAAGGATCTCCCTACTACTCGACCGCCCGCCTCTGGGACGACGGCATCATTAATCCTGTCCGGACGAGAGATTCCCTCGGGCTGGCCCTGTCTGCAGCCTGTCACGCACCAATTCCGGACACGAAGTTTGGGGTATTCAGGATGTAACATGACCCTATTTCACTCCACCGTCTCGTCATTGCCAACCGCGGTGAAATCGTCCGTCGCGTGATCTACACATGCCGTGAGCCGGCCGTCGACAGAGTCGCCATCTGCTTAGATATCAACTCGACCTTGCTATCGGCCGGGTGGCGGACGTCCCGCGCCGATACGTCGCCCTCGGTATCACCGCCAATTTTCTGCTGTTGCGACGGAGCCTTGATCACCCCAGGTTCTGCCAAGCCCGGGGCCTCACCAGCCTACTGAATCGAGATATCTCCACAATACTTGGGTCCCTTCATGGGCACGCCTGTCGTCGCCACCGTGACTGCTACCGCAACCAGACTCGTGAGTCTGTTCACCCGTGCGGGACTTCTCGATGAGCAATCAGAAGACGATGTCTCGGACCCCTTACAAATTTTGAGAGGCTGGCGACGCAGAGGCAATGGTCCGGCGACGGGCAACCGAAAACACTGCGCGGACACTCTTTTACGACGGTTCAAGACTTATCGAAGCCAGCGTAACGAAAGCATCGCTCTCGGCCCAAAAGATCGGGTTGACAGGCTAGACCGTACCAGTGGTAGCATCGGCTGACGGTCGGGAGTTACAGATCAGCTGTGGGACGAATTCACACGTCGGTGACCGTGGCAGCTTTCCGTCCTAGGTAGACTGGGTCGGCGCAATGGTTTCAAAGTGATTCGAAAGGGGAACATTATGCGCGACCGGAATCCGCTCGGAGTGGGGATGCTACCGATCGTTGCGACACTGCTGCTTGGCCTCACTCTCTGGGGCGCGCGGGTCGGCGCACAAGAAGCCGAAAATCCGTTCAGTGGCCGGGTCGATGCCCGAATGGGTCAGCGGCACTACGAAGCCCAGTGTAGTAACTGCCATGGCCTCACCGCCACGGGTAACCCAGAGTCTGGCGGACCAGACCTCACGACCGGACGCTTTAGGACCGCCAGCAGCAACGCTGGTCTCTTTCGCGTCATCCGGGAGGGCATCCGGGGAACCGCCATGATTGGGATCAACCGCGATTCGCCAGATCAGGCCGTGTGGCAGGTCATCACGTACCTCAACTCACTCAGCCCGGCCAACATACGAGCCGAACTCCCCGGTTCGGCGACCGCCGGGCAACAGCTGTTTCAAGGCAAGGGTGACTGCGTCCGATGTCACATCGTGAGCGGCGAAGGCGGACGTCTCGGACCCGACCTGTCTGAGGTCGGAGAGCGACGCTTACTGACCGAACTCCGGTCAGACCTGAGCGCTCCCAACGCGGAAGTCGACCCGCGATGGTGGACTGTCGCGGTCACCCGCGAGGATGGCTCGGTCGTCCGGGGCCTTCGAATGCACGAAGATTCGTTCTCGTTCCGCCTCATGGATGAACAGGAGCGTCTGCGGTCATTTTCAAAATCTCAAATCCGATCATTCGAACGCGACAAGAGCTCGACCATGCCAGCGTACGCTTCACTCACTACCCAAGAAGAGAACGACCTGGTCTCCTATCTCTTGACGCTTCGCCGGAAGCCATGACACTGACTCGAGTCACCACTCTGCTTGCCGTGATCGCGTCTGTCCACTTGACTCTGGCACAGGAGCCAGCATCGGTCGCGGGGGCTGGGATGCCGCTGTTTTCGCCGGTTACCTGGGAGCGGCTTGTCAACGCGGCCGACGAGCCTCACAACTGGCTGATGTACTCCGGCACGTTTAACAGTCAGCGCTTCAGCCGACTCGACCAGATCGACACCAGCAACGTTGCCGGTCTCAAACTCGTGTGGGCTCACCATATACCACAGCTCGACCGCAACGAGACGACTCCTCTGGTCGTCGACGGTGTCATGTTCATCACGGAATCACCAAGCAACGTGACCGCAGTTGATGCTGCCAGTGGTCGTCCGTACTGGCGATACGAGCACGAATTACCAGATGACCTCCGTATCTGCTGCGGACGAAACAACCGCGGTGTCGCCATCCTTAACGAGACGCTTTACATGAGCACGCTCGATGCACAGATCGTAGGCGTCGACGCCCGATCAGGAAGTCTGCTCTGGAATACCGAAGTGGCCGACCACCGGGAGGGATATAGCAAGACCGCCGCGCCGCTGATAGTCAAGGACAAGGTCATTACCGGTATCGCAGGCGGCGAGTTCGGAATCCGTGGCTTCCTCGATGCGTATGACGCCAAGACCGGAACTCGTGAATGGAGAACCTACACGATTCCCGGTCCAGACCATCCAGACAATCGCTCGTGGGCCGGTGATTCCTGGCGGACGGGTGGATCCCCGACATGGATTACCGGGTCGTACGATCCAGAGCTCGACCTTATCTACTGGGGTACTGGCAACCCAGGGCCGGACTACAACGGCGATGTCCGAGGCGGTGACAATTTATATGCCGACTCCGTAATTGCGCTGGATGGCGACAGTGGTGAGATGTCCTGGTACTTCCAGTTCACGCCTCACGACGTCCACGACTGGGACGCTATTCAGATTCCGGTGTTGGCCGATATTGAAGTCGACGGCGCCTCGCGCAAGGCGATGCTGTGGGCCAATCGAAACGCCTTCTATTACACACTGGACCGGGAGACTGGTGAATTCCTCGTGGGGAAACCGTTCGCTCGGCAAACCTGGGCTGAAGGCTTAGACGAGAACGGCCGTCCAATTCGTCGACCCGATACATTCCCGAGCACCGAAGGCACCCTCGTAGCGCCAACCGCGGGTGGCGCCACCAACTGGTGGTCGCCGGCCTTTAGCCCGCACACCGGCCTACTCTATGTCAACGCGTTCGACGGCGAGGCGAAGTTCTTCATCCGAGACGAGGACTACACCGCGGGCGACCGATTCACTGGGGGCGGTACCGACGCGCCACTCCCGATCGACAACTACGTAAGCGCGATCCGTGCGATCGACCCCGCGACCGGTGACATCCGCTGGGAGTTTCCCATCAAGGCCCGCTCCCGAGCGGGTGTGCTTGCAACCGCCGGTGACCTTGTCTTCAGTGGCAGCGTCGACGGATATCTTTACGCCCTCGATGCTACCACCGGAGAAGAGCTCTGGCACATCGCGCTCGGCGGGCGCATGAACGCCTCGCCTATGACCTACGCGGTCGATGGCCGACAATACGTGACGATGCCATCCGGTAACGTCGTGTACACCTTTGCACTTGATAATTGACCCACCCACAAACGACCCGTCCCTAAGCGTTCAGAGTTGGAACCAAGTACTCGGCTGGCTGAAAAAACGGCGAAGCTAACGACTGCTGCAAATGTTCGAGGCATTCGTTGCGGTGGCAATTGTTACGACGACCGCGCCAACAAGTAGAGCTACCAGCACGAAGCTTCAATCCGTCGGATACCAGTTCACCTGCCGTGGAATATCGAAAAGGACTCTTACCGCCGATGCGGGCACAGTGATCATCGATCCCGCCAGGATAGAAAACAGTGCCCCGTTCGCCACGCTGTAAATCTGAATCGTTCCAGACCTGGCAATTTTCTCGAGATACGCATACAGGGTCAGACAAGCTTCGACGGCGATCTGAACTGTCACCAGACTCCAGGTCAACACCGCGAGCAACTTTCCGATCAGTAATCCGTACAAGATGTCGCGAGTTCACACACCCCACGCGACGAACAGAGCGCCAATAACAAACTCCGTACCAGCGACATGTTCCCCGGCATACCTCGTGGCGAAATTTCTTCCTGGCCGAAAACTTTCAGGCGACATCTGGTCCGCTTTGAATGCTTGAGCGACTGACATGGTAATGCGCTGTCAGGCATCGTTCCACATAAAGTGGCGTGCCAACTAACTTATTACCGTTTGCCGGATGGTCGCCGACCCCGTCTCTCTGTCAGAAACAACTCCAACCGTTCTCTTGTGTTCGATATATCCCAACGTTAGTGTTCGCTCGTTTCCGTCTCGACGCTCGTCTCCTGCGACAGTTTAGGACAACCGAGGAAGACGCATTCGTACTGCTAGAGTGAACACATATGACTTGGGAATCGTGGTTTACGCTCATCGTAATTGGGTGCATGGTGATCACCCTTGCTCGGGACGTCGCCCCTCCGGCCGTCGCCGTAATGGGTACGGTTGTGGTCCTTCTCGTCGCCGGGGTCGTCACACCGATCCAAGCCTTCGGTGGTTTTTCGAACCCTGCACCCATTACCGTCGCCGCCCTCTATGTCCTGTCCCGGGCGGTTCAGAAAACCCGAGCGCTGCAGCCGTTTGTGACGACGACCTTAGGCGCAGGTACGAGCCACCGCTGGGCGCTCGCCAGACTTCTGGCGCCCACGGCCGTCGCCTCAGCCTTTCTCAACAACACTCCTATCGTTGCGATGCTTTTACCTCAAGTGACGAATTGGGCCGAACGAAACGGCCACTCGCCGTCGAGATACCTGATGCCGTTATCGTTTGCGGCCATTTTCGGAGGAATGATCACCCTGATCGGATCATCAACAAATCTGGTGGTGTCCGGCCTGTTGACAGAGCATGGTGCAATGCCGCTGAGCATGTTTGAACTCGCGCCAATCGGACTCCCGGTCGCCCTACTGGGAATCGGTTCTTTGCTGGTGTTGGGCCCGCGGTTACCGGAACGCCGTCCTGCACGCGCCGACTTGAGTGATGGATATCGCGAATTTGTGGTCAGGATGATCGTGCTCAGAGGGGGGTCCCTAGATGGCCAAACGGTCAAAGACGCTCATCTTCGACACCTTCAGGGCGTGTTCCTCGTCGAGCTTGATCGCGCGAGAGACGTAATTGCACCGGTCGCTCCAGACACCATCCTGAGAGGAGACGACGTGCTCACGTTTGTCGGGCGAGCAGACATGGTTGTCGATATTCAGAACGCAGCGGGGTTAGTTTCTAGTGAACAGCAACACGTGGCGGAGTTCGATACAACTCGCCACACATTCTTTGAAGCTGTGCTCGGACCAACCTCACCGCTCGTGGGCCAAACGCTCAAGGAAGCAAGCTTTCGCAGCCGGTATCAAGCCGCTGTCGTCGCCATCCACCGTGCCGGACGCCGGGTGCATGCCAAAATTGGCGGCGTGCAACTCAAAGTCGGCGACACACTGCTTATTCTGTCCGACTCAGATTTTGGGGACCGCTGGCGTGAGAGCAGTGTATTCCTATTGGTGTCACGGATCGGCGGCGTGCCGCCCGCGGCAACCAAGAAGGCGCCTGTCGTCGGTATCGTCGTTGGGGGCGTCGTGCTCTGTGCCTCTGTTGGTGCACTACCCGTTCTCCAGGCCTCACTGCTTGGGGCCTTTGCTCTGGTCATCAGTGGGATTCTGACCCCGGCCGAAGCTAGAAACGCGGTCGATCTGGACGTGGTTCTCGTGATCGCCGGTGCGTTCGGTTTGGGTGCCGCCCTTCAGGCCTCTGGACTCGCAGAGCTGGCGGCGGCCTTTCTTGTCGCCGGGCTCGGGGGTTGGGGTGCGAAAGGCGCGCTGTTTGGAATTGTACTGACGACGGTTGCGCTGATCAGCATAATCACAAATAACGCCGCAGCGGTTCTCGTATTCCCTATCGCCATGTCGACGGCGGCGGATCTTGGACTTGACCCAAGGCCGTTCGCCATCGCGGTCGCCATTGCGGCGTCGGCGTCCTTCCTGACACCGATAGCCTATCAGACGAACATTATGGTCTATGGACCGGGTGGCTACCGATTCACCGACTACACCCGCCTGGGTTTCCCACTGACCATAATCGTCGTGGCGGTGACAGTCATGCTTGTACCGACTTTTTGGCCATTCCGCTAGCGACACCCTGCCAGAAATGTAGACGGGGTTGATACCACGGCTTCGCCACAAAGGCGTGGATACAAAAAAAGGGACCCTGGGCGCCTCCACTAAAGTGGCGACACAGGGTCCCTAGCATCTTGAACGCGAGAAAAACGCGCTGCCGTCTTTCCTACTGGCCAGGCTCAGTTGCGTCTGAGCCGTCCGTAGGAGCGCCCGTTCCTGACGAACCCAGAAATAGCTTACTACCGTCCGGGAAGGTAAGGTCGCGTCCGTTCATCTTGTCCGATCCGTCTTTCGCCTGGTAGCCGTCAACCACGATCTCCGTACCGGGCGCCAGCGAATCTTGAGTGAAGCCTCTGCGGAACAACGTGTTCGGCGTTCCACCCTCGACCATCCACACCGTTTTGCTACCGTCGTCGTTCATAACTTCGACGTGGACCCACGAATGCGGGTTGATCCACTCCATCTTTACCACGGTACCCGTCATGTGGAGCGGCCGGTTGGCATCGAACTCTGCCGAGAACGCATGATGGGCGATTGCCGGCGCTGCTAGCATCCCTCCCAGCACGAATCCAAGACCCACTACAACAATCGCTACCTTTGTCTTCATTCGCCTCGCCTCCTGCATCAGAACAAACACCACATATTTAGTATTTATCTTACACGAAATCGCCATAACAACAAACATCGCCAGCCGGCAGCGGGCCGCCCGCACGAACCTTGCGGTTATTGCGGTGGAACGGGTATTGAGTCCCGACTGGATCCAAATCCACTGGGCCGATAGGACGGTGTCAGATCCGGATCTTTTCGGAGGTGCCCATACATTTTCTCCTCTGCAAACTCGACACACTTGAACTCCAGTAGCTGCATATTTTCATCGATTCGCCGGTAGAGCGGTAACCGAATCGTCCACGGCTCGGTGTAGACCGCCGGGTCCTCGATCGTCGCCTCATACATGATGTGGTTTTCGCTGACCGCGGTATATCGCTCGACGACATGGAGCTGGTCGCTGTGATGATTGCCTGAGCTGTCGAGCCAGGTATCTGGGATTTGGTCTGTGACATCGATCTCAAGTGTCTCTCCGTCCCAGGAACCACGCGAGTGCCCCATCCAGGTATTGACCGGGCTCTCCATATCAGGCCGGTCCATGTAGACGATCCGACTCGAGCTGGCGAACTCATAAGCTATCAGAACGTATTCCGGAGTCTGGACGATCTGAAATGGGAAAGGCATGTAGGTCGCCCGTGGAATGCCGGGCATAAAGCATTTAACAACCGGGTCCCGATCGAGCCAAAATTCGAGGTTCTCCTGCTGCTGGGCTCTTGCTGCTGCCGTGTACGGAATCTCGCCTCCCACCACAATCCCCAGTCCGCCTGGAATCGCCCCAAGCGCGGCCATCTCGACAACCGGCCCTGGACGAGCGGCATGGCCCTCGATATCCCAGTGCGAGGCACCGATCGCCTGCCAAATTCCGTTCAGATCTGGCCGACCATCTGCCGTCCGCTCAGCCCGGTATGTAGTTTGGCCAGCCAGCGGCTGAACCGTCAAGGTCACAACGGTTGCGACCACAGCGGCCACCACCGCAAGCACTCCGTTTCGAAAAATACCACGTGTCCTGGTGCTCATCAAAAACATCCCCCTTCCGGACTAGTCAAGGGCGTCCGGGCGCGCCAGTATACCGCAATTTTGCGCTCTGTGGAGGCAAGATTTACACGTAGCTAAATCGCACCTTAAACCCCGGGCCTGACAGTAGTCATTTCTCAGCTTCTGGCGCCGTCCACGGTTCTCACCGCCAGAACCGTGACACCCGACGTCCGTGCCACGGCACCGAAGGGAAAGGCCAGCCCAAGGTCGCTCGAATCGTCCACCATTAAGCCGGCTATTCCTGGATAGAGTCATTAGAGTGGCCACGAAGGCCGCTCTACTAGCGGGAAGGCTACCCCGGCGGAGGCTAGGGATTCCCCTCCCGAACCTTACCGCGGTCCGCATCACCTATCCAATACAGAGTGTGACAACTGTCGCACGCATTGTAGACTGCCTCTCCAACCCCATAGATCGCCTCGACGTCTCGATTCTCGGCTGCCTCGATGGCAAGTTGTCCCGCGGCGACCATCGCTTGCGCCATCCGCATCCAGGTTTCCTGGTCTCTGGCGCGGTCTCCGATCATCAGCAGATTGGCAGATTCGGTGACGGTCATGGCCGCGCTCAGTACTGCGGCCCACTCTTGATCTGTTTCTGGCTCCCAGTGCTCAATGCCGTCGTCGCTGATGACGGTTCCGACGGCGTCCCACACCACGTCAGCTGCCGGGTCAATCATCGTCGACATCAGCTGGCTGACGCTGGCCACAGGGCGAAACGGCGACTCCTGAGACTCACCCGCGCACCCTCCGAGCGCGACACTCCCCATCAACAGCGCGCAGACGACGATTCGCATCTTTCCTCCCGTTCCGGCTAACAACCAACACGCTCTCGGCGGATGCGTGGATGCATGGTATTCTTTTCCCTGACAACTAATGACCCCAGCACCTTCACTCGAAGGTCCAGAGCTTCAGCGACGATACGTCCTTGATATACAGCCGATTACCACGAAGCGTCGGCTGAGCCCAGGTCGCACTGGTGGCCACCTCGTAACGCTCCAGAGGCTCGAACTCACTCCGACTGGCGCCGAGCACCAGGAGTTCCGCGTCATTTTCGAGTGAGAAAATCGTGTCGCCAACCCGGAGTACTGCAGCGTTCTCAGCCTGGCGAGGATCGCTGGTCCACAGTACCTGACCGGCATCGAGATCAAGACCGAAATACTGACCACTATTGAGATGCGACAGGCCATACAGCACACCATCGGCGACAACGCCGTTGGTCATATGCAACGACACCTCATCGGTGTGCCAGACATCTTCGGTCGTCCACGCCGTCCCCTCGTTCACAACACGAAAGAGCGTAATGCCGTTGCCGCGCCCCGCTTCGACGAGCTGGCCGTTGTAGAGAATCGGTGTCTGAGACGTCGTTGTCGATGGCGTCACAAAGGGCCGACTCCACAAAAGTACTCCGGTTTCGAGAGCCACACCCACCATGTGCTCCTGTGTAAATGTCACCACCTGGCGCGTCCCCTCCAGTTCAACCACAATCGGAGATCCGTACGCTGGTCCATCGCCATCCCAGTTCCAGCGAACCTCGCCGGTCGCGACGTCAAACGCGGTTAGTGCGCCGTCGTCCTGGCCCCCGATATGCACGACCATCCTGTCTCCGTCGACCACCGGTGACATAGCCGTGTGATACGTCGGCTGAACTGGCGGCGCCTCCATCTGCCACAGTTGCTGCCCCGTTTCGCTGTCCCATGCGGTGACGATTCCGCTCATCCCCAGCGTAAATAACCGGCCGTCTGCAAATGTCGGTGTCGACTTTGGCCCCGCACCGTGCCGCGCCGCCGCAGGCATCATCTCGAAGGGTGCAGGATAACTGGAACGCCATAAGACTTCGCCGGTGTCGACGTTCATGGCGAGCATCACTTCATCACCATCTTGACGCGTGAACATATAGATCCGGTCGCCGACAATAACTGGTGTTCCATAACCGAGTCCGACCTCAACCGTCCACTGCTCGGTCAACGCGTCAGGCCAGGAACTCGGTAGGTTGAAAGTCTGCACAGCGCCATCACGATTCGGTCCTCGCCACTGTGGCCAATCCTGGGCAATCGCCACGGGAACACCGACCGTCCACACCATGAGGACGAGAATCGAGACCGATCGAATGATTTTCAATGTCATTGTAGGAAAAAGTATACCGTGGCGAGTTAGCGGGTGACCGGCACAACCCGATAGGACTCTTAAAATTTCAGTAGTTGCCTCGCCTTTTCTCCGTCAGGCTGACTCCAAACAACACCGTTGCGCCGCTTTCGGCGAGCTCGGTATCGGAAGACAAAACGATACTGGTCAGGTCTTGCCATGTCGGTGACGTGATCCGTAAGCTAGGCGAGGAGCGTGGCCCGACCGTAATGTCGTTAACCCAAAAGGCGGGCATGCTACGCTCGGCGGTTGTGTCACTCGAGAGACACGGTCCAGAGATCGCAGACATCACGCCATCGCAATGGTGTGCACTCGACCGGGTCGCCGCCATCGTTGGTTTGTAAAGTGGTGCATCTCCCTATAAGTATGTTCCAGAAGCGGCAGGGCTCAACCAAGATACGAATCCAGACATTGGCAACCGCGCAACAGGTCAAGTGTCGAAGTTTACCCGGAAGTGAACCACCCAACGTTCGTCGTTTCATCGCAAGGCAGTCGCCCGACACGGCGACGCTAACCTCAGAACGAGTGTTGCAGTTTCCAGTCAGTCATGGCAATCTTGCACCTGTTCGCAAGAGGTTTTCCAGCATTGTGCTGGATTTCGATCGGGGAGGCGACGAGAATGGGAAAGCGCAAGCATGACCTGCTTATTGGCCTAGCGTTCGTTGCTCTGATTGCCGCGCTCGGTCTCGGCCAATCGGTCGTCGACCAGACAGCGGTTGCGCAAGCGCAGGGCGGTGTGGAAGCGCCGATGTTCGTCGTCGACCCGCTGTGGCCTAAGCCACTTCCCAACCACTGGGTGATGGGTATGACGATTGGCGTCGCGGTCGACGCACGGGACCACGTCTTCATTATTCACCGACCCGGCTCGGTCTCCGCAGGAGAGGCGCCGGCGGCCCGTGGTAACGCGCGAGAGTGTTGTGAGCCAGCTCCACCGGTTCTCGAATTCGATCCTGCCGGCAACCTCGTCGGCTCCTGGGGTGGTCCGGGGCAGGGGTACGAGTGGCCCGAGTCAAATCACGGTCTCGCGTTCGACCAGCACGGTAATATCTGGATCGGTGGCAACGGCGAGAACGACGCACATATCCTGAAGTTCACACGAGACGGGCGCTTTCTGCAGCAGGTCGGGCGGTCGGGAGCCAACGCCGGAAGCAACGACAATAATAATTTTGGCCGCGTGGCCAAGGTGTTCGTCGACCCGCTGGAGAACGAGGTGTACGTTTCAGACGGATACCTGAACAAGCGAGTCGTCGTCATCGACGCGGACAACGGAGAATTCAAGCGCTTTTGGGGCGCCTACGGCAATCAGCCCGATGACGCCGACCTGGGGCGCTATGACCCTAACGCTCCGCCGGCCCAGCAATTCCGCAACCCGGTGCACTGTGCCGAGCTGTCAGTCGACCGTCTCGTATATGTGTGCGACCGAGTAAACAACCGGATTCAGGTCTTTCAACCAGACGGAACGTTCGTTAAGGAACAATTCATCGAAAAAGAGACACTCGGCGCCGGTGCCGTCTGGGATCTCGCCTTCTCCCGTGACCAGTGGCAAACATACCTGTATCTGGCCGACGGCGTGAACGAGCGTATCCATATTCTGAATCGTGACACGCTGGAGGTGCTGACCAGCTTCGGCGATGGCGGGCGTCAGCCCGGTCAGTTCTACGGTGCGCACAGCATCGCCACCGACTCCCGGGGAAATATCTTCACCACCGAAACGTTCGAGGGGAGACGGGTGCAAAAATTCCATTACAAAGGAATCGGGTCGGTCACTAGAGGGAGCTACCAGGGCGTTGTTTGGCCGTCCAAATACAAATAGCCCGCTGAGTGTGGCAAATCTTCAGTCCCACCTTCTGTGAGCCAAGGGGCGGCTACGGAGCCGCCGGACTGCTCGTGGTCAAAGAGTTCCAGTGGCGTCGGCGTGGTGGACTGGTTCATCTGCATCCGTAAGCATGGATGCAGTCGTCGATGTTACACACCCCTCCGTTTAGGGCTTCATCTACAAGATCGGCTCCCAGTTGTGCTGGATTCAGCGTTGGATCCACTGTCGCCTACAGACGGCGCCCGCCGGTTCCGCGATAATGGTGGGATGTCTACCGTCGCAAATTCCCTTATACGCAATGTGGCCATCATTGCGCACGTCGACCACGGGAAGACCACGTTGGTCGATGCGTTGCTGCACCAAAGCGGTGTTTTTCGTGCGAACGAGCGTGTCGCCGAGCGGGCGCTCGACAATATTGAGCTCGAACGCGAGCGCGGCATCACAATCATGGCCAAGAACACAGCCGTGCAATACGGGAACCTGACGATCAATATCGTTGACACCCCAGGCCACGCTGATTTCGGTGGGGAGGTTGAACGCACCCTCACGATGGTCGACGGTGTGCTGCTGCTGGTCGATGCATCTGAAGGCCCCTTGCCTCAGACTCGCTTCGTCTTACGAAAAGCACTCGAACGCGGTCTACCTCCCATTGTCGTCGTCAACAAAATCGACCGTCAGGACGCCCGATCGGCGGAAGTGCTAAACGAGGTGTACGACCTTTTCATCGACCTGGACGCCAGAGACGACCAGATCGACTTTCCGGTGCTCTACACTAACGCCAAGGCCGGCACCGCGACCGTAAATGTGGCCCAACCTGGACACGATCTCAGACCACTCTTCGAGGCGATTGTCGCGCACGTGCGTCCGCCGAGCGGGGCGAGCGACGAACCACTCCAGCTGCTGGTCGCCAACCTTGACTCGAGCGACTATCTCGGTCGAATCGCAATCGGACGCATCTTCAACGGCACGGTGCGTGTCGGAGATTCGGTGGCAGTCGCCAAGCTTGACGGTAACGTCCAGCGCACGCGCGTCACGAAATTATTCAAGTTCGACGGGCTCAAGCGAGTCGTTGTTGACCATGCCACTGCGGGCGATATCGTCTGCCTTGCGGGTCTCAGTGACATTACAATCGGCGAGACGATCACCGACCCGGAACACCAAGCACCTATTCCGCCGGTTCACATTGACGAGCCGACGGTCTCGATGGTTTTTGGGGTCAACACCTCGCCGATGTCCGGAATCGACGGTCAGTACGTGACCTCGCGCAACCTGCGCGACCGGTTAGACCGAGAATTGATCGGCAACGTGTCAATCCGGGTGGAGGACACCGACTCTGCCGATCAGTTTAAGGTCATCGGACGCGGTGAGCTGCAACTATCGATCCTCATCGAAATGATGCGGCGGGAGGGGTATGAGCTGCAGGTCTCACGCCCTCAAATTGTGACTCGATCTGTCTCGGGAGGCACCGAAGAGCCAGTCGAGGAGTTAGTGATCGATGTCGCCGAGGAATTCCAAGGTGTCGTGATCGCGAGCCTAGGCACGCGGCGAGCCACGATGACCAAGATGGTCAACCACGGGAGTGGTCGCGTCCGGCTCGAATTCAGGATTCCGACCCGCGGCTTGATCGGGTTCCGATCGCAGTTTCTTACCGACACCCGTGGCACCGGAATTCTAAACCACCTCTTTAGCGGGTGGGAGCCGTGGCATGGTCCGATCGCCGGACGGCCAAGCGGTGTCCTGGTGGCGGACCGCACCGGCAGGGCGACCGCCTTTGCGCTGTACAACCTCCAGGAACGCGGGGAGATTTTCATCGAGCCCGGCATAGCGGCCTATGAAGGGATGATCATCGGAGAGAACGCGAGACCGGACGACATGGATGTCAATGTCGCCAAGGAAAAGAAGCTCAACAACATGCGCTCGTCGACCGCCGAGGAGGGAATCCGCCTGGTGCCGCCACGCGTGCTAAACCTTGAGCAGGCCATCGAGTTCATCAACGTTGACGAGTTAGTAGAGACCACGCCAAAGACGATACGCCTTCGAAAACGAACCTTGTCGGCCAACCAACGCCGCACAACGAAGAGGTGATCGCCCACGACTTTCGGATGAGTGCCGGCCTAGGAATCTACTAGGTTCCTAAAACGTGCATTTAGCAGATCTCGTATATCACCACCAGAGGGACCCTGATAGATACGCAGGTCGAAGGCGGGTGCTATCGCCAGTACGTGGTCGAAGATATCGGACTGAATCGCCTCGTAGTTACTCCACTCCTGATCGCGGCTAAACACGTAGATTTCGATAGGTAAGCCACGGTCGGTCGGCGCAAGCTGTCGCACGAGGAACGTCATATCCTGATTAATCATCGGGTGGCTGCGCAGATAGGCGACGACATAGGCTCTAAAGGTGCCCACGTTGGTCAGGCAACGACCGTTGATCAGGTCCGTCGAGTCGAGGTCGCGCGCAGTGTTCCAGTTCGTCGTCTCCTGTCGCTTCTGCTCCAGATAGGAAGCGAGGTGCCTGATCTTCGAGAAGCGCTCGAGCATTACCTGGTCGCAAAAGCGAATCGAACTGATATCAATGTGAATGGCGCGCTTGATCCGCCGCCCTTTGGACTCGGACATCCCGCGCCAATTCTTGAACGAATCCGTAATCAGCGCGTAGGTTGGGATCGTTGTGATCGTTTTGTCCCAATTCTGAACCTTGACGGTCGTCAGCGAAACTTCCAGCACGTCGCCGTCGGCGCCGTACTTCGGCATCTCGATCCAGTCGCCGCGCGCCAGCATACTGTTGGCCGAGAGCTGGATGCCCGCAACCAGCCCCAATATCGGATCCTTGAACACCAACATCAACACGGCCGTCATCGCGCCAAGACCGCCGAGCAGTAGGCCTGGTGACTGACCGACGACCAGTGAGATCACCGCAATGGTCGCGACGCCGTAAAGAACGAGTTTGGTCACCTGGATGATGCTCTTGACCGGAAGATCGCGTGCGAATGTGGACGGCCGTAAAATATCGACCATCGCGTTCAGCAAGCCGTCGAGCGCCAGTGATGCGACGATTACCATGTAGATGAGAACGACTCGCCTGACGATAAGTATGGAGAGGTCATACCCCTCAAGCAGCGGAACGGCGAGCAGGTAGATGATCAGTGCCGGCGCCAAACGCGAGAGACGGTGTGGCACCCGGCGCTTGATGATGATGTCATCCCATACCGAGACCGAACCTCTCGAGAGTGTCTCCAGGCCACGCACAACGACACGCTTGGCGATAAAATCGGCAATCGCGGCAAGCATCAGAACAAGGACGACCTGAACCACCGCACTCACGAGGATCACCGTGTTGTCGTCGAGACCCTGCCGCAACAGCCAGTCAACGAAAGGATTGAGCATAGTGATTGGATTCTATGTGCTAAGGTGATCGTCGAGAAAGGGAGGACACATGCAGGCTACAAGATTACTAACCATAGCTGCCGTTGTGGCAGCGCTCGCTGGAGGTTCCACCGTAATGTCAATCGAAGCCACCCAAACAAGCGACCTGACGGCCGTATTTAAAACCGACAAGGGTGATATCCGTGTCGCGCTCTTTCCGGTCGAAGCGCCGCTGACGGTTGCAAACTTCGTGAACTTGGCGCAGCGGGGCTACTACGACGGTCTAACATTTCACCGTGTCATCCCAAATTTCATGGTTCAAGGTGGCGATCCAACCGGTTCCGGACGCGGAGGCCCAGGCTACAACTTCGCGGACGAGTTCAGCCCTTCGCTTCGGCATACCTCGGCCGGCATTTTGTCGATGGCAAACGCAGGACCAGGTACAAATGGGAGCCAGTTCTTCATCACTCACGGACCCACCCCTCATCTCGACGACAAACACTCGATCTTCGGCAAGGTGTCGGACGGTCAGAGTATCGTCGATGCCATCGCCCAAGGCGATGTAATGACGACGATCGTCATCGAAGGTGACCCGTCTTCGCTTCTCACATCGCAGAAGCAGCAGATAGATGAGTGGAACGGTATCCTCGATAGATGACTGGAACGGTATCCTCGACCGACGGCAACCTCCATCTGTGACGAGCTGTCTAGGCTTCGGACCGTGCGACGTCTTCGAGAAGCGAAACATCAGACTGGTCCACGACTCCGGCCTTCTCCATTACAGCTTGCAGGTTATCTGATTAAAAGCACGGTGCGTTCTGGAGGTTCTCCCACTCCAGAAGTACTACGGCCGTCTGCTTCTCAGTCAGCATGGTTGCGTATGGTCACGTGCTCATCGCAGGTAGACCCCCACGTGACGAACGAGGATGAATGACATCTGCCGTTCTCCTTCTCACGGCAGAATATGGCGACGGTCATCCTACTTCGCCAACGGGTCAGGGCGTACCTGGAAGTGCACGACGAGCGGCCTATTTTCGGTGCCCCCTTCCATTAACCATGGCGTGCGGTCTCCTTCGGAGACCCACAGGCCGCGCCCCTTCCACCCGGCGTTCGGGTCGTCAATTCGACCGTCGAAGCCCTTACTATAAAAGCCGAGTGGGTACGGAATCCGAAGGGTCACGAAATCACCATCGACAAGGGCGTGGACACCATCGAACAGGTTGCCAGTCGCGATCGGCACGTTCGCGCCGAGCCCGGACGTATTGTGCTGGTCGACCCACGTGTAGTAGCTCGACTCGATGCTGAATTCTGGAAGATCGTCGAACCCGGGTCCAGGCAGTCGGTGCAACGTCCATCCTTCCGGACAGTGGTCGCCAGTCGCCTCCGGCCCATTCAGTGGTCCCTGACATCTTCGGCGGTCGAATTCGCCAAGGTGCCCACTCCCGAGCGACACCCAGACAACACCGTTGCGGTCGATGTCGGCGCCACGAATACCAAATCCAGGGAGTGGCGGATTGTAGATCTCGGCAAGGGCAGTTTCTGGTGGACTGGGACCGGGGTCCAGCCGAATGATCGAGCCCGGATACCGGAATGCAACGGATCCCCAGATGGACCCATCAACCGGGCTTGGCATCACTGCATAGAAGCCGGCGTTCAGGCGTGTATCGCGGGTCGAATCGATCGGCTCTCCGGGCTCCACCCACTCGTCTTGCTCGCCGTTTCCGTTGGTATCCAGTATCAAGGGGACCCAGCCTTGCGACGCAGCAGCGTCTGACGTCTCTTCATACATCTTGGTGTCTAACCACCCGACCACCTGACCTCCGCCACTGGTCCACAACGTGTTATTGGCGTCCTCCGCAAACTGGAGATGGTGAGTACTGAAACAGGTATCGATCACGCGGTAGTCACCGGTCTCTGGTTCGTAGCGTGCCAAGTGCCTCCGAGACTGTTCAAGCGGAAACAAACGGGCCGACGGATGACTCGACCCCTCGCGGCAGAAGTCGGGGTTACTGGGGCCACGGACCCTTGCCGTGTACCAGACCCGTCCCTCGTGGTCGAACATCGGGTTGTGGGCATTCGCCTGGCTGTCCCAGAGAACTTTGTCGCCCCAGTAGGGCGACGGTTGGAATACGGGAGTGCTGGCAGACGTCGGAGTCTCCGGGTCTTGAACCAGCGCTCTGAAGCTCGAGTCGGTGTTGGCCTGCGGGTCAAGAATGGGAAAATCATCGGTGCTCAGCTCCGGAGCTCCATAGATGCGACCGTACGCATTGACGGTTGGGTTGCGCCGATCGGTCGAGCTCAGGTCGTGCATATACACCGTCGGACTGGCCCAGTCTCTGATCGTGGCCACAACATTGCGCTCGGTACCCGTCGGACGTTCCGGTTGCGTGGACGGAAGCGCTCCTGCAGCAACCCGATCGGTCCAGTCAGCCAGATATTTCAGAGGTACGCCACCGAGTCGCCCGCTGACCTGAGCCGCCATCTGCTGTCCGGCCTGGCCAGACGAAATACGCCGTAGCCAGGCGTCTTCGGACGACTCGAAGTGTCCAAGGGACTCTGGAACAGTACGAGTCGACTGCTGACCAAGCTGATGGCAACCGATGCACCCCATGTTCTTCATCCCGGTGAGGTACTCGTTGAGACCGCCCTGAAGGTGAGTCAGTTCAGCCTCGGCCGGCAGGGCCATCATCGAATACCAGTAGGCTGCGGGATACACCTGAGCCGCCGATCCCGGATCTGGAGCCGAGACGGCGATAAGATCGACGGTGTCACCAGGCAACGCGTCGACATGGGCCGAGTCGACGAGTCCGTAGCCCCTCACCCACAACTGATAGCGAGCCTCTGGCAGATCCGGTACGACGTACCGTCCCTCTCCGTCAGTGACTACGATCCGAGCAAACCTTGTGTCCAGATCGCTAGTCTCGGCGATGACCCAAACACCGGCTTCCGGTCCGTTCCCGCTAACGACGACGCCACCAATGTCGTCGTTGTCGATTGGAACGGTCGGTGGTGACACCTGGCAAGCGGTGGTCAGCACCATCGCCATTCCAAACGCGAGCGAGGCCAGCCGGATCGGTAGCTTCATGTCAATCTCCGTCGGTGCGAGACGCACTGCGGGAACCACGACGCTCCAGGATTCCCACACTACCGGTTTCAGTAGCCTTCGAGAACCGGTAGCCGCTCGTCGTCTGGGAGTGGCTGCACACCCAACGCGTTAAGCGTCATCGACACTTTCCGATAGCGCGCGACGGTCGCCGCAATACTAATCATCTGGTGCGTGTCGTAACGTTCGGACAGATTCCGCCACGTCTCGTCAGAAATCGTCATGTCGCGATACATTTCGTTCGCCGCGTTGATGAGTGTTAACTCATTCGAGGTCCAACCCGTGGCATCGGCACCCTGAGCAATCCAGACCGGGTCGAGACCATGATCGCGCGCGCGACCGACGCTCCCGACGTGCTTCGCCCACTCGTAGACGGCCTGTGCGTTCCAACCTGTACGCAGGATCAGGAGCTCACGGTCGTGTGGAGTCAGTCGCGACTGCTCAGGATCGAGCACGTAACGGTCGTTTTCGTTCCATCGAGCATTCAGATCCGGATGGCGACCAAGCGTTCGTCTGATGCGGAGTCCATCACCATCCACCGGTTCGACGCGAGGTGACGTGAGTGGCGGTTCCCGGTCTGGCACAACCACGCGGTATCCGATCGACGTCGTCGGAAGGTCTGCGGTCCTATTGTCATCAGGCTGGATCCCCAGCGAGTTAAACAGGACGGCCTGCGCCGTGGTTTCGCTCACGGTGACGACCGCGTCCACTAGGTTGTAGACGTCATACTCGCCCGAGAGTCGATCCCACGTTGCGTCGGTGACCGACGAGTTCCGAAACAGCTCGTCAGCGAGATGGATGAGCGTGGACTCAAACTCGATCCACCCTTCATTAGGACCCTCCGCGACACGCCGCAGCTCGTCATCGGTGATCCCAGCCTCGCCTGCTCGGCTCGCGTGTGTCGCCCAGAGATTGGCACTCTGTGTGAGCCAGGCCGTGCGCAAGATCAGTATGGCTCGATGACGCGGCGACAGTGTCGAATCGTTTGCAACATAGGTCAGCAGCGGCAGCACTCGGTTAGCCAATGCCGGAACACGCAAAAGCGTTCTGAGTGCATTCCCCGGAATCCCGCCTGGTGCATACATCTGGACAAGGGCGCGCTGCTCTGCAGTCCACTCCGCTTCCGGGAGGGGTGGAACGCGTGGTTCAGACGAGCGGTCCATCGTTAAAATATTACCGGGCGGATCGGTGATCGCTCGGGCAGGCTCAATTCTGAGAAGGACTGCATCATCCTCGTCAGTCAGAACGTAAAGGTACCCATCAGGTCCTTGTCGAACATCACGAATCCTCTGTTTAAGTTCGGAAAGTAACCACTCGCGTGCAATCTCTTGGCCTTGACGGTTGAAAACAATACGTTCCAAGTGCCCAGTGTGCGGCATACGGCCGGTTCGCATCGCGCCGACGAATAGATCGCCCTGCCAGGCGGGAAACTGCTCACCCGTGTAGAACGTCAACCCAGACGGTGCGATCGACGGCCACCAGACGACCTCCGGCCGCGCAAAATCCTCTAGCCATGGAGTGTCTGAAACCCAAAGGCCTGAGTACTCACGGCCGTCGGACGCTAGCGGCCAACCGTAGTTGGCACCAGGCGTGATGATGTTCGCCTCGTCACCACCTTGCGGCGCGTTCTCGGTAGCCCAAAGATCACCAGTCTGGGGATTGAAGCCGAGGCCGATCTGATTCCGATGCCCCATCGAATAAATTTCAGGCTTGTAGTCGGCATTCCCGACGAAAGGATTGTCATCGGGCACGGTGCCGTCATCTCGCAGACGCAACACCTTCCCGTAGTGACTACCCGGATCTTGAGCGTATGGAGCGGTCGGAGTACCAACACCTGACGGTGTCCTGATCGCCCCGCCGATGCCAACGTATAGCAGCCCATCCGGGCCGAATGCGATTCTTGATGCCGAGACACCAAGGTCAATCTGGTCGGTGATGAAAATGTCACGAACCTCGGTCAGAGCGCCACCGTCGAGACGGCCCCTGGCCAACGCCACATGAGAACCACTCTGCCCCTCGTATGCCCATTCCGGGACCTCTTTCGACGGATCGAGCTGCGCCGCTTTGGAATAAGTCAGATAGACCAGGCTATCGTCTTCTGGGTGGATAGCGATGTCCATCAGTCCGGCACGCAGCACACCTGTATAGACCTCCGGCACACCTGGGACGGACCGCTCAAGGAGTTGTCCATCGCGGACCACGCGGAGGGTACCCTTATCGCGCTCCGTGACAAGAATGTCCCCATTTTTCCGGAAGGCCAACGCCCACGGGTGGGAGAGCCCTCGTGCGACCGGCACCGCTCGAATGCGAGGGTACTCAAAGGTAGAGAGCACAACCGGACCGTCCGGTGGTGGCACCGCTTCAACATCGGCGAAGTTCTGAGCAGATGCAGTCACGCCGGCGAGCAGCAGCGTGAAGAGGAGCAAGCAGAACGGTCGGCACGATCGGGACAGGTGTCTCATGGGTCCTCCAGCTGAGTTAACCGTCAATCTACCGTAAATTACGACGAAAACCTACTCGCTCGACGCCTTGGCACCGTCGAGAACTCGCAACCAGTTTTCACCAAGAATCTTGCGAACTCTCGAGGGACTATATCCTTTGGCCACGAGAGCCGCAGTGAGCCGTGGGTAACTGGTCGCATCGAAGTCGCGAATATTCGATCCCCCAGACATCATATCCATGCCGATACCAACGTGATCCTCTCCAACAAGGTTCACGCCGTGATCGACATGATCCACCCAATCTTTCTCAGTTGGAAGGGGCCCACCCGAGTCGATGGTCTGCTGCTGCCGTTCCCGCCACGGCACCCCGTAGCCGGTACCACCTTGGTCGCGAATCCAGTTTTTCCGCATCTCAGAATCGAGGGCAGCAATATATTGACCATAGTCTCCACTGGGCGAACGGCTCAATGCCTCAAGCCAGTTAACCCGAGGTTCTCTCGGCTGGGAACCGGACCAGTCCAAAAACTCCTGACTAAGAAAGCCGGCGGACGAGTGAATTCCAACAAGCCCACCCTTTGCCGCCATCGCTTTCAACACGTCGTCCGAAAGGGTTCTCGGTGATTCGGAGAAGCGTCGAAGTCCATGATGGCTCGCAACGACAGGCGCCGCACTCGCCTCGATGATTTGCAACTGGGCCGCATCAGACGCGTGAGAGATGTCGATAAGGATGCCCAGTCGGTTCATTTCTCTGATCACCGCCAGGCCGTGGTCGGTGATACCGCCCCAGGCCTGCTCGCCCAGTCCGGCATCGGCAAACGCGTTAGTCGTGTTGTGGTTCGAGAACTGGATCAGCCGCACGCCAAGACGGTAAAACAACCGCAAAACGTCGAGGTCGCCCTCCATATCGAAACCGCCTTCGAGGGCCAGGATGACACTGGTCTTACCGGTACCCACAATACGCTGGACATCCGCGGCGCTCAACGCCAACTCCATCCGCTCCGGGTTCGCTTCGAGCACACGATGAAACGTCTCAACCAATCGCACCTGCTGTTTCACCGCGTAGTTGTAGTTGTTGTACGGATCCTCCAGGTAGACCTGTGCTATGACGACATCCAGTCCCCCTTCTCTTGCCCGTGCATAGTCCCACAGTCCTGTCGTCTGTACCTCCCAGGGATCGATGCCCTCCCAGAACACTCGATTGGTAATGTGCACGTGCCCATCAACGACAATCGCATCGTTGTGTAGTGCGTCAATTGATTGACCGCCGAGGATATACCTGCCAGCTAACACAGCTCCAAGCATGACACCGAGAACCAACAACCAGCGCTTAACAGACGTTCTGGCCACGTTCCCTCCTCCTTACTCACGTTAATAAAGACGGTTAGGGCGACTCACAGAACATCGATGACGGTCTCCCCAGAACCGGCCTAGTTCCCTGTCGCGATGCCTGTACCGATCGAGACCCTCAACTCCTGACCGGTCACCAGAACACGCTAATCAAGTGTCGGTCTCCAGATGCTCGAATCGTATCGACAGAAGTAATGGTCCCGCAACGATGGGTTTTCTGTGACGCTGCAGTCCGTCACACATAGTCGGTATCCAAAATCAACGATGCCCAGGTTAGTATTCTGGCAATATGCTGCGTCCTACTTCCGTAACTCTGTAACTGCAGACGCGACCGTGTGAGCCGGCAGAGTGCCAATCGTACACGAGCACCATACCTCGTCCCAGCAAGCCACTTCACCATCGGCTAGCAGACCGGTACGCCTGTCGCCGATGCAAGGTTGCGGGCTGGTGTCGACCTTCGCCTTAGGTCTCATCACTTTCGGCTTTCTAGACGTGGTTCGACCCAATTCATCGTTCCAGTGGTCGTTTTTCGGCACAGGTGCTCTGCTGCTTGTTTGGAGCATGGCACTGTTCGGGCTATCCGAGCGCAAGAACCGAACACTGACGCTGGAGGTTGCGCTTCGGAAGCAGCACTACGTCCAAGCGAGCGCGCAAGCAGCGTTCCTCCTGTACTGGGGGTGGCACTGGCGCCCAGTCTACGACTCGGCCTTTCTTGTCGCGGCGCAGCTAATCTTCGCCTACGCGTTCGACATGCTGCTCTGCTGGTCACGGCGAGACTCCTACACCCTTGGGTTCGGTCCGTTCCCGGTCATCTTCAGTATCAACTTGTTTCTCTGGTTCATCGACGACTTGTTCTATATGCAGTTTCTCCTGGTGGCGCTCGGCTTCGCTGGTAAAGAGCTGCTCCAGTGGAGCAAGGAAGGGCGACGTGTCCATATCTTTAATCCGTCATCGTTTCCACTCGCCATCTTCTCGCTCGGCTTGATTCTCACCGGGACGAGCGACCTCACATGGGGTCAGGATATAGCGATCACGCAGTTCTACCCTCCTCATGTGTACCTGGTACTGTTTCTCGTCGCGCTACCAGGGCAGTACCTCTTCGGTGTGACGTCGATGACGGTATCCGCCGTCGTGGCGACCTACGCCTTCGGCCTCCTCTACTCGACTGCGACGGGGACCTATTTCTTCTACGACTCGTATGTCCCGATTGCCGTGTTCCTAGGTATGCATCTCTTGTTTACGGATCCGTCCACGGCTCCACGGACCGAGTTGGGGCGCATCATGTTCGGCGTGCTCTACGGCCTGAGCACTGTGGGACTCTATGTGCTCCTCGGTCGTGCCGGCGTGCCAACCTTTTACGACAAGCTGTTGCAGGTGCCAGTGCTGAACCTCTCGATTCAGCTACTGGACCGTATGGCGCGCTCACAGTGGCTTCGCGGCTTCGATCCGGTGATGCTCGGTAGATCGCTTCTCCCTCGCCAACGCAACTTTGCCTACATGACACTCTGGGCCATCGTGTTCACGGTTATGAGTGCGACCCAAGGTGTGGGTGATCGACACCCCGGCCAGTGGGTTCCGTTCTGGCAGGGAGCCTGCGATGACGAGAGACCGCACGCCTGTCCGTATCTCGCCGATATGCAGTTACGGTTTTGTAGGACTGGATCGGGGTGGGCCTGCAACGAAGCAGGTATTCTTCACGTTGCGTTGTCTCTCTCAGGGGAAGATCAACGTCGACTCGATCCGCTGGACGCCGCGGGGGCGCTCGAGCGAGGTTGTGACCTTGGTTTTGAACTTGCTTGCCAGAACCTCGCCAAGCTGACCTCAGATCCCAACGCACTCGAGCATGCACCGCCGACACTGGAGGACTATCCAATCATCCTGAGGGGAACCAAAGGGCCGATCACAGACCGGTCGCCGGCAGCCCTTTATTCCCGAGCCTGCAGCCAAGGCTGGACTAACGTCTGCGGACGGACCACTGACGGAGTCAGCAACTAAACTTCCCACCTTAAAGTCCACCACCTGCGAATCGAATCGATAGCAGGTATTTTTCGTATTTTGAGTTATGCCGTTGACTCAGTTGGTCATGCTAGTGTACCAAGGAATGTGAAATTCTCTTGATCAAGGCTTTGCCCTTTAAGGGAGGTATGAGAATGAGGTTACGACAATCGGAGTCAATTGGTTTATTAGCGACGCTTGCAGGAATCACCGCACTTCTAGGGCTTACCACAGTGCCAGTGGCAGGGCAGGTTCCGAGTGAGACCCCTTGGGGGCATCCCGACCTGCAAGGCGTGTGGGCGAGCGACTCGGCCACGCCGCTTGAACGCCTTAGCACGCTGGGCAACCGGGAGTTCCTGACCGACGAAGAGGTAGCGCTCCTGCAGCAGAAGGCCCTGGAGCTCTTCAACGGTGAAACCGACGCCGCGTTCGGGGACAGCGTGTACGAGGCCGTCCTGAATGAGGCCTCGGCTTTCACGTCCAACGATACGACAACTGGCAACTACAATCAGTTCTGGTTGATCGATCGCTGGTTTGAGAACCGTACGTCCTTGATCGTCGATCCGCCCGATGGGAGGATTCCCCAGCTGACACCCGAAGGTGAATTGAGACGACAGGCCAGCATCGGGCAGCGCGACGGCGATCGAGGCGACGGCACACTGCCCGTTGGGCCAGAAGACCTCGGCGCGGGGTTGCGTTGCACAGGCGGTCGTCTCCCCATGACGGGACGCGGCTACAACAGTAACTACCAGATTGTGCAATCGCCCGATTATGTCGTCATCAACATGGAGATGATGCACGACGCCCGTATCATCCGCCTAGACGGAGGCGCCGATCTGCACCCTGATATCCGGAGCCACCTGGGGAACTCGCGGGGGCACTGGGATGGTGACACCCTGGTGGTCGAGACCACGAACCTACGCTCAGGTGGACAGGTTCGCCCATCCACCGGCGAACACCTTCGCTTAACCGAACGCTTCTCGCGAATGGATGCCAACACGCTGCGATACGAGTTCACAGTCGAAGATTCGACGACGTGGACCAAGCCCTGGACCGCTGTGATTTTCATGCGCCCCGCGCCGGGCACCGGCCTAATGTACGAGTTTGCGTGTCATGAGGGAAACTACGCGATCCGCAATACGCTGGCCGGCGCACGCGCAGAGGAGCGAGCCGACAGCGACGGCTCGAGGTAATTCGGCGAGTACCCCTGGATCGCAACTCGACCACTACGGCGTCATTGGTCTCGTCGGTCAGAGAGGGAATGGGCCAAGAGAGGTTACGTGTGTGCCACTCTCTTGATATTGCCGCCTATTCTCGCCGTGTTGGCCAGAGTTCTGTCTCCGTATCAGGTCTCGACACCCTGACGAGGCTACACCAGGCGCACGCATCGAGCATTCCGTTCGAAAACCTGGAGATCCAGATGGGTTGTCCGGTCAGGCTCGACCTCGACAGCTTGCAGACCAAACTAATTCACAACCAGAGAGGTGGATACTGCTTCGAACAGAACACGCTCTTCCTGGCTGTCCTGGAACGTCTCGGTTTCAATGTAATTCCCCACTTGGCACGTGTTCGCCAGGGGGCATCGGGGTTGAGACCGCGAACTCACATGGTCCTGGTCACACGCATCTCAGGAGCCGACTACCTCTGTGATGTCGGCTTCGGCGGGGACGGCCCGCTCCAGCCGGTGCCGATGAGTAGCACCGAGTCATTGCAGGGCCGTGACACGTTTCGGGTCGTCGCAGAGGAAAGCATCGACGTGCTTCAACTGAAGCGAGGCAACGAATGGACCGACCTGTATGCGCTCGACCGAGAAGAGGCCTACCCGGTCGACTTCGAACTTGGTAACTGGTTCACCAGCACTCACCCACAAAGTCCGTTCGTCAGACACGTGATCGTTCAACAGAGAACAACCGAGGCCAGGTACATGCTTCGGGACCTCGTATACGTCGAGCACTCAGGTGGGGTCAACAAGAAGCGAACGATTGAGCGTAAGGAGCTGGTACCTCTTCTGCGGGAGGTGTTCGGAATTCACCTCGACCCCGACGTCACCCTACGCGCATTGGATACATCTGAAAAGGATAGCGCAGCGATGATCCCCAGAACCGCTTCAATTCGAAGGGATCGAAACTACAGAAAGTAGGTCGATCGCGACCAACCGATATACAACTGTGCACATCATTAGCAGCGGGCTTCTCGTGTTCGGCTTGGGTGCTGCCGCGCAGCAGGCGCCCGACCCGTCCCAGGCCAACGTGCCTGAACTGTTGCAACAGTTTGTCCCGGTCACAGACGAGATATTGTTGCGCCCGAAGCCCGAGAACTGGATCACGTTTCGCAACGGATACAACCTCTGGGGTTACAGCTCGCTGAGCCAGATCGATGTGGGGAACGTAAGCGAATTGCGTCTCGTCTGGTCACGAGCCATGCAGGACGGATATCAGGAAGTTGAATCGATCGTCTATAACGGCGTCATGTTTCTGGCCAACGTGGAGGACATTGTTCAGGCCCTTGACGCGACCACGGGAGACTTGTTGTGGCAGTACAGACGCGACCTACCCGAGAACATCGCCTCGGTGACGGGTACGCGATATCGGTACCGGAACGTTTCGATCTACGACGACAAGATTTTTCTGGCCACCAACGATGCCTACCTCGTCGCCCTCGATGCACAAACGGGTGAGGTCGTGTGGGAGACTCAGCGGGCGGACTACCGAGAACGCGTGGCCCAGACCGCCGGTCCCGTGATCGTGAAGGGCAAGGTCATCAGTGGCTCCCGCTGCAATCCTACAAGCCCCCGGCGCGGCGGGTGTTTCATCACGGCTCACGATGCCAACACCGGACAGGAATTGTGGCGAATCAACACGGCGGCCACACCCGATCAACCGGGTGGTGACACGTGGGGAGGGCTACCGGTGTCCGCCCGGCACCATGCCTCGGCGTGGATGGTCGGCAGCTACGACCCAGACCTCAACCTTGTTTACTGGGGAACGGGACCGCCATCCCCTCTACCTGAAAAACTCCGCGGTGCCGGGAAGGCCGACCTGCTCTACACGAATTCCACACTGCGCTGGATCCAGACACGGGCGAGATGGTCTGGTGCTTCCAGCATTTACCCCGTGACAACTGGGACTTCGACCACGTCTTCGAGAGAATGATCGTCGAGACCGACGTCTCGCCGAACCCCACCACCGTGCCCTGGATTAGCCCCAACCTACGCCCGGGCGAGACCCGCAAGGTCATCACAGGTATCCCGGGTAAGACTGGCCTTGTGTGGACGCTCGACGCAGCGACAGGAGAGTTCTTGTGGGCGCGACCGACGGTCTATCAAAGCATCATGACCGGGCTCGAGCTCGAGAGCGGTCGGCCGATCATCAATGAATCTACCACTCCCCAATCAATGGAGACCTCCGTCCTCGCATGCCCTCATTTGCTAGGTGGCAAGAATCAACCGTCCGGCGCTTATAGCCCAGAGACCCACGCGATCTACATGCCGATGAACAACACCTGTATGGACATCGCGATGTCAGTCGAGGTCGCCGGACCAAGCGACGGCTACGACGTTCGAACCAGCGTCCGCCACGTGCCTGGTGCGCACCCCGACACGGCTTCTGTGGGGCGTGTCGAAGCGATATCCGTGTCGACGGGGGAAACATTGTGGAGCTATCAACAGCGTGCACCCATCTATGGGTCGGTGCTGACTACGGGTGGAAACCTGGTTTTTTCGGGAGATGTCGCTCGCCGTTTCAGGGCACTGGATGCCACGACCGGCACGGTCAAGTGGCAGACCATTCTGAATGGGCCGGTGAGCGGTCGTCCGATGACGTATAGCATTGATGGACGCCAATACGTTGCCATCGGTTCGGGCGGGTTGACACAGGGCACCAGTTTCCTCAACCTCACGCCAGAGATCAGCACACCCAGTGGCAGCAACACGCTGTTTGTGTTTGCGTTGCCGGAACGCTAATTAGCTCCATAGTCTTGAATCCAGGAGCTCCTACCCAGAGGTTTACGACGCCTCCAAATCGGCGGACAAGGAGATTAAAAATGGAACGAATGAGATCGATTCTCGCCGGTCTCACTGTGGTACTCCTCACTGTAGGCGTCTCTACCGGCGCCCAGACGAACCAGCCCGGTATCCACTTAGATGTAGACCAGATCAAGAAGATAGCGAATCGCGTCCGGGCGGGACGCAGCTTGCAACCAGACACGTGGCCGAACGGCGCCCGAGTGGCCGTGCTTCTCTCATTCGACGTCGACAACGACACGGCCAGGATTGGCCGCGATGAGAACCCTTCGATCGGCGTCATGTCTCAGGGAGAATATGGCGCTCGGGTGGGACTGAGACGGGTGGTCGACCTGATAGATCGACGCGAGATTCCAGCATCTTTCTTTATTCCGGCCGTCAGCTTGGTCCTGCGACCCGACATGGTGGACATAATCCAAGAGTCCGGACGTCACGAATTCGGGGTCCACGGGTGGATTCACGAGCTCAATACCGCGCTGGATGCAGAAACCGAACGCGAGCTGGTAAGTCGGGCGACCAACTATCTCGAGGACGTAACGGGCACACGCCCGGTCGGCTATCGGGCCCCGTCTTGGAATTTCAGTCCGAACACCTTGAGCATTATCCGAGGGCTGGGATTCTTGCACGACAGCTCACTCATGGCCGACGACAGACCCTACGAGTTGATGCAGGCTGGCGAGCCCACGGGGATGGTGGAGTTGCCGGTCGAGTGGATTCTCGATGATGCTCCACTGATGAACCCTCGGGGCAATAGTTACACATCACCACGCGAGCTGCTCCAGGTCTACATCGACGAGTTTGACAAGGCTTACGAAGAAGGCACGATGTTTCTGCTGACGACTCATCCACACGTTATTGGTCACCGGTCGCGTATCGTCATTCTCGAAGAACTCATCGACCACATCCAGGGGTATGGCGACGTCTGGTTTGCGACGCACGAACAGGTCGCGAGGTATGTGAAAGAACGGACCGGGATGTAGGACACTGCCTGTCTAGTCAGTGCAGGGCCTCGTCCAGAACCCGCAGCCAGTTCTCCCTGAGAATTTTACAAACTCTCGAGGGGTTGTACCCCTTGGCTATGAGAGCCTCCGTGAGTCGAGGGTAGCTCGTCGCGTCGAAGTCGCGCATGTACACTTTTCCAGCCCTGAACACGACACCGAGAACGGGCACTAAACACTTGACGGATGTTCGAGATATCGTCTTTCCTTCTTTACCTCAAACCCAGACCACACGCGCCGGGGCAGCATCTTCAGTTTCAACGCCACGTACCAGTCAAACTTACCGTCTCTGACTCTATATATTTCGCCCACGACCCAACTGCTACACAGGCTCAATCTTTAGCAATGAGATAAATGGAGGCGCCGCCAGGATTTGAACCGAGGATGGAGGTTTTGCAGACCCGTCAAATGTCGCTAACATTTTGACTTGTCTTGCCTTGTGTTGAATCGTGCTCTCTCTGCGACCCAGTGTTCTGGCGTGCGAGGAGCCTTCACTCGCACGACGGCGACAAGTGTGTAATCGAAATAAGGTTCAGCAGGTCGTTCGGCTCACCAGGGTTCAGCAGACCTTTCGCCCAGACCTTATGTCCTTCGTGCGTGGCAACGCCGAACTCGTCGAGCGTGCCGACCATCTTGATCGCCAGTGAGCCGAGTGCCGCGTCGGCCGGCGGTTGTTCGGGCAGCTGAACCGCGAACGCCTCCGGGTCGGTCGCGCGCGTCAGCGTGAATCCGCCACGGCCATCACTCTCGACACATCCGACGGTCATCATGACCGAAATTGGCTGCGCCGTCGAAACGGCAGTCAGCCCGGTCAGGAATAGGCACACGCACATCGTCCACTGGATGACGCGCGCGGCCTGAATCAGGGACATGGGTAATGCCTATTGCGGTGTTGGAACACCCGACACGTTCTTCGTCCACCAGGCGTTGCCGAAATTCGTGAACGGCCCGCCGTCGATCGAGATGCGCGCCTCCATCTTGTAGTTCAACGCCGACACCACGCGGGTGGTCAACCGGAGCTGGACCTGCTGCCCATTCACCTCGAACGGCGGTGTCTCGTAGTGGATTGTGTAGAACCCGCCATGGTCGCCACCCACATGGCCCGTCCTGAAGATGTCGAATCCGCGGCTGTCGGTGTCGTAGCGGGCGAACACCTTCTGGTCGGCCAGATACACGATCCGGGCCTCCGTCGTAAACGGTCCGTCCGGGCCCTGGGCGTCGATCCTGCTGGTGTAGTAGCGACCGTCTTCGCTGGTCGAATAGACCTCGGTCCCCTCGATCATGCCGCCCGAGCCGAGCGGACTCTCCGGAACTCGCCACTCGAACTCCCAGGTGCCTGGGAAATACAAGTCGTAGTTGAAGATCTGGATCTCGTCGCTGCTCTCAGTCTGGCGTCCACGGTCCGGTATCTGCCCTTCAGGCCGCTGTTGCTGTGGCCCAGCCGGAACAGTCGTCGGCGCCAGCAGCCCCACCACCGTTACTAGGCCAAGCGATAGCACACACACCAATCCTCTCTGCATTTACACCACTCCCTACACGCGGCCCGACACGAAACGGCCGAAAGGGTAGGCTACTCGTCTATAGTACTTGGTTCCTTCGTCAGGTCCTGGCTCTCGACGGTGTACTCAACGAATGCCTGAAACATCTCGTCCCAGCTTTGCTGTCCCCAGTAGACCTCGAGCTGAGGGCCGGGATTCCACCGGTTGCCGAGAGAGTTGTCATAGACCCCGATCCCGGTAATCTTGCTGCCCGCCGGTAGATACAGCGGCTCCTCGAGCTCGAAATAAAGCTGCCAGTTGAAATCGTACTCAGGAACGTCGAGTACCGTCTCCTCACGGCCGTCGGGGTAGGTAACGACCCAGCGCAGGCTCTTGCCCCGCAGGTGCATGTGCGGCGACAGTCCGTAGAGCTTTATCGGCTCGTTGATCGGCGTGATCCCGGTGATCTTCCAGTCGTCGGCATACGGTGGGATGTTCGGGATCCGCGCACGACGCACCTGACCGGTCTCGGGATCACGCGTCGGTTTGATCTCTTCGCCCTGGACGATGTAGATGTCGTTGCCGAACGGATCGGTTGGGAACGCGTTTCCCGCCTGCCGTGTCAACATCTCGTGGGTGACCGGTTTGGTGTTGAACCAGATGCCAAGCTTGGTGCGGTCGGTCGCCTCGACACCCATTGGGTTGTAGTGCATCGTCCAACGAAGCCACTTGTCGGGGGAGATCCGCTTCCCAGTGCCGGGAGGATGCCGTTCGAAGGGGTGACCAGGAACGTAAGTCAGTAGCCTGTCCGAACCCGGCAGGTTTACCTCGTTGAATACGCTCTGGGCCACGCGCCCCACCGACGCCGGCTGGCCCTCCTCGTTCGGATCGGAGTCGGGACGCTGAGGCAGCGGCGCCCCCCGAATGGCCGTCAGGGAGTTGCCCTCGAGGTCGTGCAGCACGCCGTCGATCACCTGCGTACCCCAGGGGAGGTCAACCATATACGCATTCACGTGGTGTACCACCCGGCGATCGCCCGGGCGTATCTCAACCACCTCGGCGAACCGGTCCTCCTCCCAGGGAATCTCTGTGTAGAAATCAAGATAGGGCTCTTCTCCCTCAGCGGCGACCGTGTACTCGACGGGTAGCTCGAAAACGTAGTCGGGTTCGCCGCCGTCGTACGTCCAGCCGTCCGGAAAGTTCGGTTTCGGCGGCATGTCGGCATCGTTGCCCTTCGGCGCGCCGGCATCCACCCAGGCCGCGATGGTGTCGATCTCGTACTGCTCGAGATAACGCACGTTCCCGAACTTCATGCTGTTGTTGTGATCGGCCTGCCAGGGCGGCATCTCGCGCGCCACGACCAGGTCCTTGATCGACCGGGCCCACGGACGCGCGTCCGTGTACTCAAGCAGCGCCATCGGTGCGATGTTGTCGGGCCGATGACAAGTCACGCAATTGTCATAGAGGATCGGTGCAACATCCTTGGTGAACGTTGGACCCTCGTCCGCCTGGCCCGCGCTCAAGGTGGGGCCAAATAGCACGAGCGTCATTGCCGCCAACAGGAACGCAATTCGTCTCATCGCCGCTCCTTCGCCGTTTGAGTCATCGCCAGAAACCCATGCCTGGCGCCATTTCCAGATCGACAGTCGACCTTAACAACCCTGTCTACTAAGTGTCAATGCCTTCACTAGGCTCCTTGGGTTATCGTGACAATTGACTCAATTCTTGACCGTGATGTTTCTTTTCACCACGACAGCCTCCGTTCAAGGGGTCTAGTCCCCTCGAGAACGGGAACTGTTCCCAAGTTCGACCGCCCTCAGACCAGGACGATCAGCTACCCACTAATAAGAAACGAGAGATATGGAGGCGCCGCCCGGATTTGAACCGGGGATGGAGGTTTTGCAGACCTCTGCCTTACCACTTGGCGACGGCGCCGTCGGTAAAAGATACCGCGAGCGAGGAAAGAAATGATGGAGCGGGAAACGGGATTCGAACCCGCGACTTCGACCTTGGCAAGGTCGCACTCTACCACTGAGTTATTCCCGCTCGCCCCAGAATCATAAAAAACAGCGTACCACGCAGACAGAGTCCCATCAAGCATCAGCGCGGTCGATCGTATGCCACTGACTAGTTCAAAGCGCAACGAGTGAGGGAGCCGCGCACACGGAATAGACATTTCTCAGGCAAGCACCAAAACGCGTCGACCGCCACCTCGATCGTCGTCTCTTCTTCGCTGAGGAACACCCCAACGACACCGAAACAACACTCGACACGGGACAGTTAACTTCACCCTACATAGCCGGCAACCATTCGAGTCACATTCTTATTTTTTTCTGAGTGACTGCCTCCAATAAACTGCCCAAAACCTTCGCCGCGAGTGTCTTGCCTCAAGAACACCAGTACCTCCACGTCGTGGGCAATGATGTCGATTTCGACGTACGAGTCCAGTAACGTTGGTATCGGCTGATGCTGAGCGGGTAGCTATGGAAGCCGGGCAAGCAGCGGGTCGATCCTCGGATGTCTTTCGGACTTCGACTACTTCCTCTTCCAGCGGGTGCCAGCCACGGAGTCCTCTAGGACAATCCCCCGGGTCTCAAGATCGTCTCGAATCTGATCGGCGGCCGCGAAGTCACGACGTCGCCGAGCCGTACTACGGCTTTCAATCAGTTGTTCAATTTCTTCAACCGGCACCGGTGGTAGCGTCTCTTCGGCTCGTCTGAGACTGATCACGCCGAGCACCTGGTCGAACCAGTCGAACGCTGCGCGCACGGTCGCCGCGTCTTTACTCCCCACGGTCGCCGCGTCGATAGCAGCGTTTATATCACGTACAAGCTCGAAGACCACGCCCAATGCTCCAGGCGTATTGAGGTCGTCCATCATCCTCGCTGTAAACGCCGCTCGCGCCACTTCGACTCTCTCCTCCACATCGCAATGGGCGCCGGGTAATGCCTCAGGTGCGACCTCTAACCGGGCCAAACAGTCCATCAGTCGCGTCAGCGCTTCCTCCGCCTGCGACAGATTCTTCCAGGTGAAACGCAGTTGCTTGCGATAATGCGTCGCCATGAGCACATACCTGAGTGCCGACGCACGGTGTCCCCGGTCGAGAACATCCTTGACTGTAAGTACATTACCAACAGACTTGGACATCTTGCCAGCGCGATCGAGCAGAAGATGCTCGACGTGAAACCAGAATCGTGAAAAAGGCTTTCCCGTGGAACCCTCGGCCTGTGCGATCTCGTTTTCGTGATGAGGAAAGATGAGGTCGACGCCACCTGCATGAATATCGATCGGCGCCTCGCCAAGCAGTCGCAACGCCATCGCCGAACACTCGATGTGCCAGCCCGGACGCCCCGGACCAATGCCAAACTCCCAGGAGGGATCTTCCGGTCCAGACGACTTCCACAGCACGAAGTCACGGGCATCGTGTTTGGCATACTGGTCGCTATCGATACGGGCACCAGGCTTGATGCCCTCATGATCAAGACGGGCAAGCTTTCCATAGTCCGGCAACGTATCGATCTTGAAGTAAATTGACCCGCCGCTGCGATAGGTGTGCCCGCGTTCCTCCAGTGACTTCACGGTATCGACCATCGCCTTGAGATTCGCTTCGTCCGTCGCCCGGGGGTACTCCTCCACCGGTTCAAGACCAAGCGAAGCTGCATCTTCGCGAAACGCCTTGATGTAGCGATCGGTATAGCCACGGAGCGTGACGCCCGCGTCACGCGACGCCTTGATCGTCTTGTCGTCGACGTCGGTATAGTTGACGACCTGACGGATACGAAACCCAGCAACGTATTTGAGGGTTCGACGCAGGATGTCGAGACAGACAAATGTGCGGAAGTTACCGATGTGTCCGCGAGCATAGACGGTCAAGCCGCATGCGTACATACGAACGGTGTCGTCCCGCAACGGGGTAAAGGATTCCTCCTGGCGGGTGAGAGTGTTGTAGAGACGCATGTCGCGTCGGACCACGGACGTCAGCGTAACGCTGTCGCCTCAGGTTTAATCAGGCGGCGTCACTCTTGTTATGCAGGCGGAATTCGACCTTGGTCTCATTAGCAATAATCGTCGCGGCCAGACTGGTGTGCTCGGGTACCTCTTTACGCTCGAACACACCGTCCGTAGCATGCATGACCGAGGAAGCTGTGCCGCTTGCCTCCGAGCCGATTACCGGACTGGCAATTCGATCGGAAGGGCTCCTTAGCTCCCATGAAGCGTTCGTCGCAGGGACCGGTCATCTCGAGTCCGATTGACTCAGTGTCGCGCGGTTCGTCGTCACCCATTCGAACTTTGCATTTTATTTTACAGTGAAATCCGCTCAAACAGCGTGCGAGCGTCGGCACAATCAGTTTCAATCTGTCGCCGCAGCGCTACAGCATCTGGAAACGCCTGCTCCGCCCGAAGTCGCTGCACGAAGGCCAACCTAACGTGTATCCCATACAGATCGCCGTCGTAGTCGAACAAGTGCGTCTCAACGACGCGCTGTCCTGCGGCTTCGAACGTCGGGCGCACGCCCACGTTCGTCACCGAAGCATGGATCACGCCATCAACCGTGACCGTGGTGGCATAGACACCATCAGGCGGTAACACCTCATTCACCGTCCGCAGGTTGGCGGTCGGCACACCCTGTAGGCGCCCCCGCTGCGTCCCCAATACGACCTCTCCGTCAATCACGTAGTGATGCCCGAGTAGAGCACCCGCCTCGTCCACCTGGCCATCGGTGATCAGGCGTCTGATCCGCGTGCTACTGACAACGAACTCCTTGTAGCGGACGGGGTCAACCTTCTCAACTCGGAAACCCTGCCGCACTCCCAGCTTCCGGAGAAGCGTGAAGTTACCGCTCCGGTTGCGACCAAAAAGAAAGTTCATCCCCACCCAGATTTCGGAAATACGAAGCCAATCGACAAGTACAGCTTTGACAAACTCCGCTGGCTCCCAGCGCGACATCTCGGGTGTGAATCTGACTACCGCGACCACGTCAATCCCTTCTTCCGCCAGCCTCTCAAGCTTCTGTTGCTTGGTCATCAGCAAGAGTGGAGCTTTATCCGGTAGTACGATGCGCGACGGGTGTGGATCGAACGTCAGAATCGCCGACGCGACACCAACTTCAGCCGCGCGGCGCCGCACACGATCGATAATCTTCAGATGTCCACGGTGGAGGCCGTCGAAGTTTCCCAGCGCAAGCACTGGGTGCCTCCACTTGACCGGTGTCGGGTCGTCCGGGTAGTGAATAAGCTCCATCAGCGGTGATCTGATCGGTCGTTGCGTGTCCAGTTCCAGCCTCAGTGCATGCCTGCCAGGTGCCCAGCCGCAGCATCCAACACTGCCTCGGGAGTCTGTTCGTCCACGTCGAGTACTAGACCATCGTGCGCAAGCATCATCGCTGACGGTAGCTCGCCACAGGTAGCAGCGTGGGGCAGGTCATGCGTCATGTGGGTGAAGTACGTCCGCCGAGCACCGATTCGGTTCGCAGCCTCGACAGCCTGTCCGATGTTGAAGTGGGTCGAATGATGACGGTGACGCAACGCGTCGAGCACCAACACATCGAGCCGACCAAGCTGCGCAAAAGACGACTCTGGAATCTCGTTACAATCAGTCAAATACGCAAACTTTCCAATTCGATACCCAAGAATATGGAGAGTGCCGTGCCGTACCGGCACCGGGACAAACGTGCGGTGCTCAAAAGAGAACGGCCCGCCAACCTCGCACAGGCTCAACTGCGGCAAGCCACCGCCTTTCGGTGTTTGGGGATCGAACACGTAGGCGAACATCCGGCGTACGTCACGCAGTGTGCGCGCGTCACCCTGACACGGAATCGCGGCGCGCTGGCGAAAGTTAAAGATCCGAACATCATCAAGGCCGAGTACGTGGTCGGCGTGGCTGTGAGTCAACAGGATCAGATCCACGCGGTCAACCCCGTACTGAAGGGCCTGCGCACGCAGATCTGGTGACGCGTCGATCAGCACCGACGACCCACCGTCGAGCTGCAGGTAAATCGAGGGGCGCGTCCGCTTATCTTTCGGATCTGTCGACTGACACGTGGCACACGTGCAACCAATCACAGGCACACCCGTCGAGGTTCCGGTGCCAAGAAACGTTACCCGCACGATCCTCCTAGCGTCTGGGTACTCCGACGAGCAACGCCGCGAGGTGGGATAAAGCGGCAACGGAATGCCGTCGGACTCGCACCACGGGCTGCCAGACGTTCCACTACGCCTGAGACTCTTTCTCAAGCTCGACGTACCGCACTCGAAGCTCGTAGAGGACCTGGGTGAGAAACGAGTTCTCCTCTTCCGTAAGATTGCCGCGAGTCTTCTGCTCCAGTACCGTCAACATTTCAATCGCGTGCCCGGCGGCCTGCAGGTTGGCAGTCGGCCGCTCATTGGACGAAGTGTCAGTGACGTCGCCGAAGTGCACAGCCGCGGTGGTCGCGAGCGTTACCACAAATGCGTTGAAGGTAACTTTCGAAGGCATTTCCACTTCGATGCTAGCATACGGCAAAATGCCCAACGTTCCTGACGCCACCGACCCCTCATCGCCAGGCTCGCAGCTTGACCGTCTCGTCATTATCATGCGTATCCTGCGTTCATCCGACGGCTGCCCATGGGATCGCGAACAGACACTCAAGTCGCTTCGCCCGTTTCTTGTCGAAGAAACCTACGAAGTCATCGACGCCATCGATGCTGGTAACGCGGATGCTCTCCGCAACGAGCTGGGAGATCTCGTCTTCGAAGCGGTCTTTCTCGCCCAGCTGTGCACGGAAAATGGCCAATTCACGCTGGCAGAGGCTCTCGCCTCAGTGGCTGACAAACTCGTGCGGCGACACCCCCACGTTTTTGACGTCGATGCGGAAAGAAGCGCTGGCAGAGAGATCAGATCCTCGACCGACGTGAAACGACGGTGGGAGGAGATCAAGTCCGAAGAGCAGCAGACGTCGGGTCAGGAGCCCAGTCTGCTTGGCGGTCTACCAGGTGGGCTGCCAGCTTTGCTCCGGGCGTACCGAATGGGACGACGCGCGGCCACGGTCGGGTTCGACTGGGACCAGCCATCCGGAGCCCTTGACAAGGTCGACGAAGAGCTTGGTGAGCTTCGGGCGGCGATTTTAGAGGGGTATCCGGAAGCGATCGAGGAGGAACTCGGTGACCTTCTGTTCGCGGTCGCCAACGTGTCGCGCCAACTTGGCGTTGAGCCTGAAGGCGCGCTCCAGGGCGCCAACCGAAAGTTCGCGACTCGCTTCGGCGCGCTCGAACAACGGTTCGCCTTAGAGGGGCGCGCACTGCGAGACGCGACACTCGACGAAATGGAATCCGCGTGGCAGCGCCTCAAGCGTGAGACCTCACATTCCACTAAATAATGCAGGGCCGGCAATGACTACGGGCGTGGTAAACGTGGGCATTTTTAGAGGGAGACTCGAACCATCGGCACAAAAGGAGGCTACTTTCTCACCGGTGTGCAGCCCATCACGTTAGTGTTTTCGTAGCGACGCACAACGCCAGGAGCGGGGAACCTAAACCGGTTAGGTCGTCCGACTCTGACGTCGCGAGATAGAACCGCTACAACAAACTCGGCTGAGTACACTGTCCGGCTCTTGTGATGCGGCATCTTGAGCACCCAAAGCCGCGCCGGTCAAATTTTCGCTGAGAACTCAGATTCTCCCGCGGGTTCGATGTCCCCGGGAAGCACCAGCGAAACGCGTCCGTAGTGAAGCTCGATGACCATCGACTCTTGACTGTCTTACGGCTTCGCTGGCGTTCTGGCATGGTAGTCCTGCAGCGGTCGTACAGCCAGCTCCTCGTTACGGAGGGCCCGAATCGCACTCACCGTGGCGGCGGCTCCGGTGAGTGTCGTGACACATGGCACTGAAAGCATCATGGCGATTCGGCGGACGGTCATGTCGTCAAAGAACGACTCGCGACCGAGCGGAGTGTTAAGGACAAGATCGATCTCACGATTGAGGAGCTTATCGCCAACATGCGGTCGTCCCTCGTTGATTTTGAAGACCACTTCGACGTCAAGACCGTGGGCTCGAAAATACGCGGCGGTGCCCCGCGAGGCGAGCAAGACAAAACCTAGCTCCGCGAGGTCACGCGCGACGCGCACGGCATTAGCCTTGTCTTCGTCGTTCACGCTGATAAACGCCCGGCCGCAGTCGGGTAAACGTTGGCCGGCCGCGAGCTGTGCCTTGGCGTACGCTGTGCCGAAATTAGACGCCCCCCCCATAACTTCACCGGTCGATTTCATCTCCGGCCCGAGAATCGTGTCGACTCCCGGAAACCGCACGAACGGGAACACGGGCGCCTTGACGAACACGCCCACAACATCGAGATCTTCGACGAGTCCCAGGTCGACAAGCGACTTCCCTACCATGACCCGGGCGGCCACCTTTGCTAGAGGAACGCCCGTAGCCTTCGAAAGATACGGCACCGTTCGTGAAGCGCGCGGATTGACCTCGAGGATGTAGATCGTGTCGTCCTTGATAGCAAACTGAATGTTCAGTAAGCCAATAACCTTGAGGGCCCTCGCTACACGCCGCGTGTAGTCACGGATAACCGAGAGATGCTTCTCCGGGACGAGATATGGCGGGACCACGCAGGAGCTGTCGCCGGAGTGGATACCGGCCTCCTCGATATGCTCCATGATGCCGCCTATAACGACCGCCCCGGTCGTATCAACTACTGCGTCAACGTCTAACTCGAAGGCGTCTTCGAGAAACTTGTCGACTAGAATTGGATGCTCCGGGGACGCGTCGACCGCATCCGTCATGTACCGGTCGAGGCCTGCCCCGTCGTAGACAATCGCCATCGCTCGACCACCCAGTACATATGACGGTCGCACAACGAGCGGGTAGCCGATTGATTTCGCCACCCCGCGCGCTTCCTCACGTGAGGTTGCGAGTCCATTCGGAGCCTGGGGAATTCCGAGCTCCCACAGCAAGCGGGCAAAGCGCTTCCGATCTTCCGCAAGGTCGATCGAGTCGGGCGACGTCCCGATGATTCTCACGCCGGAAGATTGGAGAGTCAGCGCTAGTTTCAGCGGTGTCTGACCGCCAAACTGCACAATGCACGACACCTCGGCACCGGTCGATCGTTCACGTGCGATTATCGCGGAGATATCCTCGAAGGTAAGCGGCTCAAAGTACAACCGGTCGACGGAATCGTAGTCGGTCGACACCGTCTCGGGGTTGCAGTTGATCATCACCGTCTCATAACCTTCATCACGCAACGCGAACGCGGCGTGACAACAGCAGTAATCGAACTCGATACCCTGGCCGATTCTGTTCGGCCCGCTGCCAAGAATCACCACCTTTGGTTGATCTGTGGGGTCGGCTTCACACTCGTCTTCGTATGTGCTGTACAGATAGGGAGTGAACGACGCAAATTCGGCCGCACATGTGTCAATGCGTTTGTAGACCGGTCCAAGGCTTAAATCCTCGCGGCGCGCCGCCACCAACTCTGCTGACACATTCAGTGTCGACCCAAGCTCTTCGTCCCCGAATCCTGTGCGCTTGAGCGTCTTCAACAAGTCGCGGGACATTTCACGTAGCCCGACCAGACTCGCCTCGCGTTTCAGTTCCACCAACTCGGCAAACTGTGTCAGGAACCACCGGTCGATCTTCGTCGCATCGTAAACCTCCTCGATCGACCACCCCTGCTCGATAGCTCGGAACACCGACCAGATCCTCGTGTCGCTCGGTACAACAAGCCGTCGACGCAGCTCGCCCTCATCGCGATCCAACCATCGGGCCGTCTCTTCCGCGAAAACCCGGTCGCTCTTCCCGAGTTCGAGGGAACGCATCCCCTTCATGAAGGCTTCTTTGAACGTCCGCCCAATGGCCATCACCTCGCCAACTGACTTCATCTGGGTGGTGAGCGTTCGGTCGGCCTTGGGGAACTTCTCGAAGGCCCACCTGGGGATCTTTACGACGACGTAGTCAATGGTGGGTTCAAACGAGGCTGGCGTGAGCTTGGTAATGTCATTTGGAATTTCATCAAGGCGATACCCAAGAGCCAGTTTTGCCGCGATCTTGGCGATAGGAAAACCGGTCGCCTTAGAAGCCAGCGCCGACGACCGTGAAACGCGCGGGTTCATCTCGATGACGACCAGCCGGCCGTTTTCTGGATTTACGGCGAACTGGATGTTCGACCCGCCCGTTTCAACTCCCACCCGGCGGATAATCCGCCGCGCGGCGTCACGCATTCGCTGATACTCCTTGTCGGTCAAGGTAAGCGCTGGCGCGACCGTGATCGAGTCACCGGTATGGACGCCCATGGGGTCGACGTTCTCGATCGAGCAGATCACGACGAAGTTGTCAGCAACGTCACGCATCACCTCAAGCTCGAATTCTTTCCATCCGATCAGCGACTCCTCGATGAGAATCTCGTGAACCGGACTCACTTCGATTCCGCGCTCAACCAACTCGCGAAATTCTTCGATGTTGTAGGCGATCCCACCGCCGACGCCACCCAACGTGAACGACGGTCGAATGATGACCGGGAAGCCAAACTGCTCGCCCTGTGTCAGGGCCTCATCGAGTGACCTGGCGTACTCGCTGGCTGGATTCTCTAAGCCGATCGAGCTCATGGCCTCTTTAAATTTCAACCGGTCTTCAGCGACTTGAATGGCATCGATCGACGCACCAATCAGTTTGACGCCGAACTCCTCCAACACCCCATGCTGCTGCAGCTCGACGGTCAAGTTGAGCGCGGTCTGCCCGCCGACGGTCGGTAACAGAGCGTCGGGTTGCTCAGCCTCGATAACGGATCGGACGATTTCCCATGTCATCGGTTCGACGTAGGTACGGTCGGCAACCTCCGGATCCGTCATGATGGTCGCCGGGTTACTGTTAACCAGTACCACCTCCAAACCTTCGCTCCGCAGCGCCTTACAAGCCTGGGTACCCGAATAGTCGAACTCGCAAGCCTGACCGATGACGATCGGGCCAGACCCGATGACGAGAATCCGTCGCAGGTCGGTACGGCGTGGCATGCTAGGGATGGTCTGTGGCAGCAGGCGCCTGCTGCTCCATCTCGTCTAGAAACGACGAGAACAGATAGTCAGCATCGTGTGGCCCGGGGGAGGCTTCAGGATGATATTGCACGCAGAACACCGGATGCGTCCGGTGACGGAGCCCCTCAACTGTGCCATCGTACAAATTGATGTGGGTAATTTCGACGTCGTCGGGAACCGACTCTGGATCAATGGCAAAACCGTGATTCTGTGACGTGATCTCGACCCTGTCTGTGGCCAGGTGCTTCACCGGATGATTCCCACCCCGATGACCAAACTTGAGCTTGTAGGTTCGTCCGCCCATCGCAAGACCTAGCACTTGATGCCCGAGACAGATACCAAAAGTTGGGACACCGGCATCAATCACAGTTCGCGCGTTCGTGACGGCGTAGTCCAACGGAGACGGATCGCCAGGCCCGTTACTTAGAAACACGCCATCGGGTTTCGTGGCCAGTAACTCCTGCGCGGGCGTCTGCGCCGGGAACACCGACACGCGACAATCGTGGGCGGTGAAACGTCGAAGAATGTTCCGTTTCATGCCGAAATCGTAAGCCGCAATGTGTAGAGGCCGTGTGGCGCGGCGCACAGGCTGCACGGCGAATTCGTCTGGGTCGCCTGTACGATCGGTCCACTCGAACGGCTCGGCGCAGGTCACCTCCCGAACAAGGTCACTGCCCTCTATTGTGGGCGCCTGACGCGCGGCCTCGACTAACTCTTCAGGCTCGACAGCGCCGGTCCCGATGACGCCACGCATGACTCCTCTCGTCCGCAGCACTCGGGTTAGCGCTCGAGTGTCGATTCCGCTGATAGCTACGATACCGTTGGTCTCAAGGTAATCGCGTAAGGTGCCGCTGGCTCTCCAGTTGCTTGCTATCGACGACTCCTCGCGCACGACAAAGCCCGCGACCTGGGGCTTCTGCGACTCAGCGTCCTCGGCAACGACCCCGTAATTACCGATTTGCGGGCAGGTCATGGTGACAATCTGTCCAAAATACGAGGGGTCCGTCAGTACCTCCTGATAGCCAGTCAGATTGGTGTTAAACACGACCTCGCCCTGAGTTTGACCAGGCGCGCCGGCGGATTCACCCCGATAGCAGCGACCGTTTTCAAGTGCGAGAAGCGCCTTCATGGAGTGAGGCGCTCCAGCGAAGCATTGACCTGCGCCCGTTCAGACATAGCGACTTCTGCGCTCGTCACCCACGCCTGGTAACCGTCGCCCTGAATCAGAACCTGGTGTCGACCGACCGAAAGGGTGACAACGAGCGGCGTGACACCCGCCAATGTTCCATCGACAGTGACTTCCGCTCCGGCCGGCCGAGACTGTACGGCCAACGACCCTGTCTGAGAAGCATCGTTATCGGCAACGAACGACCGCCCCGCCAGCATCAACCTGACACCCACAGGAACAATCGTGTCCTGCTCACTGACGGTGACCTCACGCTGGACAGTACTAAACCCGGCGTGACTCATTTCCAGCCGATGCGTCCCAAACGACACATCGGCGAGCGACAACGGCGTCTGCCCGCGACCAACACCGTCGAGCGTGACCGTTGCACCAGGGGGATCCGTCCGGACCAACAACCACCCTGTTGGAGGGCTGACCTCGGGAGAGGAGGGTGCTACCACCGCGCCAAACGGTGGCACTCGAACTGTTTGAGTGCGAGATTCCTCTCTCTCTTGGGTGCCCGCGGACAGCGAACGTACAGGCTGGGCTTCTGGAGCCGGTATCTTAATTGAAACCGTGTCGGATTCAGATCCAGTCGTCTTGCTGGTATCCGGCGGAGCCTCGGCTGCCGGGTTAGGTGGCCTCGCCGACGTGCCAGTCGCAACGAGCTCCTCGCTCAACTCTCGATTTACAAGGCCTGCCTGACCCTCTTGGTCCCCTGTATCTACCGTATTAGACGATGTGCTCGGAGTCTTCGAGATCTGGTCAGTGGGACCGTTATTCGGTGCTAGCGCGACACCCAGGAAGTAAGCAACGCTCCCCACAGCCAGGGTAATCGCCATTACCGCTACGACACCTCGGCCCCAGACCGAGTGCCCAGTGTGAACCTTATCTGTCTGGTGCGGCGAAACCTGTATTGCATCGGAGTGATCGTAGCCAGGCTCGTCGTCACCCTGGTCGCCTGCAACGGATCGTTCGTCCGACTCCGTCAGGGGGTCTATAACTTTGAGGTCGGCGCGCTCGCCATCGGCGTTATCGCCATAACCTTCGGTTACATTATCAGCATCGGAATCATCGCGAAAACCGTCAGACTGAAACTCCAGCTCTTTTGCGTTGTCCCCCTCGTCCTCAGTGAGGGCTGCATCGTCGCTGGACTCGACAAGGCCTTCAACGCCACAGACCTTCTGGCTGTCGGCCTGACCACTCGGTTCGCTCTCGCCAAAGTCAAGCGTAGACACGTGTTGCTCGACGACCAGGTCAGCCGAAAGAGTCGTACCATTGTCGTCGTCGACGCTGTCGCCATTGACGACATCATCGTCGTCGCGAGCGGCGGCCTCAAACTTTTCCACCGAGTTCAAAATCTGGTCGCCAATCAAATCTTGCTGGTGTAGCTCAAGTCCGGCCAGGAGATCAGGTGGCCTGGTGTCGCGGTAAGACTCCTCCTTGAGGTCGACACCAACCACGTGGCCCGTCTCCTCGCCAAAACAGAACTCAAGCGCCGACACAAATCGGTTAACACTCGAATAACGGTCTTCGGGATCATCGGCGAGCGCAGTCGCGAACACTTCTTCGAGGCTCTCCGGATCGGACACGCCGTCAATAGACCGAATCCGCTCCGTCACCTGGTCGCCCGTGCCCGCGGCGCGGCGACCGGTAAGGAGCTCATATGCTATCGCGGCGAGGGTGAATCGGTCGGCGCCGGCACCCCATTCTCGGCCCGCAATTACCTCCGGCGCCGTGTAGGGACGCCGAATAGGCCCGGCTAAGCCAATCTTTTCAAGCGCCGTGAAAATCCCGAATCCAGTTACCCTGGCCTCATCTGGCGTCACAAAGATGTCCCGCAGGTGCAGGGTGCCGTGTAAAACCCCCACCGCGTGGGCCGCATTAACTGCAGCAGACATTTGGCGAATGAACGGCATGGCGGTTTTAATCGAGGCCGGCACGTAATGACGGATCGCCACATCGAGCGATTCGGCAGCGACGTACTCCTGTGCCAGATACGGCACGTCATCCTCTAGACCGACGGCGAGAGGCGCCACGATACCTGGATGGGCGAACTCTGTGGCAATCAACCCCTCAAGCGCCTCGATCAGTGTCCGAGCCTGCTCAGGCGTGACGTCGAGGTGAAACGCTTTGACCGCGACAAGACGATCTTGTGATGGTTCGTACGTGCGAAAGACCGGACCAAGAACACCCACTCCAATCTGGTGCATCACACGGAAAGAACCGAATGCGCTGGGTACAGCAAACGGACTAGCGTCGTCGCGGGTCAGGGGCAGAACTCCTGCAGAGGGGCTGGCCGATGGTAACACGTAAGACTGGGCGCAGCCAATGAAAGCCCGCCACACCTTGACAGCTCGGTCGCCCATTTGCAACAGTACGATGAGCGTGACGCTCGACCGGCCATCTTTAACCGCAATTCCATTGGGTCACTCGATAGATTATCGTCGGCTCCCTTGGACCAGCCGACTGGTCCGCGACTACTGCCACGAATTCGACCGCCTTGACCCATTCTTTATTGGATCGCCGTCAGATTCTGCGGCGTGGGCAGAAGCGATTCGGATCCGACAGGCAAGACCCACAGCCCACTCGGAAATCAGCGCGGTGGTGGGTGCACAGCTTACGTCCAGATGCGCCCCGTCCGCCGCCATTGCCTCGGCAGAGAAGCTGGCAAACCCCGAAACTGTGGCAATCGTGGCGGGGCAACAGCCCGGACTCTTCGGTGGTCCGTTGTTCACGCTGCTCAAGGCGCTCACCGCCGTCAGACTCGCACGAACCGTCAGCGCTGAACACAACGTGACCGCGGTTCCGGTGTTCTGGGTTCATGGCGAGGATCACGACCTTGACGAAATTAGCAGCTGCAGCGTCCTAACCTCAGACCTCGAGCTGCGCACGGTCACCGTTTCGCATGAGTCGGTGTCCCCCCAACCGGCATCCAAGATACTACTCCCTGACACCCTTACCAACGTCACTTCGGATCTCCGCGAGCTGCTACCAAACACGGAGTTTACGAACGCACTCTTCGAGGAGCTGACTGCCCTTTACCGACCTGGGGTGGGAATAGTCGAAGCATTCAGTCGTTGGATGGACACCTTGCTGGGACCGCACGGTTTGATCGTATTCGACGGATCGGACGCGAACGCCAAGCCGATGGTTAAGGCTCTTCTCGACCGCGAGCTCGACATGCCGGGGCAAACATCAAGGCTGGCACAAGCAGCCGGAGAGAATTTGACCACACTCGGATACCACGCCCAGGTTACTCCGGATGTAGACGCGGTTGCCCTCTTCTATCTGAGCGACGGCCGACAGAGGATTCGTCTTCAAGCGATAGATCCAACGGCGGGGACAGCGTTCGACATTGGTACCAAAGTCGTGCCCGGCGCTCAGCTACGTTCCGAGCTCGCCGAACGGCCGGAGGCATTCAGCCCCAACGTGCTGCTGAGACCCGTGATCCAGGATGCGATGTTTCCGACGGTGGCAACCGTGGCTGGACCGAGCGAGCTTGCTTATCTCGGCCAACTCCGCGACGTCTATCGTCACTTCGGCGTGCCGATGCCGATCGTTTATCCCCGTGTCAGTGGCACGCTCGTCGACCAGGCCACCCTTAAGTTCCTCGACCGATACAAAGTTGACTTTGAAATGCTACAAGCCCAGGACGATAAGGTGCTCAACCGGCTCCTGGCCGCCCTGCTTCCAGATGCCGTCGAACGAACTCTCGGAGACACGGAACGGGCGATCGGAGAGCGTCTGGCAGCGGTCACCGCTGAGGTGTCGGCCGTCGACCCCACTCTGACCGGCGTGGTGCAGACGACCCGGTCACGGATGGACCGCGACCTGCAAAACCTCCGAAACAAGATCGTAAAGGCCGCCAAACGGCGAGATGAGACGATCCGCCGGCAGTATCACCGAGCACGGTCGCAGGCCTTCCCGAATGGCGATCCGCAGGAACGGGCCGTCGGGCTCGTCTACTTTCTCAATCGACACGGCCCCCACCTAGTGGACCACCTACTGGACAACATGGCTCTCGACATCGGACAACACGGGCTACTAACGATATAATCAAAATTAACTCAGCCGGTCTCATCCAGGGGCGGTAGACGGTCCCGCGTTTAGGCTAACAACACCATGAACGAAGATGTTTTTAAGGCGGTTACTGACACCCTCAACCGCGGTGAATCGGCGGCACTGGTAACAATCGTCCGCACAGAGGGGTCAACGCCGCAGCGGGTCGGGGCGAAGATGCTGGTTTTTGCCGACGGCCGGACCCTGGGCACCATCGGTGGAGGGTGCTACGAAAACGACGCGTTTTGGAAAGCACGCAAGTCCCTTGAAACGCGTCGACCCCTGGTAGCCAGATACGAACTGGCCGACGACATCGCTGAGGAATCTGGCCTAATCTGCGGAGGGCAGATGGACGTATACATCGAGCCACTCGAATCCTCGTCCCACCTCTACTTGGTTGGCGCCGGGCACGTGGCGTATTACCTTGCCCGCGCGGCGGCGCCGGTCGGATTCAAGGTGCACGTGCTGGATGACCGTGAGAAATTCGCCAACGTGGAGCGGTTTCCGGATGCCACCACCATTAGCGTCGATGACGTTCCGAGCTGGATTAGCACCATGACATTCCCGTCCAATGCATCGGTGGTCATACTTACTCGCGGGCATCGGCACGATCTTGACGCACTGCGAGCCTTGGCACAGCGCAACCTACGCTATCTAGGACTCATCGGGAGTCGCGCAAAGGTTGCGCGTCTCTACGCCACTCTTCAGGAAGAGTCCGTTCCACTGGATACCCTTCGAAAAATTCACGCACCGGTCGGCCTGGACATCGGGGCGGTGTCCCCTCAGGAGATCGCGGTGAGTATTCTCGCAGAGTTAATCGCCGTAAAATACGACAAAATCGAAAACGTCGCACCGCTGCGTTGGGCACCCGAGACGGAGCGGCTCACGACGGTCAGCTCAGATAACTAACCTCACCCGGGCCAACCGCCCCACTAAGAGCGGCTGCTATAATTCTGGCGATGACGTCTCACGCCGATCATTCGTCACAACCCGACCTTTCTGACCGGTCCAAGCGGATCCTCTCGACTCTCGTCCAGCAGTACATCGAGCAAGGTGGGCCGGTCTCGTCACTCTGGCTGGCACAGCACGGTGGGTTCGGGTTGTCATCCGCCACGGTGCGACACATCTTGGCTGGTCTCGAAGACCTCGGGTACGTCCATCATCCACATCCCTCGTCCGGACGGGTCCCAACCGACCGAGGGTACCGGGCGTACGTTGACCTGCTGCTCGATTCGCGAGCCACGACGGATACTGCGCAGGAGGTCGAAGCGAGGTTACGGCAGGCCGGTACCGTCAGCGACGTCCTCTCGAACGTTTCCCACGAGCTCTCTTGCGCCTCACAAAATCTCGGCTTCGCGATGATTCCTCAGGTCGACGGGACGTTCCGGCGTATCGAGTTCGTCCCGCTCGACGGCACGAAAATCCTTGTCGTTGTCGAGGCCGACAGTGATCGGGATGAGCACAGAGTCGTTGACCTTGGCGAACATGTGCCGCCGTCTGAACTTGAGCAAGGCGCTCACTATCTGACGGTCGAGTTCGCTGGACAGCCGCTACGAAACGTGAGGGCGACGGTCAGTGAACAGCTGCGGCAGCAGCGCATGCTCTACAACCAGCTGCTCTCCCGCGCGCTGCGTCTTGCGAGCTCCACCCTTGAAGAAATGGTGCCGCAGGATAGGCTGTTCCTCGAAGGCACCGGCTTTCTGCTCGACGATGTCACCGACGACGCCGATGAAGACCGGGTACAATTTTCGACGCTCCGAGCGATGCTGAGCATGATCGAGCGCAAGGACAAGCTAGTCCGACTCCTGAGCGAATATGTCGAAGGCCGCGGCCTTACGGTCGTCATCGGCACCGAGCACACGTCGCCAGATATGCAGGGCTTCAGCCTAGTGATGTCTACATACATCAATGGTGACCGAACCGGAAGCGTCGGGGTTATCGGCCCCAGACGGATGCGATACCTCCGAGCCATTTCTGCCGTGGACAGCATGTCATTAGCGGTCAGCCGAGTGCTCATTACCCAGAGTGCACTGGCATCAGGTCGGCCGCATTTACCACGCCATGCAGGACGACAGTAAGACTGAACCGCTCGACCCGACCTCCTCGGAGACATCAGGCGATTGGGAGCAGCTCCGACAAGAGCGTGATGAGTACCAAGACTTGCTGCTTCGCAAAACCGCAGAGTTCGACAACTACAAGAAGCGGATTGAGCGAGAGCGAGCATCGGTCGCACAAACTGCGGCCATCGATCTCATTACAGACCTCCTTCCTCTCATCGATAACCTGGAGCGAGCGCTGGCAGCCGACCCAGAATCGTCAACGGCGTCGTCGTATCGGATCGGCGTTGAGCTGATCCATAAGGCACTACTCGAGGTCTTGGAGAGGCGCGGCGTGGAACCGGTGGAGTCCATTAACGCGGATTTCGATCCTCAGCACCACGAGGCAGTCGAGGTGGTCACATCCGATGACGCGCGCGACGGCAAAGTAATCGCCGAGCTCCGGCGAGGCTACACACTCCGAGGTCGGCTGCTGCGACCATCGATGGTCAGGGTGGCCAAAGCATGACCAAGCGAGACTACTACGACATCCTCGACGTCGCACGGACCGCCACCGATGCGGACATCAAGAGCGCGTATCGGAAGCTGGCCCTCAAGTATCACCCCGATCGGAATCCGGGTAATACCGAAGCTGAGGACAAATTTAAGGTTGCAGCCGAGGCCTACGCAATTTTGGCCGATCCTCAGAAACGTAGCCGTTACGATCAATTCGGTCACGCCGGAGTCACAGGTGCTACCGGAAGCCCTGACTTCGACTCGACGATCTTCGCCGACTTCGGAGACGTCTTTGGTGGCTTCGGCGATCTCTTCGGGTTCAGTGGAGGACGGCGCCGTGGCGGGCCAGCGCCCGGCGCGGACCTGCGCTACGACCTGTCGATCCCATTCGACGAGGCCGCAACCGGCACCGAGACGACCCTGCAGATTCCACGGATTGAGATATGTGAACGATGCGACGGGGCGAGAACCGAGCCTGGTGAACAACCGCAAACATGCCCTCAGTGCGCAGGTCGGGGACAAGTTCGACACCAGCAAGGCTTCTTGACGGTCGCCCGGACCTGTGGACAGTGCCAAGGCCAGGGAAAGGTCATAACGAATCCCTGCACGGCCTGCCGCGGCCAGGGCGGCATCGAGAAGTCTCGAAAATTGACCGTTAAGATTCCGGCGGGAATTGCAACCGGCCAGCGCCTCCGGCTACATAGTGAGGGCGAGCACGGTACAGCGGGAGGACCAACCGGCGACCTCTACGTGGTCATTCGTGTGGAAGACCACCCCTTCTTCCACCGCGAAGCCGATGACCTCTGGTGCGAGATCCCGGTGTCGTATCCAACCCTCGCACTCGGTGGCACCATCACCGTCCCGACCCTCGGCAACCAACGGGTGTCGCTGAGTATTCCGAAGGGCACACAGCCGGAGTCGAAGTTTCGCATCCGCGGCAGGGGGATGCCCCTTGTCTCAGGGCGTGGCCATGGCGACCTCTACGTCTCGGTGCAGACCGAGGTGCCGACAAACCTGTCTCGGGAGCAGAAGGAGCTACTGGAGAAGCTTGACGAAACGATACCAAATAAGTCCTCGGAGCCAAACACGCACGCCACATCTGACGACCGACCGTTCTTTGACCGAGTCAGAGATATTTTTGGCTGAAGGCCTCCCGCACTTGACGTCCAGATCCCACGAAACACGTCGACTCTTGTCGACCTTATCGACGCCATCGTCGATGACTGTCATCCTTACGCGATCGAAGAACTGAACATTGTCTCGGGTCACGACTGGGAGACGCACGACCGGGCGACTGCAGCCCGCGCGATCACGAATCAGCTCGGCCACGCAGGCGTCATCGTCACCGCCGTAGTGATCGTCAATGATGGAGCATCGTGGGCGTCCCGATCACAAGCCAACCTCCGAGCCATCCGTGTCGGCCGGGTAGTGGTGGCTCCGCCCTGGGATCTCCCACCTGACACGTCCGGAATAATCCCAGTGATCGTCCACCCGTCGACGGGATTCGGGACCGGGCACCACGCGACGACTCGCCTTTGCCTTCGCGCGCTGCAGATTCAACCCATCCAAGGACGTCACGTCACAGACGTGGGCACCGGATCGGCGGTTCTTGCTATCACCGCCGCGAAGCTCAATGCAGCATCTGTAATGGCTATCGAGAACGACCTTGACGCCGCTTCGGCCGGGCGGAGTAACATCGCCGTGAATGGGGTCGGCGCCGTCATGACCTTTCTTGTGGGCAACGTTCGTACGGTCGTCACGCGGCCAGCATCGTGCGTTCTCGCCAGCCTCTCAGGTGCTCTGCTTACGAATTCGGCCCGGTCAATTGCACGGTGTCCCGAACCAGGCGGAATATTGATAGTGAGCGGACTAACGATGCAGGAAGAAAGCAGAGTTGTTCACGCCCTCGAACCTATCGTATGGGTCGATGAGCGACTCTACGAGGGGAATTGGGTAGCATTGGTAGTGAAGACCAGATACCGGGAGAACCTCCCCCATTCGACATCGCGACCAGGCGACGTGACGTCACCATTTCTCGAACCATTCTGACACTCCTGTGACATACCGCTTCTACGCCCCTACCGCCTCACGCACAGGCGTGCGCGTGCGCCTGCCGGACAGCGAAGCCGCACATCTGACCCATGCGCTCCGGCTCAAAACGGGGGCAACGATCCAACTATTCGATGGACAGGGACATGAATTCAGTGGGTCAATCGTCACGACAGACCGCACCGGCACGGTAGTCGAGACCTTCGAACCCATCGACCCTGCACCCGAGCCGCTGGTCGCGATCACTCTCGCGCAAGCACTCCTCAAGGGTCGGAAGTTTGATGCAGTCGTTCGGGACGCCGTCATGTTGGGGGTCTCGGCAGTCAGGCCACTGATCACTGACCACACTGATGTGCCAGATGCGGCCTTGCACAGTGACATCGCTTGTCAGCGGTGGCGGAAAATCGCCATCGCCTCCGCAAAGCAATCGGGACGTGCCGTCGTGCCGGTAATTGAGTCGCCGATTTCGTTTAATCGGCACCTGACTGGTACTGGCGACGGCCTGCGCGTGATCCTTGTCGAGCCGTCCGCCGGACCGCTACCAGATCGGCTCGACCTGCTGATGTCACGACCCCGCCCGCAACATGCGATGTTGACCGTCGGGCCCGAGGGTGGGTGGTCCGAAAACGAACTCAACCGCGCCCGCGCTGAAGGATGGGAAATGCTTACTCTTGGCTCGCGCACGCTCCGTTCGGACGCCACACCTATCGTCTCGGTCGCAATCCTCCTGTATGTCTGGGGAGACCTGTAGAGGCTTGCCGTCTCTGAACCTCAAATAAGAAATCCTTCGAGTGACTGTCCTATACTGACAACAATCAATGCTGTTTCGAGGTCAGACGCTCGGCAAGTACAAGATCGTCGCGCCACTCGGCAACGGTGGCTTTGGTGCCGTTTATCTGGCCCGAGACACGTGGATCGATAAGGATGTCGCCGTCAAGGTCCCACACAAGCAGAATCTCAACTTCAGCGAGCTACTCAGAGAACCTCGCCTTCTGGCAGCACTTGACCACCCCAACATCGTCTCGATCACGACGGCCGAAAAGCAAGAGAACGTCTTCTTCATTGTGATGGAATATGTCGAGGGGCACACCCTCGACGATGTCATCACCGAACGTAATGGCCTCGAGCCAGAGGTGGCACTCGACTACGCCTTGCAAATCGGCCTTGCGGTGGACCACGCCCATCGACAGGGTGTAATCCACCGAGACCTCCGGCCACCCAACATCCTGGTTTCTGACACAGGTGTTCTGAAAGTGGCAGATTTCGGTACGTCCAGATTTCTCGAGATTGCCGCACACGGCACCACGGTGATCGGAAGCCCGGCTTACATGGCACCAGAACAGTTCGATGGAAAGGCGGTCTTTGCGTCTGACCTCTACTCGTTGGGCGTGATGATGTATCAGATGCTCACCGGCATGTTACCCTACGACGCTCCTGCACCCGGTGAGCTGGGCCGACTGCGGCGCGGTGAGCTCGTGAGTCCGCCACGCCTGAAAAAACCGTCAATCCCAAAAGCGTTTAACGATATCGTGATGAAAGCTATGGCTCCCGATCTTCAGAGCCGGTATCAGCGGGCCAGCGATCTGCTGAACGACCTCGAAACGTCGCAACCCACGACGGCGAGCAAAGCTCTTCCTTCTCAAACCGCGGGCCAGGCCGTCGCTAGCCAAGATGGGGATGGGAGCCGAGAAGCTCGTAACATCCAGAGTCGCCTCCGGGCGCAAGCGACGCCGGAAGCCAAGTTCTGTTGGCGCTGCCACAAACCGTTGCACGCTCGCACCGACCGTTGTCCCTTTTGCAGCGAAATCCAGTGAGGTAAACTCCGATAATGAGCTTTGGGTCCGGCAAGATCTGGATGAACGGCACATTCGTGGATTGGGCAGATGCGAAAATCCATGTTGGCGCGCACGTGATCCACTATGGGAGCGGCGTCTTCGAGGGCGCACGGTGCTATAACACCCCGAACGGTTCGGCCTGTTTTAGACTCGACACTCATATCCGGCGTCTTTACGACTCCGCCAAGATTTATCGGATGGCCTATAACATCGGTGCGGAGGATTTCGAGGCGGCCGTGTTGGACACCATCCGGAACAATCACTACAAAGAGTGCTACATCCGCCCACTGCTTTATCGTGGATATGAGACGTTGGGTGTGAACCCGTTTTCCTGCCCGGTCGATGCGGTCATCATGGTCTGGGAGTGGGGCGCGTATCTTGGAGAGGACTCCCTCGAAAATGGGGTCGATGTCCAGGTTAGCTCGTGGGGACGCGGAGCTCCAAACCGGTTCCCATCGAGTGCCAAATCGACCGCTAATTACGCCAACTCGCAGCTGATCAAGATGGAATCGGTCGTTAATGGCTACGCCGAAGGCATTGCCCTCGACCCAGCGGGGTACTTGAGTGAGGGGAGCGGGCAAAACCTCTTTCTAGTACGCGACGGGATGCTCACTACTCCGCCGCTGGCCAGCTCTGCGCTCGCCGGTATTACGCGCGACTGTGTAATCACACTCGCGAGCGACCTTGATATTCCTGTAAGGGAAGAGATGCAGCCCCGAGAATCCTTGTACATCTCAGATGAGGTGTTCTTCACCGGAACGGCGGCTGAGATCACTCCGATCCGATCGGTGGATAGAATCACGATCGGATCCGGGAAGCGGGGACCGATCACCGAGGCTATCCAGCGGCGCTTCTTCGACATAATTCACGGCCGAGAGCCCGACACGCACGGGTGGCTCACCTACGTCTATTCGAGTGCCGAATCCGAGAAGGCAGCCGAGGCTCCCGCACGCGGCTAGGGTGACGCCCCGTCCCCCGACCGATCCGTACGTGACCGGTCTTCGTATGCTAGCCGGGCGTGAACTGTTTTCCATTCAAATCCGAGAACGACTGGTTCGAAAGGGATTCACCAAGAACAGCGTTGATGATGCCATTTACCGACTGCGTCTAGAGAACGCCCTCGACGATCGAAGGGCCGCCGGCGCGTACGCGCGGTACGCCGCCGATATCAAGTCGCGGGGACGCCGGCGCACGCTACGGGAGCTTGGCGAGTTCGGAGTCAACACCAACGATGCGCAGGAAGCGGTCAACGAAGCCTATGCTGGCGTTAGCGAGGCGGTGCTTCTGTCCCGGATCCTCCACCGGCGACTTAGCGGACCAATCGAAACCCAAGCCCAGTTTCGTAGACTTTACGGCGCCCTGCTCCGCCAAGGATTCGAAGGCAGTGCGATCGTGACAGCACTAAAGTCCAAGACCGCGTTAACGCCCCAGTTCGACGACGAGTAATGACCGGACCCGCTCCCACCATCCTGCGAGTGTGAAAAGATAGACCGTAATGACATCGGCACAGATCCGACAAAGCTTTCTTCAGTACTTTGAGCGCCAGGACCACCGAGTCGTACCCAGCTCACCCCTAGTACCGGTCGACGACCCGAGCCTCCTGTTCACCAATGCCGGCATGAATCAGTTCAAGGACACTTTCCTCGGCAAGGAGCCACGCGCCTATAAGCGCGCGGCGACGTCTCAGAAGTGCATGCGGGTCAGCGGTAAGCACAATGATCTCAATAACGTCGGCCCGTCACAGCGACATCACACGTTCTTCGAGATGCTGGGAAACTTTTCGTTTGGCGATTACTTCAAGGCCGAGGCGATCCCGTTCGCCTGGGAGCTACTGACTGACGTCTGGAGCATCCCACCCGAGCGGCTCTACGCCACCGTCTTCAAGGGTGAGGGCGACATCCCTCGTGACGATGATGCGTACAAACTCTGGGTAGATTTAGTCCCTCACGATCGGATCGTCGAACTCGGTCTCGCCGAGAATTTCTGGACGATGGGTGACACGGGTCCGTGTGGACGCTGCTCCGAGATTCATTACCACCGTGGTGATCACCTGCCGTGTCCGGAGCCCCGCTGTCGTGGCCTCGACTGCAGCTGCGACCGCTACATCGAAATCTGGAATAACGTCTTCATGGAATTCGAGCGACTGACCGACGGCACACTTTCCCCCCTTCCGGCTCCATCCATCGACACCGGGATGGGTCTCGAACGGATCGTGGCGGTACTCCAGAACGCGCTGTCTAACTACGATACGGACCTATTCTCTCCACTCTTGAGAAAGACCGAGGAGCTGACGGGGACCACGTATGGCGGCCTGGGTAACTCCTCCACGACTGAGGCGAGCGACATTTCAATGCGGGTCATCGCCGACCACACGCGCGCAATCACCTTTCTACTGGCTGATGGCGTGTTGCCGTCGAACGAGTGGCGTGGATACGTGCTCCGGAAAATCATGCGGCGTGCCATGCGGCACGGCAAGAAGCTCGGGATGGTGGAACCATTCCTGCATCGTCTAGTTGACACCGTCGTCGATGAGATGCACGGGGCCTATGCAGAGCTTCGGAGTGCAAGAGATTCGGTTGTCCAGATTGTCCAGAACGAAGAGGAGCGCTTTGACTCAGTACTCAACGACGGACTACCTCGACTCGAAACCATGCTAGGTCGGGTGGCATCCGGAACCGGGGCGATCGATGGTACCGAGGTCTTTCGTCTGTACGATACCTATGGATTACCACTCGACTTCATTGAGGATCTGGCAACCGAACGGGGACTGGCGGTTGACCGACCGGCCTTCGAACGAGCGATGGAAGCACAGCGCCACAAGTCACGAGTGAACCAAAGCTTTGGGGCGGCCACCGTCCGTGAGTTCGTTTATCTCTCCGACGAGACCCAGCGGGTACTCGCTGACACCCCCGATCACTTCGAGGGATACGACTCACTGCACGTAACCAATACTCGTGTGCTGGCCCTCTTCGATGCCGAACGTCAACAGACCGATGAGTTGGACGAAGGTATCACCGGATATGTGCTGCTCGACCGCACACCTTTCTATGTCGAGGCCGGTGGTCAAGTTTCAGATACCGGCCGACTGGCCGGCAAAACGAGCTATGCCACGGTAGTCGCGATGGAACGTCTGCGATCGTCGGGACCACGAATGCATTCGGTGCGACTCGAATCTGGGCACCTTCGGACCGGCGATACGGTGACGGCCGCCGTTGACGGCCGATCCCGAACCGCCACCTGTCGGAACCATACGGCGACCCATCTCCTCCACGCGGCACTACGTGCCGTGCTCGGGACTCATGTCAAGCAGGCCGGATCACTTGTGGCCCCGGACCGGCTCCGCTTCGACTTTGTACACTCGCACCCAGTGACTCCAAACGAACTAGCAGACATCAAACAGCAGGTAAATCAGCAGGTGTATGCCAATCTGGCTGTCCGGACCGACGTCCGAGCAGCGGTCGACGCTGTCTCAGATGGCGCCATGGCGCTTTTTGGTGAGAAGTATGGTGACCTCGTCCGGGTCGTGTCTGTGTCGGGTGTCTCGATGGAATTATGCGGCGGGACACACTGTCTGGCGACCGGAAACATCGGACCATTTGTGATCACCCAAGAAGCCGGAGTAGCCGCGGGTGTACGCCGGATCGAAGCACTTACGGGTGACGAAGCGGTCGACTACCTCCACACCCGTGGTGCGACCTTGGATCGCTTGCTCGAGCAGTTGGCCGTGCCGGCCGACCACGCCGTTAATGCGGTACAGCGATTACAAACACAGACCAGACAGCTCGGCAGAGAAGTCGAACAGCTCAAAGTTCTCGTCGCCATGGGTAAGCACGATGATGGTGACACCAGTGAAATTCATGGAGTCAAGATCGTGACTCGACGGGTGAGCGGCCTGGGCAAGCCGGCGCTCAGAGCGCTGGCCGACTCGATCCGGAACAGGCTCGGCACCGGCGTGGTCGTGTTGGCCTCTGAGAGTGAGGGTAAAGTGGCCCTCCTCGTCTCGGTCACTAAAGACCTGGTAGGCCGCGTTCACGCAGGCCGGATGGTCAAGAAACTCGCACCGATCGTTGGCGGACAAGGCGGTGGGCGGCCCGATTTTGCAGAGGCCGGTGGCCGAATGCCCGAGAAGATAGACGCATTGTTTCCCGAGAGCCGAAACGTTATGGGAGAAATGCTGAACGAAAGCTCGTGATCGCTATGACGAAGTCATGCCGGACTAGGGCCCGGTGCTCATTAGGCTTGCGGTCACGCACATACCAATGGCCGTCACCAACATACAGGCCTACCGCTGGTCAGACGCCAATGGCGCTTTTGTTGAACCGCCCGCGGTCTCCGGAGACCGCGACCAGCAGTGTCGAAGGGACCGACTACATCCGCACAACCCAGGCGGTGACTCGAGATGAAGAGACAATACGAAACGACATTCTAATCAAACACCGCGCGACGCAACACGGTATTCGAGCTGACCTTGTGCGCGCGGTGATTCAGGCCGAGTCAGAATTCGGCCCGGACACAGGATACTAACGTGCTGTCCCAATGCATCGTGAAGTGAGGTCAGAGCCACGGAACCATCAGGCTCAGGAAGACCCTTCTCACCTGCTCCGTGTCGATGCCTGGCTTGATGTCGCATGCGTCTTCAAGACCCGATCAGAGGCCAAGAGAGCCTGTCAGGGCGGGAAAGTTTCTCTCAATGGACACCAAGGAAAACCCCATCAAAAGATCCACATTGGAGACACACTTGAAATCACGATCCCCGGTGGCCGAAGGAGGCTATTCGTCACGGGGCTAGCGAACACCCACCTCCCGAAGTCCCAGGCTCGAGAGCTCTACAATGACGTAACGCTTCCTCCGACTGCCGAGGAGCAGGAGCTTCGAGAGCAGCTCCGCCGAGCCGATCCTGTTCCTGGCTTAAAGAGGAGAGACCGGACAAAGTCTGACCTAAGAGACCGCCGCGCGCTTCGTAAGATCAAGAGAAGCTTCTAGTGTGACGCCACACCGGGACAGAATCTTCCTGTTTGTGTAAAATACGTTGATTGAGTAGGCTGCCAAGAAGTTAGCCGTCATTACAGTCAGGACAGGACAACGCGCTCGTGGCGAACCATAAATCTGCAGTCAAAGCCCACAAACAGAACGTAACCCGACGGACTCGCAATCGGGAACAGCGGAGCCGAACCCGTCGTGCCCTCCGGGCCGTGCGGTCGGCAATTGACAGCGGTGACACCTCCAGCGCAAAGGATGCTCTGCGGAATACAGTTCCGCTCCTCGACAAGCTCGTGAGCAAAGGGATCATCCACGCCAATACGGCCGCACGCTACAAGTCCAGACTGACCCGCCGTCTGCAGAAGGTTTCAGCGTCGGCGTGATCCGGTTCCGCACAGGTCCACGACCAGACGCTCGAGCAGTACCCTCGGGTCGCCTCCGGACTGTTTGAGCGCGCGATCGGTCCGGAACACCGCCTCAATAGCGGCCGCCGTTCTGGCGGCCGGCACACGACTGCGCGCCACCCACGCCAGTTGACCAAGAACCATGTAGGGCACTGCACCGCTCTCGAGCGTCAACCCAAGCTCCCGCAAAGCCACGTCGGCGGCCCCGTGCTCGATAGCCCTGGTCACCGCCCAGTCATCCTGTGAGACGGCCGGTCCGACAACCGCCGCCACATCGCTGGCTAAGATTTCTGGCTCGTCGCCGGTAAACAAGCTGAGTCGCTCGACGGCGTCACGTAGTCGCACGATGTCGGGACCGACCCGCCCAGCGAGTACAGCCACGGCGTCGGAGGAGATACGTAGACCCTGGGCCTTTATGCGAGACCGGATCCAGCGTTGCGCGTCGTGAACCGTCTCCAGGACCCCACACCGCACGACGGTCGCTTTGGCGAGCAACCGCTTCGTCACCCGCCGGCGTTCGTCAAGCCGTCCTGCCACGAGCACTAGAGTGGCATGCAATGGCGGCTGCTGGATGAAGGCCAGCAGAGCGTCGGCGTCACGGGTGGCCGCATCGCTCTCTCGTTTTGGCTCGAGTATCCGCTCCGCACGCAGCGCCACGACCAACCGGCGCGGCACCATCATCGGCAACGTTCGAGTTGCGTCAAGAATCGCACGCAGAGACACATCGCCCCCGTGGAAACGCTCGACGTTAAACGCTCTCAGCTCTGCATCAACGACCTCTTCAAACTCGGCGGCCAGCTCGGCCTTTTCGTACTCGTCTTCACCCAGAACGAGATAGAGTGGGTCGAGCCTCCCGGATGCGATTTGAGTGTGAACGTCGGCGGGCGTAACCACGGAGGGACCTGACGTCTGGAACCGAGTCGAGTTAGAAGGCCTCAAGTATCGAGCTGACCACCGTCTCGGCGAAATCGACTGCAATGCGTTCCATCGCGTTCGACCGCTGACCGAAGAACGCAGAGACACTCGGCGTGTCGCCGCCGCCGGACGCAACCTCGTATTCGTCACTAAACACGAGCTCGGGATTCTCCCACAGCACATCGTTAGTGGTCATATCTATAAATTCGATCCGAGCAGTTAACGTGAAAATGTACCGTGACGCCTGCTGGTCACCCGTGAAGCTCGCCGGTTGGATCCCAATACTTCGGATCGTTCCTTCGAGCACGGCGTCCACGTTGGTCGTCTCCGCGACCACACGGTACTGGCCCCTGCCGATAAACTCTTGACGTACCTGCTGTGTCAAAAGCTGCTCCACCTCGAATGCGGTCGTAGTGTTCTCGAACATCGGAATACCGATAGTCTCGATGTAGTCAGGAAGAAACGACCCAATACCGGCCAGCGTGTATCCGCACCCCGAGGTCAGCACGGAGGCACAGGCTAACACCATTCCGAGCATTATCGCGTGTGGTGTATCCCTTCGTCTACAGGTCATCGTCCCTATCGTGCCACGATGTTGACTAGCTTGCCAGCGACCACGACAATACGTTTGACCTGTTTACCACGGGTATGCGACTGAACCGCCTCGTCGTCGAGCGCTCGCGCCTCGAGTGCCGCGTTAGAAATGTCTGTTTCCACGGTCACTCGCCCGCGCACCCGCCCATTGACCTGAACCGGAATCACAACATGATCGGCCCGAGCGACTGCAGGATCGAATGTGGGCCAGCCCGCGGCCACTGTACCCTCGCAGTGCCCCAGCACCTCCCACAGCTCTTCCGAAAGGTGAGGAGTAAACGGTGACAGCATCAACACCAGCGCCTCGACCGCTTCTCGGAGAACCGCCACTCGCTCAGGGCGAGTGATGTCGCCAGGGTCGGACTGCTCGAGAAACAGATAGAGCTTGTTGACCAGCTCCATGAGCGCCGAAATCGCGGTATTTAAGTGCACGCGAGGGTCGATGTCCAACGATACCCGACGAATCGTGTCGTGCGTCTTTTGCCGAAGCCCACGTTCCGCTTCGTCCAATTCGTCGGAGAGATCCTCGATCGGCCGAATCGCGTCTACGTTTATGTGATCCGAGACAAGTATCACCAATCGCCACACCCGGCCTAAGAATCTTGCACTGCCTTCGAGACCGGCATCAGTCCACTCGATCTCCTTCTCGGGTGGTGCCACGAACATTTCATAGAGACGGAGGGCATCGGCGCCATACTTGGCCAGCATTTCATCTGGGTCCACAACGTTGCCCTTAGACTTTGACATCACTGTGCCGTGACGCAAGACCATCCCCTGGGTCAGCAGGCGAGTGAACGGCTCATCGTGGGAGACAAAGCCGAGGTCAGCGAACACGCGGCAGAAGAACCTGGAATAAATCAGGTGCAAGATCGCGTGCTCGACCCCACCGGTGTAGAAGTCGACCGGGGCCCAGTAATTCACCTTACCAATGTCGAACGGAACCGTGCTACTCTGCGGATCACAGTACCGATAGAAGTACCAGGACGAATCCACGAACGTATCCATCGTGTCTGTCTCGCGAGTCGCTGCACCGCCGCAGCTGGGACAAGTCGCGTTGACGAACTCAGGTATCTGCGCGAGCGGAGAATTACCTCGGCCTGAGAACTCCTTAATCGCCGGCAGCTCAACCGGAAGATCGTCGAATGGGACCGGCTGGGTTCCACACTCGTCGCAATAGATGATCGGAATCGGTGTACCCCAGTATCGTTGGCGCGAGATACCCCAGTCCTTCAGACGGAACTGTACCTCGCCACGACCCAGGCCGCGCTCCTCCGCAGAGCTCGTCATCAGACCGATGGCGTCGGGACTAGGCACTCCAGAAAACTCGCCAGAATCAGCGAGGATACCGGAGTCAGAAAAAGCCTCCTCGAGAGTGTCGCCGCTCAGCGGCGGCGCCCTATCAGGCTGAATAACGACCTTGACGTCGAGACCATACTTCCGTGCAAACTCAAAATCGCGCTGGTCGTGTGCTGGAACCGCCATGATGGCACCGGTCCCGTAATCCGCAAGAACAAAATTTGCAACCCAGATTGGAACTGTTTTGCCGGTAAACGGGTTAACCGCTCGACGACCGGTATCGAAACCCTCTTTCTCGATTTTGCCCTTGAGCCTGGCCTTGCGGTCGAGCGCTCGAAAGCGGTCGACCTTCGCCTGAAGCTCCTGCCCGTCGGTGCTAGTCTGAGTAATCTGATCCACAAAAGGATGCTCGGGTGCCAGCAGAACGAACGTGGCGCCGAAGATCGTATCTATCCGAGTGGTAAAGACATCCAGTCGGTCGATTTGCTCTCTGCTCGGATCGCCGTCACTGTTATCGCTGTGAGGAGAAGAAGCCGGTACGACCGGAAACTGAACGAGTGTTCCGTCGGAGCGCCCAATCCAGTTGCGCTGCATCGTAAGCACCTTCTCCGGCCACTCGGTCAACCTATCGATACCATCCAGCAACTTCTGTCCATACTGAGTTGTCCGCAAGAACCACTGTTCCAACTCGCGCTCCTGCACCGTCGTGCCGCACCGCCAACACTCGCCATCGATGACCTGCTCATTAGCGAGTACCGTGCCACAAGACGGACACCAGTTAACATTTGACCGTTGTCGAAAAGCCAAATCTCGCTCGTACATCTTGAGGAACAGCCACTGGTTCCACCGATAGTAGTCACGGTCACACGTGGCCAACTCGCGCTCCCAGGCATAGCTGATCCCGAGCCGCTGCAACTGCCCCTTCATATGGGCGATATTCTCGCGGGTCCAGCTCTCAGGGGGAATACCGTGTTGGATCGCGGCGTTCTCCGCCGGAAGGCCGAATGCGTCCCAACCGAACGGATGCAGTACATTAAACCCGCGCATCCGCTTTGTCCGCGCAACCACGTCACCGATCATGTAGTTCCGCACGTGCCCCACGTGGGCATGCCCGGACGGATAGGCGAACATGACCAAGCAGTAGAACTTCGGACGTTCGGAATCCTCTGTCACCTCGAACGCACGGGTCTCCCGCCAACGTTCCTGCCACTTTCGCTCGATGAATTGGGGATCGTAGTCGCGCACGGACAACCGGATCGATGTGTTGAGTCGCTGGATTATAGCCCAGGCCAAAACCGTCCCTGGGCGAGGCGAACGAGCCCGAGCGTTACCTCGGCACGTTCAGACGAACCAGACACTGTCGATGGCGGTGACGGTGTGGGCCCCGACATCACGCGAAGCGTTTCGGTCAGACACGTTTTAAGCGCAGTGAGGTCGTACCCACCCTCAGTCACTGCGACCAGACGTCCCCCACAGTGCGTATCCGCCACTGCTTGTAGCCGCACGGTCATGCTGGTGTACCCGGCAGTGGAGACAAGCATCCCGCCGAGCGGGTCGCGCGTATGAGCGTCGTACCCTGCGGAGAGCAGGATCAGTTCGGGACGAAACCGATTAAGCACCGGCTCCACCGCTTGTCGAAATACGAGATCGTAGTCGGCGTCGCCTGCGCCCGCTTCGAGAGGTACGTTCAAGGTAAAGCCAGCACCGTCATCCGTGCCCACGTCTGTCGCGGCTCCTGTGCCAGGGTAAAATGGATACTGATGCGTCGAGACGTACAGCACGCGCGGATCGTCGTAGAACATCCACTGGGTCCCGTTGCCATGGTGAACGTCGTAATCGACGATCGCAACACGATTCGTGCCACGCGAAAGGGCGTGTGCTGCACCTACCGCGACGTTATTAAAAAGACAAAAGCCCATGGCGCGCGCGCGCTCAGCGTGGTGCCCAGGGGGGCGGACAAATGCACAGGCCCGGCCGTGCCCGTCCAAGGCGTGGTCGACTGCGGCAACAGTCGCGCCTGCCGCCATCCGAGCGACAACCTCTGACTCGGGAGACGTGTGCGTATCGGCATCCAGCTGGACATGACGGCCACGCGTGGAGGCAATCAAATCGACGTAGTCCACAGCATGCACCCGTGTCAGAACTTCAGACGCTGCTGTCTCTGGCTCGACGACAGTGCCACCGGACGCACGATACTCCTCGGACGCCGACACCATCACTGCAGCACGCTCAGAACGCTCCGGGTGGCCAGACGGTGTTCGATGGTCAGCGAATCGTTCCGAGGTGACAAGCAGCATCGGTGGGGCGGCATCCCCTAGCTGTGGCGGCACGTGTATGACCCTCCTGCTCAGGAAACAGTATTACTCCGCTTGAGCATTGCCTCAGTGCGGACACTCAGTCGTGCGAGGGTTTCCTCTAGTGCGACGCGTGCCGCCTCACGCTCGGCCTCGGTCGGCTTCGCCTCTACGTCTATCGGTTCACCAATGGCCACGGCGACCGAGCTGAACGGCTTCGGCATCTGCGCGCAATCCCAGCTGTCGGCCACCCAACACCGCGCAGACTCAATATGGAACGGGAGGATCGGATTCCCTGTTAGCCCAGACAGCCACACAGCACCAGGCTGTGCCGTCTTTGCGGGTCCACGGGGACCATCGAGCGTAAACGCGGCTGACTTACCGGCGTGCATCTCTCGCCGAAGCTGCGCCAGGGCTCTCGCGCCACCCCGAGACGTCGACCCACGCGCAACGGTGTAGCCGAACCGACGAATGATCCTGGCGACCCACTCACCGTCAATGTTTTCAGACGTCATCACCACGATGCCTCGGTCGCGCCAGAACAGGGTCGCCGGTAAAATTCGCCCATGCCAGAAGGCAAAGATCGGCTGCTTGCCCCGGCGGCGGATCGCGTTGTAGTGTTCGTACCCATCCACCTGCCAGTTCAACGTGCGACCTAGGGCAGCGATCAGCGGAGACCCGACGGCCGCGAGGCACACCACTTGGGCCAGCTGGCCGCGAGTAAAAGAAGAGTTCATCACATGCCTTCGTACTTCGGACCGCCCCCACCCTCAGGCGGCACCCAATCGATGATTTGGTACGGATCCATAATGTCGCAGGCCTTGCAATGCAAGCAGTTCGACGCGTTGATCTTAAGTATCGTTTCTCCTGGCCCATCACCTGTGTCGATCATCTCGTAGACGTTTGCGGGGCAAAACCGCGTGCAGGGGTTTCGATACTCCTCCCGGCAACGCGTTCGACAGATGTCGGTGTCCTGCACCAGCAGGTGGGTCGGCTGGTTCTCGTCGTGCCGCGTGCCGGAGTAGTGCACGTTAGTCAGCTTGTCAAATGTCAGCACACGGTCAATGGCAACCGCCCCTACTCCCGATCCCAATCGACGCCCGCCAACCGTATCGACTCGCTCGATCCGCTCGTGACCCGCATGGGCGGGCATCGGGTCTCGGAACCACCATCCACCAGTCAGCAGCGAGAACCCAGAGTAGAAGAGACCGGCCCACAGGCCGTGGCTGAAACTTTGATGAACGTTCCGGACGGGATACAACTCCGCACGAATCTGGCCCGAATCGACGAGCGTCTGGAATCGAGTCAGGCTGGCCTGGCTGACATCTCCCGATCCGATCGCTTCGAATGCCGCCTCGGCGGCGTACATCCCGCTTCGCATGGCGAGGTGAATCCCTTTAAGCCGCATCGAGTTCAGAAACCCTGCTGCGTCGCCGATAATCAACCCGCCATTCACGTGGCATCGCGGCAGTGCGTACCAACCTCCCTCGGGGAGCGCCTTGGCACCATATCGCACCATCTGCCCTCCGGCCAAAAGCCTGGAAACGAAGGAATGCCGCTTGAACCGCTGAAACGCCTCGTGCAGGTCGAACATCGGGTCCCGGTAGTCGAGTCCGGCCACGAATCCAACTGACAGGCATCCCTTTGACAGAGCGTAGATGAACCCACCACCGAACTCGTCCGAACGCAATGGGTAACCCATTGTATGAATGACCGCACCTGGATTCACTCGGTCAATCGGAACTTCCCACAGTTCCTTGATCCCAACTGCATACGATTGTGGAAGGCGGTTGTCATCAAGAGAGTACCGCGAGATGAGCGTCTTGGTTAGATTGCCCCTGACGCCGTCGGCGAAGATCGTGACCAAAGCCTTAATGTCGACACCGGGTTCGAAGTTGGACTTCGGATTTCCTTCGCGGTCAACGCCGCGGTCGCCGGTGCGAACTCCGACCACTTGGTCACCCTCAAAGAGGACTTCGGACCCAGAAAATCCTGTAAACACGTCAACACCAGCCGATTCGACCTGCTCCGCCAGCCACTTAATAAAGCGATTCAGGGAAATAACGTAGTTGCCGTGGTTCCGCAGAGGTGGCGGAGTGATCGGAAAGCGAAGCTTACGTTTCTGGGTAAGGAAGTAAATCCGATCGTCGCTGACCGGCACATCAAGCGGCGCGCCTCTCTCCTTCCAGTCTGGGATAAGCTCGTCAAGGGCAGAGGGGTCCAACACGGCACCGGATAGTAAATGGGCACCGTGCTCTCGGGCCTTCTCCAGAACCGCGATCGACAGCGGCGCACGGTCACACTGCTGTTGAAGTGCAGTCAGCCGTAGCGCAGCAGAGAGACCAGCGGGGCCACCACCCACGATCAGGACGTCTACGTCGAGCGACTCGCGGTCCAGCTCAGTCCCCCAGGGCAGCCGTCAGCGCCGGGACTACCTCAAAGAGGTCACCGACAATGCCATAGTCTGCCACTTCAAAGATCGGCGCATCTGGGTCCTTGTTGACGGCGACGATCGTGCGAGCGCCTTTCATTCCAACAAGGTGTTGGATCGCACCAGAGATCCCGATAGCCAGATACAGCTTCGGGGCCACCGTCTGCCCTGAACTGCCAACCTGGCGATCCATCGGCAACCACCCCGTGTCGCAGATCGGTCGGGACGCCGCTACTTCGGCACCGAGTGCTTTCGCCAGCTGCTGAACGACGGGGAGATACTCCTGTCCCTTGATCCCACGACCAACGGCAACAATACGCTCGGCCTGCGTCAAATCAACCGCCTGTTTCGCCTCTTTAAACGGCGCCTCCGGGCGTTGGCGAATATCCGCTACGTCGAGCTCGATCTCGACGCGGCGCGTGGGGGCGGTGGCCACTCCACGGGCGACCGCGTCAGCCCGATATGCCGCGGTCTGAAAACTGACGAAGTGGGGCACCGGACCCCTAACTGCTATGTCGGCGACAAACTTCCCTTGGAACATCGGTCGAACAAAGAGCACACCATTCGGTCCGGATTTAATGCCAATGCAATCGGTCACCAGCGTGCGTTGGTGTCGCGTGGCCAGCGTGGCGGCGCAGTCTCGCGTCTGGTACGTGTAAGGAAACACAACCACATCAGGGCTTTCGGCATCAACGACCTGAGTTAGCGCACGCACGAAACCATCGGAGGTGTATGGCTCCAGAGCTGGGTGGTCAAGTACGAGTACCTCCGCAACCTCGGCTGCCGCCACTTCATCAGCAACGCCGGCGACAGTAGACCCGATCACGACCACCTTAATTGGCCCGAAGCCTTGCGCTGCCATCTCCTGAGCGGCTACCACGGCCTCCCAGCTGACCCGGTTCATCACGCCTTCACGCTGCTCAGCAACGACCAGTATCATTGACCCTCCGTCCCCGCCTACTCAAAAGACACGCACATCTTCCCGAAGCGCCCTTACCAGCTCCCGTGCCGCCTCGGTCGATGACCCTTCGATAAACCGCGTCTTTTTATCCTTCTCCGGAACATACAGATCAACGACCACCTGACTGGATTCGCCGGTCGTCACCTCAGGTTCCACCTTGCGAACCTCTTTCTTCTTGGCCGCCATAATGCCCTTCAGCGTCGCGTAGCGTAGCTGATTGATACCGCTCTGAATTGTGAGGAGCGATGGCGTCGGCATGACAACCCACTGGAACCATCCACCCTCGAGCTCTCGTTTGACCCGAATGTGGCCCTCGCCACTGATCTGGACCTCCATGATGATCGTCGAATGCGCGATTTTAAGTAACTCGGCCACGACGACCCCGGTCTGACCAAATCCCTGATCGTCCGACTGTAAACCGGTCAGCACTAAATCAGGTGCCTCGACACGCAGCGCGTCGGCGAGTGCCTTCCCCACCGTTAACGTGTCGGCCGTCGCCAAGACATCGCTCTCAACATGAATCGCCCGGTCCGCTCCTCGAGCCAGCGCTTCGCGAAGAACCTGCGACACCCGAGGCGGTCCAGCCGAGCAGACGACGACTTCGCCGCCGTGTTGCTCCTTCAGACGCAGCGCCTCCTCAAGCGCGTACGCGTCGGGCTCGTTCATTTCGAAGCTGGCATCCCGGTCTCGAACCCATTGTCCAGTCTCGTCGACCCGAAGGGGCCAGTCCCGCGTCACGACCTGTTTGACACAAACGGCTATCTTCATGATTCGGAGCGCTGACACCAAGCCGACCGACCAGACGTGGCTCAGACGGACGGAGTGTATCTCCTGAACAGCAGGCTTGCGTTCGTGCCCCCAAACCCAAACGAATTCGACAACGCGTAGGTTACCGGGGCGACTCGTGACTCGTTGGCCACGTAGTCAAGATCGCACTCGGGATCCGGATGCTCAAGGTTGATCGTCGGGGGAATAATCTGGTCGCGAATGACCAGCGCGGTGATACCTGCTTCCAGGCCACCGGCGGCGCCCAGCAAGTGTCCAGTCATAGACTTCGTGGACGAAATGGCTACCGCCCGAGCATGCTCACCAAAACACCTCTTGATTGCCAATGTCTCAAGCCTGTCGTTGTAGGGCGTCGACGTGCCGTGGGCGTTGATGTAGTCGACAGCGGACGGCTCGACTTCTGCCTGATTCAGCGCCGCCTGCATGACACGCACGGCCCCGTCGCCATCTTCCGCTGGCGCCGTCATGTGATGTGCGTCGGCTGACATACCGTAGCCCACGATCTCGGCATAAATGGATGCGCCTCGTTTCCTGGCGCGCTCCAGTTCTTCAAGAATCACCACACCGGCTCCTTCGCCGATGATGAATCCATCGCGGTCACGGTCGAACGGCCGACTCGCCCGTTCGGGCTCGCTGTTTCGGGTTGACAGGGCTCGCATTGCCGCGAACCCCCCCACCCCCATGGGTGTGATGGCAGCTTCTGATCCGCCCGCGATCATAACCTCGGCCGCACCCCGCTTCACTATCTCGAAGGCATCGCCAATCGCGTGGGCTGAAGCTGAACAGGCTGTGCATGTAGCCGCATTCGGGCCCTTCGCACCATACCGGATCGAGACCTGACCGGCGGCCAGATTGATGATCGCCGACGGAATAAAGAACGGCGAAATCTTCCGGGGGCCGCCCTTCAGTAGCGCGCGATGCTCGCGCTCGATAGTGCTGAAGCCACCAATTCCAGAGGCTATAAAGACGCCGACGTCCTGTCCGAGGGGAACGTCGCTCTTCAGACCAGAATCGCAGAGTGCGAGCTCAGACGCCGCCACTGCGTAATGGATGAAGATGTCCATCTTCTTGACGTCCTTCTTGCTGATGAAATCAAGGGGGTCAAACCCTTTAATCTCACCGGCAATCCGTGAAGAAAACTCGCTGGCGTCGAAGCGGGTAATCGGACCGATCCCGCTGTCTCCCCCACACAAGCCTTCCCAAGTCGCCTGGGTCCCAAGCCCTACGGCTGATACCAGACCGACGCCCGTTAAGACAACACGCCTTTGCGACATCCCCTGTGCTCCGTGCTCACAATCCGTTACTTCTTGCCCTCCGTGTGAGTATCGATGTACTCAATCGCTTCCTTGACGCGGGTGATCTTTTCCGCGTCTTCGTCTGGGATCTCAAGGCCAAACTCCTCTTCCAGCGCCATCACCAACTCGACAGTGTCAAGCGAGTCGGCACCAAGATCATCGACGAACGAGGCGTCAGAAGTGACTTCTTCTTCATCCACCCCGAGCTGTTCAACGATGATACCCCTGACTTTGTCCCCTACAGCCATTCACACCCCTCCTACATATACATCCCACCGTTAACGCTCATTACCTGCCCTGTAATATACGCTGCTTCGTCCGATGCTAGAAAGCACACGGCCGCAGCGACGTCTGCCGGTGTGCCGAACCGTCCGATCGGAATCTGTGTGGCTAACCTCTCTCGCACGGGCGTATCGAGCCCTCTGGTCATGTCCGTCTCGATCATCCCGGGCGACACAACGTTCACCGTGATGCCACGTAACGCTACCTCCCTGGCAAGCGTCTTAGTGAATCCGATCAGGCCGGCCTTTGATGCCGCATAGTTGGCCTGACCCGGATTTCCTGACTGACCAACGATGGAGGCGATACTGATGATCCTTCCGTACCGCCGCTTCAGCATCGATCGAAGCACCGCTTGCGTGACCCGGAACGTTCCAGTTAAGTTCGTTGCGAGCACGTCGTCCCAGTCTTCTCGTTTCATCCGCATCATCAGCTGGTCGCGCACGATGCCCGCATTGTTGACGACGATGTCAATTTGGCCGTACCGATCGACGATGGCACGCACCGCCTCCGTGACGCTGACTGCATCGGTTACCTCGAGGCTCTGGGCGATCGCCGTGCCGCCGGATGCGGCGATCTCATCGACGACCGGTTGCGCGTGGTCGTCTCTCGCGCATGCCACGACCGTCGCGCCGGCTGCCGCACAGCGCTGAGCGACCGCCTTTCCGATACCCCGTGACGCACCGGTCACAAACACGACCCGTTCGGATAAGTCCTTCACGAGCCAACCTCATCCAAGAGTTGCTCAACTCGTGTCAAACTCTCCGAATCCTCCACGTTGGCCATCCGCATCCCTTGGTCAATTTTCTTGATCAACCCGCTGAGAACCCTCCCCGGACCTACCTCAATACAGGTATCAACACCAGCCGTTATCAAACTCTGGACGACTGCCTCCCACTGCACCGGCGCGCTCACCTGTCGGACGAGGGCGTCAATGGACGAAACCGCATTCTCCTTTAACTTTCCGTCGACATTGGCCACTACTGGAACCGTCGGATCCGACACGACCAGTCTCCGTAACTCTGGTTCAAGACGCTGCTCGGCCGGCTTCATGAGTGCGCAATGAAACGGCGCGCTCACTGGAAGCGCCATACTCCGCCGCGCGCCAAGCTCCTTGGCTCGCACTTCAGCCCGCGCCACTGCATCACGCGCACCGGCTATGACGATCTGCCCGGGAGCGTTCAGGTTGGCCGGACTTACCACCTCATCGCCAGCAACTTCCTGACAGGCTCGCAGTACCAACTCGGCGTCGAGACCAAATATCGCGGCCATCGCGCCGGTGCCGACCGGTACCGCTTCCTGCATGAACTTTCCCCGACGACGAACCGTACGTAGCGCGTCGGCGAAGGATATCGTACCGGCCGCGACATGCGCGGAGTACTCGCCCAGGCTGTGACCGGCCACTAGCTTTGGTTTAACACCACGCGACAGTAGGAGTCGATGAACTGCGATGCTCACAGCCAGAATGGCCGGCTGAGTGTTCTCAGTCAACCTCAGCATGTCATCCGGACCCTCAAAGCAGAGCGTCGTGAGGGTGTCACCCAGAGCTGTATCCGCTTGCTTGAGCGTCTCGCGGCAAATCTCAAACTGCTCAACCAAACGCCGGCCCATCCCGACGTACTGGGACCCCTGCCCAGGGAACACAAACGCAATCATTCGACGTGACCTAGATTCAGGGTGACAGCCGCACAGCTGCAGATGGTCATCTCTGGTCGTCTCGTTCTCACGGGCGAGAGAAGCGTCCGGTCCGCGTGGGCAACAGCGCAATCTCCTGCCGTAGACGGTCAACGAAGTTTTCCTGTGCAAGCCGATAGGCCATGGCAACGGCGTTTCTAACCGCCTTGCCTGACGACCGGCCATGCCCGACGATGCACACACCCGCAACACCAAGGAGCGGCGCACCGCCATACTCAGAATAGTCGAGACGTTGCCGAAAGCGCCTAAACGCACGCCGTGACAATAGCCATCCGACACTCGACGTAAACGTCCGATTAAGTTCATCGCGAAGCAGTTGTTCGACGACGTCGACCAGTCCCTCGCTGATTTTTAGCGCGATGTTACCAGTGAAACCGTCGCAGGTAATGACGTCGGCCTGGCCCGTGTATACATCACGCGCCTCGATGTTCCCGATAAAGTTAAGCGGACTGTCCTGCAACAGTTGATGG
>CAUZDY010000006.1:0-107126 GCA_963578805.1 Vicinamibacteria bacterium | reverse complement strand
CGTTCGCGGTAGTGCAGCGCGACTACGATTTCGGCGAACTTCGTGCACATTCCGAATAGCCCAGACACCCAGAGCCACAGAAGCGCACCCGGCCCCCCCAGGACGACTGCCGTCGCAACGCCAACGATGTTGCCAGTGCCAACGGTCGAGGCCAGCGCCGTGGCGACGGCCTGAAAGGAGGTCATCGTGCCATCGCCGCCAGACCGGCGTCGACCAAGTACCTCAATCAAGGCCGTCCCGAATCGACGAAATTGGATGCCCCCTGTGAGGACCGTTAACACGATCCCAGTCCCGACGAGGAGGACGATCATCGGCGGTCCCCATACGTATCCGTATAGCCACGTGTTCCACTGTTCGAGCAAATCGATCATGCTACCCACATCCGAGAATCGGTCTGAGACAGACGATAGTCTACTGACAGCTAGAAGGTTCGCAAATCGGTCAACGCAACCAGATGTTTCGTTTTAATTCTTGCAACTACGGCACGCAATAATGTGCATCGACGGTCGATTGCACTGGTGTCGTATTTACTGAGCTTCACCTCCAGAGGTCGTGACGAATAGGTGACAGACGACACACCAGAGACAACCGCCGTCTTGCACAGGTCCTCGCTTCACAGCTCAATGCGCTTACGGATGATTGGACGCGGGAAGACCGTCACCTCGACTGGGCGTCGAACATCCGGCCGGACGAGGATCCGTTTGACCCTATTACGATGATTGCAACTGGTAGTGGCGTTTGGGTTGATGACATGGACGCACTGACTGCACGGTCGTTCGACTATGAGGCTGCCGAGTGGCTCGCGTAATAAGTCGCCGTCCCCTTCGGTCGAACGAAGCGCTAGATCGCGTCAAAGTCTAGGCTGTGCCGCGGGCAGATGTAAGAGGTGTAGTCGAGTCCTTTTTCTGGGTTGGCGCTGTATCCCTGACATGTTATAGGTCGTGAGTCTTGGGTCCGTGGCTCGTTCCAGGTGGAGAGTATGGTGTCATCGGTTTAGAATTTAGGGATGGACTTAACCGGGGTCTATCCACCCATTCCGACTCCATTCTCTTCCGAGACTGGGGCGATCGACCTCCAGGCGTTAACGAGCAACACCGACCGCTGGTTGACAAGTCGCGTGCGGGGTCTGGTTCTGCTCGGTTCAAATGGAGAGGCACCGCTTGTGGACGAGGTCGAGTCGGACACACTGATCGACACCGTGCGCTCACGTGTTCCGACGACCAGGCTTGTGATCGCCGGTACCGGTCGTGAGTCGACGAGGGCTACAGTCGACGCGTCGCGACGAGCCGCGGCCCTCGGTGTCGACGGGGTATTGGTCCGTACGCCGTCGTTCTTCAAGCCGCAGATGAGTAACCAGGTGTTTATCGATCACTACAGGGCGGTTGCTGACGGTTCCCCGGCTCCCGTCATTCTGTACAATTTTACGTCGCTCACAGGCGTGACGCTTCCCGTTGATGTGGTGGTGACGCTCGCGGAACATCCGAACATCATCGGAATCAAAGAATCAGGACCCGACATCGGATTCGTGTCGGCCCTCGTCGACCAGACGCCCGACGACTTTGGCGTACTGGTCGGATCGGCGCCCACGTTCTACGCCAGCTTAGTTTCGGGTGCGGTCGGGGGTATTCTGGCCTTGGCCGCGGTCATGCCGGATCAGTGTGTCGAGCTCTTTGACCTGGTTCGTTCGCAGCGATTTTCCGAAGCGCGGCTCCTGCAGGGCCGGCTGTCGCCGTTGGCTCGGCTTGTTACCCGGACAAACGGGGTGCCGGGCCTGAAGGCCGCTCTTGATCAGGTTGGATATTACGGTGGACCACCTCGCCCCCCGCTCCGTCCGGTAAGTTCTGAGACGGTCAGGGAGCTCTCGCGTGCGCTTCTGGAGTTCGGTGCTCTTGTCGGCGACGGCAAACCGATTGAACCGCTTTCCTCGGAGCATTTTTAGTCGTTCGTTGTCCAAACGCTTCGGGTCAGGTGCGTAGGTTTCCGGCGGCGAAGCATCCAGCATGGTGGACAACTGATGCGTAAATATGAGACTCGTCTGAACCGGAGTCGACACTTCCGGAAGCCCCTCGCCTTCGCGGCAATGACCGCGGCGATGTTCATACTCGCCAACGCCTGCGCGACGAACCCGGTCACTGGTCAGCGGGAGTTCGTTTTGATGAGCGAGGCGCAGGAACTTGCGCTTGGCCAGCAGGCCGATGGCGAGATCCAACGAGACATGGGAGTGTACGACGATCCCGCCCTCCAGGATTATATTCGGGACATCGGCCGCTCCCTTGCAGCCGTTTCGCACAGACTTGACCTGCCGTGGCAGTTCACTGTTGTTGATTCACCTGCAGTTAATGCCTTTGCACTGCCTGGCGGGTATGTCTATTTGACCCGCGGGATCATGGCGTATCTCGGTGACGAGGCTGAGCTCGCCGGTGTACTGGGACACGAAATTGGCCACGTGACGGCTCGTCATACGGTCCAGGCGTACACTCGAGCCGGTGGCGCCCAATTTGGTCTCGTACTCGGACAGGTGTTCGTACCACAGATGCGTGCCAATCCGTATGGTTTACCTGGATTGGGTGACGCCGCGGGAACCGGGCTCGGTTTTCTGTTCCTGAAGTTTGGCCGAGACGATGAGGTTCAGGCCGATCGTCTGGGCGCTGAGTACGCGTCCGACGGAGGATGGCATCCGCAAGGAGTGGCCGACATGCTCACCACGCTTGGTCGGATCAGCGAGGTTTCGGATCGGCGCGGGACGCCGAATTGGCTGTCGACTCATCCTGAGCCCGTAGCCCGGGTGGTCGAGGTCACGCCGGTCATCAAGGAGTTGTTGGCCACCCGCGACGATGACGCCTTAAGTGTCAACCGGGCGGCCTATCTCGACCGGATCGAGGGACTGCGCTTCGGTGACAACCCCGAAGACGGCGTTCTGCGTGGCAACGAGTTCCTACATCCGCCGCTGAGGTTCGCGCTGGCGTTTCCCGAAGGCTGGGAGGTACAGAACAGTGCGACGATTGTCTTGGCTAAACAGCCAGGCCAAGAGCTCTACATGCTGCTCCAGTTCGCAGAGAACGCTCGAGGGAGCAGCCTCCAGAGGATTGCTGAGGAGGCAATGAAAAGCGCGGGTTATACACTTCGCAGCGGTGGAGAGGTGAGGATCAATGGTCTTGACGCCTTTCTAGGAACCTATAGCGGTCAAGTCAACGACGTTGATGAGGTCATGGCGAGGGTCGCTCATATCCGGCATGGGCAAGCGGTGTATGCCCTTGGTGGACTCGGCCTGGCCGAGGCGTTCTTACATTTTGACCACGATATCAACGCCAGTATTCGTTCGTTCAGGTCGCTCAGCCGAGAGGAAGCTGAACACATCTTGCCAAACGAACTCGCTTTCTACGTCGCCCGAGCAGGAGACACTTGGCAGTCGATCGTGCAACAGAGAGGAGATGACATTGTCACCGCCCGCACCCTGGCGATCATGAACGGCTATCCGGTCAACGAGCAGCCGCGTCCGGGTGACAGACTCAAGATTGTTGTGCCGGGGAGGCGGTGAGGCGCCAGTCGTTAGCCGGAACGGGGTGTCCTTTTTCCTTCCTTCACTCAGCCATCCTTCTGGCCCCCAGATGCCGACTCGCTCAATAACGCTCGGTCAGGCCGTTCGATTCGCACCACCCCGTGCTCGCTTGGCGCGTGCACGAATTCGTTCCGGTTGATCGCGATGTCCACATGCGACGCCCTTGGCGCAACCGTCATGAAGAACACGAGGTCACCCGGACGTACGGCGCCATCCGCCACGAGCACGACCCGTCCTGTACTGCTCCCGCGTGAGACGCGGAAGTAAGATGCCGTGGTGGGCAAAGACAAGCCGTGTGAATCCACTGCAGTCAAACCCGCTCGGCGTGTCGCCACCTTGCTGATACCGGGCTCCCTTGAGCCTGGTCGCCGTGACCGCCAGAGAGTCTCTCGCCGGCGGTGAGTTGGAGACACGGTCGGGCGCCGTAGATGGCCGAGGGAACGGTTCGGGACGAAATCCTGCTCCGTGGGTGCATCCTACGGCGACCGCGCTCATCAGGACGCAGGCGCCTAGCTGGTTTGGCATTGAAACGTGCCTTTCGTCCTCGTGTATAGGATTCGGACACTTGCGACATCAAAACAAACCCGCAGGGATGAATCTAACTCTATTTTTAACAGCACGTTACAGGTTCCTTGACGCTTGACACCACTCGCGCCGCGGGTAAAAATGGCACGAAGTGCACGTCTAATGGAGCAGACTCTTTTACTGAACGCTACCTATGAACCGCTAAAAGTCGTCGACTGGCGTAAGGCGATCACGCTGTGGTGTCAGGGGAAAGTGGAGGTTATTTCGGTCTACGACCGCGAGGTCCGGTCCGTTTCGGTTAGTTTTAAGTTGCCGGCCGTGATCAGGTTGCGCCGCTATATCACCATTCGTCGGCATTTCAACTCTGTACCGTTCTCCCGCGCCAATATCTATGCACGTGACAACCACGAGTGTCAGTACTGTGGTAGAGAGTTTGCAGCTTCGGAGCTGACATTCGACCACGTGGTCCCCGTCTCGCAAGGCGGTCGAAAAGACTGGGAGAACATCGTCACCTCTTGCATAAAATGCAACCGTCGAAAAGGTGGACGGACGCCCACCCAGGCGGGCGTCCGGGTCATTCGTTCTCCCCGTCGTCCGACGCGCCAGCCACTCGTGCGATTCACGGTCGGTATCGACAGCACGCCAGAAAGTTGGCGTGACTATCTGTACTGGAACGTCGAACTCGACGATTTCTAGGACCCGTGCCAACCGCAGCTGCCAGACCTCGCATCGTTGCCATTCAACCGTTGTGGGTTGTCCCGGGCGGTAAGATCACCATCGAGGGTATCAATCTGATGTCGGACGCGGGCGTCGTTCCTGAGGTGCGTCTCGGCGGGCATCCTGCCCGCGTCGTTCACGCGTCGTTTCGTGAGGTCACGGTTATCGTGCCGGTCGAAGCGGAAGGCGGGCATACCCCGGTCCGGTTGGACGGTGCGCTAGGCGAGACTGGCTTCGTGGAGGTCGGGGAGCGTACAGCGACGGGTCTGCATCAGGTTGACAGCCCGGTCATCGACCAGGAAGGTCGCGTCTATCTGACGTATAGCGGCGCCCGGGGAGAGCAATCACCGGTCTCTCTCTTCCGGGTCGGCCGCGACGGGTTCCGAGAGCCGTTTCTGTCTGGGATCACAAACGCGACCTCGATGGCGTTCTCGCCAGATGGACAACTGCATGTGTCAAGTCGATTCGAGGGTGTTGTGTATCGGGTGAGTGACGACGGGGCACACGAGAGGGTGGCGTCCGAGTTGGGTGTAGCGTGCGGACTGGCATTCTCTCCAGATGGCACCCTCTATGTTGGTGACCGGTCCGGTACCGTCTTCCGAGTTTCGACGTCAGGGCGGGCCATTCCGTTTGCCACGCTTCCCCCAAGCGTGGCGGCGTTTCACCTCGCTTGGGGTCCGGATGACGGCCTCTACGTGACGGCGCCAACCCTATCCTCCCACGATGCGGTCTATCGGTTGGATCACACCGGCAAGGTAGACGTGGTCTGCTCCTCCTTCGGCCGTCCCCAGGGCCTGGCCTTTGACGCACTCGGCCACCTGTACGTCGTTGAGGCGCTGGCCGGGGTCAGCGGCGTCTACCGTATCGACCAGGCCGGCGCACCGGTTCGGGTGCTTTCGGCTGGCAGGCTGGTCGGTCTTGCTTTTGACCCGGCTGCTAGCCTGGTTGTCGTGTCGAGCGACAGTGCCTATCGGCTCGACGTCCCGTTACAACCACTCGGAACCATCTCTTAAAGTGTTAGTATGGCGGGTTCGACCTTCTGGCGAGGTCGTCCACTGTACCAATGACTCAGGACTGGATCGATGTGCGCGGCGCCCGGGTGCACAACCTCAAGAACATTGATGTCCAGATCCCCCGCAACCAGTTGGTCGTCATCACCGGCCTGTCTGGTTCTGGCAAGTCGTCGCTCGCGTTCGACACAGTTTACGCCGAAGGCCAGCGTCGCTATGTAGAGTCGCTGTCGGCCTACGCGCGCCAGTTTCTCGAGCAGGTCGAAAAGCCAGACGTCGATCAGATCGACGGGTTGTCACCTGCGATCTCGATTGAACAGCGGACGACTGGATCCAATCCCCGCTCGACCGTCGGGACCGTGACGGAGATTTACGACTATCTCCGTCTGCTGTTCGCTAGCATAGGTATTCCCCATTGCCCCTCCTGTGGTCGTGAGATCGCATCGCAGACGGTCTCCCAGATCGTCGACGCGGTTGCCTCCGGTCCAACCGATGAACGAGTCAATATTCTGGCGCCGGTGATCAGGGGACGGAAAGGCGAGTTCAAGAAAGAGTTGACTGGACTTCAAGCCAAGGGGTTTCTCAAAGCCCGGATCGATGGCGAGGTGCGCTCGCTCGAGAACGCCATCCAGCTTGACCGCCGAAAGAATCACTGGATCGACGTTGTGGTGGATCGCCTGGTTGTTCGACCGACCGCTCTTCGTCGTTTGATTCAGTCGGTCGAGCTGGCGCTCAGCCTCGCCGACGACCTCGTGATTGTGAACACGTTGGGCGGGGGTGATCGCCTGTTCTCACAGCGTCTCGCCTGTGTGAGCTGCGCTATCAATATGCCTGAGCTGACACCTCGAATCTTCTCATTTAATTCGTTGCACGGCGCCTGCCCTGCGTGCCAGGGCCTTGGACTGGTTGAGGATTTCGACTCGGCTCTGATCGTCCCGGATGTTTCAAAGTCACTGGCCGACGGAGCGATACAGCCATGGGTTGAGGGCGATCGGAAGATGGTGAAGGCTGCGCTCTCGAAACTCGCTCGCCATTTTGAGATCGATCTCTCGACGCCTTTTAAGCGGTTGTCTCGGAAGCGCCGAGACGCGTTACTTTATGGTCCGTCTGGGTTCAAGAGCACGGTATCGACGAGCACGCGGCGTAGTCGCCCCCGGACACGAACCGAACCGTTCGGACGGGACTTTGAAGGAATAATTCCAAATCTCAGACGTCGTTACGAAGAGGGCACCTGGGAGCAGCAGAAGGCACTAGAGAGGTATCGCTCGCTGGGTCCCTGCCCGGACTGTGGTGGTCAGCGTCTCCGCCCTGAGAGTCGTGCGGTCCGAGTTAAGGGACTGACGGTCTCGGATTATGTCAATTTGCCGATTGCCAAGGCCAAAGAGACTATTGACGCACTTGAGTTGCAAGACCGTGAGGCACTGATCGCCGACCGCGTGCTTCGCGAAATCCGTGGCCGGTTGAAGTTCCTGACCGAAGTGGGCGTCGGGTATCTCACCCTGGGGCGTGCGACCTCTACGCTCTCTGGGGGTGAGGCCCAGCGTATCCGGCTAGCCACGCAGATCGGTTCGAATCTGACCGGTGTGCTCTACGTCCTCGATGAGCCCTCGGTCGGACTCCACCAGCGTGACAACCGCCTACTGCTGGGCACGTTGAGTCACTTACGGGATCTTGGTAACACGGTGGTGGTTGTCGAGCATGACGAGGAGACCATCAGGTCAGCCGACTACGTGATCGATCTTGGGTACGGCGCTGGTGAGCATGGCGGACGCGTGATCTTCCAGGGGACCCCGGCCCAGCTCTTATCCGACGGTGACAGCTCGATAACCGGGCAGTACCTTCGAGGCGAACGAGCTATTCCGACACCGACGGCGCGCCGTCCGGCCTTGAAGGGACAGCTGGTTGTGCGGGGCGCTCGCGCGAACAACCTGAAGGCGATCGACGTAGCGGTTCCTCTGGGACTGTTGACGGCGGTCACCGGTGTGAGCGGTTCCGGCAAGTCGACGCTCGTCAATGACATCCTGTTTCGTTCGCTTGCCCGGGTCCTGCACCGGTCGGTCGATGAGCCCGGTGCACACGATACGATCGAAGGACTAGATCTCGTCGATAAGGTCGTTCAGGTCGATCAGTCGCCGATCGGGCGTACCCCACGCTCGAACCCAGCCACCTACACTGGCCTGTTCACGTTTATACGTGATCTGTTTGCGATGCTCCCAGAATCGCGAGCCCGGGGCTACAAGCCCGGGAGATTTTCGTTCAACGTCAAGGGTGGTCGGTGTGAAGCGTGTCAGGGCGACGGCGTCATGGCCATTGAGATGCACTTCTTGCCAGATGTGTATGTGACCTGCGAACACTGCAAGGGTCAGAGGTACAATCGGGAAACGCTGGACGTCACGTATCGGGGCGCGTCGATCGCCGATGTCCTCAATTTGACGGTCGACCAGGCGGTGACGCTACTGGAGCATTTCCCGCCGGTTGCTGCAAAACTGGGTACGCTCCAGGACGTAGGGCTTGGCTACATCCAACTCGGACAGTCGGCAACGACACTGAGCGGTGGTGAGGCGCAGCGAGTCAAGCTGTCAAAGGAGCTGTCACGGCGTAGTACCGGGCGAACTTTGTACATTCTTGACGAGCCAACGACGGGTCTACACTTTGAAGATACCCGACGGTTACTCGACGTCCTCAACAAGCTCGTGGACCAGGGGAACACCATTGTCGTCATCGAACATCACCTTGATGTCATTAAGTCAGCGGACCACATCATCGACCTCGGGCCTGAAGGCGGCGAAAATGGCGGAGAAATCGTGGCGGAGGGCACACCTGAGGAAGTCTCGGGGGTCAAGGTGTCTCAGACAGGCCGGTATTTGGGGGCGATTCTCAGTTGAGACACCGAGTATCGCCCTGTGAGGAGACGAACACCCGCCCATTAACTCGCGGGCTCTGTGTCGGGCCCTGTTGGACGTCTACCCTGGCGAGGACTCGATTTCTGATGACGGCAAGAAAAGACCCAGTGTTTGATGCGAGGGTCTGACCGAGTGAGTTGCGCCCGCCGGTGATACGGATCAGACTAGCGTTTATTTGTAAAGATAATGAACCGAAGGTGACAAGGTTGACACAGTATTATTATTATTATTGAGTTTGATGCAGGTGTCTCGTAGGGTTCTAGTAAGAATCCAGGCACTCGAGTCGTCTCAAGAAATATGAGCGTCAGAGGATCTGGTGAATTGTGAAGAGAAGAATAGCGACGCAAGCAGCTGACATGCTTAGCTGTTTCGTGGTAAAAAAGACACACTTTCAGCGAATATTACTGTGGTGATAAAGCCACAGTCAGATCCGTTCGCCTCTGGCCGTTTATCAATGAAAAGTTGTAAAGCTTACAAAAAAGGAAACTTAGCAGATGTTTTTCGATGAAGATAAGGGCGGTATTGTTTTTGCTCTGCTTCAACTCCCGTGAGAAGAACTGTGCCTGTTGTGAATCGCTCCCAGCAGACGATCGGCCGCTCGGTTGCCTGTTCAGGAATAGGGCTGCATTCTGGACGCAAGGTCACTCTTCGTCTCAAGCCGGCGCCGGCAGATCACGGCATCGTCTTTAAGCGGCTTGATCTGGATGGTCTAGAAATCCCGGCCGATGTGACCCACGTCGACAGCATGCACTACGCGACCGGTCTGGCGTGTGACTCCGTATCGGTGGAAACCGTTGAGCACCTGCTGGCGGCGCTGGTCAGCCTTGAGATTGACAACGCACTCGTAGAGTTGAACCAGGCAGAAGTGCCGATTATGGATGGCAGTGCGGCGTCGTTTGTCTATCTGGTGCACGAAGCCGGTATGAAAAAGCTCACGGCACCTCGGAAGTTTCTCAAGGTCGTCCGCCCCATCGCGTTGTCTCGTGGCGACAAACGTATCGCCTTGTATCCGTCTGACCACTTCAAGGTTACCTACAGCATTAGCTTCGATCATCCGCTGCTCCGTCACCAATCGCGGACGATGTGTATAACTTCGGCCGCGTTCGTGGATGAGATCGCACCGGCTCGGACGTTTGGTTTTCTCAAAGAAGCTGAGATGCTTCGTCAGAAAGGCCTCGCGCTTGGCGCCTCCCTCGACAACGCAATCGTCTTGGGCGAGACCGGTGTGCTCAACAGTTCGTTGAGGTTCGAAGACGAATTCGTTCGCCACAAGATTCTCGATGTGATCGGCGATTTGGCTCTGGTGGGGTATCCAATCATCGGTCATCTGGTTGCGCACCGCGGTGGCCATGCGCTGCATGCCAGCTTCGCAAAGAAGATTCTCGCCGACGTCGATGCCTGGCGGCTCGTCGAGTCGCCGACAGAACCTTCGGTAGTTCGTCCTACGGGCGTGCCGGTGAACGAAACCCTCGCACGCTCCTAGCGGAGGGAGTATCCTCGCCCGGGCGGCTTGCGGACCCGCATCCTTCGAAGAGGGTCTTGGCTGTTGGCGCCAGGCCCGCTCACAGGACCGCGAGGAACTTGGTCGTGGTCTCAGATCCGTACGTCTCGAATCAATCTGTCTCCTTGCTGACAAGATCAAACCTCAGTGCGTAACGCCTGCGGCGATCAGGCGGTGATACCTCAGTCTGAACCTCGGGCGTGCACTCTGGTTCAAGTGTCTTGGGTAGCCAGGTTTTCACGTAGTCGCGGTCTGTTACGGTGCCGTCGGAATCGCACAGCTGGGTACTGAGCCGGACTAGACGTCAACCGTACGAGGCCTGGACAAGAAAAGGGCTAGCTCTGAGGTTTGAGACTCGGGCCGTGAGCTGGATCTGACGACTCGTGTGCTCCGCTATCAGGATCCTTGACAGCTAGCACTAACTCTTGATTCGCGCCCTGGGTGTAGCATCGGGAATGCCGTTGTCCAGATTGCTGGAATCCCACACTTCATGCCTGATGGCGGCCAGGGTCTGGGTCTCGGACGAAAACTGTCGCGGAACAGCACGTTCCCGATGCTCTGTGATCTCCCACGTAAGACGACTGTTCCCCCGGAAGGCACGACTCGATGAGTTGATCCGTGGTCTGGGACTGCGTGGTTCGGAAGTCCACGGGTATGGGGGCAAACGTGTGCGCGGGACGAGACAGCAGGATCACAGTAAGCCGTTTTTTGGACTGTCAAACATCCGCAGCGTACAATGTCGCGTTCACCGAGTTGTGGAGCGTTCCGTGAATCTGGACGTGCGGCCGGCCGCCGCTGTGACCAACGCGTGACAGACATCGTTTCATCCCGACCCTTTACTGTCTGTGACGGTGTGTCAATCGCAGCGATCGCGCGGCGGGAGGGCACACCGGTCTACGTGTACAGCGCGGCGACCATCCGCGCCCGTTACGCGGAGCTTGATGCCGGATTCGGCACCTATCCCCACCGCATCCACTACGCGCTCAAGGCCAACTCCACCTTCGCTATCGCACAGTTAATCCACACGCTTGGCGGTCGGGTCGACGCCAACTCTGGGGGAGAGATCGAGGTCGCGCGTCGAGCCGGCTTTGACCCGGATGAGATCGTGTTCACCGGTGTCGGGAAGTCACGGGCTGAACTCGAGCTTGCGGTCGGCCTAGGTGTCCACACGGTCAATGCAGAGTCGCGCGGAGAGTGCGAGCGCCTCGATGAGATCGCAAGAGCCCTAGGCGTTAGGGCGCGAGTTGCGGTTCGCCTCAATCCCGATGTTCCCGCCGGTACCCATCCTCACATCTCGACGGGCCAGCGGTCGCACAAGTTCGGTATTCCGATTGGCGAGGCGAGAGAGATCTGTCGCTGGGTCGTAACCAGGGACGGGCTGACACTGGTTGGGGTTCACGTGCACATCGGGTCGCAGTTGGTGGCCTTGGAGCCACTTCGGCGTGCCGCCGAGGTCGCTACTGAATTTGTTGGCGACCTCACAAGTCTTGGAATTTCCGTAGAACAGCTCGATGTGGGCGGTGGGCTCGGCATTTCGTATGATGGTTCCCAGACCGCCACCGCCGCGGCGTACGCCCAGGCTATCGTCCACGCTGTGCGTGGCACTGGACTGCCGGTCGTCATCGAGCCTGGGCGCTGGGTGATCGGTCCGGCCGGTGTACTCGTTGCCGCGGTCGTTGATGTCAAGCCGTGGGGGCCCGGTCGGTATTTCGTGGTCATCGACGCCGGAATGAGTGAGCTGATCCGGCCGGCATTGTACGGTTCGTTCCACCGAATCGACCTGGTGACTCCACGCATTACTCCGCCGGTAACATGTGATGTCGTGGGGCCGATTTGCGAGACAAGCGACGTATTCGGTACAAGTCGGATCATGCCCCGTCCCGAGGTTGGAGACCTGGTCGTCATCCGAGACGCGGGGGCATATGGATCAGCCATGGCATCGAACTACAATCGTCATCCGCTGCCAGCCGAGGTGCTTGTCGATGAGGGTGCCTGGCGCGTGATTCGACGGCGGCAGACAGTAGATGACATGCTGGCGACGGAAATCTAGTGGCGTGTCATCACTCTACGAGTCATGAGGACACTTCCCTCCTGCCCTACGCAAGGAGTAGCCGAGACTGATGTTAATCGCATTCGAAGGACTCGATCAGAGCGGGAAAGAAACACAGTCTAAACGGTTTCGTGACCGGTTACGATCAGCGGGAGACAAGGCACGGGTCGTCTCGTTCCCCGATTACGGCACGTCGATTGGCGAGGAGATTGCGCGGGCATTGCAGGGCGAGCGCGAGTATGGCCCCGATGTGATGCAGCTGCTCTACGTGGCGAATCGCTACGAGCGCAAGCCAGATATCGATCGATGGCAGCACGCTCACATCATCCTGTTGTGCGATCGATATGTTGCCTCCAGTATCGCGTACGGCGAGGCCCAGGGTCTTAGTGTCACGTGGCTGAACAGCATGCAGCAATTCTTACCTCAGCCCGACCTGACGGTTTTTCTCGACATCGCGCCTCATACCGCGCTGGAACGGAAGGTTGCGGGGCGAGATCGCTACGAGCGAGATCATAAGCTCCAGGTCGGCGTCCGAGACAGCTACATGCGCCAGGCCGCGAACCCAAGCTGGTTACGAGTGGACGGCGAGCGTTCTCCGGACGATGTTGCTGAGGACGTCGCCGAGCGGCTGGAGGCGCGGCTGCGGCCGTGAGCACGTGCACCTCACGAGCCCCTCTCCGCTGAGAAGGATCTGGGCGCATGTCTCAAGCGTTGCACCGGTCGTCGCGACGTCGTCCACCAGGACCATGGCAAACTTCTGGATGTTGTTTTCAAATAACCCTAGGCCGGCCCGGCATTTTAGGGCAGAACGCGCCGTGAACGTTTCTCCACCGTTGGGCAGAGGCGAGCGTCGTCTGGGACGGTGTTGGTCTGGTGCGTTGAAGCGAGTACTGTACCGGGACACCCAGGTGACGAATGAGGATTGTCGCTTGATCGAAACCCCGTGCCCATCGGCAGATCGGGTGGAGTGGTACCGGTGCCACATAGTTTGCGTCGGGGAGCAACAAACCGCCAGCTTGTGCAAGAGTAAATGGCGGTGCGGATGCTTGAAGGCTTGGATGATCGCCAGAAACCTGCGCTCGTAGACCCTGCGGCTCGACGCCACACAAGACCGGACTCAGGGTGACCGCTCGTGCGACTCGTGTAATCTGACGACGTAGTGGTCAGTGGCGCGCCACAGCATTGAAACAGTGGCGGCGTCAGGCTCGGAACCTGACGTCAGTAGTCGTTGCATGCGATGCCGCGAGTCGGATAGACGAGAAGCCTGTTGCAGGCAGTACAGCGCGGCGCCCAGACCAGCGCAAGCACCGCGTTGATAGTCCCCCCGACTGTGCCACGGGGCGGAGGTCACCTGACAGGGGACACGACCTCGGTGACGTCATCGGGACTTCGGGAACTTAACCCGTGCGGCACTTCCCCAGAGGCGGTCGAGGTTGTAGAAGCGTCGAGTATCTTCGGTGAACACGTGCACAATGAAGTCAAAGCAGTCGAGTAGAACCCATTCGCCATGGTCGTACCCTTCCACATGAGACGGTCGGGTACCCTGCTCCCTGAGCTGCTTGACGATTTCATCGACGATTGCCCGTGCCTGACGTCCAGTTTGCCCGGAGCAGACCACAAAGTAGTCGGTGAATGCGCCTGAACCCGAAAGGTTGAGAACAACGATATCGTACGCCTTCTTGTCGAGAGCTGCTTCCACGACCCGGTGGACCACCTCCGGCAGTGGCGTCGTGCTTTTGGCCGGTGTGGCCACTGGTTTAGTCATGCAAGTCGCCGTCCATGCTCCTGGCAGCGTACGTGTGCCGACGCTCGATGTATGTCGCAACCGAGAGTGGTACGTGCTGAGCGATAGAGTCCCCGTGGGTCAAGCGGGTTCGGATGTCGGACGACGAGATGTCGCGTGTCGCGGCATCCACAAGCCAGATCAAAGTTCCATCGGGTCCCAGGTCTGAATCGGCAAGCGTCCCGGCTTCGCGCATGCGGACTTCAAGGTCAGGTAAGCGCTGTCGCAATTTTGAGACGGCGTGAGACGGGCGTGAGACCACGACGAAGTGCGCAAGACTCAGCAGGTTGGGATAGCCGTGCCAGGACGCGATTTCTGCGAAGGCGTCAGCGCCTGTGATGAAGAAAAGCTGCGACGGAGGTATGCCAGTGTCAACACATGTCTCGAGCGTGACGGACGTATATGACGGTCCGTCGGACCGCAACTCCTGGTCGCTGGTTCGATAGGCGCTCTGACTTTCAACGGCCAGTGTTACCATCGCGAGGCGGTGTTTTGCCGAAGCGACCGGGGCCATCTGACGGTGAGGTGGTGTCCGGGACGGGACGAAAATCACCTCAGTCAGACCCAGCGCTTGGCGTGCGGCGGCCGCGACGTCGAGGTGCCCGAAGTGGATCGGGTCAAACGTACCGCCGAGAATGCCGGTGCGAGACCGCTCATTCACTTGGGTTGCCCCTCTGCTGTGTGCACCGGCGCCGCTGGCGATGAACAGACTGCCTGCCACATCGCTTCTCGAAGCGGGACCAGTCCTTCGCCCGTGACGGCCGATATTTCGAAGAGTGCAACACCCAATCCCTTGAGGTGTTCACGTAGGCGGAGTAGACGCTCCGGATCATCAAGTGCGTCGGTCTTGTTTGCTGCAACCATTTGCGGCTTCTCGGCCAAAGCTCTGGTCGTTGAGTCGTGTGAGGCAACCGAGTAGGACGCCAACTCATGACAGATGACTTTAAAGTCGTCAACTGGCTCTCGCCCCGATGCCGAGGAGACGTCAATCATGTGGACCAGGACCTTGGTGCGCTCGAGGTGGCTCAGAAAACGATGTCCGAGTCCGTGTCCCTCATGCGCTCCCTCAATCAGACCCGGGACATCGGCCACTACAAAGCTCCGATCGTCGCTCATCATGACGACACCCAAGTGTGGTGTGAGTGTCGTAAACGGATAGTTGGCGACCTTCGGTCGTGCCGCCGACAGCCTGGATACGAGTGTCGATTTCCCAACGTTTGGAAAGCCGACCAGGCCGACATCGGCAAGTAGTTTCAGCGAAAGCGTCAGCTGTCGAAGCTCTCCTTGTTGTCCGGGTTCAGCACGCCGTGGCGCTCGATTTGTCGCGGTAGCGAAGTGCTGGTTGCCTCGACCGCCTTGACCTCCACGTACGGCGACTACATCCTGTCCCACCTCGGTCAAGTCGGCAAGCCTCACTAGTCCGTCGTCGGTCTTCTCGTAGATAATGGTTCCGACCGGGACGTCAAGAATTAGGTCTGCGCCAGCACGGCCAGAACGGTTCGCGCCTTCGCCGTGTGCTCCGCGTTTGGCTCGGAACTGTGGGTGGAATTTGTAGGTAACGAGTGTGTTGTAGTGCGAGCTTCCCCGCAGTAGGATGGAGCCTCCTCGGCCCCCGTCGCCACCGTCGGGCCCACCGTGCGGAACGAACTTCTCGCGACGAAAGCTCAAACAGCCTTTTCCGCCGTCACCGGCAGCCACGAGAATGTCGACGTGGTCGACGAACATGCTCTAGTCTAGGGTCCTGCCACAGCCACTGGGACAGGTGCTCCAGTCAGGCCTTTGACCGGAGTGATACCAGATGACGACGGGACCGCTCGGGGACATGCGTCGAGATGTCTGTCGCATATATTCAACGGCACGGAGTATGTGCTGGTGGGACGTGAAGCCAGTTCCTGGATAGCCCAGGGAGGAAAATTATCCCGCGGTCGGCAGAACGCTGATCACTCGACCACGGGAGCCGTGGTCTTCGAACTGCACCCGACCGGTCGCCTTCGCAAACAACGTGTCGTCCTTTCCGAGACCCACGTTGATGCCAGGTTTAAAACGGCGCCCACGCTGCCGCACGAGAATGGCTCCGCCCTTGACGAAATTTCCATCGAAACGTTTAACACCAAGGCGCTGGGCCTGACTGTCTCGACCGTTTCTGGAGCTTCCTTGACCCTTCTTATGTGCCATGACTCCGAAGCCTCTTCGTTTACCTGGTTTCGATGCTCGTGATCCGAACGCGTGTGAGTTGCGTGCGATGACCGCTCGTTTTGCGCATCCCCCCGCGTCGTCTTTTTACGAACACTCGAATCTTTTTGCCCTGTGCTTCGCCATCAACGACCGCTGTCACCGTGGCACCCGCGACATGTGGCGATCCACTTATAAACGCGCCGTCGTCGCTCGCAACGAATAGAACGCTGTTGAACGTGACCGATTCACCAGCTGGCTCAGGTCGGCGGTAGACGGAGACAACCGCCCCTGGCTCGACTCGCACCTGCCGCCCACCACTGTCGATAATCGCGTACACCAGCTGTCCTTTCTCAGTCCTCCGTCGGGCGCTATGCCTGAGAACACGACGAGCACAATCCCCCAGAATACTACCGTGATAAGTTTGCTGTAAAGCTTGATATAGAAGCGCTATCTGATCAGGATTCTTGTGCCGCGGATGCTCTCGCTGCTCAACGTACCAAGAAATGAGGGCAGGAGCCGGTCCATTAACTCGAAATAGGACGACAGAGCTGGGGTGTTCTGACGGGCGTCGTAGAGAATCTCCTCACGATGCTGCTCTGTGTACAACGTCGCCCCGGTGCCCCCGTCAATAAAGATGAACTTTGGGCTGAGCACGTACCCCCGGCGCTCCTGGTAAGCACGTACTGGCGCGACTTGCCGTCTACCGAACGAGTCGTACACCTCTCGCTCGCGAGAAACCATCCCGGAACGCTCATAGGGAGCGAAATGAATCGTTCCGGTGACGATCAGCGGGTTCTGGTACTCTTCGCCCAGCTGTCGCCAGTAGCTGGCGTCTGCGAAGATTTGTTCATACGCTTCCAGGTCCTCCTCCGAGAGTTGCGTGTCCGCTGGCTCGGCATCGAGGTTCTCCGGATCTGCCTCTGTCGTCTCCAAATCATCAATCACTGAAATTTCTCGATCGCGTCCAGACCCGCCCCGAGGAGCGACAAACCCAGCCTGTTCCTCGGCCACAGTCAGGAGCTCGATCACCTCCGCGTCGATCACGTCGAGATCAGAATTAGTGCGCAGCTGGCTCTTCAGCAGTCTCGCCGTTTCGAGGTTGGCATCGACGTCTTCGGTCCCGCCGACCACAAAGCCGGCAATCAAGATTCGCTGAAAACCTGAGACATCCAACTTAGGTTCGAGCGGGGTCTCGACTGGGATTTCATAAAGGAGGTTCGTGCAGCCCGAAACTGCAGTCACCGCCACGAGACTAGCGATCACTTGTAACGCGGTCATTGATTTCCCTAAAAAGGTCGTAGTTTTGCTGAATATCGAGATTGTTCGGTTCGAGGTCGAGCGCCGTTTCGTAGGCGTCTCGTGCCTTGTCGAAAGCCCCTTTGTTTTCGTAGGCGATACCGAGGTTGTTCCAGGCTGGCGCGTAGCTGGGATCGAGTTCAGATGCTCGCTTCCAGCGATAGATCGCCTCTCGCCACAGGCCTCGCTGGGCGACCGCGATCCCGAAATCAACCTGGGCCTGCGCATTGGATCGTTCATCCGCCTCAGCCGCAATGGGAGCGGCTACCGCCAGTACATATGCGAGGACGAGCGTCCTGATCACCATACAAGCCATATTCACTATAGCTACGGAGAGAGAGGGTCGCAAGTGCGGCGTGTCGTTATGGTATAAGACGCGGGCGTAGTCGTGGTTACTACCCGTCGACGGCGCAGATCTTGCGGGTGTCACTCGACGGATATGCTCGATGCTCTTCTGTTATCGAACTGTTGCAATCGCTGAGAGCCAGTCGGGTGCTGCTGTATTACGACTCAGGTTTAGCCGCCACCGGCGTCTCAAATGGAGTGGACCAGCGATAAGTCTTCGATCCCGCCGTGCTAGGAGTCCGGCTTCGGGAGCGATCGATCTTCCGTAGGAGTGGAACTTAGCAGGGCTTGCCGGCTGTTCGAACGGCATTTGCCTCGGTCAGCTGAGAATGGTTTTCTGGCTTCACCGTTTGGCGACAGTTATTACCAGACTCGGCTGGCCGAAAGCCCAGGTCCGCCGCCCTTGTTGTGGGTCGCGGACACGTAAAGGGGTTTGGGTTCACTCACGATTACTCTGGTCGGTTCGCCGGCCGGAGTGGTCTCTCGGCGGCGAGGTTGTGGCCGTGCCGGGTGGTGTCTTGGTAAAACAGAACCGGGGCGGGCACGCACTTATTCGAGATAAGGCAAAGGTTCGGGAGGCTGCTGACGATATCCTGGAAGAGACATGAGGAGGGTCATCCGAATGCAGTTATGGGTAACAACGAGCCGTCTCAGGACCGGGATGGGATTGACTCGCTACTCCGCGAAATGGACGCTGGGCAGTGTTACGGCCTCGACGCGCTAGCCGCTTTTTCCGGGCTCAATACCGCCGAGGTTTTCTCAGGACTGATCGATTTCAATGTTTGGAGTCTGATCAGACGGTCTGAAACAGGTCAATTCGTGCATTCCCGTGGATGATGTAACGTAGATATAGGGTAAGGTCCCTGACTGAACTGACGAGAGTTGACCGTACATGGCAAAAGCACTAGTTGTCGTTGAGTCACCGTCTAAGGCTAAGACGATCAACAAGTACCTTGGTAACGATTACAAGGTCGTTGCCTCGGTAGGGCATGTGCGTGACCTGCCGAAGTCCCCTAAGAAGAAGACAGCGGACGGCCATCCGCTAGATGAAGGTATTGACATTGAGAACGGTTTCGAACCTGTTTATGAAATCACAAATCCGAAGGTAGTCAAAGAACTGAAAGCTGCAGCTAAGGGTGTTAACGAAATCTACGTGGCAACCGACCCGGACCGAGAAGGTGAGGCGATCGGCTGGCATTTAGCAAAGTTGCTTGGAACGAAGAAACGTAAAGTCAGCCGCCTGATGTTTAACGAGATTACCAAGTCGGCTGTTAAAAGATCACTTGAAAATGTTGGTGAAATTGATTTGCCCATGTTCTATGCGCAACAGGCACGTCGTGTAATCGACCGGTTGGTTGGCTACAAGCTGAGCCGTTTGTTATGGAACAAGGTTCGTCGCAACTTAAGTGCCGGTCGCGTCCAATCAGTTGCCTTGAGGCTTATCTGCGACCGAGAGGATGAGATCGATGCGTTTCGGTCTGAAGAATATTGGCATGTCCTTGCCCGCCTTGAAGGTGTATCGCCTCCGGAGTTCGAAGCGAAGCTTACTAAGAAGGGCAAAAATGCTATCAAGATTAAGAATGAGAGCCAGGTTAAGGCTGTCCTTGCCGATCTTGCGAAGGCCGAATTCGTTGTTAAGTCGGTTACGAACAAGGAACGGAAGAAATCAGCTGCGCCACCATTTATTACCAGCAAGCTTCAGCAGGCATCGAGATCTCCTGTTAGACGAACAATGCAGATAGCGCAGCAGTTGTACGAGGGCATCGAATTGCCTGGCGAAGGTGTGGTCGGGCTTATTACGTACATGCGAACCGATTCGACGCGCGTTTCGGAGCAGGCAATCGGAGACGTGCGTGATTTCATCGGCAAGAAATATGGGGCCAGCTTCCTTCCGAAGGAACCGAATCGATATCGGAGTAAGAAGGACGCGCAGGACGCCCATGAAGCGATTCGTCCGACTTCGACCGTTTATCAACCAGAAACTGTGCGTCCTCATCTGACTAGAGAACAGTACTACCTTTACCGTTTGATCTGGAATCGGTTCGTGGCGTCCCAGATGCCACCGGCGACATTCGACGATACGACTGTAGACGTTGTTGCTGGAGACTACGTCCTACGTGCCAAGGGATCGGTGCCAAAGTTTAGCGGCTGGATGTTGGTGCATGAGAAGGAGGCCTCTGAGGAAAACCAGCAAATTGATACGCCGATCGACCAGGAGGCGGAAGCGGTTACAGGACTTTTGCCGGTTCTCGGTGAGGGTGCCCTAGTTGCACTCAAAAAACTCACACCTGAGCAGAAATTCACCCAGCCCCCGCCACGGTTCAGTGAGGCCACGCTCGTTAAAGAGCTCGAAGAGAATGGCATCGGTCGTCCGAGTACGTATGCTGCGACTATTCAGAAAGTTCAGCAGCGCGACTATGTTTTTAAAATCGAAGGCCGCTTAAAACCCAGACGCCTTGGTCGGGTTGTTACCAAATTGTTGGTTGAGTCCTGGGACGGTATTGTCCAAGTCGAGTACACACGTGAAATGGAAGAGCTCCTCGACAAGATCGAAAGCGGTGCCAACGATTACGTGGATGTGTTGACCAAGTTCTACGAACCACTTATCAAGGACATTGTTCGACTACAAGAGGAGATGCCGGACATAAGGGGGGGCGTGCCGACTGGGAAAAAATGTCCCGAATGTAAAAAGGCGGTGCTGGAAAAGCCAGGAAAGTTCGGGATGTTCCTGACTTGTAGTGCGTATCCAGAGTGTACATATACAGGCGAAATAGGTAACGAGAAAGAATTGGCAGATGAAGCCGAAAAGGAGCCGTGTGAGAACTGCGGAAAACCAATGGTGCTCAAGCGGGGCCGGTTTGGACAATTTTTCGCCTGCACGGCTTATCCTGACTGTAAGACAACTCGAAAACTGATTTCAACGTCATCTGGTATGGCCGCTGCTAAACCAGATCAAGTACTAGAAGAGAAGTGTCCAAAATGCGATTCGAACTTGGTCGTTAAGCAGGGTCAGTATGGAGAATTTACACCCTGCACGAATTACCCGAAATGCCGCTATATCAAGCACAAGAGCATGGGGATTACTTGTCCGTTGGACGGTGGCGATATCGTTGAACGTAAATCCAAGCGCGGCCGGTCGTTTTATGGGTGCAGTAATTATCCCGACTGTAATTTCACCGTGTGGAACAAGCCGGTCGATGAGACGTGCCCTAAGTGTAAGGCGCCACTTTTGGTTGAGAAGGTGACCAAGCGCTGGGGTCGGCAGCAGCTATGTCACAAGGATGATTGTGATTACATCCGGACCGAAGAAGAGCTCGCCGCTGTCTAGCTGTGCCATTTGGCGGCTTCGCCAGCCGGGCCGGTTCGTCGAGTGACGTTCCAACGGAACTCTGAATGATTCGTGTTATTGGTGGTGGACTGGCTGGTAGCGAGGCGGCCTGGCAGGTGGCTTCGTTGGGCGTTCCGGTCACGGTGTCCGAAATGAGACCCATCCGGGCGACGCCGGTCCACCAGACGGATCGTCTTGCCGAGCTCGTTTGCAGTAACTCATTTCGTGGCGCCCAGCTCGAGAACGCCGTCGGTCTCCTCAAGGAGGAGATGCGACGGCTGGGCTCGCTCGTCATACGGGTTGCTGATGCCACCCGGGTTCCGGCTGGTGGCGCTCTAGCCGTCGACCGCGAACGATTTGCGGAGGGTGTTACCGATGCTCTCGAGGCGCACCCGCTGGTCGATATCCGCCGGGAGGAGGTCGTTACGATTCCGGAGAGCGATGCCCTGTCGCCAGTCATTATGGCAACCGGTCCGCTCACGTCGGAGAGCCTGTCCCGTGAGATCGTCAGGCTCGTCGGTAGCGAGCATTTGTTCTTCTACGATGCCATCAGCCCGATCGTGCTGGCCGAATCTATTAATCGGACTAGAGTCTTTGCGGGGTCGCGATACGGTCGCGATACCCCGGGCGACACCAAGTTACCGGCGAGGGATGCGAAGCAGCCCGCCGGCCCTTTGTCAGAGGGCGGAGACTATCTTAATTGTCCTCTAGACGAGAGCCAGTACGTGACGCTGCATCGAGCCATCGTTGGGGCTGAGCGAGCCGTGGCTCACGACTTTGACGACACCAAATTCTTTGAAGGTTGTCTACCGGTCGAGGTCATGGCCAACCGGGGTCTCGATACACTCCGGTTTGGACCGATGAAACCGGTCGGTTTACAGGATCCCAATACCGGCCGGCGACCCCATGCGGTTGTCCAGCTACGACAGGACGATTTGGCCGCTGAGCACTATAGCCTTGTTGGATTCCAGACACAGATGAAGTGGAGAGAGCAGCAGCGTGTGCTTCGTCTCATCCCAGGTTTGGAACACGCAGAATTTGCTCGATTCGGGATGATTCATCGCAATACTTATATCAACGGACCGCGGGTGCTTGGCCCGACTTTCCAGATGCGGAGTCGGCCTGGGCTCTTCTTTGCTGGTCAGGTTTCGGGTGTCGAGGGTTATGTTGAATCAGCTGCGTCTGGTTTGCTCGCGGGGTTGGCCGCAGTCGCAACCCACCGGGGGTTTCCGTTTTCTGCTCCGCCTCGGACAACAGCGCTGGGGGCCATCGCGTTCTATGTTTCCCACGCCAATCCAGTCGACTACCAGCCGACCAATGTAGCGTTCGGCCTCTTTCCGGTACTCGACCGACCTCCGCGACGGAAACGCGCTCGACGGCAAGCGATGGCCGAACGTGCACTGAGTGATCTGGCCTCGTGGCAGGCTCGTCTGCCCGCCGAACCCACGGTGACCGCGAGTGAGGGAACAACTCCAGTCGTTTCTTGAATACCTTCGTCTCAACCGCAATGCCTCACGTCACACGGTGCGGGCTTACCGAGGTGACCTGGGGCAGTACTTGTCGTTTCTCGAGAAACGTAGTGGCCGACGGGTTGTGACACCGGCCGACCTGAACCACCAGACGGTTCGAGCGTTTCTCGGGGAACTCTTTCAGCGCGGAACAGCCGGATCGACTTCAGCCCGACGACTCGCAGCGATTCGATCGTTTGCCCGATACCTTCGCCGCGAGGGGTTTCTCAACGACGACCCCGGAGTGCTAATCTCAGCGCCGCGCCAGGAGCAAAAGATTCCGGCTCATCTCGACATCGACGAGATGAAAGAGTTACTTGATGCACCCGACACAACAACTCCGCTAGGGCGACGTGACCGAGCCATCCTGGAGCTCTTCTATGCCGCGGGTCTCCGACTGAGCGAGCTGGTAGGCGTCGACCTCGAAGACCTCAACCTGAGCGGCCGTCTGCTTCGAGTGTTGGGTAAAGGCGGAAAGGAGCGAATTCTTCCTTTTAACCGCACCGCCGCCGCCGCCATTCGGGAGTACCTGAAGGACCGACAAGCCCTCGCCCGTTCCGTCCGTCCGTCTCTAGTAGGTGGAGGTTCGCGACATCCGAAAGGAGAGCCGCTCTTCCTAAACTATCGGGGTGGACGCCTATCAGCACGGAGTGTTGACCGGTTGGTAAGGCGGTATGTCAACCAGTCCAGCACGAAGCTCGGGATCAGTCCGCATGCCCTCCGGCACTCGTTTGCCACCCACTTGCTTGAACGCGGTGCGGATCTTCGGGTTATTCAGGAGCTTCTGGGTCATTCCCGCTTAACGACGACACAACGGTACACTCACGTAAACGCGTCTCAGCTGACCCAGCTGTATCGCAGGACGCACCCAAGGGCGTAACCGAGTTTTTACTACCGACGACACGGCCCACGCAGATGCGGGTTCTTGACGCTATGCCTCTTTATGCTCGTTGATCTGGTTCTGAAGAGCCTCCCACTGATTCATCAGGTCTCCAACTTCCCACATTAGTGTCTGGTGCCGACTGATTGTGTCCTGGGCCGTCGTCGCATCGCTGTAGAAGTCAGGACTGGCGATTTCGGTCTCCAATTGTTGAACTGTCGCTTCGCGGTTACTGATCCGTCGCTCCAGGTCTGAGATTCTTGTCTCTAATGCCTTTCTTCGGCGCTCTTGCCGCCGTACCTCAGTCTGATTCTGTCGGTGGCTCGCGGCGCTGGTCGCCGGCTTAGACACAGTTTTGGATGTTGGCACCGTCGCCGCAAGCGGCCGCGTCCGCTCCAGCTTGCTCAGACGAAACTCTTCGTACGTTCCGGGGTACAGCCGGGCATCGCCATTTCCGATCTCCAGGACTTTCGTTGCTAGCTGGTCGACGAAATACCGATCGTGCGAAACGAAGACAAGGGTGCCACCGTAGTCGACGAGCGCGTCGAGCAACACGTTGGTGGAATCGATGTCGAGGTGATTGGTCGGCTCGTCGAGAAGCAACGTGTTCGATGGACGCAGCAGCATCCGTGCGACCGCTAACCTCGTGCGTTCGCCACCCGACAGTACCGCGACACGTTTGTAGATGTCGTCACCGGAGAACAGAAACCCACCGAGGATGTTCCGAATAGCGGGGACCATCTGGACGGGTGAACCCGCTGCAAGAGTGTCGTGAACCGTAAGAGCGTCATCCAGCCGTGTGGCTTCATCCTGGGCGAAATACTGGGCTACCAGATTATGTCCTTCGACGCGTTCGCCGGCATCGGGGGCTTCCGTGCCGGCCAGGATGCGCATCAACGTTGACTTACCCGTACCGTTGGAACCCACGAGCGCGACGCGGTCACCGCGCTCTATCAGGACGTTTGCACGTTCGAAGACCGTGAGGTCACCGTAGGTTTTCCGAATATCCTTCAGTTCGATCACTGCCCGAGCGCTCCGCGCGCAGCCTGGGAAGTGAAAGTGCACTCTTTTTCGTTCCGGTGGAATCTCGATCGGGATGATCTTGTCGAGTAGCTTGACGCGACTCTGTACCTGAGCGGCTTTGGTCGCTTGGTATCGGAACCGGTCAACAAACGCCTGCATCCGCGCGACGTCTTCGTCCTGCCGACGTTTCTGCTCACGAAGGCGCTCCAGCCGAGCCTCTCGCTCAATCACATAGGCGCTGTAGCCGCCTTTATAGCTTGTAAGCTTTCGCAGACCGATTTCGACAATGCTGGTGGCCACCGCGTCAAGAAAGAACCGGTCATGGGAAACCAAGACCAGCGCGTGTGAGTACGACAGCAAGTAGTCTTCGAGCCAATTCCGAGCCTCAAGATCAAGATGGTTCGTCGGTTCGTCCAGAAGCAGCAGGCGTGGCCCACGTAGCAGCAGCTTAGCAAGTGCGATCCGCATCTGCCAGCCGCCTGAGAATGTCTCGCATCGATGGTCGAACTGCCCGCGCTGAAAACCGAGACCCCGAAGCACTGCGGTGACTTTGGACTCGATGTCGTATCCGCCCCGGTCTTGGAAGGCCTCCTGCACGTCGCTGTAGCGCTCAAGCATCTGATCGTGCTTGGTCGTGGGTATCTCTGCGCCCCCGAGTCGAGATTCGATGTCGCGCATCTCCCGCTGAATGGCAAGCAAGTCGTCAAACGCTTCGCTGACTTCCTCGAAGAGCGTGCGGCCCGTATGGGTTAGCCCGTCCTGCGGTAAATACCCGACGGTCAGACCGCTCGGTCGCGTGATCACGCCGGCGTCAGGCTCATCGAGTCCTGCCATCATACGCAGCAGCGTTGTCTTGCCGGCGCCGTTCGGACCACACAGTCCGAACCGATCGCCTGGCTGAACCTGCCAGGTCACCGCATCGATGAGGACCCGAGCCCCGAACGCCTTACGGACCGCTGAAAGCTGAACCATCACCTGCCTGTGGTCGACCCCGATGACGGTCGATGTGTGGGATGTTTACCCGCCGAGTGCCCAGGTCGAAATCGCGAGGACCTTTAGAAGCTGGCATGGTTTTGTGAGATAGCCAGAGACAACCATGTTTGTGGTGTCGATCGCGTTGGCTTCCGGCGAGAATCCGGTAGTCACGATGACAGGTAGCCGCTTCTTCATCCGTATGGCCTCGTTGGTAACTGACATACCGCTAAGGCCAGGTATCGTGCCTCCATGACCGCTACGGCGTGTACAGGGGTGCAGGAGTCGATTTACTAGCCCACTCGAGAACCGAACCAGCGGTTCGCCACTCTTGACCAAGCAGAGAATTTCGTAATTGTACGACCTATCTTATCTGAAGACTGCGTAGGTTTTAAGTCGCCATTGATGCGGGGCGTTTGTCGGGCGAGGAACCTCGCCGGTGGGGCGAGAGACCGTAGCAGTTATGGGGATACTCCACTAGTCACGCGGCAGCGTGCTGAGCCGGAGACCCATGCTGATCTACAATACCGGGATGCGCGTCCGTTCGATGAGTATGAGCCTTCTGTGCGGGGGGACGACTGCGGTCGTCGTGCTGGCAGCATGTGGCGAGGCACAGCTCGACGTTGCTGAGGTATTGTCGGTGGAAGATGTCACGACCGGTTGGCTAGACGTAGGGATCGATGACTTCGGTCGTAATAAGCTGGTCCCGACCATCTCGTTTCGTCTCGCCAATAATTCTGACGAAAATGTCCGGACGCTGCAGCTCAATGGCGTCTTCCGGAGATGCGTCGTCGCCTACGCGGGACAACCGGAGCCGGTGTCTGAAGTGTCCCCGGCGGATGTGACGGCTGGCACGTGCCCGGGTGAGATACAAGAATGGGGCAGCTCGTATCTGCGTGCTGTCGGTCGCGAGGGACTCGAACCTGGCACGGCCACGGAGCCGTTCACCATGGAGTCTGGTCTTGGCTACACGGGTGAACAGTCTCGGCTCAACATGTTGCAGAATCGAGAGTTTGTCGACGTAAAAGTAGAGGTGTTCATCAAGCGCCAAGCTGATCAGTGGGTCAAACTTGGCGAGCACTCGATCGAGCGGCAGTTGCTTACCCAGTAGCGGTGTAGGCTCGGTGCTGCTGACCCACGTTGGCGGGTCTCTTTGGTGTGATCCTCCGGCCGCTCAGACGTTCTCGGGACCACCTCTTGACTTCGGGTCCTGTTCCAGTGGCGACAAACGATTCTCTGTGCACCAATCTTCTCAGGAGGCTCGGTCCGCTTGATGGCGCGGCCATCGTCGTCTCCAACGTCGTTGGGAGCGGCATTTTCATCGTGCCGGTCTTCGTCGCCCAGGCGGTCCCAAATCCGGCGGCCATGCTTGGCGTCTGGGTCATTGGCGGTGTGCTCGCGTTCGCGGGTGCCATGGCGTACGCTGAGCTTGCGTCGCTCCGGCCGAGAGCGGGCGGAGAGTACGTGTATCTCCGCGAAGCGTACGGTCCGCTTGCTGGCTTCTTGACTGGATGGACCTCGTTCGTGGCAGGCTTCTCGGGTGCAATCGCGGCAAGTGCAGTCGGCTTGGCCACCTACCTCGCTCGGTTTCTTCCCGCAGCCGGGGACACAACGCCACTTGTGACTATCCCGTTGGGTCTTCTGACGCTCAGCGTGTCACCGCAGTCGATCGTCGCTCTCACGGCCATCGCGGCTCTGACCGCGGTGCATGTGGTCGGGATCGGTCCCGGTCGGGTCGTACAGAACGTACTTGCCGGGCTCAAGGTCCTGGTGGTGGTGGTTCTCGTAGCCCTTGGCTTCTCATTCGGTCAGGGAGCGACCGCCAACTTCTCGCAGAGTGCAGGTTCTGTTTCTCTGTCCTCGTGGATGCTGGCGCTGATCCCGGTGATGTTTAGCTATTCAGGCTGGAACGCCGCGACGTATGTGGCGGAAGAAATGCGAGACCCCTCTCGTAATGTACCGATGGCGCTGGGAATCGGCTCGGTCCTGGTCGTGGCAATTTACCTATTCTTGAATCTACTGTATCTGTATGCATTGCCGGTGTCTACGCTAGCCACGGTCGAAATTCGGGTCGTCGACGCGGCAGCCAATCAGCTGTTTGGTCCGGCAGTTGCGGCGCCGCTTGCGGCGGCTTCTGCCACAATGATCGCCGCGAGTGTGAGCGCGATGGTGTTGGCGGGTCCGCGCGTGTACTATGCGATGGCGCGAGATGGACAGTTTTTTTCGGCGATGGCGAGAGTCCATCCAAGGTACCGGACCCCAACGACGGCGATCATTGCGCAGAGCCTCTGGTCAGGGGTACTGGTGCTAACGGGGACGTTTGACCAACTGGTCGAGTACACCGGTTTCGCCGTGATACTGTTCGCGGGCATAGCGGTGACCGTCGTGTTTGTTCTGCGGCGTCGAGAGCCCGATGCGCCGCGACCCTATAAGGCCTGGGGCTACCCGATCGCACCCCTGGTCTTTGTTACGGCGAGCCTAATGATGGTTGCGAACGCAATCTGGCGGAGTCCAGGGACGTCTCTCGCCGGGCTGGCCATCATCGCGGCGGGCGTCCCGATCTATTGGTTGATGTGGAGACCGTCGATGGTTCAAGACTCATGACACATGATGCGATGGATAAGATCTTCTACAGCACCACTGTGCTGGCGCTTCGACACCAGGGCAAGACGGTCATGGCTGGCGACGGGCAGGTCACCCTGGGTGCCACCGTCGTCAAACAAAGTGCGCGGAAAATTCGACGTCTCCACAACGATCAAATCTTAGCGGGATTTGCCGGTTCCGCGGCCGACTCGTTCGCGCTATTCTCGCGCTTCGAGTCGAAACTGGACGCCCATCGGGGCAACCTTGGACGGTCGGTCGTCGAGCTGGCCCAGGACTGGCGCACCGATCGAATCCTCCGCCGCCTCGAGGCGATGCTAGTGGTGGCCGACGAATCGTCGACTTTTCTGCTGTCTGGAACCGGAGACCTCATCGAGCCTGATGACGGTATCGTGGCGATCGGTTCGGGCGGCGCCTATGCGCTCGCCGCCGCGAAATCGTTGACGCAGCACAGCGATCTGGATGCGCGCGCGATCGCCGAGCAGGCGATGCAGGTTGCCGCTGAGATTTGCATTTACACGAACACCAGTGTCACGATCGAAGAGCTATGACTTGGCGTCTGGTCGTTCCCTCGTCGCCAGCCCCAGCCGAAGGCGTTTCTGGGTATTGCCGCTGCCGTGCCGGTTGACGACTGGATCTGCTGACTGCGACGATCGACGCCCCCTTAAGCACTGATGCCAATCTATCTCCCTGAAAAGACCGCGACGAGTCTGGATGCCCTGACGCCACGTCAGATCGTCAGTGAGCTCGACAAGTACGTCGTCGGCCAAAACGGGGCGAAGAGGGCGGTGGCTATCGCGCTGCGGAACCGGACGCGTCGGCAGAAGCTGCCCCCCGATCTGGCCGATGAAGTCGCGCCCAAGAACATCCTAATGATCGGTCCGACTGGAGTCGGGAAGACTGAAATTGCTCGTCGGCTGGCACGCCTGGCCCAGTCGCCGTTTATCAAGGTCGAGGCTTCCAAGTTTACAGAGGTTGGGTATGTTGGCCGCGACGTCGAGTCGATGGTGAGAGACCTAGTGGAGCTGGCCGTCGACATGGTGCGCGAGGAGCGCTTGGTCGAAGTGAGGGCAAAGGCCAGAGACAGCGCGGAAGAGCGGCTACTCGACCTTCTGTTGCCACCAATGCCGGTTCCGCCCGCCGCACCGTTGCCCGACCCGCAAGGAGGGCGTGATCTAGAGAACCGGACTCGCGAGAAGTTCCGAGAACAGCTCCGCGACGGACGCCTCGATTCGCGAGTCGTTGAAGTCGAGGTGCGCGATCGGGGAACTCCTTCGTTTGAGATCGTCACCGGGACATCGGTCGAAGAGATCGACATCAACGTCAAGGACATGTTACCCAATCTGTTTCAGGGCCGGTCACGGAAGCGCCGAATGAACGTACCCGAAGCGCTGCAGCATCTGACCCAGGAGGAGGAGCAGAAGCTTGTCGACATGGAGAGTGTCGGGCGCGCGGCTGTGACCCGGGTCGAGCAGGCCGGGATTATCTTCGTCGATGAGATCGACAAGATCGCTGGCCGGGAGGGTGTGCAGGGCCCTGATGTCAGTCGACAGGGTGTTCAGCGAGACATTCTGCCGATCGTCGAAGGCACGACCGTCAACACCAAACACGGGATGGTGCGGACTGACCATATCTTGTTTGTGGCGGCCGGCGCGTTCCATTCGTCGAAGCCGTCGGATCTTATCCCTGAGCTCCAGGGGCGGTTTCCGATTCGAGTTGAGCTGGAGGCACTGGGGACCGACGAATTCGTCCGTATCTTGACTGAACCGAAAGCCGCGCTGGTGACGCAGTACATGGCCCTGCTGGCGACGGAGGGCCTCAACCTGCGTTTCACAGACGATGCGGTGCAGCGGATCGCGGAGTTTGCCACGCTGGTTAACGAGCGAACCGAGAACATTGGCGCTCGCCGCTTACACACCGTGATGGAGAAGCTCCTCGACGAGATTTCGTTTGAGGCTCCAGACATGCCCGAACGGAAAGTCGAAATCGACGCCACGTATGTCGACAAGATGCTGACCGATATTGTAAAAAACGATGAACTCTCTCGTTATATTCTGTGACCTGCCTGTGGTCTACTGGTCCTCTAAGCTCAACGCGGCACAGCCACCCTCTCACGATGAGTAGATTTTTTGGGTGCGGAACACTGTTGTCCAGAGTGCATCTCCTGGCTGCCATCGGCGTGGCCGTCGGGTGCGGGATGAGGGGCCCACCGCTTCCCCCTCTCGTGATTGTACCGGCCGCGGTGACGGCGCTGGAGATTCAGCACGTTAACGACGTCGTGTTCATCCGCTTCGAGGTGCCTTTGGCGAATGCAGATGGGAGCGAACCGGCCGATTTGGAGCGGGTTGAGGTGTACGCCCTCACTACGCACCCCGATCCCACGCGGCCGGTCCGTCAATTACCGGTGGCCGACTGGCGCGACCACGCTACTCTGGTGGCCACCGTTCCCGTGGTCATGCCCACACGCGATGCCGGGCCTGATTCAGACTTAAAACCGGTGCAGTCCGATGCGGTCCGCCCGGGAGATGAGGTTACGTTGATCGAGCTTTTGACGGCGGAGGTCAGCCTTCCCGTGGTGATCGAATCAGAGACGGTAGACGAGGACGAGACGCAAGTAGCCAAGCTAGGCGCCGTGGTAACCGCCGCTCCCTTGGTGGTGCCGCCGCCCCCGCCACCACCGCGACGGACCTACCTCGTAATCGGTATCTCAACACGCGGGCGCGAGAGCTTGCCCTCGCCACGGATCGCAGTGGCGTTGGCGGACACAGGGTCTGCGCCGAGCGCGCCGACGGTGACCTATACGGAAACGGAGCTGGTCCTGGAATGGGTCGCGCCCGCGACGGCTCGTTTCCCGATTCAAGAGGCAGTTATCGACGGAGCTCCGGTTCCGTATAGGTCAGCACTTGTGTCCGAACCGGTCATACGGTTTCCGCTAGCGACGAGGTACCTCGTGTACGCTTCTGAGGTTGATACGACCATTAAGGATCCGGCCGATGAGAGTGAGACAGCACGGCCGGAGCCAATCAATATCGAGCCGGGCACCGAGACATCGTATGTGGACGTCGGTGTCTCGTTTGGCGTAGAGCGCTGCTACACGGTCCGGACATTCGACGTGGTCGATTCCTTGCCGGTGCGAGGTCCGGCCTCCCCTTCGACGTGCGTCATCCCGGTCGATACGTTCGCACCGCAGCCCCCAGCCAACGTGGTAGCTATTGCAAGTCTCGACGCGATCAGTTTGGTATGGGATCCGAGCCCAGAGCCAGACGTGGGGGGCTATCTGGTCTTGCGCGGGACCGCTCCAGGTGAGACACTCCAGTCGCTCACCGCCGAACCGATCGTTGAAACCACCTATCGCGATATCGCGGTTGAGTCTGACCAAGAGTACGTGTACGCCGTACAGGCGGTCGACGCTGCCACGCCAAGGAACGTGAGCTTGCCATCGGTCGAAGTGATGGAGCAAGCTCGATAGCGGGCAGGAGCGAGTTTATGGACCGAATTTTCCGTATCGAACAGAACGGTCGCCCGAAGTACGTTCTCCGAAAGGACGATGCCACGCAGTGGCATCGTCTCGACGGTGACCCGTTCGGCGACTACACGACGGGTCCGGCGATTGAGGACGAGGGTGTGCGTGTGCTCTCGCCCGTCCAGCCCTCGAAGATCGTAGCCGTGGGCTTAAACTATCGAGACCATGCACGCGAGATGAACAAGCCTCTTCCCGACGAGCCCCTGCTCTTTCTTAAGCCGTCGACTGCGGTAATCGGGCCGCATGATGCGATCGTGATGCCTTCCCAGGCGGGACGAGTTGACTACGAGGCCGAGTTGGGCATCGTGATACGAAAACAGGCGAAAGCAATCGCGGCAGCCGAGGCTGCGCAGTACATTCTCGGACTCACGTGCGTCAACGACGTGACGGCGCGTGAGCTCCAGGCCCGCGACGTGCAGTACACACGGGCCAAGGGATTCGATACGTTCGCGCCGATCGGGCCGTGTATCGTCGTCGGTCTCGATGGCAGCGCTCTGGACGTCGAGTCGGTGGTCAATGGTGAGCGCCGCCAGGCGTCGAATACACGTGAGCTGATTTTCGGACTCCACCATCTCGTCGAGTTTATTTCGTCGGTCATGACGCTACTACCGGGTGATGTCATTGCCACGGGCACACCGTCCGGGATAGGTCCGGTCGCACCTGGCGATCGGGTCGTGGTCAAGGTTGAAGGGATCGGCGAGCTTGTCAATGAGGTCGTCGCAGACACGTCCATGCTGGGAGGACTGACATCATGAAGTTGTTCGTCGATACGGCGAATGTAGCGGAGATCGAGGCGCTGATGCCGCTGGGGATCGTCGATGGTGTGACCACGAATCCGTCACTCCTCGCCAAGGCTGCTGGGAACCCGCAGCAGGTGCTCAAGACGATTTGTGATCGGGTCCACGGTCCGGTCAGCGCGGAAGTCGTGGCGACCGATGCCGACGGGATGATCGGCGAGGGACGGCAACTGGCCACGATCGATGACCACATTGTCGTGAAGGTGCCGTTTGGGCGTGCGGGTGTTACCGCGTGCGGGACGTTGTCTCAAGAGGGAATCCGCGTCAATGTCACCCTGGTCTTTTCGGCCGCACAGGCGTTATTGGCCGCAAAGGTCGGAGCGACATTCGTCAGTCCATTCGTGGGGCGTCTCGATGACATCGGCACGTCTGGGATGGAGCTCATCAGCCAAATCGTCCGAATCTACGACAACTATGATTTTACGACAGAGGTGCTGGTAGCGAGCGTTCGGGGATCGATGCACATCGTCGAAGCGGCACAGATGGGTGCAGATATTTGCACCTGTCCGTCCAAAGTGATCGAGGCGATGTTCAAACACCCCCTCACTGACATCGGGTTGGAGAAGTTTCTTGCCGACTGGGAGAAGGCCGAGGCCGAACGGGTCTCACGCCAAGGCTGATGACTAAGGATCGTCTCCTCGCTGACTATGAGCGACAGGCGGAACTGGGTGGTGGCGAGGCGCGCCTGCAGCGTCAGCATGACGCTGGAAAACTGACCGCGCGTGAGCGCATCGACTACTTCTTCGATAGCGGGACTTTTCGCGAATTTGACAAGCTCGTCACGCATCGGTGTCATGATTTTGGGATGGACGAACAGCTCATCCCAGGTGACGGCGTCGTGGCGGGGTTTGGCCGAGTCGACGGTCGACTAGTCTATGCGTTCGCTCAGGATTTCACCGTTTTTGGCGGGTCGCTATCCGAGACAAACGCCTCCAAAATCGTAAAGCTGATGGATCTTGCGGTTCGGAATGGTGCGCCGGTGGTCGGACTGAACGATTCGGGAGGCGCGAGGATTCAGGAAGGGGTGTTGTCGCTGGCCGGGTACGCGGACATCTTCCTTCGCAACACGCTGGCGTCTGGGGTAGTGCCACAGATCTCTGCCATCATGGGGCCGTGCGCCGGCGGTGCCGTCTACTCACCTGCAATCACCGACTTCACTGTCATGGTTCAGGGAACGAGTTACATGTTTGTGACCGGTCCGGACGTGATCAAGACGGTCACGCATGAGGAGGTTTCGAAGGAAGAGCTGGGCGGAGCCATGACCCATAACGCGCAGAGCGGGGTGGCGCACTTCACCGCGGCGAGCGACCACGAGTGCTTGACACTCATCCGGACGCTGCTCGGCTACCTGCCCAGCAACAACCTTAACGATCCACCGCGAATGGATCCAACTGACCCGGTGGAGCGGGAGGATGAGCGACTCGACACCCTGATTCCTGACGCCGTAAATCAGCCGTACAACATCCTTGACCTTATACATTTGGTTGTCGACCACGGCGAATTTCTTGAGGTTCACCGACACTTCGCCCGAAACCTTGTCGTCGGGTTCTCGCGTCTGGGTGGTCGCCCCGTCGGGATCGTGGCGAACCAGCCAGCGTATCTGGCCGGGACCCTTGACATCGATGCATCGGTCAAAGGGGCCAGATTCGTCCGTTTCTGTGACGCATTCAATATTCCGCTGGTAACCTTTGAGGACGTCCCCGGGTTTCTTCCAGGCACGCAGCAGGAGCACGGGGGGATCATTCGTCACGGAGCGAAATTGTTGTTTGCGTTTGCCGAGGCAACCGTTCCAAAGCTCACTGTCATCACCCGCAAGGCGTACGGCGGTGCGTACTGCGTCATGTCAAGCAAGCACATCAGAACCGATGTGAATCTAGCCTGGCCGACGGCTGAAATTGCCGTTATGGGGCCTGAGGGAGCGGTCAATATCCTCTACAAGAGCGAACTGCAGGCAGCCAGCGATCCCGAAGGGTTACGCGCACAGAGGGTTGAGGAGTTCCGCGAGAAACTGGCGAATCCGTTCGTTGCCGCGGCTCTGGGCTTCATTGACGAGGTGATTCAGCCACGTACGACGCGGCGAAGATTGGTCACCGCCCTGGCCAGTTTGGACGGCAAACGAGACAAAAATCCTCCAAAGAAGCACGGGAACATCCCACTCTAGAGCGCCGGGAACGTTACCGACAGCGCGTACCCGCGCGGTTCGGCTCCGAACAGCTCAGAATGGCATCTACCAGAGCCCAGCTAACTGCTACACTAAAATGAAGATGTGGGTGCCTGGAGACACGGAGTTGTCACGCCGCCTGTGAGAGTGCTCGTTACGAACCGAGGCGAGATCGCTGTCCGTATCATGCGGGCGTGCCGCGAACTCGGGTATTCGACAGTCGCGGTCTATTCCAACAGCGATCGGATGGCGCCCCACGTTCGTTACGCTGACCAGGCCGTTGGCCTTGACGCTGACGTTCCAGAAGATAGCTATCTTCACATTCCCAAGCTGATCGACGCGGCCCGGCGCACTGGGGCTGACACGGTTCACCCAGGATACGGTTTCCTGGCTGAGAACGCAGAGTTCGCTAGCGCGTGCGGTGACGCCGGCCTCCTGTTCGTTGGTCCGCCGCCAGAGGTCATTAACCTCATGGGAGGAAAGATCGCGGCCAGACAGGCTGCCCAGAAGGCGGGCGTGCCGGTGGTTCCAGGGACCGAGTCTCCCATTGACGCTTCACTCACCGACGCCGATGTACTGACTATCGCTGAGACTGTCGGGTTCCCGCTTTTTGTTAAGGCCGTGGCGGGCGGAGGCGGAAAGGGCATGCGTCTTGTCGAGGATTCCTCGACATTGGCCGGGGCGATTCGAGCCGCTCGGTCCGAGGCCCAGGGTGCGTTCGGAAACTCGGCGATCTATCTGGAGAGATCTGTTAGCCCGGCACGCCACATCGAGGTGCAGATCTTGGCTGATAGCGAGGGTCAGGTGGTGCCGTTCGTCGAGCGCGAATGTTCGGTTCAGCGTCGTCACCAGAAAGTGATCGAAGAAACACCGTCGCCGGCGGTTACAGCCGAGATCCGTCTGAGCCTCGCTGCGGCCGCCCGGGCACTGGCCGAGGGTGTTGGGTACGTCAACGCGGGCACGGTCGAGTTTCTCCTCGACGAGGATGGGCGATTCTATTTTCTCGAGATGAATACCCGGTTACAGGTGGAGCATCCGATCACCGAGATGGTCACCGGAGTTGACCTTGTTCACTGGCAGTTTCGAATTGCAGCAGGTGAGCGGTTGACACTCGATCCTGAGCGTGCCCTCGAGCCCCACGGCCACGCGGTCGAGTGCCGGATCTACGCGGAGGATCCGGAGTCTGGCTTCATGCCATCGCCCGGGCGAATCACGCGGCTTCGCCGGCCGTCTGGGCCTGGTATCCGCGATGATAGCGGTGTGGATGAGGGATTCGAGGTCTCGGTGTTCTATGACTCGATGATCTCGAAGCTCGTGGCATGGGCACCGGACCGGCATCAATCTATTCAACGGATGGCCCGGGCCCTGGCCGAGTACCACATCGAAGGTGTTAGAACGACGCTTCCGTTCTTTCTTTGGATGCTCCGTCAGCCAGAGTTCTTGGAGAGTCGAGTTGACACAGGCTTTCTCGATCGGCTGCTGGCCGCCAGCGATAGCGTCACGTCTGTCGGTGCGTCAGCGGAGCTCGAGGAGCAAGCGGTGTTGGCGGCTGCGGTCCACACCTTTCTTGTAGACCAACGTAGCGCCGAGCGGTCCTCTCAGAGCGAAGACACCAGTGCGTGGCGCCGGGCGGCTCGGTTTGAAGGACTCAGGTGATGGCGTTCACGCCGATTGAGATCGAGGTTGGTGGGACTGTTCATCGAGTGACGGTCGAACGTGATCCGTCGTCGGCGGAGCGTCTCCGCGTCTGTTGGGGTGAAGTCGTACGGCTCGTCGATGCTCGTCGGCTCGACGTGCAGACCCTGTCCTTTGTCGAGATAGGGGACGATGCCACGAGTTTTGAGGCCAGAGTGCTGGCTGGGGATAGCCGAGGGACACTGGACGTCACAATTGACGGCGTGCTCGTTCGGGCCTCTGTCAACGCCGGGCGAAGTGTTACTGGGGGTGACCCTGGTGGTACGTCGCAGGGGCCGCATGAGGTTCTGGCGCCGATGCCAGGAAAGGTTGTGCGGGTTTTGGTACAGGAGGGGGACAACGTCGAGGCAAAGCAGGGCGTCGTGGTGATCGAAGCGATGAAGATGGAAAACGAACTCGTGACCTCCTGCGCCGGAATTGTCAAGTGTGTCCCCGTCGTTGAAGGGGCGCCAGTTAGTGCCGGTGCCGTCCTCGTTGTGATTGAGTGAACGAGTTAGGAAGGCATGAGCAACGAAGCTACTCCGCCCTCGGAGTCGTCGACTTCGGTCGAAACGGACCAGTTACACCTTTCGTTGTGGCGGCGGTGCTCGCTGGCATGTCGATTCCCCATCAGACTCCGCCGGTACGGCCGCCGTCTGACCATCGTTGGGGTTGCACTGACGGCCGCGGCACTGGTTTCCTTCGTCACTGTTGATTTGGGTCCGGCCGTCAGGTCCCAGGTGGAGCAGGTAGTATCGGCTCAGCTCGACCGACCGGTTCATATCGGTCGGCTCGGCGCCTACCTGTTCCCAGGACGGTTTCTCATCGAGAACCTGGTCATCGAGGGGCTCTCACCTTCGGACGAGCCGTTCTTTTCGACAGAACAAATCGTCATTTCGATGTCTTGGTTAGCGCTGCTTCGCGGCGAGATCTTGGCGGACGAGGTCGAGATGGGACCCTGGCGTATGGTCGCGGAAAGTTTCTCTGACGGCCGTCAGAGTTTTCCAAGAATGGTGCCTCAGCCGGACGCGTCAGAGGATGTGGCTTTGGCTGAGGGCGATGCGGGGCCTGATTCGCCTAAGGCAGGCTTCCACCTCGTGACGACCGTCCGTCAATTACTCGCACACGACGGCGAGTTTGTCTACCGTGACCATGTTGCGCCCTGGAACGTGACGGCCAGAAATGTCGACCTCACGATCGCCAAAGGCGAAGGCTATGGCGGTGACATCGCCTTCACCGATGGGACGGTCGAAATCGCCGCGTTCGAACCGATGACGGCCGCCATGGAGGCCACGTTTGAGATCGATGGTGGCGATTTGACGCTGACCCAGATCAATTTGACGCTCGATGGATTTTACTCGGCGCTTACCGGCGCTGTCGAGATGACAAACTGGCCTGAGCAGACCTATCACGTTGTCGAGTCGGATATCGACCTTCCGACAATGAAGGAGGTCTTCTTTGCTGGCGATCCGTTCGACGTCGATGGCAGTGCACGGTTCAGTGGTGCGTGGCACATCTTCGACGGCGGCCGCGAGCTGACCGGGGACTTCGAGAGTGACGACTGGAGGCTCAACGGACTCGCATTTCCGGACATGACCGGATCTCTGGTATGGACTCGGCACCGGTTCGAGGTCTTTGACTACACTTCAGGCTTCTACGACGGCGATGTTCAGCTGACCTATTCGATGGCACCGCTCGGGACCGACGAACTCGGCGTGGCGACACTGGATACGACGGTCACCGATGTCAACCTCCTGGAGTTATCAGACGCTTTGGCGTTGACCGGTGTGAGGCCAGAGGGTCGAGGGAGCGGTCACAACCTGCTTCAGTGGCCCATCGGGCACTTTGCCGGTCACACCGGAGAGGGTCGTCTCGAGGTTGTTCCGCCCGAGGGTACGGCGGACCTGATGATCCAGGGTCGCCAGACCATCGGCTCGCCCACAACTCGTCCCTACGCGTCCGTTCCGTTCAGTCCAGAGACCGGGGCGTGGCGGTTTCCCGTCGGTGGCGACTTAACCTACACGATCAATGCGGAGTCGATCGACATCGCTCCGAGCCATCTGGCGACACCGGCCACACTCGTGCGGTTCCAGGGACAAACGGCTTTTGGGGACCAGTCGCGGATTCCGTTTGAGATGTCCAGCATCGATTGGCAGGAAAGCGATCGATTAATGTCGGCGTTCATGACGGCCTTTGGACGTCCAACCGAGGAGTTCGTCGTGGAGGGTCGCGGGGAGATCGACGGTGTCATGCTCGGCGCGTTTGCCAGTCCACGAATCGAGGCTGTGTTCGATGGTGACGCGATCGGGGCTTGGAACGTTCGGTGGGGACGGGGCCGGGGACGGATTGTGGTGGAAAACGCCTACCTCGATGTCTTTGAGGGAGTTTTCGAGCAGGCTGACTCAGCGGTGGCGGTAGATGGTCGGTTCGCCATCGGTTTTCCGCGAGCCGATGGCGGGGAAGAGATCGATGCGCGGTTTGCCTTAACGTCATTTCCCTCACAAAGTCTGCGCAATGCCTTTTCGGTTGAGGGATACGAGATCAATGGCCCTCTTACTGGCGAGATCCGTCTGTACGGCCACTACGGACGCCCATTCGGGTTCGGGAGTCTGAGCATGGCTGATCCGATTGCGTGGGGAGAGCCGTTCGATGTCGCAACTGCCGGTCTCCGGTTCGAGGGTGAAGGCGTCCGGATTGACGGGCTTGAGATCGGGAAGGGCAGCGGACAGCTTAACGGCGCCATGTTCCTTCGCTGGGACGAGACATATTCGTTCAATATCGATGGGCGGAACATTGCCGTCGAATCAATTCAGACACTGATTAATACCCAGGCACCGCTTGGGGGGGAAGCCAGCTTCACGGCCAATGGGGCCGGGGTTCTAGCCGATCCTCGATATGAGCTCAGGGGATCCGTTTTTAACCTGAACGTCAACCGAGAGGTTGTCGGTCAGCTATCGGGTCGTATCGACGTCCGCGACGGCGTCATGCGGCTGGAGGTCGAGGCGGGGTCCCCAACCCTGGCGATCTCCGGCTCCGGCCGGGTCGAGTTGACTCCAGCCAGAGACGCCGAACTTCTCTTTCGATTCACCAACACGGCGCTGGACCCTTACGTACGTGCCTACACACCGTCGGTGCCGGATCAGACCTCCATGGTTGTCTCCGGGACGCTGCAGGTGACCGGCCCACTCCGAGATGTCGACTCGTTGCTGATGCAGGCGACGGTCGAGCAGCTGGAGCTCGGCGTCTTCGACTATATGGTCAGGAACGATGCCGCGGTCGAACTCGTGCTCGACCAGAACGTGCTTCGGATTCAGCAGATGGACCTGGTCGGCGACGGGACCGCGCTCACTCTTGCGGGGCAGGTCGGTCTGGTTGACGAGAAGATTACGCTGCAGGCTGAGGGCGATGCAAACCTTACATTTTTGCAGGGTTTCTTTCCGGACCTGCGTAGCTCAGGCATTGCGCACCTCGTTGCGGAGATCGGCGGGACATTCCGTCAACCGGTCATCCTGGGCGACGCGGTAGTCGAAGGTGGTCGACTCCGGCATCTGTCGCTGCCGCACGGTTTAGAGGAGATGGAAGGGCGAATCGTCTTCGAGCCAGACGGCGTGCGATTTGACGACATGACTGGCGTGATGGCTGGTGGCCTGGTGCAGTTCGGCGGGCGGCTCGGTGTCCGAGGATATGAAATCAGCGAACTCAATATCACTGCTACGGCGACGGAGATGCACCTTCGCTTTCCCGAGGGCGTGCGTTCGATAGTCGATGCGGAGCTGACGCTCGGCGGTGACCTCGACACTGCCGTGCTCTTAGGCACCGTCAACGTCCGTGACGCGGTATGGCTTGATCTGTTCGAACCCAGTACCGGGCTTCTGGATGCTAGTGCGAACGAAGAGGTCCTGGTCCCGCAATCGGCCACACCGGTATTGCCACTCAGATACGACGTTCGTATTGTTGCCCCTTCGAGTCTCCGTATCAGCGACAACACGGCCCGCATCGTGTCGAGTGCAGAACTCACGCTGGTCGGGAATTTCGACCAGCCCATTCTTCTCGGCAATGCTGAGATTGAGCGGGGGGAGGTCTTCTTCGAAGGGAATCGTTACCGCGTCACGCGTGGGACCATCACGTTCGCCGATCCCACGTCGACCGCACCGTTCTTCGACATTGAGGCGGAGACCGATATCAGGGTGCCAGGCCAGACATATCGGGTGACGATCGGCGTGAGCGGCACGATGGATCGTCTTGACCCGGAGCTGTCGTCGGACCCTCCGCTCCAAGAAACCGAGATTTTGTCGCTCTTACTGGGAGACGTTCGTGATCCTCAAGCGGCGGAAATTAGAGCCCTGCGCGCCCAGGAGGCGTCGCGCCAGGAGCTCCTACAAGCGGGTGCTGCGCGGTTGTTGACGAGTCCCCTCTCGTCTGGCGTCGGACGGGTCGTGGAGGAGTCGCTCGGAGTAGACTCGTTCCAAATTACGCCAACCCTTGACGCGACGACTCAGCAGTCGACCCAACTGTTACCGACCGCCAGGCTACTGATCGGCAAGCGGATTTCCAACCGTGCACACCTCACGTTCTCACGCGCGGTGAGTGGCCCAAACCGTGATCTGATCGTGGTGCTTGAATACGATCAAACCGACCGTCTCGCCTGGGTGGTCTCTCAAAACGAAGACCGCACCTACTCGCTCGACTTCCGCGTACGTCACTCTTTCTGATGCTCGTTAGGCTCGCGCCGGCGTGGGGGTTAACAGCGGTGCTCGCCGCGACGCTGGAGCTCGCCTGGGGCGGGTCAGCGATGGCCGCTCAGGTCGATGCGTATGTTGGACAACCGGTGGTCGAGGTCACGCTGGTCAGCGAGGGGCGCACGTTGGGTGATTCATCGATTCTGGAGCTTGTCGAGACCAAGGTAGGGTTGCCACTGTCGATGCGGCAGGTGCGGGAGAGCGTGACCCATCTTTTCAGCTTGGGCACGTTCGAAGACGTTCGGGTGGCCGGTGGCCAAAGCGGGCATGGCGTCTCACTCAGGTACGAGCTGGTTCCTCTCGCTATTATCGGACGGATAGAGTTCGAGGGTGACACCGGTATTTCCACTGACAATCTAAGAACCGCAATTACTGAAGCACACGGGGTGTCGTTCGAAGCGAGCGTAGCCGACGCAGTCGGCGATACGATTCGCCGCGTGTACCGATCTCGGGGGTTCTTTCGACCTCGGATAAATATCCGTGTCGAGGGCGAGGGCGCCAATAGTACGTTACGAGTGCGGGTCGAGGCTGGTCAGCGCGCACGAATCGCGCAAATCTTCGTTACCGGCATGTCGTCCTCGTTGTATGCCTCAGCGCTGAGTCGGCTTGAGATTGAGACCGGACAGACTTATGACGGCACCGTGGTCGATCGCCGGCTCCTCGAATGGGAAGAAGCACTGAGACAACAGCGTTACTACCAGGCAAGGCTGACCCACACGATCGATGTCACGGCTGGTGGTGACGCCGTTGACCTTAGGCTCGACATTAGGCGCGGTCCGCGAATCACGCTCGTGTTCGTAGGAGATGACGTTCCGGGGGGTGACCCCACCGAACTCGTGCCTGTCGAGCGCGAAGGGTCGGTCGACGAAGACCTCCTTGAGGACGCCGACCGGCGGATTGAGGAGTTTCTGAACAATCTCGGATATCGTGACGCGACCGTGAGTCATAACCGAGAGGCGGAGAGGGACAGGCTGTCGGTCGTCTTCACCATAGACCGTGGGCGATTGTACGAAGTCGGATCCGTTCTCTTTAGTGGGGCGGTGTCGGTGCCGATCACCGAGCTTGAACGATTGGTCGAGTTACCGATCGGCCAGCCGCTGGTAACCCGTGACCTGGACGCGGCTGTGTCTGCGGTCGCCGATTACTACAGCCAGCTCGGGTTCGCCACGGTCAATGTACAGCCGGTGCTCTCGGAGATGGGACGTCCTCCCGCCGCCGATGACGTCATACGGGTCAGGTCTCGCATTGAGATCGTCGAGGGGGTGCAGAGCCGCATCCGATCTGTCGAGGTTGACAGCAACCGACGGCAAACCCGTGAGGCTCTCGAGGCGGTAATCCAGTCGCGGACCGGCGACCCGTACCACACAAAGCAGGTCATCGCCGATCGTGATGCGGTTCGTCTCCAATATCTCAATACCGGGTTCGAACGGGTCGTCGTCAGTGTCGAGCCGCGCTTCAACGACAGTCTGGAAGCGGTCGACCTGCTGTACCGGGTCGCCGAGGGGCCGCAGGTCTTGGTCGAGCATGTGTTGATCGTCGGAAATGACGCTATCGATTCAGTCTTGATTCGACGCGAGGTCACTCTGCGGGAGGGCGAGCCATTGAGCCTCGCCGCGGTGTCTGAAACCCGGCGCCGACTCAACGCCCTGGGACTCTTTCGACGTATCGATATACGCGAGTTCAGCCATGGGGGTCCGGAGCTCAGGGATGTCGTCATTATTGTCGATGAATCACCGGCCACCAGAGTTGCGTACGGTGGAGGGCTCGAGGCGTCGGTACGGCTGCGGCGCGAGACCAACGTTAAGGGGAGCCAGGCGATGGAGCGGCTCGAGTTTGCGCCGCGGGGCTTCTTTCAGATCGGGCGACAGAACTTGTGGGGCAAGAACAGGTCGATCGATTTCTTTACTCGCGTCAGCGTCCGCCGAAAGAACGATCTCGACAACCTGCTGCTGGGCGAGGGCGGCCGTGACCTCGGGTTCAACGAGTATCGGGTGCTCGGCACGTACCAAGAACCCCGTGTACTGGGGTCCACCTGGAACGGTTTTATTACTGGCTTTGTCGAGCAAGCAATACGGCCAGGCTTTGATCTGTTTAGTCGAGGAATCAATGCGCAAGTGACGCAGCAGGTGACGCCACAGGTTACGACGTCACTGGACTATGGCTGGGGTCAGAACAACACGACGAACAAGCAACTGAATCGGGAGGATGAACCGCTGGTCGATCGATTGTTTCCAGAAGTTCGATTGTCGGCCTTTTCCGGAAGTGTGGCGCGCGATACGAGGGACGATCCAGTTGACCCACGAGACGGCGAAGTCTTGAGTATTGATGCCGAGATAGCGGCGAGGACCATCGGCTCAGAAGTGGGATTCATTAAGACTTTCATGCAGGCCTTTGTCTATCGGGTTGTACCGGGCGCGCCGCGTTTCGTGGTGGCGGCTGGCGCGCGTGTCGGTCTAGCGAGACCGTTCGTTAGGTCGGTCGAGGTGTTTCCTCTGACGCCGGTCGAATCGGCGGGCCTTGGCGATGTGGTCGCCTCGCCCATTGAGGTCGAGGTTGGCGAATTACCCCTGAGTGAGCGCTTTTTCGCCGGTGGCGACACGACCGTCAGGGGGTTTGCCCTCGATCGCTTGGGTGACGATGCCACGATCGATCAGGATGGATTTCCACAAGGCGGGAATGCCACCCTGATCTTCAACGCAGAGCTCCGTGCCCGTGTGACGAGGACGATCGATCTAGTTGGATTTATTGACGCCGGAAACGTCTATGATCGTATTCGCAGCGCTAGTCTTGCCCGAATTCGGAGTGGCGCGGGGTTCGGTGTAAGATACCGGTCGCCGGTGGGTCCGATCCGTGTTGACCTCGGTTTTAAACTGGACCGCCAGGCCTTTGATAATGGCGACTTGGAGCGACCGACAGCCCTCCACATCAGCATCGGCCAGGCCTTTTGAACGCCCCTACGGGAAGCGGCCGGCCCACGGCCTCGGTTGGATGAACGTCGGCGTCGTGATCGCGGCGGTCCTCGTCCCCGCTTTCACCCTGGCCCAAACGGCGATACTCGACCGTGTTCTCGCGATTGTTGACGGTCAAATCATCATGCATTCCGACGTCCGAGCCTTCATCGATCTTAGGCTCGTCGATATTCCAGCGGGTCCGAGTCAGGAGGTCGAGGTGCTGACATGGCTGATCGAGCGTCGGGTCGTAATCGATCAAGTCGATCGATTTGTCGTGGCCGAGCCTGACTCCGGCACTGTTGACCGACGACTGGAGCGTGTCCGGAGCCAGCTGCCCGGTGACAATGATTTTGAGCTGATCCTCGACCGCGTTGGACTGGCGCCTGACGACCTTCGACAACTCATCGTCGATGACATTCGACGCGACGCGTACCTGGCTAACCGTTTTGAGGTCGTTGCAGACGGGCTCAGGGAGGCGGCCATTGACGACTGGGTAGCAGATTTGATGCGCCGGGCACAGGTCAGGCGGGTATCAAGCACAGGTAGCCCTCCCGGTAGTCAGAACTTCGCCCATTAGCTGGCTCCGGTACTGACCCTAGCGAGGGCTAGGCAGATCTCGATCATATTAAATCCGGAGTGGCTGACAATCGTCGACACAACGCTGCGTCGCACGAGGTAGATGATTCCCCACACCGCTCCGAGCAGACCGGTCACCATCGCCGCGTCCCACCCTTGGAGTGCGTGTCCTAGGCCGAAGGCGAGGCTAAAAACCACGAGACCTACTATTGAACCACCTAGATGGCGCTCGAAACGACGAAGCACGAACGCCCGCTGTAGTTCTTCGCGAACACCTCCGGCCACGACGGCTACGACCGCAAAGACGGCTGCCCTCCAGGGCGAGCTGAGAAGCGATTCAAACGGGTTTTCTGGAACGTTTCGGAGCGCCGGCCATAGGTGCTGCAGTAGACTCGCGCCCCCCAACGCCAATCCAATCACGACCGGCGTTAGGACGAGGCCTAGACGGAGTTCAGTTCTATGCGGTCGATCGCCGAAGAAGATCTCGGCTGGATGCTCCCCGTGCTGACGCAAGAAGTAGAAAATCAGGAAGAGCAGCAGCACGGTATCTGTCATCGACAGTAGGAAGATATAGCTCAGCGACAGCGTGCCTGACTCGTCAATCGGGGTCAGTCCCATGACTGCCAGTACCGCGATGAGAAGAAGTTGAGTCGGGTATCCGGAGCATAGGGTTACCTCTACCAGGGCGGTCAGCCGCTGGTGCCATCTCGAGGTTGCTCCAGACATCGGCCCGGGAGTATCTGGACAGTCTGGCCGGTCCGGGTCAGCGAGGGTAGACTCGCTGTGGGTCGTCACCGCGCGGACTCTATCACAGGCTGGATCTGTTGTTTGGGCCACTTCACAACATCTTGCGTTTGCCCTAAAGTCTGAACGCAACATCTGGTGTTTTCTGGCTTGACATAGAGCCGGTCATGGTCGCATAGTAGGCGTCTCAGCGCTGGACGGACAACCACGAAAGTATCCTAGCTTTTCGCCAAATGGACCAAGACGCGAAGGTCCCGGTCTTTCCGGTGTTACTCCAGTTAGATTATTTTGAGCACCGGCGTCGAGGCAACGACGGTGCCTGCGTGCGGGAGAGGGAATAACATGCCAAGAGGCGTACAAGAGCATGAGTCTCATGACCTTCACTCACGGCCGATAACGAACGAACCTGACGACACCGCCCCGGGAATCGAGTTCCTGAGGCACTTCAGCCGAGAAGGTATCGATCCATTCGACGAAGTCGAATGGGAGCTACGGTCGGCAGTGATTGCAAACGAAAAGGGTGAGACTGTCTTTGAGCAGCGCGACGTCGAGATGCCCAAGGCTTGGTCGCAGCAGGCAACCAACATCGTGGTGTCAAAGTATTTTCGCGGTCAGGTCGGCACACCCGAGCGAGAGTGGAGCGTCAAGCAGCTGATTGGACGCGTCGTCGATACTATGACCGACTGGGCGCGACGGCAGCACTACTTTGTCAGCGACGATGATCTGCATGCGTTCAGCGACGACCTCAAGTACATCCTCGTCCATCAGAAGGCGGCGTTTAACAGTCCGGTCTGGTTCAACTGTGGGTTCGAGCCGGCGCCACAGTGTTCGGCCTGCTTCATTAATTCCGTCGACGACACCATGGAGTCGATTCTGACACTTGCCAAGACCGAGGGGATGTTGTTCAAGTTCGGGTCGGGAACGGGCTCGAACCTCTCGTCTATTCGGTCATCGAAGGAAGTATTGACTGGGGGGGGGACAGCATCCGGGCCTGTGTCGTTCATGAAAGGGTACGACGCCTTCGCCGGTGTGATTAAGTCTGGTGGTAAAACTCGGCGGGCGGCCAAGATGGTGATCCTCGATATCGATCACCCCGACATCGTTGAATTTATCAACTGCAAGGTCGAGGAAGAGCGAAAGGCCTGGGCGCTGATCGACGCGGGGTACGACGGTTCTTTTACAGGTCCCGCCTATTCGTCGGTGTTCTTCCAGAACTCCAACAACAGCGTTCGGGTGTCGGACGACTTTATGCGAGCCGTGCTCGACGACGGTGAGTGGCATACCCACGCCGTCCGAGATGGCAGCGTGATGGATACTTATCGGGCTCGTGACCTCATGCACATGATCGCGGACGGAACGACCGTGTGTGGTGATCCTGGGATGCAGTTTGATACGACGATCAACGACTGGCATACCTGCTCGAACACGGCCAGGATCAATGCATCCAATCCTTGTTCGGAGTACATGTTTCTCGATGATTCGGCGTGCAACCTCTCGTCTTTGAACCTCATGCAGTTTTTGATAGAGGGGGAGAATGGTGCATACGACCTTGATGTCGAGTCCCTCCAGGCCGCGGTCCGCACGCTCACGACGGCGCAGGAAGTGATCGTTGATAACGCGAGCTATCCAACACCGTCGATTGAAAAAAATAGCCATGACTACCGGCCACTAGGGCTTGGCTATGCCAATTTGGGAGCCTTGCTGATGTCCCGCGGTGTGCCGTATGACGACGACGAGGGGCGGGACTATGCGGCGACGATCACAGCGTTGATGACTGGCGAGGCGTATGCCCAATCTGCACGAATCGCCCGTGACCACGGTGGCCCGTTCGCTGGGTACGCGGACAATCGCGACCCGTTTCTGAAAGTGATGCGGAAGCACAGGGCGGCACTCAAGGGCGTCAATAGAGAGCGAGTGCCGAGAGTGTTGTACGAAGCCGCCGCGGATGCTTGGGACACCGCTGTTGATCTAGGTGAGCAGCATGGCTATCGCAACGCTCAGGCAACGGTACTAGCACCCACCGGCACCATCGGGTTCATGATGGACTGCGACACAACTGGTGTGGAGCCAGACATTGCGCTCGTCAAATACAAAAAGCTGGTAGGCGGTGGGCTGATGAAAATTGTCAATCAGACCGTACCGATGGCTTTGAACAAGCTCGGATACTCCGAAGAGCAAGTCAAGGCGATCATCGAGTACATCGACGAGCACGAGACGATTGAAGGCGCCCCTCATCTTGACGCAAGACACTTGCCGGTATTCGATTGTGCCTTCAAGCCGGCAAACGGTCAGCGTTCGATTCACTACACAGGGCACATTCGGATGATCGGTGCCACCCAGCCGTTCATTTCTGGAGCAATTTCGAAGACGATCAACGTACCGACCGATGCGACGATCGAACAGATTGAGCAGGCCTACATCGACGCCTGGCGTCTTGGCACGAAGGCCGTCTCAATCTATCGAGATGGGAGCAAGCGCACCCAGCCTCTCAATACCTCGCAGGGCACTAAGACAGCAGAAGAGCTCGTGGCGGCGGCCGGCATCTCTCAGCTGGTGAGACGAAAACTGCCGGATGAACGTCAAGCGCTGACCCATAAATTCGACATCGCCGGCCACGAGGGATACATCACGGTTGGACTGTTCGAGGATGGTACTCCGGGCGAGATCTTCCTGGTGATGGCCAAGGAAGGATCGACGATTTCTGGATTCGCCGACGCTTTTGCACAGGCCGTGTCCTACGCGCTCCAGTATGGGGTGCCATTACAGGTGCTCGTCGACAAGTTTAGCCACGTTCGCTTCGAGCCGTCAGGCCTGACGAAGAATCCAGATGTGCGGATGGCAAAGTCGATCGTCGACTACATCTTCCGGTGGATGGCGACGAAATTTCTATCTGCGCGGGCGCAGTATCAAGCCGGGGTCAATCTTCGCGAGGACGCCGAGAAGGACGTTGACGAAACACAGCTAACGTTCGCCGAGACTGAGGCAGACGTCCGGACGGCGGCCGACGTTACGTCGGAGCCTCAAGGCAGTGGTACACCGTACGCGATTCAGAACGATCAGGACGCCCCACCCTGTTCAACCTGTGGCGCCATCATGATTCGTAACGGCGCGTGCTACAAGTGTGTGAATTGTGGCGCGACGAGCGGCTGCGCGTAGTCTAGACTGATCGGCGCGAACAAGACTGAACACGCTCAGCAGCTGTGGGTCAGTCACCATCGGGGTTTCTACTGATCTGAGATCCGTCACCGTCCCACCCGCAGTAGGCCAGGGCTGCCAGCGACACTGCTAGGATTGCTCGTGCGAGTTCTGGGACCAGTGTTACCTGACCGAACAGGTGGCTGGCATTGTGGAGGCTGATCGACTGCAACGCGAGGAGCCCTCCCACCGCTAGCGCGAGCCCGCCTGGCATAGATACCCGTACAAATGCAGCGCCCAATACAAGCACGCTACCTGCACCCATCAGCCACAGATTGGCCCACCACTCGAGTCGCCCCGCAGCCACGAGGTCGGTCACACCGACCAGAATGGAGTACAGCCCGTAGAGAATCATTCCGGTGGCCGCAGTCGTTAGCATGACAATATCCAAGCCGCACCTTCTTGTATTATGCCCGGTTGGTGCATGTCAGGCCTATCTTCGTACGACCAAAGGAGAGAATGTGAGATCCGGGAGGACAGTGGTGTTGCTCATCATTACCACTGTCGTCAGCATCGCCATCGCCGTTGTCTCGCTGGTGACGCTGATGGACTACCCGCGCGCGGGTGCCCTCGTCGCGATTGCCGCTCCGATTCAGGACATCGATATCGGCTCGTTTGATCGACTTCTTGACCTCTACGTTCGAGATGGTCTCGTGTACTACGCTGCACTCCGCTCCGATCGGGTAGGGTTAGACCGGTTTGTTAGCTCGTTGAGGACCGAGCCGGTCGGATTCGATACGCAGCTGATCGACGTTCGTAAAGCGTTCTGGCTGAATGCCTATAACGCGCTGACTCTGGAGACCGTCATCAATCATTATCCGATACGCGGCCAATCGCTGGACTATCCGTCCAATAGCATTCGACAGATGCCAGGTGCGGTTGACAGCGGCCGGCTTAGGAGCGAGACGTATGTTCCGTCACGAATAGAAGAGAAGTTCTGGAAGAGTTTGCTATCTCCGCTCGACACGTCAATCTTAACCGGTTGGCTCAAGAGGTCAGCGTGAGCCCGATCTTCGGTTGGCACGAGGAGGAGTTCGTGGCGAGCTACGCCGACGAGAACTGGGTCGATTCCGGACGCACTTCCCTCGAGCGGGCCATTCAGGCTTCAGTACCATTCGTTCGACTGGCGATTGAACGACCTCACGGGTGGGACGCCATGAAGAGTCGCGAGCTGAAGGTGGCCGAGGGGGTTACATGAATCTCGAACTGAATGACAGCGTGGCGATTGTGACCGGCTCTAGTCGAGGACTGGGTCTGGCAAGTGCCAGGGCCTTGCTCGCCGAGGGGTGTCGGGTCTGTATTTGTGCGAGAGGCGAGGAACGGCTGAATCAGGCGGCGGCCGAGCTGCGGGATGAGTTAGGCTCGGATGAGCGGGTACTCACCGTAACCGCGGATCTGACTCAGATGGCGGGTGTCGAGTCTGTCGTTCGTGAGACCGTTGGTCGGTTTGGCGCGCTCGATATCCTCGTGAATAACGTCGGTCGAGCCGTTGGCGGTGGGTTGTTAGAGGCAAGCGACGGCGACTGGACGAGCGCCTTCGAAGACACCCTGTATCCGGCTATCCGAGCCTCTCGAATGGCCGTGCCGCACATGCGAGAACGGGGTGGCGGTGTCATCCTGATCATCGCGTCTATTTGGGGTCGAGAGTCTGGAGGGCGAATGACCTACAATGCCGTCAAGGCAGCCGAGATCAGCTTGGCGAAGGCGTTGGCTCAGCAGCTTGCCTCCGACAACATCAGGGTGAATAGTGTGGCACCTGGTTCGATTTCGTTTCCGGGTGGTTCGTGGCATCGAAAACAGCAGGAGGACCCAGAAGGTATGGCCGCGTTCATCCGTGAGAACCTGCCGTTTGGCCGGTTCGGCAGAGCGGAAGAGGTGGGAAACGTCGTGGCATTCCTGTCCTCGCCGAAAGCGAGCTGGATGAGCGGTGCCAGCATTACTGTCGACGGATGCCAGTCAAGATCGCTGTTCTGAGTCGGAGCCGACACACTACAGCGCCGGTACTCACCGCGGGTTCCAGGTCGGCTTCGGCGTGAGGCCGGCTTGGCGTTGGCGGCGCATCACGAGCATCGTCTCCGCGACCTACGACAAGCCCAATGTTTTGCCGAGCATGCAGTCAAGGCGGAGCCTCATCCCGTGCGCCGTCGGGCGGTTCAGTATCGACTCAACCACTGAACGCATGATCTAGGAGGAGCGTGCGGCCAACTTTTTCTTCCGATCGGCCTCTTGCTGTTTGCGTGTCGCAACCGTAACTTGACCGAATTTTTTTGTGAAGCGCTCCACGCGGCCCTCCGTATCGATCAGTTTCTGACGACCGGTAAAGAACGGGTGGCAGTTCGAACAGATTTCGAGGCGCAGCTCGGGCTTGGTCGAGCGTGTCTTCCAGGTTGCTCCACAGGCGCATCGAACATCGACGTCGTGATACTCTGGATGGATCCCTGGCTTCAATGTGTACTCCTTCTTGGTAGCTCGAACTTCTAATTATAGCAGTCGAAGCAATTCCTTCAATCTTAACCACACCTGGCCTAGGTTCTTCCCAGTTTCTGTTGAGACGGTCACTAGCGGCACCGGTGGGAGACCAGCCGATGCATTACTTTCGTCTGGTACATCGGGATGAGCGATCGCCAGGAGATGAGCCCTAGCTGCGCGAATCCCCGCTGCCCGTGAAATCCGGTCGGCCTTGGTGGCCACGACGATGACTGAATATTGATGCTCGAGAGACCAAGACAGCGCCGCGAGGTCCGACTCGAGGCCGGGATGTCTGACATCGACGACCAGCACGATACCGGCCAGTCGGACGCCATCGCTGGCCGGTGGTTGAGTTCCGACGGTGACCTGTTCAAAGAAGCCGCGCGTGAGTGCGTCAAATGTCCGGCGTGCCTGAGTACCACCACGAGTGTAACCATAGCCTGGTAGGTCGACCAGCAGGAACGGTCGGATACGAGAGGGTGGAGTCGACACCCGGTACACATTAATCAGCCGGGTCGTGCCGGGCTTGCTTCCGGACCGAGCGATACGCCGCTTGACGAGTGCGTTGATGAGACTTGATTTACCGACGTTCGACCGGCCTACCAGTGCCACGGCAGGCAACCCCTGAGTCAATACACGGCCACCCTCTCCGACACTGGTTACGAACTCTGCGGAGACAGGCCGCATGGAGGCCTGTCTTCTAGTGCGTGATCCTCTCGGCCTGTTCCGGCCGTTCGGTACCGCTTTCGGAGGGAAGAATCGGACGCATAGGCTCAGTCAATGCGATTTTAAGGACCTCGTCCATGGAGTCGACCAGATAGAGCTGGAGCGTATCCAGAATATTCTTCGGGATTTCGGCCAGATCTTTCTCGTTGTCCCTCGGAAGAACAATCGACGTCAACCCTGCGCGGTGCGCGGCCAAGACCTTCTCCTTGACGCCGCCGATCGGAAGTACCTTTCCGCGGAGGGTGATCTCACCAGTCATGGCGACGTCGCGTCTGGCCGCAATGTTGGTCAACGTAGAAACCAACGCAGTCGTGATCGTGATCCCGGCCGACGGGCCGTCCTTGGGGATCGCACCTTCGGGCACGTGGACGTGCACGTCAGTTCGTTGGTTGAAATCCTTGGGGATACCGAACGCGGCGGCTCTGGCGCGGACGAAACTCATCGCCGCTTGTGCCGATTCCTGCATGACGTCACCGAGTTGGCCGGTCAGTGTGAGTTTCCCCTTGCCAGGCATCAACGTTGCCTCTGTCACCAGCAGCTCTCCGCCAGCCTCCGTCCAGGCTAGACCGGTTACGATGCCGACCTCGTTCTTTTCTTCGGCCACGAGCGGTCGATACTTTGGCACGCCGAGGTATTCCGTGACCTTCTCTGACGTTATCGACTCAGAGAAGGTCCTGCCATCGGAAACGACTTTTCTGGCAATTTTTCGACAGATCGACGCGATCTCGCGTTCCAGGTTTCTGACACCAGCCTCTCGCGTGTAGCGACGGATGATGGTCTGGTACGCATCATCGCTGAACGTGACATTCTTGGCCGTCAACCCGGTTGCCTTGATGGTCTTTGGTAGGAGAAAGCGTCTTGCAATTTCAGTTTTCTCGAGCTCGGTATACCCGGCGAGTTGAAGCACCTCCATCCGGTCACGTAGAGCCTGAGGCACGGTGTGCAGTACATTCGCGGTGCACAGGAACATCACGTTTGAGAGGTCGTACTCGACATCGAGGTAGTGGTCGAGAAATGTGTGGTTTTGTTCCGGGTCGAGCACCTCGAGCAGAGCAGACGACGGGTCACCTCGAAAGTCCATCGACATCTTGTCGACTTCGTCGAGCAAAAGCACCGGGTTAAGCGTTCCCGCCTTCTTCATCATCTGGATCAACTGACCAGGGAATGCCCCGATATAGGTTCGGCGGTGACCGCGAATTTCGGCTTCGTCACGTATCCCGCCTAGCGACAGCCGAACGAACTTTCGATTGGTGGCGTGAGCGATCGACTTAGCCAGAGACGTTTTGCCGACTCCGGGTGGCCCGGTGAGCGTGAGGATCGTACCCTTCGGTTTCCGGACGAGGCTCCGCACGGCCAAGAATTCGAGGATCCGATCTTTGATCTTTTCCAGGCCGTGGTGATCATCGTTGAGGATTTTTTCGGCCCGCTTAAGGTTGCGACCCTCGCGAGTTTTTTTGTACCACGGGACGGCGATCAGCCAGTCGAGATAGTTCCTTGAGACCGTGGCTTCGGCAGACATAGGAGGCATCGATTCGAGACGTTTCAGCTCCTGGATAGCTTTTTCCTCGACCTCCTGTGGCATCTTGCTATCTTCGATCTTCTTGCGGAGGTCATCGGCCTCGCTGCCACGGTCTTCCTTGCGACCAAGTTCCTTTTGGATCGCCCTCATTTTCTCGTTGAGGTAGTACTCCTTTTGGGCCTTCTCCATTTGCTTTTTCACACGCGACTGAATCCGGCGATCGACCTGAAGCTTGTCCACTTCGTTTTCGAGAATACTGGCGATTCTGACCAGGCGCTCCAGCGGCGAAATGATTTCCAGCAGGTTCTGTTTCTCGTCGACACCAATCATTAGGTGCGCTGCGATGGTATCGGCAAGCTTGCTCGGGTCATCGACCCGGACCGCCGCTATCATGGCATCGTATTGTAGATTGTTCGACAGTTTGACATACTGCTCGAAGAGTGAGACGACCCGGCTCATCGTCCCTTCGACGTCGCCGCTGGTGTCGGGATGGGTCAGAGCCTTGGCGACAACTCGAAAAAAGCCCTTGTCTTCCTTCCATTCCACTACGCGTGCCCGATCGACGCCTTCGACCAATACCTTGACGTTCCCGTCCGGGAGTTTCAGGCTCTGCACGATGTTGGCGATACAGCCCATCGTGTAGATGTCATTTGGATTGGGGTCGTCGTTCGCCGCATCCTTCTGGGCGGCGAGAAAAATCCGCTTGTCCTTGACCAGCGCATGATCGAGGGCCCGAGTGGAAGAAGGTCGCCCGATGACGAACGGCATCATCATGTGCGGAAACACGACGACATCACGAAGCGGAACGATGGGGAGTGTCTCGTAGACGTCCACTAACCAGCCTTCTCAACGAGTGTAATCGACTTATCGTGGGCCAAGACGGCCTCACGCGTGATCACACATTCCTTGATGTTTTTTTGTCCAGGAAGTGTGTACATCAAATCGAGCATCAGGTCTTCGATGATCATCCGGAGGCCGCGTGTGCCGATCTTGCGTGCGAGCGCTGCCTCGGCGATGGCCTCGAGGCCGTCGTCGGTGAACCGAAGCTTAACGTTCTCGTACTCGAAGAGTCGCTGGTACTGACGGGTAATGGCATTCCGAGGTGCCGTGAGGATTTGCACCAGCGCCGACCGATCCAGTTCATGGAGTGTGCCGACTACCGGCAGGCGACCGACAAACTCCGGGATGAGGCCGTATCGGATGAGATCCTCCGGTTCGGCGTGCTCGAGTAGAATCCCGATGTCGGCGTTTGGCCCCGGTTTAAGCTCCGCATTGAACCCTAGAGTCCTCTGGACGCGACGTTTCTGAATCATCTTGTCCAGACCGACAAAGGCGCCACCACAGATAAACAGCATGTTGGTGGTGTCGATCTGGAAGAACTCCTGGTGTGGATGCTTGCGCCCGCCTTGCGGCGGCACGTTGGCAACCGTGCCCTCGATGATTTTGAGCAGCGCCTGCTGGACGCCTTCACCCGATACATCCCGGGTGATCGATGGGTTTTCGTCTTTTCGGCAAATCTTATCGATTTCATCGATGTAGATAATGCCCCGCTGGCACTTTTCGATGTCGCCCCCGGCCGCCTGAAGCAGTTTGAGGATGATGTTTTCGACATCCTCACCGACATACCCAGCTTCGGTGAGCGTCGTGGCGTCGACGATCGCAAATGGCACAGCGAGCAGCCGCGCGAGGGTCTGCGCCAACAGGGTTTTACCGGTGCCCGTTGGTCCGATTAACAGGATGTTCGACTTGGCAAGTTCGGTCTCTTCTCGGTTCTTGGACTTCTTCTGAATCTCGACTCGCTTGTAGTGGTTGTAGACTGCGACGGCAAGCTTCTTTTTGGTCTGTTCTTGACCAATCACATACTGATCCAAAAAGCTCTTGATTTTCTGAGGCACCGGAAGTGACGAGTGCAGCTCACTCTTCGTGTCCGACCTGTTATCGTCCGCAATGATGTCGTTACAGACATCGACACACTCGTCGCAGATGAACACGGTCGGACCTGCGATCAATTTCCTGACGTCGTTCTGATCCTTGTTGCAGAACGAACACCGAAGAATTTCGCCGTCACTGTTCTTTTTCGCCATGCCTATCCGCGCTGCCGAATTACATCGTCAATAATACCGTATTCACGGCTCTGGTCTGCAGACATGATGTAGTCACGTTCCGTGTCGCCCTGTATCCGTTCCAGCGACTGCCCGGTGTGATCCGACAAGATTTCGTTCAGACGTGTGCGCATGCGTAAAATTTCCTTCGCATGGATGTCGATGTCTGTGGCCTGTCCGCCGAGACCAGATATGAGTGGCTGGTGGATGATGATGCGCGAGTTCGGCAGTGAGAATCGCTTACCTTTTGTCCCCGCCCCGAGGAGCACCGCCGCCATCGAAGCCGCCTGTCCGATGCAGTAGGTCTGGACGTCAGGCGCAATGAACTGCATCGTATCGTAGATGGCAAACCCGGCTGAGATCGACCCGCCAGGGCTATTGATGTACAACAAGATGTCACGTTCGGCATCCTCGGCTTCGAGGAAGAGCATCTGGGCGATGACCACGTTGGCCAACTCGTCGTCAATCTGGGAACCAATGAAAATGATGCTGTCTTTAAGGAGCCGCGAGTAGATGTCGTAGGCTCGTTCGCCTCGGTTGGTATGTTCTACTACCATCGGGATTAGCTGGCTGTGCGACTCAGGCATTGACTGTCACTCGTTTCAGAATAGATGTCAGGGGCTACCGGTATATCGAGCGGAAAGGCCGTTACACCGTCACGATCGTCGCCTGGTTCAGAACGAAGTCGATAGTCTTTTCTCGTCTTAAACCGTCCTTGAGCCGACCGATACCTCCCTCTTTTTCCAAGAGCGCTCGGGTGGCGGGAGCGGTGCGCCCAGCGCTTTCAGCCAAGCGCTCGACTTCCTGATCGAGCTGGATTTCGTCGACCGTCAACGCTTCCTTACGGGCGACTTCATCGATGACGAGCATGCTCCGCACCGTGGCAGTCGCGGGCTCGTGCTGTTCTTTCCTGAACTCGTCCCAGTTAATGTTAGCTCGTCTGGGGTCAACCCGCTGGGCGATTAGGTGTTCCACGAAACGCTCGACACGTCGGTCGACCTCGCGCGTGACCAGCGCCTCTGGGACCTCGCCTTCGATACGACCGGCCAGTTGCCCTAAAAGCTCGTTACGGACTTGGCCGTCCGCATCGAGCTCGGCCTGACGGATAAGGTCAGCCTTTACCTGATCGGTGAGCGCAGCGAGGGTTTCGAACGAACTGACATCGCGGGCGAACTCGTCGTCGAGTGACGGCAAGACCTTCTCACGAATGGCCTTGACCGCAACGGTATAGGCTACCTCCGCCCCAGCCAGACCCTTGACCTCATGATTCTCTGGATAGGTCAGGGTGAAGTCGCTCGAGGCTCCGATGCTCAGCCCCACGAGCTGTTCGTCAAATCCTGGTGGATTGGCGGAACCGCCGACCTCAATCTCGATGTTCTCATGCTGCTCTGGTTTACCCGACTCTGACGAGTCGGCCGCGATGGCCGGCTTGATGACCCTTCGTTCAAGATCGACTCTAACGGTATCACCCTGTGCGACGTCGCGTCCCTTGACCGTCTCGAAACGGCCGGCCCGCTCGCGCAATTGTTCCACCGCAGCCGTGACGGACTCATCGGTTACGGCGACTGGTGAGCGCCGCAGTGTCAGATTTCGATACTCGCCTGGGTCCACCGCGGGCAGCGTTTCGAGTGTCGCCGTGAACGTCAGCGGGTGTCCTTCCTCAATGTTGACGTCTCGAATGGTCGGGGTGTCGATCGGTTCAAGACCATGCTCTTGGATCGCCTCGTCTAGCGCCTTCGGAATGAGAAGCTGTGCAACTTCTTTCAGAATCTGATCCAGCAGTCGGAGCCGCACCAGCTTCGCGGGCGCCTTGCCGGGGCGAAATCCTGACACCTTAAGCGAGCGGCGATAGTGTTGTGTCAGCTGCTCGATGCCGGTGGCGACCTCCGTTGTCGGAATCTCGACGATGAGGCTCTTGCGGATCTCGCTCAGGTCTCTAAGTTCCGCCTTCATGTGGTGGTATCGGTCGGAGAGCCACACAACATGCGGCTCGCACTGGAATCCATGTCAGTCCGTGTCGATCTCGGCTCGATCCTTCCCGTCTCTGCGTGGTCTGTCAGTCTTTGCTTGGTCGCTGACCACGCCGCCGCACGCTTGTCGTAGTGCGAAAGGGGGGACTCGAACCCCCATGACCCTTCGGTCACCGGATCCTAAATCCGGCGCGTCTGCCAGTTCCGCCACTTTCGCATCGGAGCTCACGACGTAATCGAAGTGTCCGGCTGCTGAACCGCCGGTCCGTGGTCGACCGCGTCGCGTGTCTGACACTCGCGTGCCACAGCAATAGTTGACTACATTCTGAACAGTAGACACTAGTATATCCTTGCCACGAACTTGCAACCGCGCGCGCCGTGCCAAAGTAGTTGTGCGGCGTCGGCTGCCTTCCTGGTACCATCGTAATGTTCTGCGCTTTTGAAGTGTGCTGCGTGGTTTTCCCACGACGCTGCAACGCGGGAAGGGGGTTCGGATGTCAGAGCGAGGAAACTGCGTGGATCGGCAGACGGCGATCCACGCCTATCTCGAGAACCGCGGTCGGAGCGAGGCACTCTTTAATCTGCTCGACCACGAGGCCTACTACCAGCGTCCGATTCCACTGCGGCACCCGGTGGTCTTCTACGAGGGGCACATTCCGGCGTTCAGCGTGAACTGCTTTCTCAAGAAAGGGCTGGGGCATCCTGGTTTCGACAGCGAGATTGAAACGTTGTTCGCACGTGGCATTGATCCACGCAATCAGCAGGCGGCAGCGGTATCGACAATCGATCGTTGGCCGGTGCGCGCCAGTGTTCGAGCCTATGCGCGCGAGGCCGACAGGGCGATTCTAGATACGCTGGAGTCCGGTCCGGTCGAGGGCGACGAGAACCCGGTGCTGCATCGTGGTCAGGGTGTCTACACCGCGCTCGAGCACGAGGTCATGCACCAGGAAACGCTACTTTACATGTGCCATCGCTTCGAGCCAGAGCGTAAGGCGCGCCCAGACGGTCTCACGCTGGTCGTGGAGGGCGCCGTGCCAAAACAGAGGATGGTGCGGGTGCCTACCGGTCGCGCCACACTTGGCGCGGAGCTCGAGGAGATTCAGTTCGGCTGGGACAACGAGTTTCCCACGGCGTACGTCGACGTAATGGCTTTTGAGATCGACACCTACGATGTGACAAACCAGCAGTATCTGGAATTTATCCAGGCCGGAGGCTACACCCAGCAGGCGCTATGGTCTCCACGAGCTTGGGAACGTCAGGTCACCAGCCGACGCACACATCCGTTGTTCTGGGAACGACAGGATGACCGATGGCTGTGGCGGGGAATGTTCGACCAGGTGCCGCTCCCGATGGCGTGGCCTGTGTATGTCACTCACGACGAAGCCACGGCCTACGCGAGATGGAAGGGGTGTCGTCTGCCGACCGAAGCGGAATTCCACCGCGCGGCGTATGGGGCGCCGGACGAGACTGAGCGGGCGCATCCCTGGGGCGACGCAGAGCCAGATCAGACACGTGGAAATTTTGATTTTCAGCACTGGGATCCGGTACCAGTTGGGTCATTTCCAGCTGGTGCCAGTGCGTGGGGTGTTCATGACCTCGTGGGGAACGGATGGGAATGGACGTCAAGCGTGTTGAATGGGTTTCCTGGATTTCAGGCGATGGCCTCGTATCCCGAGTACTCTCAGGATTTCTTTGATGGCGACCACTTCGTCGTTAAAGGTGCGTCGCCGGCAACCGGTCGAGGGTTGATTCGTCGCAGCCTTCGAAACTGGTTCCGCCCGCAGTACCCGTACGTGTACGCTACGTTTCGCTGTGCGCGCGATGCGCCATGATGGCATGATCTCATTCGTGGGCTCTACTACCGAACCAGTTCCGTCGCTGGAGCTCGTCCGCGATGTGGTAGAAGGGCTAGCGCAGGATCCCAAACGCATCCCATCTCGATATTTATATGATGCCCTGGGGGCGCGGCTCTTCGAAGCGATCTGCGCTCTGCCCTGGTACAAGATCACGGGCGGCGAAAGCGCGCTACTCGAACGGCAGGGGCCCGTCATCTCGTCGGGCTTCGAGGCGGCTCCGACCGTGATCGAGTTGGGTGTCGGGAGCGGTGAGAAGTTGTCGCTCTTGCTTGGGCCAGACGGCCCGCAGACGTCGATGCGCGTTCACCTAGTCGACATCTCATCGGCCGCGCTGATGCGATCGAAGCAGACGCTCAGCCGGCATCCTGGCGTCGAGATCGTCACCCACGAAGCCACATATGAAGATGGGTTGGCGACCGCGCTCGATCAGGCCGATCGTGACCACCCGGCGATGATTATCTTTCTCGGGTCGAACATCGGTAACATGGCGCCTGAGGAGTCAGATCGGTTTCTTCGGAAGAGCTGTAGCGGCTGCCGCCCCGGCGACCGATTCCTGTTGGGTGCGGACCTCATCAAGCCCGAAGCCGAGATGCGTTTGGCGTATGACGATCCACTCGGAGTTACGGCGGCGTTTACCAAGAATCTTCTTGTTCGGCTCAATCGCGAGCTCGATGGCGACTTTGAGGTTGATACGTTCGACTATCACGTCGTTTGGAACGATCAGGCATCGCGCATCGAGTCCTATCTGGTGAGTCGAGTCGAGCAGGTGGTTTGCCTGCGTAGCGCAGGATGCTGCATCCGCTTGGCGAAGGACGAATCGATTTGGATCGAAAGCTCACACAAGTACTCCGCGGACACAGTCGTCGCGATGGGTCGGAATGCTGGATTTTCACTCCGCGAGCAATGGATAGATTCCGAATCGCGTTTCGCTCTGACACTCTTCGAAGCGTGATTGACACACACCGATGAATGAGGAGAGTCGTCTCCATTCGGATACCGGGACGAGGTTCCTGGTTGGTGCGGCGAGTTTCATCGTCGTCGTGGCCGGACTGCGCGCGGCCCAGACACTGGTCGTGCCGTTCCTTCTAGCCGTCTTCCTCGCTGTGGTCAGTGTTCCGTTAATGCGCTGGCTGCAAAGCAAGCGTGTGCCACTGCCGTTGGCGATATTGAGCACGGTGCTGGCGGCGATCGGGGTGATTGCCATTTTGGTTTTCGTGCTGGGCCGGTCGCTTAATCAGTTTGCGGATGTCGCGCCTCAGTATCAGACGCGTCTGCAAGCGCTGATGGACTCGTTGGTCGGTCTACTGAGCGGTTGGGGGGTTCCAACCGAAGCATGGGAGTCGTTGGATCTGCTTCCGGTTGGCCTGTTCGACGTGCTGGGCGGAGCGCTCAGCGCGTTGGCGTCGTTCGCGTCGAATACTTTTTTGGTTTTGCTCGCCGTGATCTTCATTCTGACGGAGGCAGCCGGCTTCAGCGCCAAGCTTCAGGTGGCGTTCGGATCGACTGCCCAGTTTGGGTCGCTCGAGCGGATGACTCGTCAGGTGCAGAACTATCTCATGATCAAGACGGCAATCAGTGCGGCCACCGGAACGGTGGTGGGTTTGTGGGTCGCGGCGCTGGGGCTGGACTTCGCCGTTCTGTGGGGACTTGTGGCGTTTCTTCTCAACTTCATTCCCAACCTTGGTTCGATCATCGCAGCCGTTCCGGCGGTACTCCTCGCCCTCGTCCAGCTTGGTCCGGGCCGTGCTGCCGTAATCGCGGTTGGCTATGTCGTCGTGAACATCGTGTTCGGAAATTTCATCGAACCAATGCTGATGGGACGTCGGTTGGGACTGTCCACACTTGTGGTCTTTATGTCACTCGTGTTCTGGGGCTGGGTATGGGGACCGGTGGGAATGCTCTGCTCCGTCCCGCTGACGATGGTTGTCAAGATCGCCCTCAAGAACACCCAAGAGCTTCGCTGGGTCGCGGTGATGCTTGAAGCCAACCCCTCGAGTGGCGTCTCCACACCCGGACGGACCTGACGCCGCCTGTGCTAGCGGCCTCGGAGTTGTTTCAAGGCCTCGAGGTGTTCTCGGTAGGCCAGCTTAGCATTGACAAATTCCTCGTGGGTGAGCCCGAGTTCTTTGGAGATTTGGCCGGCCTGTCCCTCTTCGAGTACGCTGATCGACTCGTCGGCCGCCGACACCGCAAAGATGCAATCCAGCAGTTCCGTGCGTTGCTCCCGGGTCGCCATCTCTTTAAATCGTCGCGTCACCAAGAAGTTGTCCGTCCCGCCGAACAGCCGTACCTGGCTCTTGGCAATCTCGACGACGAGCACGGCTTGAGCGTCTGGCAGATGTCCGAGGTCCCTGACAATCTCTTGCATCTTTCGGGTTTCCGTCTCGCTGAACACGGAGTCGGCGTGGGCGATTCGACCGAGAATATAGGCGAAGGCAGCCAAATGACTCGCCCGAGCTGCGGGCAAGGCGTCTAGTTCGGAGACGATGCGTCGCACCGTATCGGTGTCGAGGTCTCCACGTTGAGCCGACGACGGTGACTCGACTTCTTCTTGGAGGCCTAGGTATTTCAGCAGCGACATGAGTACCTCATGGTGTTAGATCGCGGACAAATCGTGCTGCCACGATGGCTGGCTCCTCCCCGGCCCCGTCAACTGCCAGGTTCATCCTACGCATTCGTTCGACCGTGATTGTGTTGTTTAATCGACTCAGAGCCTCCACGACCGTCGGAGCTTTTTCTGAGAGCTGCTGGCTAACCAATACGACAGCGTCATACGGCGGAATGGCGCCCTGGTCGTCGTCGAGCACGATGAGATCATACGCTGCGACACGTCCATCGGACGAGAAGGCGCTGATGACGTCGACGTTCTGTTGCGCTGCGGCTTGATACATCAGAGTCGAATCCATCGTCCGGCGGTCTAAGAACTCGAGTCCGTACACGTTACGGATCGCCTGCCACTCCGGGCGAGCGAAGAACTCGTAATCACCACCGATGACGAGCGACGGAGCGTGCGGCGTCAGGTCGCTGATTCGACGAAGATTGAGTTTGCGGGCGTCGGTCTCGCGTACCGCGAGCGCGTAGGCGTTCTCGAAACCAAGACGAGCCACGAGCGTCACGCCGTATCGTTCGTCCAGGAATCTCTTAACCGCTCCTATTACCTCGGCTGGAGAAACCAGGTCGTCGGTGCGCTCCATCTCATTCGCCCAGAGGGTGCCTGAGTACTCGACATACAGATCGATGTCACCCGTCGTGATGGCATTGAAAGCAACCATGGATCCCAGGGACTGCATCAGTGTTGTCGGGTGCCCTGTTTCCTGCTCGATCCATCTGGATAGGATGGCACTCAGGATGTACTGCTCCGTGAAGGTTTTGGCGCCGATCACGATGGGACGTTCGCGGCTGCCGAGTAGCGGCATGACGAGAGTGATTGCGGTAAAGGAGCACAACAAACCAATCGATATTGCGGTCAACACGAGCCGTGGGCGGAGTCGTAAACGAACGCTCGTCTCGGCGGTTCGCACTAGGGCGTCGAGGACGAGCGCCAACACGGCCGCTGCCACACATCCAATCAGAATCGCCGTATAGTTCCGTGTTTGCAGACCACTAAAGATATAGTTCCCCAGGCTGGTGGCACCGACTGGTGTCGACAATGTCGCAACTCCTACTATCCACACCGTCGCGGTCCTGATGCCGGCGACGATCACAGGCATCGCGAGGGGTAATTCCACTCGAACCAGCTGTTGCCAGGAAGTCATCCCGACGCCCCGGGCCGCGTCCTTGACCGCGGGGGCGACGCCGGCGATCCCGGTGACCGTGTTCCGAAGGATCGGAAGGACACCATACAGGGTCAGGCCGATGATAGCCGGGAAGAATCCGATGCTTGGGAGTTCCAGGCTGGCCAGGATTGGCACCATGATCGCGAGAAGTGCCAGGCTCGGAACCGTCTGGATCACCCCGGCGAGACCGACTACAGGCTGTTCCAACCATTTCGCTCGGGTGACCGCAATACCGAGCGGCAGACTCACTGCCGCACTAAGTAGTAACGCGAGCACTGTCAGCTGGATGTGCGCCGTCAGGTATTCTGGGAGCAACGCCAGCTGTTCACTCACGGCCCGTCCTCGCTGACTTTCTCGGCCATAAGGGCGTCGACGACCTCAGCCTGCCGCTGGGGTGTCGTCATCAGCTGACGCACGTAGCTGTCAGCGGGCGATGTGAGCAGTTCGCGAGGGGATCCGACCTGAACCAGGCACCCGGCGTTCATCACCGCGATCCGGTCACCAAGGATCAGGGCCTCGACCATGTCGTGGGTGACAAAGACGGCCGTCAGTCCGACTTCACGTCGGATCCGGACTAGCGAGTCCTGCAGCCTTTGGCGGGTGAGGGGATCGAGTGAGCCGAACGGTTCGTCGAGGAGAAGAATCGACGGTTCACCCGCCAGAGCCCGAGCCACACCCACCCGCTGCTGCTGCCCTCCGGATAGTTCGTCCGGATACCGATCGCGCACGTGGAGACTGTCGAGTTCAACCAGCGCGAGGAGTTCGTCCACTTTTGCTCGGGTTCGGTCAGACGACCAGCCCAGGAGTGCGGGAGTGACGCCGACGTTCTCCGCCACGGTCATGTGCGGGAACAGACCGACCTGTTGAAAGACGTATCCCACCTGTCGTCTGAGTTCGGGTCCTGGAATTGTCGAGGTCTCTGTTCCGTCGATCCAGACCGCACCGGCGGTGGGTTCGATTAGACGGTTGATCATCTTGAGCGTGGTGGTCTTGCCGCTGCCAGATCCGCCCAGCAGTACGAGTAACTGTCCGCGGGGAACAGTCAGCGATAGCTCTTTGACGACGACCGCGCCGTCGTAGCTCTTCGTGAGGGCCTTAAGCTCGATCATAAAAAAAGACGAGGTGGCACCCGTCTAGGTCAGTGTAGCTTACACACCTATGTATTAATGACTTACAGGTGTTTCATGGGAAAAATAGGACGAGTTGATACGGCACCTGGCCGCAGCCATGGTGAGTGCCATCGTCTCCTTCTGAATGGTGGTGACGAGCGTCTTGAGGATGGTACCGACGAGTAATGGCGAGGCGCTTTATCTCCGTCGCAGGTCTTAAGTCGTTCGACCTGGACCTCGACTTTGGCCAAGCCCGTGCAGATCTCCGCCCGCTTCTCTGGTCCGCAACCGTTTGCCGAGAGGAACGGTTACTCTCCGTTGACTTCGAATCTGATTCAGACTCCCGTGACGGCTAGGTGACGGTTGAATGCGGTGATCTTCTTTGGTTGAAGCTCTGCCGCCGCGGCGCTCGTGGTTGCGACGACCGAAGGTGAGGGTCTGTCTGCCACGTGTCGGATCCAGGTGCTTAGCTGGGGAGCCTTAGAAGCGGGAGGCTCGAAGCCAGATATCGGATCGGGACCAGCTGGCCTCCAGGTCCGCATCGACCTCTGGGAATGATGTGCCTTGCTTCTCAGTTGCGGTCTTGAGGCCGAACAGTGACCAACCGTTGTGGGGGTGATCTGCCAGCTCGTCCCGGTAGACTTGCTCAGCCTCTGCGTAACGGCCGGTTTCGAGCAACGCCGCACCCAGCCAATGGCGGACTGAAAAAGGCAGTGGCTCGGGCTCATCATAGGTCAGTTCGTCTTCGAGGATGACAGCCTGTTCGAACGCGGCGATGGCGGCGGTGTGGTCGCCGGCGTCCCGATGAAGCTCACCCTCCAAGACACCGCCGACTATACCCAGTAGGTGCTTCGCGTCGTGTCTGCGGAATGTGTCGTCAGAGGTCTCGGCGATTTCGAGCACCCGCCGCAGATAGACCTCAGCGAAGTCTCGTTCGCCACTTCTCAGATGTGCGTAGCCCTTGGTAAAGTCCCACAGACCCGCCGTCACCTCGTTGTTCTCGGAGCGTCCTTCGACAAGCTGGAGGATCTCATCGAATCGCCCGAATCGGAGCAGGGTTAGCGCGTGATACAGACCGTCTTGAGTGATCTTGGTGTAGTCCTTCCCAGCCTGGATCGCGATAGCGCCTTGTCCATCCATCGAGGCCGCAAACAACAGCATGTGCAGATTGTGTGATGGGTAGATGGCGAAACCTTGTCCAAATTCCGCTCGTTGGTCGGAGTGCCATGCCATCAGATTGGAGCGGACGCCATCACCCCACCGACCAACCTCATTCCAGGTGTGTGACGGCATGTGGTTGATGTGACTCGCTCCAGGGATCGCAAACCCGAGGTGTTCGGCGCATGCCTCGGCCTTTTCCGGAGCTGTTGTCGACTCAGTCGCATGGATATACAGATGGCAAGCGCCCGGGTGTTTAATGTCTCGAGCCAGGACACTCTCGAGGACCGTATGTAGCCGCTGAACCCGTGGGTCGTTGAGGTCCCGGGTGCCCCGGCGTGGTTCCAGCAAGAAGAGTGCATCCGCATACAGGGTCACCGCGTCGAGGTCATCAGAGTACTGCTCAGCCACCAGCCGCATTGCTTCGGCGTACGCTTCGTCCTGTTCGATCCGGTTGTCAGGATCGTAGTCCTCGACATATCGCACCGACATCGCCCTGATGAACGCCTGCTCAGCCGGGGCGGCGTGATCTGACGCCAGGGCGATGGCTTTCTGAATGGCCGCGTAAGCGTGGGGCGCGTCTTCTTCCCGGATCGGGCCGTTCAAGTACGATCCCCATGCCCACGCTTCACCCCAGTAGCAGATAGCGCAGTTTGGGTCGAGCTTCCATGCTTCTCTAAACGACCGAGCCGCCTCCATTTTCGCGAAGGCGTACATCATTTGAAAGCCTTGATTGAAGTACGCCTGGGCATCGCCGCTCGAAGTCGAAATTTGACGTGTGAACGGCCCAAGTGCTTCGTCGTAGAGCCGAAATGTGGCACGGAAAGCCTCCGGCAGCTCATCTTCATCCTGCCCTCCGGCACTCACGTTCGACACGCTGATAAGCCCTGTGATTAGCACGAGCGATAGCCATCGCAAGCTCAGTCGACACAGTTTCTTAGGCATAGTGGCTTCCCTTGATGGTCGCCGTTGATTGGGCGTGGTGAGGGCAGCAGATTTATTCATTCGACCTTGACCAGAAGCAAAATTGTATCACCCAGACCGACTTACGGATTGATCACGGTCGGGGAAGGGAAGGCCTCATTAGGAGGTGACTCTTGTTCAGCCGGTAGCCTGATATCAGACTCAGTTTCATCGGGTTCTCGCGCTGGATCTGGTTCAGGATTAAGAGCCAGCGGGATATCGCGGGCGTGTACCACTGCAAGGGTTGAACCTGTGAAGAGACGCAGTGTGGGCACGCGCTCACGCGGTGTCAACGCCGGAGGTTCGAGCAGAAGGACACCTACCATCAGGAGCGCGATCGGCGGAGCGATGAACGCAAACCACCTCAGCATGTCAACACTAGGTCTCCCAGGTCGGAATTATTCCGTCCTTTACCGTGTATTCGCTCTATATCGAATTCACGAGTTCTGGCGAAAAGGTTCGGGGCAGAGTAACGCATCATTATAAACTGTCGCGCGATTCTGGACATCGCGAGCTGTCGACCGTCCGGAACAGTGGAAAACACAAGGGGAAACCGACAATTGGCGCCTGGGCTGCGTTATTGCTCCGTTGTCTTGGGCGGAGAGCAGTGTCTCCATGGTTGCTGCCGACCTTTTTGGTCTACGGTAACCCGTCGGTACGCGCGCTGATCACGCTGTTTCTTACCAGAGAGTGCGTCGTCGTCATCACCGAGGACAAGCGGCCGGACGGCCTTGGAGCTGGGTGTGGTCGCTGGCCTCTGGGTGGGGAGCGCTGCGCTCCGTCACGCTTGCCCCTGGGTGGGTAGTTTTTCGTGATCATGAACACGGCTGTAATCGCACTACAAAGGTCCCTGGCGAGTTTCTTCTCTCTCGGCGGTTCGCACTGAACAATGTATCCTGAACAGTCCGTCAGGCAGTGCGGCCAAGGCCGGCGCCGTCTGGTGTCATACGGAACGTTTCTAGCCGAGCCAAAGGAGCACAGCAATGAGCAGGTGGTTACCATTTGTCATTCTCACCGTGTTGAGCTGGGGTACGTATATTCCAACCCTCCACAAAGGCCAGGTCGCGCTCAACGGAAGCGGCGTTCATGCGTTTCTCATGGTTGGCGTGGCCTACGTGCTGGTGGCAATTACCGTTCCGGGAGTGATCGTTGCGCGGGCAGGGAGTTGGGACGTATTTACATCAGATGGTGTCTGGTTAACGCTTGGGGCCGGTGCCCTCGGTGCGGTAGGGGCGCTAGGCATCGTGCTTGCCCTTGTCAACGGTGGTCGCCCGAACGTGGTGCCACCCCTTGTGTTTGCGGGTGCGCCGGTGGTCAGCGTGTTCGTTGCGTCGATTTATAATCCGCCGCAGCAGAGTCCATCACCGATTTTCTACGCCGGTATTCTGATGGCGGCGGTCGGGGTCGGCATGGTCATGGCCTACAGACCGACCTGATCGGCTGGTGGTTCACTGCTCGTTTTTCTTCGTGAGTGCGTCGAGATCCAGGAACTGGCCGGGGAGGCGGTCGTCGCCGAGTGAATTCATCCACCGAGGATATTCCACGCGTAAGGCGCTGACGTCGTCGAGTCGCGTCATCTCGTCAGCCGTCAGTTCGACATCGAGTGAAGCGAGATTGTCTTCGAGTTGCTCAATCCGCCTCGCGCCGATGATGACACTGGTGACAGCTTCCTTGTGCAGCAGCCAGGCGAGAGCGATCTGAGCCACGGAGACTCGGTGTCCCTCGGCGATCGGTCGCATAGTCTCGACGATATCAAACCCTTGTGACTCGTCAACCGGTGGGAACTTGAATGTGGCGCGCCTTGCTTGGGGGTCTGTCGTGCCGTCGCGGGTGAACTTTCCGGAAAGAAACCCGCCGGCGAGCGGGCTCCAAACCAGAAGACCCAATCCCTGATCCTGCAACAGGGGAATCATTTCCCGTTCCAGTTCCCGACCAACGAGTGAATAGTACGATTGGGTCGCCTTGAACGCCTCGCAACCCTTCAGTCGAGAGACACCGAGGGCTCGCATTAGCTCCCAAGCTGGAAGATTAGAGCAGCCGATATACCGTACCTTGCCGGACCGCACGAGGTCCGTTAACCCGGTCAGGGTCTCTTCGATGTCTGTTTCGCAGTCGGGACGGTGGATCTGATAGAGGTCGATGTAGTCGGTACCGAGGCGTTTGAGGCTAGCCTCGGCAGCCTGGACGATGTGGAGTCGAGAAAGACCGACCTCGTTCGGGCCGGGTCCCATCCGTCCACGCACCTTAGTTGCGATGATGACATCCTGTCGTCTGGTTATCAGCGACCTACCAAGAATTTCTTCAGAATCACCAGCAGAATAGACGTTGGCGGTGTCAAAGAAATTCACTCCCACATCGAGTGCCCGGTGGACCAGAGTGTCAGCTTCGTTTTGTTGTAGCCCGCCGATCGCTTCCCATTTACTGCCAAAGGTCATTGCCCCGAGGCAGAGCTGAGAGACGAACACGCCGGTATCGCCAAGCTTTCTGTATTTCATATTAATGACGTGATTATAGGTTGGTGACGGTCAAACCAGTGTGCATCACCGAGCAGCTCACGTCTAAATTCGGAATGATTTCTGCTGATTGCCATGTAATTTCATCCACTTCACGACGCGTGACCAACTGCGAAGAGAACCGGCAAGCGTGCTGTCATGACGTTACGGACGTTTCGTAGATACTTCAAATCTTCCTTCTGGCTAGGCGATGCAATGGACACGTTCATAGAAGCGGTTGTTGCCCAAAGTTTTGTAGAGTGTTTCGTCGGAACATACTGAGACGCAGGTATGGCCATCCCGCGCCACAGGAGTAGAATGCGAGTACGCGTAAGTCTTGAAGGGACCCACAATATGAAGATCAGAACGTACTCGGGCTCGTTGGGCATGATGAACCGACGTCAGTTTGTCTACGCAGTAGCGGCAGGCGCTGGGGTGCTTGGACGAGCTACGAATGTGTCCGCGGCGACATACGACCTGATCGTCAAGGGCGGACATGTGATCGATCCCTCGCTACGGGTTAACGCGGTCCGCGACGTGGCGATCGCGGGTGGCCACATTGCGGCTGTGGAGGCCAACATCGCCGACGATGCAGCCGAGGTCATCGACGCGGCAGGCAAGGTAGTCATCCCTGGACTGCTCGATGTGCATACCCACTACGCTCGAGATAGCGAAGGCCCATCGGTGTGTCTCGCCGACGGTGTGACGGGATGGATCGATGCGGGATCGGAGGGAGCGGATCAGATCGACGAGACCGTTACGATTGCGAGATCGGCACCGCAAGCGGCCCGCGTGCTGATCAATATCGGGCGTGCAGGTATCTTGCCCGATGGCGACACCATGGACCTTGGTTTAGCTAATGTCGATGCGGCGAAAGCAGCTATCGCACGCAACCGTGATTTTGTTGTGGGTGTCAAGGCACGACTGACACGAGGGGTTGCGGTCGACGACTTCGAAATTTTGCGTCGCGCACAGGAAGTGGCCTCGACCTTTAACCTGCCAGTGATGATTCACATGGGCCAAACAGCCTCGCCATTACCCAGGTTACTCGACCAGCTTAAGCGCGGCGATATCGTTACCCATATGTTTGCACCGCCGCCTAACAGTATTGTCGATGATGACGGTCACATTTTGCCGGCAGTGCTCGCCGCGCGGCGCCGTGGTGTGTGGTTCGATGTTGCCAACGGACGAACCGGACACCTGCGCTGGGACACGTTCGACCGCGTCCTGCAGTCCGGCTTCTGGCCCGATACGATTTCCACCGATGGAAGCGCGACGAGCCGGAGCGCGGAAAGTGTTATTGACTTTCCCAACGTGATGTCAAAATTCCTCAACTTCGGTATGACACTCGAGCAGGTAGTGGCTCGCGTAACGGTCAATGCTTCACGCGTGTTCCCGCTGTTTCATGACCGCGGCACGCTCAATGTGGGTGCGCCGGCTGACATCGCCGTCCTTGAACTGCGCGAGGGTACGTTTGAATTCATCGATAACTATGGGAATGCACGGACCGGCCGCCAACGACTCTTTCCTAGCGAGACCGTGCTCGACGGCAAGCGAGTCCCGCGCGGATAGTCAAGAGTGTTGTCAGTGCAGCCCGATAGCACCGACGGCTCGTTTTAAGGCCCTGCCAGAATCGGGAGTGTAAGACTGGCCCGTGTACCCTGAAGTCGATCGCGACCTTGAGCGGTCGTGTTCGAAGGGTCTGGGTTCTAAAGAACGTTCCTAGATGCCATTCCCGCTGCCAACAGGGGGATACGCACTCATCGCGCCGATAGTCACGTTAACGCTCTCTCGACAACGCAGTCAGCACTCTGAGCTCTGCGATCGACCAGTAAAATTCAGGATCCCGTCCGAGCTGGCGCAGGCGCACAAATCGCCCCTGACACAGGTTGCAAGGTAGGTCCAGCTCCACTCGGAGGGGCTCGCGAAGCGCCGCCACGATCGTGGCGGCTGCCGTTCGACCACGCCAGACCCGTCTCCACTTGACTCCATCGTCGGAGATCGCCATCTGTAGCGACCGTGGAAAGTCATTGGTGAACCGTCCAAGGGAGAGTCTAATGGCGCCGATCGTTTGGCGCGCTCCTAGGTCGATGACCAGTTCATGGCCCCGCTTCTGGATACCAGTGTCCCAACGAGATTTCAGGTCGTTGTCAATCATGTTGCCGACGGTGTCATTATTGACGTTCGCCGAGAGGCCAAGGATAGGTATCGTCGGCCCAGGCTCCTTTGTCCTTTCGCTGTCTCCGTCCGCCGACAGTCGATACAAGATCTCCTCAGGTGTCCTGTGGATCTGCCGCGCACCTTCGTAACTCGAGACAAACTGGGCCAACCGGCCATTCGTATCTCGGTTCTGATTGATGAGCACGTCATCAACGCCCAGTCGAGCTAACAGCCGAAGCACCTCAGTATCGCGATGAGTGAGTCCCCATTTTAGCGCCGGATAGTGTGGTGGTATCTGCCCGCTGTACCCGTTAACGATGGGCCGGCCATGGTGTGTCGAGCGGTACATAGCTTCTAGGTCACCGAATGTATTACCAAGCGGGAGTTCTAAGACTGCTCCCGCTCCGTTCCGCATGAGATTCGCTGATGCCCGTGGTACTGCGACGACAGGGAACTCCATCACCCATCCGTCCGCAATTACACCGAGACCTACAAGAGCTACAAGTATCGGTCGCAAGCGAGACCCAGATGCGACGGCGCGCGCCAGTACGAGTCCTCCGGCCGCAGAGAGGCAGAGGGTTGCCAGTATCCAGAAACGGGCCGGTACACGAATTCCGTCGAAGCCCGGAATCACCCTTAACCAGTTGTACGGCGCGTGTACAAACACGCGTTGCTCGAGGAAGTTTGGAAACGGGCCCCACGTCAGGACCCACATCGCCACAATCGCGAGCAGGTAGAAGCCGAGCAACGAATGGCGAGCCCGCGCCGCGAGGACCGTGGGGCTCAGGAGACCCTGCGCCGCGAGGAACAGCATGGCAAACGTGAACGGTTTGGCAAGGTCGTTGACCGATACGTGTAGTCCAAACACGTCGAGCCTCAAGGGTCCAAGAACGAATCGCAACAGGATAAGGAGAAAGAACGAAAACGAGACGGTCGCACACAGGACTCGTAGCGAGCGGACCCATCTTAATGAGGCCTCGGGTCGAGGCCCACGAAATTTGGCGAAGGCAAAAGCAAGCAGGCAGACGATCGTGAGACCAGGAAACAGCTGCCCCTCCTGTCCAGTAAGTCTATCCATCCATCCCCAGACCGCAAGACGTTGAGACGCACTGAGAATCGCAGTTAGATCGCCGCTAAAAAAAATTAATTCACCAAGGCCTCGCTCAAAGCCAAACTGCTGATTGGTCACGTAATATTTCAGGAGGATTGGCAGCGCTATGATTCCGGCGATCACCCCGGACAGAGCAATGGAGACCGCCACACGCCATTGGCGGATTAGCGGAACAAACCAGATGACCCACAGCCCCACGAGTACCGGCACGAACAGAAACATGTATCCGTTCGACAGTCCCTGGAGTAGATAGGCCAGCCCAAACAGAACGAGCCAGCGGGTGCGTCCGTCTCGCAGGTAGCGGTGGAGCCCAAGCAGGACGAACGGGAGCCAATACCACGACAACACCTGCAGATGCGACAGGTGGTCGATACGATAGGGAGCGAAGCTGTAAATCAATCCGGCGACCCAGGAGGCATCGTCACGTCCGGTTAACTCGCGGCTGAGGAGATATGCGGATAGACCGGACAGGGGAAACGAGAGAATAAACGCTACGTTGTAGGCGAGGATTGGGTTACCGGAGAGCCAGTACACCGGCCCGGAGAGCGGCAGCAGGCCGAGCAGGTGCTCGGAAAACGCGAACACATCCGTGACGGGAAGGAAGATGGGTGGGCTCCACCATTGGTCGGACAAGGGCATCGCCTGCGTGCTCCACCACAAGATCCAGGTGTTCAGGACCGGGTCCCCGCCGTCGCTGGGGAGAACGTTGCCGATCTGTCTGACCAGAGGGGCGGTCAGAATGGCTGTCAGTCCGAGGTATGACAGAAACACCCAAACAGCAGGCTGACGTCGGAAGATGGAAGCCAGCGTCGGGGTCACGGAGATTTTTCCGGCTGTCGGTCTACTGCAATTCCTTGGCACGCTCAAGGGCGCGAGTCCCTTGCAGCAGGCTGGTCATCCCGTAATTACCCTCGTGGCAGCTGTACTCGAAAATCTGAGGAACCTCGGCTTCAAGCTTTGAAATTGGGACGCTAAGCGTCCATGGCTTCTCCCATGTGGCCGGGTCATCGACGGTAAATTGATACTCGAGTGTGTTTTCGTCTGCTCGCGTGAAGCGTTCAACGAGATGCAAGGTTTCGAATGACCCCATGAAGTGGCGCTTCGGGCTGAAGTTAGTCGTATCGACGACGAGTGTGTTGCCTTCCCACCGTCCAATCGAGTCGCCGAGCCACAAGCGAACGTTCTGCGGACGATGCTCGCGGTTCGGATCGACGGGAATGACGCGTGTCTCCCAGCCCATCTCGTAGAGAATCGTCACATAGCCGGGTGACTGAACGATCTGAAAATTGGCGTTGTAGCCATAGCCACTGTTCGGTAGCTTCGGTAGCCCCCAGCTCAGGCACCGCTCGGAATGGCCCCGATCTTCTGGATTACTCGATCTCACACCACGGCCGTCATCGCCACCTGCGAGGCCATCTATAATGCCCTCCGGGGACTCAGCGCCAGGCACGAGGCGGGGACCGACGAGTGTCGCCGCAGCACCCACTCTTCCGGTCGACTTCGCCCACTCGCTGTACTTCGTTAGTGCCTGCGCCGTGAAGGATGGGATGCGGCCGTCCGGCGGATCAATCACGAGCGAAGGTTGCTTTGTTGCCTTTATCAGTATGCCACGATCATTCCAGAAATCGTTGTACGCCCGCGCCAAATCCGTTTCTGGTCGGCCGTCCCGTCTGTCACGACGAACAAGGACGGTTTCGGCTGCCACCTGTTCGAGTTGGGCGATGTCCTCTGGGCTCAGCTCCTTTCTTCCAGCGAACGCCTCGGGGCGCTCCAGCGGTGTCAGTGTCTGATTGGCCCAAATACCTTGCAGGTCCGGCTCGCCCCACGGCGTCTTGACCACGGCTGCCGTGGCAGTTGTGGTTTCTCCGGGAGCCTGACCTGCGTGGGGTTCGGCCGCTGATGTGAAGAGCGAGACGGCGATCGTGGTGGACAATACCCAAAATACGGTAGTTCTGCTCACTACTACTCCTTTTGTAACACTACTCGACCCTTCAGATTTTGAAGTCGAAACTCTTCCCTGAGCAACGTCGACGCTAGGCGTTCAAACTTTATTCGTCGGTCCGCGCCCTACCGGGTCAGACTTTCTCCTGCAAACATCTTTTAGCGTTCGTTACTTATTCGATTTGCAGACCCGCCGAGAAACAGTCGTTGTCCATCGGGTAGCGTGAAGTTCCTTCCAACAGCCTTAGCGGTCCCGTCTTTGGATCGGTAGCCATCGACGATCAACTCAGTTTCAACCGGTACGGTGTTCATGGTGACCCCTTGCCGGATAAGTTCGTTCGGGCTACCCCCTTCGACGAGCCAGGTAACGACCGTGCCGTCCGCCTCGGTCACGTCCAGGTGGAACCACGAGTGGGGATTAATCATCTCCCACTTCACGAGTGTTCCCCGCAACTCGAGCGGTTTGGTGATGTCGAATTCAGCCGAGAACGCGTGATGCGCCGACAGCGATGTGGCCCCGAGAAGTAACCCCCCCCACACAACCAGACGTCCTAGCCTTGTTCGCATTGGCCGTTCCTCCTTACCCATGAACACCTATCTCGAGTCCGTTCCAGCGGCCTCGACTTCCGCGGCAGCTTGCGCTTCTTCCAGCCTGTTGCCAACTAGCGTGTTATACAACCCGTAGTTCCCCTCGTGGCAGGCGTGCTCGAAGATCGGGCCATTCGTCTTTTGCATCGGCATTTCGGCAGACCACGGCCTGGCCCACGTCTCCGGGTCCTCGACTCTGAATTCGTAATTGATTTGGTCCTCGGCCACTCGGGTGAACCGTTCTGTCACACGCATCTGGTCGCCGGAGCCCGGGACAATGCGTCCCGTCTCCGCATTGACGGACGACCTGTTCGGAAACGGATTTTTCCCGTTGAAATTGGACGTTTCGACCACGAGTGTTTCACCTTCCCAGCGACCACGCGGTGCTCCCATCCACTGACGAAGCTTCGGCGACGGGTGGTCACGCCCGTCCAGCGGAATGATGCGAGCGTCATGCACCATCTCGACGAGAATCATCACATATCCAGGTGCTTGCACGATCTGGTAGTTGCTGTTGTAGCCGGTATTTAGCATCGGGGGTCCGGCGCCGATCATGATGATGCAACGGTCGTCAAGCTCATTGGCCTCGGCGGCGCCCCAGCGGCCGCCCATACGCTCGCGGGCTGCCCGTTGCTCGGCTGCTCTTTGCTCGGCTAAGGCTGTCACTGGTGGGAGCTTTCCATTCGGTGGATCCACGATCAGCGACGTTCGCAGGCTCCGGGTGAGCCCGGACTGGCTCCGGTCCAGTCCGAACTGCGTGAAGTCGTAGTGCACGTCGGGAATGGTGCCCGGCGTGGTTTGCGAGACTTCGCCTTGCGTGCGCCCGGTTTCGATCTCGGCAACTTCTTCCGCCGTATAGAACTCTTTCGTCACGCCGTCTGGCCGCTCGAGGGGCGTGTAGGTCTGGTTGCTCCAGAACCCCTGTAGGTCTGGTTGCCCGTCCGGAGTCCGCGGTGCCGTGTAGGTCGACTCCTGCCCTGTGACAGGAACCGCCCCAACTACAACGATGGCGGTGATTGTCAAAGCCATTACACGTATCGACACGAAGGACCGCTGAGTGATCGTCATCTAAAGAGTCTCCTTGTCGCGTGTCACTATCTGTTCACTGAACTGGCTGCTTCCGGAGATGGCCGTAAATCAAGTCTTCGACAAACTCAACGCACCTGAACTCCAAGAGCTGAGCATTCTCTTCGACTCGACGATAGACAGGCATACTCATGTTCCACGATCGCACGAAAACGTTCGGATCCTCGATTGTCACCTCATACGTGAGCGTATCCGGGCTACGAGCCGTAAACCGCTCCACCACATGCAAGGCGTCGCTGTGAAAGTTTCCAGCTCGGTCGAACCAGGTCATCCCATTGAAGCCGGTCGTGTCAACGACCAGCGTGTCACCCTCCCAGTGGCCATTTGACCAACCCATCCAGCTTGGAGCCGGAGCCTCGGTGTGATTCTCCATATAAATCGTCCGAACGGCACCTGCAAATTCATGGACGATCATGATGTGCTCTTGGCTCTGGATGATCTGAAACGGAAACGGCATATAGGTGGCACGGGGCACGCCTGGAAGATAACACTTGATCGCCGGGTCACGTCTCAGTCGGTTCTCGTAGTTTTCTCGTCGCGTCGCCCGCGCGTTGGGCGTGTACGGAATCTCGTCACCCACTACAACTCCGAGTCCACCAGGGACCGCGGACAGTGCACCCAGATCCCGCACCACACTTGCTCCCGCTGCGTGTGGTTCGACGTCCCAGTGTGCCGTGTTCAGCACCTGCCAGATTCCGTTCAGATCAGGCTTGCCATCCGGTCCTTGAGGCGCGCGATACTGAGGTGCTTGTGCGGTGAGGGTGGTCAGGCCGGGCCGAAGGCTTGCTACGAGGAGCACTGCGGCAGCGGCGACCGTCACGACTATGAGCCGGTTTCGCATAGGGAATTGGTACTGCGATTATATCGAGAGCTGATGTGAAACGGAACCGATTTTCAGTCAGAACTGCTCCGACGGCTCTAGCAACGAAACACCTCACCGGCGGTGGGAAACAGGGTTTTACTCCACGAAGCGAACGAGATCGAAAACAACTTAGCGGCTTGTAGTAACACTTTCGGTACCACGCCCAGACCGAGCTGGGTCCCTGGCGGCGCCTTGCACAGTGCAACGTGTTGCACTCAGATTGAGGGTGGCCGTCCTACTCACGATCCAACAAGCGGTGTCGCTCAAGAATCTCCAAGGTTGGGGCGATAGGCAGCGCCTCAACGGTGCGACCATTTCCCGTGACCGAGTTCGCTCGAAAAAGCGAGTTGTAGATAGCCTCCTCCGTCGCTTCGATTACTGCAAGAAACAGCGGAGACATCGCGTTGTTTGACAGCACGTCGGCCGCGCGCGTGAGACCGGATCCAGATGGTCGTTTGGTCGAGAACGCGATCACGTAGTCTCCGCTTCCGTTCGAACCGGCTGCTCCCGTTCGCGCCAGTCCAAAGATGGCACGTGCAGCCAAGCGTTCCAGGTTTCTGGCATCGAGTGGGGCGTCGGTTGCAACCACTATGATCACGGAGCCATCGGCGTCGTCTTCGAGGCGGTCACCGCCATCAGGGCCGGGTTCCAATACGTCACGGAGAAAGTACTGGCCAAGCTCGCGGCCAACTGGCGCGCCGTTAATCGTCAGGACCCCCCCAAAATTTGACTGCACCAGCACACCTACTGTGTAACCACCCAGCTGACTCGGTAGCTTTCGAGAGGACGTACCGATCCCACCCTTAAACCCAAACGCGACCGTTCCCATACCGGCGCCGACCGCACCTTCAGCCACAGTGCCGTCCGTCGCGCCCTCGATGGCGTTCCGCACGTGCGACGAGGTGACGTGCCGCCCTCGGATGTCGTTGAGCCTGCCGTCGTTGGTCTCGGCCACCAGTGGATTGATCGACCGTACGTCTTCATTGCCAGGTAACGACAACATATAGTCCAACACGGCATCGGCGACCTGAGGCACGCTGAGGGTCGAGGTCAGCAGAATGGGTGTCTCGATTTCGCCGAGTTCTCTCACCTGCGTGGAGCCAGCAAGTTTACCGAAAGCGTTGCCGATATGGATGGCACCAGGCACTTTCTCGCGAAACAGGTTGCCCTCGTGCGGGAGAATCGCCGTGACCCCCGTTCGAACATCGTCACCTTGCACGACCGTCGTGTGTCCAACACGAACACCCACCACATCAGTGATGGCGTTCATGGAACCCGTGGGCAGGACACCGATCTTGAGGCCGACTTCACGAGCCCGGGGTCTCTCCACCTGCGCCCAGACGGGGCTCAGCCCAACCAAAGCGGTCACCACGACGGCAATGGGAACGAGTGCTCCAGCGAGGGATACCCAGGGAGTGCCACCTTCGCCGATCTTGACGGTGACGCTATAGGGGTCGACAGTGGTTCTGCATTCAAGGGGCATTTATTAATCTTCAGGCACGAGCCGCTCGAGTGAGATACAGCGGGAGTTCGTGTTCTCGCTTCAAGGCGGCTTCAGTGCACACCGGATCTGTGGAACTCGGATGGCGCGTGCATCACATGCCGCTACTAGCCGGTAGCGGGCGGCTTCCGCCGTCTAGATATTGGCGTCAAAATCGACGCTGAGGAACTCGGTCCCCGTCCCAACGTCCTCATCAGCCTGAGGAAAAAGTGGGTCACGGTCTTCATATCTCCGATCCTGAACCCCGCCCGTAGTATCTGGGTCCAACCGGAACGCCATGCGTGCAGCGTAGCACTTTTATGGTGCTTAATATGGACGCGCTGCGGCCGGTCACCGACGTGGCACCTTAAGCGCTTTTTGAGTCCAAGAGCCTCCAAGCGTTTCATATCTGAACGATCGCGACAATGACGGCACCGTGTACTCGTAGTGATGCTCAACGCACCGCCCACGACCGGGACACCGCACAGCCGCCTACCTAATCCCGTCCTCGTTGAACCGCCTACCGCGCCGCGGTAGGATCAGCATCGCAGACCACGATCCGGAAAGGGGTGGCGTATGCGGTCTTTTACCCGTATCGGTTTGGTCATCGTGCTGGCCCTATTTGGGGGCAGGCAAGCGGTCGCTCAAACCGCGACCCTCTCTGGTGACCTACTGACCGACTGGCAGCAGCAGAAGCGGCGAATGATGGCGATTGCGGAGGCAATGCCTGAGGAGACGTACAGTTTCAAGCCGACCGACGCCCAACGTACTTACGCAGAACAAATCCTGCATATCGCGGGAGCGAATGTGTATCTCATGCAGCACGTAGGCGGTGACGCTGCAGCGCCGCCGGTGGACACGACTGACTTCACGGTGTTTGGACTACCAACCACCTCGAAGGCTGTAGTGCTTGAGGCGCTGAGCGAGGGATATGACTACGGCATCGCCGTGCTGCAAGAATTTTCTGACGAGCAGTTGCTTGAGACGGTAGCTGGTCCACGGTATTTGGGCAGCGTGACTCGTGTGAAGATGGCGTACTTCACGCTCAGTCATGCGATGGATATCTACGGACAGATGGCGGTGTATCTGCGACTCAACGGTGTGACCCCACCAGCCAGCCGTCGCGGTGGGGTATAGGCGCAGTAGGAAAGCATCAGGGAGAATTACTGATGGGGAGGATGCATGTTTTCAACCGTGCTGATTCTCGATAGTGGTACCACCCGCCAACGTAATCTCTAACCCTCGTCCTCGTTGAATCGCCTGCGAGTCAGCGGTAGGCGAGGCGGCTGTGGAAGCGTCCTGTCAATATCTTCACTGCATGTGGCAATTTGTCGCGATTGGGGTTGTCACCTGAGACCCACAGTTTATTAATGTTGACACTTCTGTTGAGCCCCGTTGACGTGCCGTGCCTACCACCCAGACCACGAACTGCTAGGGTTTTGGTGTTGCCGACAACCAGTCACAAGCTCATTACATTGCTTAAGACTTCGGCAGCTTCCTCGACGCCTGATCGATCGACATCTAGGTGGGTTACCGCACGCATCCGATATCGATCGACGGCACCGATTCGAACACCACGCTTTAGTAGACGTTCAGCGACTTCCTGAGCGTCTAGGCCACTTGCACTTATCTCGAAGTACACCATATTGGTCTCCACGTCGTCCGGGTCGATCCTGACACCAGAGATCTGGGCGAGGGTTTGCGCGAATCGCCGCGCGGTGGCGTGATCGTCGGCGAGTCGACCGACGTGTTTGTCAAGGGCGTACAATCCGGCGGCCGCGATGATGCCCGATTGCCGCATGGCTCCACCGAATTGGTGCTTGAAGCGCCAGGCTCGATCTATGAATTCACTCGAGCCCGCGAGCACCGCACCTACCGGAGCGCCCAGTCCTTTACTCAGATCGATCCAGACCGAATCGAACGGAGCGGCATAATCTGCAGCCGAGATTCCACTTGCCACCACCGCGTTGAGTAAACGAGCTCCGTCCATGTGGGTCGCGAGACCGTTTTCTCTAGCCGCCGTGGTTACTTCTCCAATACGCGCGATTGGCCAAACCGCCCCACCACCGAGATTGGACGTGTTCTCCACAGACAGCAGGCGCGAGCGCGGATGGTAGCGGTTGGGTTGCCTAATGGCGGCCGTGACCTGTTCAGCGGTAAAGATGCCGTTAGTGCCGGCCACGGTTCGGGTCATCGCGCCCGCCAAGACCGCTGGAGCACCAGCCTCAAAATGCAGCGCGTGGCCCGTCTTGTCGAGAATGATTTCATCTCCCCTCTCGCAGTGAACCCGGTATGCGATCTCGTTGCACATCGTGCCAGACGGCAGAAATACTGCGGCCTCTTTTTCGAGCAACTTGGAGACTTTTTCGGTCAGTCGATTAACTGTAGGATCTTCGCCGCGCTGCTCGTCACCGACCTCGGCTTCGGCCATGGCGCATCGCATGCCCGGCGTTGGCCTAGTCTGAGTGTCGCTGTAGAGATCAATACGAGGTACAGTCATTACGTCGAGCGTCCGGCGTTGACGGAAGTGAATCCTCAGTTCCCATGGTCATGCCGTCGACACCGGAACCATAGCCCATCGAACGCGGTCCTTGCGTCCTAATATCAGAAAACGCGTGCTTGCTGGTCTCCTCGACAACGCGGATGAGCAGTGTCACCCGGGTCTAGTGCACGCCGGACACCAGGTTTTCTGGAGCTCGACGCTGTTTGGGTTAGCCTCTCACTCATGCCCCTTCCGACAGCGCCCAAGATGTTTGGCGTGAATCCCAAGATAGCTTGTCTTGAGACAACTAGCACTCTTCGCACGTGACCATTTACACGAATTTAGAAGCGAGCATTTTCTGGCTGGTATGAGTTCGATGTAGGAGAGGGAGGGTCAGATCGCTCGATGGATTGGTCCTGGCCTCGCGCGCACACGGCTAATACGGGCTGAGTTCAATCCACATCGTCAAGGCAATGCCGACTACCTAAGAAGACGTGCGCCGACAAGTTGTGCTACGGCCGCTAATGTTGTTTGGCCCGCATTCAGGCCCAGCCTAAAATCATCATCGGTGAAGGTTACGTACAGGTCGGTTGGCTGGTGCCAGTGTGGGTCCCATCCAGCACCGATGTGGGCGCCGCGCTCGTTTTCCCGAAGACTGATGGAGGGCACAATGTTCATGAAGGGGATCGAGTCGGTGTTCGTCATGTGTGGCCCAACGGTCGCAGGATAGTCCGTCGCGTACGTGTCGCTTGCCGCCTTGAAGAGAAACGCCAGATCACGTGATTCGTTTGCTAGTTCAGAGTTCGACTGAAACTCGATATTTACGTCTGCTTCTGGCCGCTGACGACGACTGACCGTCCCGTCGTCTCTGGGTGCGCCGTGATCGAACAGCAGCATGTCGTGCTGAATCATGCCGAGCCAACGTGGCTCCGGATAGCGACCCGATCCCGGGGGAAATTCCTGACCCTGCAGCTCTCGGCGCTGCTCCACGTACGCCCGTGCGCCGTTGAGCCCCGTTTCCTCGTTGTTCCACAGCACAAAGCGGATCGAGCGATCGGTCTCGACGTCCGTCGCGTTAAAGATGCGGGCTAACTCCATCACGAGAGCCGTGCCAGAACCGTCGTCGTTGGCGGCCTCACCCCAGCCGTGCCCGTCCATGTGTGCACCGATGATGAACATCTCGTCGGGGTGGCTCGTTCCGACTTTCGTGCAAAACACCTCCTGCCGTGGTCCGTCTGTCGCGGGTTCGCTATTGAGCGTACGAAGTGCCTCGTCCGGCTGCGCCATTGGATCGGTGTTCACGCCTGTGCGCCGGCGATAGCCAAAAATCGACGCACCGCCAGGCCCTGAGCCGTTGCGCCCGATCCGACCGCCGGTGGAAGTACCATCAGTGGGGTTTAATAACCCTTCGAGAGGTCGCCGAGTGCGCGGCGCCTGATCGAAGGTATAGTCGAGGCGTTCGGTCGTGGTGCAGCCGTCCGATTTCAAATTCGCTTCGATCCAGTCGATGGCATCCCGGTTGCGTTTCGTGCCCTGGCGCCTGTCTCCGAACTGCGTCAGCCCTCTCAGCGTCGATTTGTACCGCTCAAGATTCAGCCGACTGACGAGTGTTCGCACGCTATCCGCTTGCTGTTCCGCGTGTGATTGCGCGAATAGACCGCTGGGCAGAGCGGTGGTGAGCACAATTAGCCCTAGCAATTTGATACTGGATCGAATGAGACGGCCATGACTTATGAAACGGAGGATGATCGCGCCGCCGATTATGAGTGCGGCGTTCACCTGTGGTGGCATGCCCGTTCAGCGTAGCACTTGTTAGGCGACTTTCGCTCTCCTGTACACAGCGGAAATTCAGAACGAAGAAACAAGAAAGGGAGATACCTGAATGGGGGGACGGGCACTTGTCGCACTCACCCGTTTTACCTAGTTCCCTAGGGAGCAATGGTAAACAGCCGGGAACTCGACCCTAAGCCTGCAGATCAAGAATGTGCTGCAAACAGGGATCAGACCCCGTCTTTCAGCACGAAAACGTGCGGGAGAGATCGCCTGTGACGTGAAACGTGACACAAAGTGCTACACGGTGGAGCCCATCCACATCGGCACCTCACCTTCGCATTGCCCTCCCTGCCAGTCAGCGGTAGGATCGGGCTCACACGGCATTTAGGTATCGCTTTATCGTCATCCGGCGTCGTGCTGTCCAATTGACCCGCTGCATCTCCATCTGAGTAGGTCTTAAGGAGTCACTATGCGTCTCTACGGAATATTCATCGCCGGCCTACTTGCCGCCGTTTCAGTCCATGCCCAAGTTGTGACGGATGATCTGCAGGACCGCGCGGTCGAGTGGACCCAGGCGTACCTCAGAGTCAACACGGTCAATCCCCCTGGTAACGAAATCGCGGGCGCCAGGTTTCTGGCGCGCATCTTCGATGCGGAGGGTATTCCCTACGAGATGGTGGAGTCCGCACCGGGGCGGGGCAATATTTGGGCTCGGCTGAAGGGAGGAGATGAACCCGGTCTCGTGCTTCTGCACCACATCGATGTGGTGCCGGCCGATCCGAACTACTGGGTTACAGATCCGCTCTCCGGAGAAATACGAGACGGTTTCATCTACGGCAGAGGAGCACTCGACACCAAATCCTCCGGCATCGCCCACCTTGCGGCCTTCCTCGGCCTCCATCGTTCCGGGGTACGACTGAATCGGGACGTGATTTTTATGGCGACGGCGGATGAAGAAGCCGGGGGCTTCCTTGGCGCAGGATGGCTGGTGGAGAATCGTCCGGATTCGTTTGAAGGTGTCGGCTATGTGATCAACGAGGGTGGTGGTGGTACGGATGTCGCCGGACAGGTTCAGGTTGCGGTCGAGGTGACACAGAAGATCCCGTACTGGCTGCGCGTGACGGCCCGAGGTGAGCCTGGGCACGGGTCGAGACCGCAGGCTGCAACCTCAGTGACACGCCTGGTGGCTGGGCTGGATCGATTACGGAACCACGAGTTTGGGTTCCGGGTTATTCCAGCGGTAGACAGGTACTTCAGAGGTGTGGCGTTGTCTGTGACACCGCGGTGGCAGGAACGTTACGCCGACATGGGTGCCGCTCTCCTTGATCCCGAGGTCGCCGACGAGCTACTTCGCGACAATCCAAGTCATTACGCACTCACCCGGAACACCTGTTCCGTTACTCGGCTCGGCGGTAGCGACAAAATCAATGTCGTCCCGACTGAAGCTTGGGCCGAGCTGGACTGTCGCCTGCTGCCAGACCAGAATCCGGACGAGTTTCTTGCCGAACTCGGAGCGGTGCTGGGCACCGACATCGGAGTCGACACTCTCATGGGTTTTACGCCCGCCCAGTCGTCGGCGGAGACAGGGTTGTTCCGCGTCATCGAAGACGTGACCCGGACGCATTACCCCGGTACGACCGTGGTCGTGCCCTCCGTGATGACCGGTTTCACTGATAGTCACTTCTTTCGCGATCTCGACATTACTGCGTATGGCTATGGTCCATTTGTTGTGCCGGCTGCGGATCGCGGCGGCGTCCATGGCAACAACGAACGAATTTCGGTGGAGAACGTGCGACGAGGTGTTGTTGTGATGTTCGATGTTCTTCAGCGATGGGCGGTGGACTAACTAAAGGGGAAAGTCTCGTGGTACGGTCTGAAGTGCACGATAGAGGGTTGTGTGCACCCACCGCAAACACGCGACCGGGAGGAGGCACGATATGCACGATCGAATAGTCCGTTCGTTAGGCGTTACGGCTCTGATTGTCCTTGTGCTGATCACCATGACCCACGTCACCCAGACCGGCACCCCCGCAGTGCAAGCTGTCCAGGCACAGGATGCGGCTACGCCGCGGACGCCGTGGGGTGAGCCGGATCTACAGGGTATTTGGAGTGTCGAGCTTCTCGTGCCGCTGGAGCGTCCGGATGGGACTATTACTGAGTTCTATACGGAGGAGCAAGTCGCCGAGCTTGACCGAATACGTGCCACCGGTTCGGTCTTTGGGAATCATGTTCGTGCAGAACGGGGCAGCGAAGCTGATGTTGCGGGCGCTTACAATGCGGTGTTTACATCCCAGAGACCGACGGGTCGACGCACAGGAATGATTATCGATCCACCGGATGGAAAAGTGCCCCCTCTGACAGCCGAAGCTCGAGCACGACAGACCGAGATTTTTGAGTACGAAGCGGCTTTGTTGCAGAACACCGTGGTGTGCCGGGACGACCTAGACGGTTGTATCGGTGGAACATATGAGTCCCGCTCACCGCTGCGAGATGAACAGCCACCGCACTACTCAACACGGAACATTAATCGCGCGTATGGTCCGGAGGACCGGAGCTTAGGCGAGCGCTGCATGAGTGGGAACTTGCCGAACTTCCGTGGAGGTTTTGCGGGGATTCATTATCGCGTTGTCCAGTCTCCAGGCACTGTGACTATTTTTTATGATGTAGGTCAGGGCCAAGGTTTTAACCGGGTCATTCCAATTACGGACGACCCACATCTACCGGCTCACGTCCGACAGTGGTGGGGAGATTCTCGCGGCCGATGGGAGGGTGACACGCTAGTTATTGATGTGACGAATTTCAGCCCAAAAAGAGACTTCCGAGGGTCTCGCGAAAATCTGCACGTTGTCGAGCGATGGAGACGGACTGGTTCGGAGACCCTTGAGGTGGTCTCTACCCTGGAGGATTCAACCGTGTGGACGAGACCGTGGACTGTCATCCAGGATTTCGCTCGACAACCCGAAGAGCCGAACCGGATCTATTACGAGCCCAGGTGTCACGAAGGTAACTACGGCTTGCCGGGTTTACTTGTGGGTTCTCGCGCTGAAGAACGGGCATTTGCCGAGGGCCAGGGCCCAGATCCTGCGACGCGGTGCATCGCTGGATGTGCATCTCCTGAAGGCCGTGATCCGTTGGCGTTGCGTTGAGGAAAAACTTGCTGCCGTTTATCACGAAATCCGAAGGGAGTTAAAAGGAGACCGTCATGCGAAATCGGGTCAAAGGTTCGATGCTGGGTGCGGTTGTTGCCGGTGCGGCAGTGAGTGCCGTCATCGCGGTGACGGTCACTCGAACGGCCGGTCAGGTTCAGGCGACGCGGCCAGCGCGCACGGTCGACGACAAGCCGAACTTTAGTGGAATTTGGCAGGCTCTCAACGAAGCACATTGGGATCTGGAAGCCCACGAGGCGCGTTCGGGCATGGTAATGCAGGAGGGTGTGTACCCGTTCGAGTTCGCACAGGTACCGGCGGCACCGGTACTGGCTCTCGGCGCTGCGGCAGGAGTGCCCGGTTCGATCGGTGTTGTACAGGAGGATGGTGTGATTCCCTATACGCCGGAAGCCGCTGTTATCAAGCAGGAGAACAACGAAAACTGGATCGACCGCGATCCTGAGCTTAAGTGTTATCTCCCTGGGATTCCCCGTGCAATGTACATGCCTTATCCCTTTCAGATCGTGCAGAGCACGAACAAGATTCATATGGCATACGCCTTCACGAGTACGGCCCGCACCATCCACCTGGATACCGTCGAGGGACCGCCCGACTATACCTACATGGGGCACTCGGTCGGCCGTTGGGAGGATGACACCCTAGTGGTCGATGTGACTGACTTCAACGGTAAGAACTGGTTCGATCGAGCCGGGAATTTCCATAGCGAAGCCTTGCGTCTGGAGGAACGTTTCACACTGATGTCGCCCGACGCCATCCACTACGAGGTGACGATTACTGATCCGAACGTCTTCACCAGGCCTTGGCGAATCTCGATGCCTCTCTATCGTCGGTTGGAACCGAACATGCAACTCCTTGAGTACCGATGCATAGAGTTTGCGGAGGAATTTCTCTATGGACATTTACGGAAGGAGCCGTTGGTGACGCGCTGGGAGGGAGAAACGATTATCGTCGATATCACGCGCAAGATTCCGGCAGGTGATGCACTCTACGACTGGTACAGAAAATAGTGTGTTCAGCGGTTCAGTCATTGTGCCAATCGTCCATTCATGCACCAACGCAGCAAATTTCTGACCTATCGGACCTATGGTCGTGGTGTAATCACCACGTGGAGGGCATATGAAGCTTTTTCTCAAGTCACTACGTGTCGGTGCAATCGCGGCGGTGATCGTGAGTCTTTGGATTGGTGTTGCCAACGGTCAGGTGCCAGGGTCAGAGTCACCTCGGACGTCGTGGGGCGATCCGGACCTACAGGGTGTATGGGACTTCCGAACCATCACACCCCTACAACGGCCCGAGGACTTGATTGGCCAAGAGTTCTTGACCGAAGAGGAGGCGGCGGCCTTTGCAGAAGCGCAGACTAGGCGCCAGAATCGAGATTTTATCGATTCCGAACGGGGTGGGCTTAATTACGCCCCGGAAGCCGACGGCGGCGTCGTTCCCTACAACGAGTTCTGGTATGACCGGGGCACGTCGGTTATCTCTTCGAGACGCACCTCGCTGATCATTGATCCTCCCGATGGCCAGCTTCCGCCTTTTACGCCTGAGGCGCAAAGGAAAGCGGAGACTCAGAGGGAGATTGGTCGTGAAGAGCAGCGTGGACGTCCCCGCGCGGATAGTCATGAGGACCGGCCCCTTGGCAACCGGTGCATCCAGCACGGCAAGGCCGGTCCGCCCATCAACCCCGGTGCCTACAACAACAATATGCAGCTGTTCCAGACACCCGGCTATATAGCCATTCTCAACGAGCAGATTCACTCCGTGCGTGTCATCCCTTTGGACGGCCAGCCGCATTTAGGGCCCCAGATTCTGCAGTGGATGGGAGATTCGCGCGGCCACTGGGAAGGCCAGACCCTCGTCGTCGCAACCACAAATTTTAACGGGCAACATCAGCAGGTCGGGCGACCGAGTCTGAGTTCAGGTGGGCAGTTGTCTCTGATCGAACGGTTCACGCGGCTGGACTCGGAGACGCTGGTCTACGAATATACGGTCACCGATCCGGCTACCTGGTTAAGCCCCTGGACCGCGCAAGTTCCTATGAGAAAGAATCCCGATCTGCTTTACGAGTACGCGTGTCACGAGGGGAATTACAGTCTGGCAGTCATTCTCCGTGGTGCACGGCTTGAAGAGAAGGCAGCCGCCAAAGCCGCTAAGTAGACGTGAGCGAGCGCGAGACCTCCTTGACTCAACACCACGTTCAACGCTGAAAGACGCGACGTCGCTTTATGTAGCAGTCCGTACGTAGCTTGCGGCCGAGCCTACGCATCGTGCGATCTGTAAACATGCGCGGGCGGCGATGACGCCCAAAAGGTTACTGGCTGTCTTGTGCACGTTCACCTCGATTGAGTCGCCGGGTGTTGATTTCGGTAGGATTATCCGTATGACACACTCTGCTGCTGTTGACCCTCGAAAACACGCCGTCTACTCAAAAGAGAACTTTGGGAAAAGTACGATCTTTCGTTCGGAACGCGTCTTGGTAGGAGTGAATGCCTTTGAACCCGGCCAGGAACATCCACTTCACGCCCATTCCGGCATGGACAAGCTCTACCACGTCATCGAAGGTGAAGGGCTCTTCCTGCTCGACGGCAAAGAAATTTCGATGCATACAGGTCTTTTACTCGTAGCCCCAGACGGCGTACCACATGGGATCCGCAACAACACGGACAAGCGATTGGCCGTGCTGGCCGTACTGGCCCCAGGACCGTAAGCGACTCAAACGGAAAATAGGGCATTCCTCGACCGACCACCTCGGCAGACGAACGGTCTAAAACGGTCAGAGAACACCAAAGTCGATCGAACGCTTTCAAACAACGTCCGGCACGGTCATTCCGGTAGACTCAATGCCACAAGTTCTGGAGTGGATTGACCGCCTCCCCCAGTCGCTACAACGATGTACTGACGGTCATTATGCAGGTAAGTAATGGGGTTTCCTGTGGGTACCGTTGGTAAGGCTACCGACCCAAGATACGTGCCAGTATCCTTATCGTATGCGGTGATTGCACGTGCTACGTCCAGAAGATAGGACATTCCTCGGTAACCGGTCACCGACTCATCATTCGAAACATGACGTGCGCCATGATTGGCAATCAATAGAGTCTTGGTTAGTAACAAGCCGAAATCTAGTGGGCCGCCGCCAAGAGGAGGCAGGTCGAGTGCCTGCAACGCTGGATGATTTTTTGGCCCATCCCCATGTGGACTCATCCAGCGATGATCTCCTGTGGTTAAGTCGATCGCCGTAATCCGTCGATACGGAGGCTTCACAAGTGGCAAACCTTGAGGACCTGGCATTGCCGTAGCCCAACTCTCTGCAAACCAACCGATACCGGTGTTCTCCGGGTACTCAATCAACTCGACGACAGTAGGGTGCGTAAAGGAGGGCACAAACAACCGATCCGTCTCTGGGTCGAACGCTGCGCCAGGCCAATTTGCTCCACCATTGTCACCTGGAATTTGGATAATCGGTTTTCCGGCGCCACGAGCAACAGGAGGTGAGAACATTGGACCAAATTGCGCCCGAGCCGCAATCGAAAGTGCCTCGGTTCTCAGTTCTGGTGTGAAGTCGATGATGTCATCGGCCGTAATCCCCTGTCGGTCGTACGGTAACGGCTTCGTTGGGAACGGCTGCGTTTCTGAGTACCACTCTCCCGGCACGTTCCCCGCGGGCACCGGACGTTCTACTATCGGCCAAACAGGCTCTCCTGTTTCACGATCAAGTACATAAGTAAACGCTTGCTTGCTAATCTGGGCCAACGCCTTAATATCACGTCCACCAACTGTTATGTCGACCAGATTTGCGGCAGTTGGAAAATCGTAGTCCCAAAGTCCGTGATGAACTGCTTGGAAGTGCCACACTCGTTCTCCAGTTTCTCCGTCGAGACAGACGATGCTTTCAGCAAACAGATTGTCGCCTGGACGCATGCCACCATACCAATCGTTGGTGGGAGTCCCAATCGGGAGATAGACATAACCCAGCTCTTCGTCAACGGCCATGAATGACCAAACGTTTGTGTTTCCCGTATGATGCGACGAATCGTTCTGCCAACTATCGACACCAAATTCATCTCCCTGCGGAATAGTGTGGAAAATCCATTTCATCGCACCCGTTCGCGCGTCAAACCCTCGAACGTGCCCAGGAGGTGAACCACGATTCGCATCTAGGTCAGCCACGATACTGCCAATCACAACAGTATCTCTGACAATCGCTACCGGTGATGAGTGAGTAATCCGAGTTCGGTCAACCGGTCGGCCAAGACTGCCGCTGAGGTCTACTGTTCCGTTCTCACCGAAGCCAGAGTACAGAGACCCGGTACGAGCGTTGAGAGCAACTAGCCTGAGATCGTGTGTCGCGATAAAAATGCGTGCATCCTCGCTATCACTATCAGCCCAATAAGAAACTCCTCGATGCTGCCATCCGGCGTTTGCCGGTCGATCGATCCGCTCGTAAGACCGTGGATCAAACTTCCAGACCAGTTTCCCTGTTCCAGCATTAACCGCCGCAACCTGCCCCAAAGGAGTACTAACGTAGACCAGTCCGCCAACCATCAGCGGCGTGGCCTTGAATGGGCCCGCCTGGATATCTTCTCTCTGCGCCGTCACATCTGCTGAAATCGAGGTCCAACGCCAGACAATTTCAAGGTCACCAAAATTGTCTGCGTCAATCTGGCTCAGGGGCGAATACTTGGTATTGGTTGGAACCGCACCGAACGCACGCCATTCACCAACCAAGTTTGTGAACTGCGCCACGGCTGTTTTCGGCACCAGTGCCAACACCAGCACCAGTACTATTTCGAAAACGCTGCTGCGCCGTGTTTGTTGGTTTCTTGTCACGGTAGTCCTTTTGGGGCTTGACGTCATAGAGCCTGCCCGTACGTCGATCCAGAGTTCACAGAAACTCCTCCCCACAGATTCGACAATCTCAAGTCGAGAACTCCCGAGTGCTTTCATTAGTCGCAATTCCTATCGTTGTAATAGTCCTTCTAATTTCTGTTTTGACCAAGTTACCCGCTTACGTAGCCGCCTTCATTAAATGACAGACGAAGACCCATTTTTCACCCTTAGGTAAACCGCGGAACCGGTAGTGGGCCAGTTTTTTGATTCGAGGGAAACCGAATACTATGAAACGTTGAACCGCTCGCGGCTAACTCTCCGATCACTAATCCGTGCTTCCGCCGTCCTACCTTAACTGCTTGTTTGCGGTGTGCGCGGATTTCTCTCTGCCGCTTTCGATTCGAGCATCGTGTTGAGCAATATGCTTGCCTCAGATTCTTGAGAAAGATCTCTCCACACACGGGGTGGCGGTAGATCCGACTGCCGCATTCTTCGAGCAGAGCCGCTGTCTAGAGCCAGAACGCATCCCGCCAACATCACCACTACGTCGCGGCACCTGCGGAGTGCGCCAACGCGACTGGCTGACGCCCTGACACGACTGGAAGCTCATCAGCGGCAAGGGTTTCTGGAAAAAGTGGTGAGCCGGCGGAGACTCGAACCCCAAACCCGCAGATTAAGAGTCTTGTGCGACGGAAGATCAAAACGAATCAGGAGCGGTAATACGGGACGTTCTTGTTCAGGAGGGATCACCACGGATCGCCTGAAACGGACAAAGTCGCACAAAATTCTGGAGCCACTCACCCGCGTGACTAGCCCCGTCCCCGTTGAACCACCCGCCGCGGCGCGGTACGATGGATGCTTCTCTGACCATGACGTCACACATGGACACTTGAAGGAGGGACAGATGAAGTCGATGATGAAAGTGCTGGTCGTTGGAGCCTTTGTCGCCGGATTTGGTCTCGGGTGGACTGCCAAGGGTTATGAAACGGTGGTTTCAGGTCAGAGCTACAGGCCCTTCATGATGAAACGGATCTATACGGGAGACGATGGCCTGTCGCATGTGGAACAGGTCGAGCTCAACGCGCAGTCCGTGTTAAAAAATGTCACCGGAGCGGTCGTACGTGTGTCGCAACCGGATTCCTTCAGCGATTGGCATGTCGGCCCCACGCGACGGTACATCATCAATCTTACGGGTGGTGGGCAGCTTGAGGTTGCGGAAGGAAAAATCGATCTGCCCCCAGGCACGGTCGAGTACATCGATGACCTGACAGGCAAGGGGCACACGACCGCGAACGTGGGTCAGGAACCTCGTGTGTCAATTCATTTGGAGTTTGAGGACCAGCAACAGATTATCGGGCCGATCGGTCAGAAATAAGAGCACGCCACGTCCTCATAAAATCGATCTCGATGTACTCGTCGCCAAAGGCGGCGGCTTTACGTGTGGTTGCCTACATAGGAAGAAAACTGGCGTACCAGCTGTCCGAAGAAGAAACGAGCGATTCGGTCCATGTTGAGCCAGCTATGGTCAACGATTCCGTCTACTGTCACCTTGATTCTAGTGTAAGAACGGATTTTGAATCACTTAGGAGTCGGGTACACTCCGAACTGGTTCTTGTTCAGGCAGGTGTGGAGGTTCGATATGAACAGTGGGAACGGTCGCTCCGATGGGGACGTGATCACTAGGCGGCACATTCTTCAGACATTTGCAGCCTTCGGCGGATCGTCGCTGATGATGGGAGCTATGGGTTCTTGGGGGCTGATGGGTGCCTCGGTGGCCAGACGCCCGAGGCTCCAGGGGCGCCCGCTGGGCACTCGGGTCATCGTGTTAGGTGCGGGGATTTCTGGTCTGACTGTTGGCTACGAGCTAGGCGAACTTGGTTACGACTATCAGGTGCTTGAGGCGCGCGACTGGGTCGGGGGACTCTGCTGGACCATCACGAGGGGTGCATCGCACACCGAGATTGACGGTGAGAGTCAGGTCTGTCAGTTCGACGAGGGGCAGTATTTGAATGGTGGTGCATGGAGGCTACCGCATAACGATGTTGGTGTACTGGGTTACTGTGCTGAGCTGGGAGTTCCACTTGAAATCTTCGTGGACGCAACCGACGCCAATTACTTTTTCGAAGAGGACCAGGCCCTGGGTCCGCTGTCAGGAGTGACAGTACGGTTGCGCGAAGTGAAGGCTGATCTCTGGGGGGAGACCTCAGAGCTGCTCGCCAAGGCGATGGATCACGGAGAGATTGATGTGCCTCTCAGCGCAGAAGACAAAGAGCGCCTGGTCTCTTTTCTCGTGCGGGCGGGCTATTTGGACAGTGAGGACTATGTGTATCGTCCACCGACTTCACGTGGTTCAGAGGATCGGCATGATTTAGCGGTGTTGCTGCGAACCGGCTTTGGTGCGCGGGTACGTTCACTGTATGCCGGCACGGGAGGCCCGGCGCCAGTATTTCAGCCGGTCGGTGGGATGCAGCAGATTCCGTTTGCATTCCAACGAGCCATGGGAGAGCGGATCACACTGAGGGCAGAGGTGGAATCGGTTAGGCAGGGGCCAGATGGCGTTCGAGTGAGGTATCTCGATACTCGAACCAGAGAGCGGTTCGAGGAGATGGCCGATTATTGCGTCTGCTGTCTCCCGATGGCAATCTTACAGCGCCTTGATATCGACCTGTCCAGTGCGATGCAGGAGGCTGTGCGAGACACCGGACACAGCACGGCTGCCAAGATGGGACTGCAAATGCGACGACGTTTCTGGGAGGAGGACGACGGGATCTTTGGTGGGCACCTCTGGTCACGCAGTCTGCAGCTCGGCGAGTTTTCATATCCGTCCAATGGGTACTTTTCGCCGAAAGGGATGCTACTGGGTTTCTATGGCGACGGTAACTTGGCTGGATTGGCTGAGCAAACTGTTTCCGCTCGGATCGAACACGTACTCGCTCGGTCGAGTAGGGTGCATCCGCAAATGCGAGACGAATTTGAGAGCGCGTATGCGGTCTGGTGGGACAAAGTCCCCTACAGTCTCGGAGCCTACGGTCGTCGTCCGGCCGATAGTCTGTTGGAAGAGTTGAGCAAGCCTGACGGTCGAATCTATATCGCTTGCGCGGGAGCTAGTAGCAGGCCGGCATGGCTGGAGGGTGGCATCCAGGCCGCTTGGCGGACGCTCGAGCTGCTGCATGACCGGGCTATGCGTGCGTAGAGAATTGTCGATCAACACCAATTCTACGGTTGGAGCTGCTCGCGTAGGATGTGTTCCTGTATTTTCCCAACGGCAGTGCGTGGTGGCTCAGATCGGAACCTGCCAAATTGCGGCAGCGGGGATCACACGTGACGGTGCTTGGCGTGACTGTTCCTGAGCTGTCCCAATCAAGACCACGCTCCTCGTAGTTCAGCGCACTCCTCGCAGTTCTCCCCAATTTGCTATGTCGTGGAATGTCAGAAAGTAACGGAAAATGCGACAATAGGGAAGTGTAAGGGAAGGGACTTAAGGTCCGTCGTCTCCAGAATATCTCCATGACTAAACGTGAGCTACTCTCCGCCGTTCCCTTTGTTAGCGACCTCAGTGAAGATGCCCTCACCACGCTAGAGTCCCACATGCGTCTTCGCACATTCCGACGGGGGCAGCCAATCTTCATCCAAGGAGATCCTGGTGACTCTCTGTTCCTTGTCGCGAGCGGCCGCGTCAAGCTTTTTGTTGCGAATTCAGATGGCGAGCAGCTGACTATCCTATTCTGTGGCCCTGGGACCTGCTTCGGAGAAATGGCTGTGTTGGATGGAAAAGCTCGTTCTGCCAGTGCCGAAGCGCTAGAACTCACCGAGACTTGGGTTGTTACGCGGAACGCCTTTCTCGACCTGATGCGACGTGCCCCAGATATTTCTATCGCAGTGATAGTATTTCTCTGTTCCAAGCTACGAACAGATCTTGCACGCATGGAAGAGTTTGTCTTCCTCGATACTTACAACAAGGTCGGGGGCCAACTCGTGCGAATGGCCACCAAGGACGCCTCCGGCGACTATACCGTGCAGCTCACCCAGGAGGAACTCGCCCGATTGGTTGGAAATACTCGGGAGCAGGTCAATCGTGTGCTTGCCGACCTCTCTTCTATGGGTCACATCTCGATTGGCCGCGGTCACCTCCAAATTAATCGCCTAGAGGCCATGAAGCGGATATTTGGTAAAAGCGACGCCTAAACCATAACGCAGCAGTCGTGGAGCCCAGAGCCATGTTCTAGATTTGCTACACCCTTACGGCCGAACCATGTGTCGCTGGAGGGGTAAGTTCGCCGCAACGTACCCGCTAAGCCCCGTCCCCTAGCGAGTGGCAGGATCGCGACCTACAACGACATTGTCTCTTGAGTGTCAGAGCCAGGCACATCCGTTTTGGTCTGACGACTTACACTGACCGTAGTATCCGAGCGATTCCGGAATAATTGGATAAACTAATGTCTACCTACGAGGAATGTGTTGATTCCCTGGCGTATTGAAGCATATCTGTCCTCGGACACGTATCAACATCTTGTACGCATTGCCGAGACACTCAACCTTTCGGAGGGGACAGTTCTGATCACCGAAGGGGACCAAAATCGAACTTTGTTTATTTGGGAATCGGGATCTCTCAATGTGTCGCAAGAAACCAGTCATGGCGGACAACAGGTGGGCATCATCGAGCCTGGCGACGTGACCGGGGAAATTGCCTTTATCGACCAACACCCCAGATCTGCCACCGTCACGGTTGGCAGGGCTTCTCGATTGCTCAAATTGGACCATGCCAAGGTCATTCGTACTCTAAGTGGATAGCCTGGCGGCACTGGCAGACTTGGTTCAAGCTCGAAGCTGGCGATCAGCTCTGGGTCAACAATCACATTGTGGCCCATAATCGTACGGAATATGAGCATGACTCTCAACAACCACGGCACCTTGTACGCATGTGGATCTCCAGTCACAAGAGACAGCCTCCGTCAACGTGAACTACAGGCCAAGTAAGGACTGATCAAGGATTGCAACGGAACCCAGCAATAAAAGTACAAGCGATGAATAGACAGCGAGCTTTCACACTTGTCGAATCATTAGTCGTGATCCAAAATGGCGGAGGATCGATCATTCCCCAGGTGGCACCGCCGCCAAAAAATTCGTACAAGATGTCAGACAAGAACATTAACGCAGCCGGAGCCAAGCGTTGGCATACGGAGAACGCCTGATGACCCGTGTCTTCGGAATAATGGGCGGTTGCTGCCAGCAGTGGCCGTCGTCTTCCTAGCCGCCTATGGTGCTCACGCTTGAAATTGTCGATCCACCGGCCGATCTCCAGGAAGAGTCGCACCAGATATTCGATGAGGAGGGGGGCGCCATCGGTCGGCGGGCGGGCAATACCTGGAGGTTGCCGGATAGCTTGGTGTCGGGCCAGCACGCCACGATCAGCTTTCAGTACGGCGCTTTCTCGATCGTCGACACGAGCACGAACGGCGTGTTCGTTGACGGCGCCCGGGACCGATTGGAGTTCGGACGATCGCATCGGCTGAGATCAGGCGATGTGATCGGCATCGGTCCTTACGTGGTCCGTGTGTCGGTGACGCCGACGGCGGACGACGAAGACGCAACCATAATAGCGCCGCAAAGAGCGGTGCGGTCGGCCCGTCCATCGCAGCCAGAGACGACCGCGCATCACTCTATCCTTGTATCCGGGACCAGATTATCTCACGCATCGGATCGACGCGCGACATTGCCTCCCGAAGGCACCTTTGTAAAGACCCTAGTCATCACTGACCTGGTGGCCAGCACGCGCATGACGGAGGAACTCGGAGACAGCCGGGCGTCGGAGATCTTCAGCAGCCAGGACCGCTTGGCGCGTGACCTCCTGGCGCAGCACAATGGCATCGAGGTCGACAAAACCGACGGGTTCCTCCTCTTCTTCGACCGCCCAATCGAGGCAGTCAATTTCTCGCTCGCGTATCACCAGGCGCTCGACGAGTTGTCGAAGGAAGTCGGGTTCCAGGTGGCGACGCGGGTCGGTATCCATCTAGGTGAGGTCGTCGTCCGGAACAACACAGACGAGGACATCGCCCGCGGCGCCAACGAGGTCGAGGTGGAGGGCTTCGCCAAGCCGTTCACCTCGCGCCTGATGGCGCTGGCCGTTGGCAAGCAGACGCTGCTGTCGCACAGCGTCTTCGACGTTGCTCGGCGAGCCGCCGTTGGGCTGGAGTCAGAATACGGCGAACTGCGTTGGGTAGCGCATGGCAGCTACCTGCTGAAGGGCGTCGAAGACCCGGTCGACGTGTTTGAGGTCGGCGTCGAGGGTGTTGGGCCACTTACCGCGCCGCCAGGCAGCGAGAAAGCTATACGAGCGCCAGCGAAGGGCACGTTATAGACCTAGACTGGCGGATGCGGACGACTCTCGCAGCGGAACTCTTGGTGGGCCAGAACGCGGCCTTCCACGTCTCACAGTTCCACGAGCCAGTCACCTTGATGGAAATTGCGAACCCCAAGGATTCAGCACCAGTTCGGGCGGGCGGGGATAACGTCCAAGAGCAGCCAGAACGATCTGGGGGCAACTCTTTAGGCGTGAAAAACCAATGTGATGGCGGCTACCGACTTTTGTAACCCACGCTAAAAGTAGCGGTTCAACGGGGACGGCTTTTGCATCCCTGTACGCCGAGCAAAACCCGAACATTGGAACATTATTGGAACACACCGGCATTTGGGACGGACGGGCGCCGGCCACATCCGCCCGGTTTACCGATTGTGTTGGGAAAAAGTGGTGAGCCGCCCCGGAATCGAACCGGGAACCTTCAGATTAAGAGTCTGCTGCTCTGCCAGTTGAGCTAGCGGCCCACGTTAGGTTGTGGGTGCCCTTACCGCCGACGGGATGCGTCGGTTCAGCGGGCACCGAATGGCGCGCCCGACAGGATTCGAACCTGTGGCCTTCCGCTCCGGAGGCGGACGCTCTATCCAGCTGAGCTACGGGCGCAACGACATTGACTGTGTTCCTGGACAGTCGCCCGGACATCGTCGACGTGGTGTTCTCACGCAAAGGACACTCATGCGTCCCGAACGAGAAGATGGCGCGCCCGGAGGGACTTGAACCCCCGACCTACGGGTTCGAAGCCCGGCGCTCTATCCAGCTGAGCTACAGGCGCGCAACAGTCAAACCAAACCGTAAACTAGTGTAAGACTGTCAGTTAGTGGAACGCTTCGAACCCAACCGCTATTCCGTTGAAAACCACTGACAATCTGGAACTGACAAATAGATTCTGGAAACTTTCTTCAAGCCGGTGCCGATTCTATCACGCTGACAACTTCTAAGCCGGGATGAGGGGCCTCCCTGGTAAGGATGTGGTGTAGATTTCCGCCGTCGTCGGATCCGTGTGATCAGCAAAGGTTCTGGATGTCCGCCATGTCGGCCTCTGTGGCACGGAGCACGGTCGCCAACGAGCGATGTAACATCGACATCTTGTCAGGACTGGCCGTACTGGTCACGATTTTCTGGCAACCACTGCTAGGGAAAGCCCTATCTGATCGAACCTCGGCCGTTAGCGGACCGTAAGCACACGATCCAGCTGTGGTGCGGCCAACGACGCGGAAAAGGAAACAAGCCTGAGCGAAGCGAGACAGGAGAGAATCCTCTTACTGACTTCTGAGATCGAACGCTGCCATTTCTCTGGCATTCCTGACAAATAGCCGTCCGTCGGCGAGAGCGGGTACGTTCCACGTCTTTCCGTCGATGGCCGTCGTGCGCGCCACTTCGTCGTGCCCGTCCGGCGTCGCGTAGACGAGCACGAGCTCTCCGTCCTCGGTCAGCACAACTAGGTGGTCGCCTGCCAGTAGAAGCTGCCCATACCCATACCGGCCTCCCTTCCACTGGAGCTCGCCCGTGGAGGCGTCGATGCATGCCAAAATCGATTCATCCAGACCGTAAATATAACCGTTGTGGAGGACCGAGCTGCTGAATCGGTTCTTCATCCGGTTGTTCCGCCAGACCGTTTCAACCACGATCCCCCAATCCTGAGGAACTAGCTCGATCAACGTTGCCCCGTGGCCGTAAGACGCTGAGAGAAAGAGCTGATTGTCAGCGACAAGGATCGGCTGCGCGATGTTGGGGACCGTCGACGGACTCCACGGATGTTCCCATAGAAGACGGCCGTCGTCGGCTCCAAGGCCAGCCACACGGCTGGCCGTCACGATTAACACCTGGCTCTGGCCGGCCAATGTAACACTCATAGGCGAGGTGTATGACTGCACGTCATCAAGTGTGTGCCAGACAACCTCACTTGTCTCGAGGTCGTAGGCCACCACCGACCATCCGTCTGGGCCGCCGGGCTGTACGATCACTCGGTTGTCGATGACAAGCGGGGAGGAGGCCATGGCCCATTCGAGGTTTATGCCCTGACTGTCTTCCAGGATGTTTCGTTCCCAGATGATGTCACCGGTCGTGGCGGCAAGACTCCAGAGAAACCCGGTCGCACCAAGAGCGTAGACACGACCGTTGTGCCAAGTGGGTGTGGCTCGAGGTCCGGGGCCGCCCATCCTCTCCTGGAAGTTCGAATCCCAGGCATGATTCCATAGCTCTCGGCCCGTCTCGATATCGTACGCGGTGACCACCTCCTGGTCGCGACGCTGCTCGATCGTGAAGGCGCGTCCCTCAGCTACTGTGAACGATGCATAACCTCCACCGATCGGCTGACGCCAGAGAGGCGTCAGTCCGTTGGCGGGCCAGTCGGTTCGAATGCGGCCCTGTGTATATCGTCCGTCGCGCGCGGGTCCTCTGAAATCTGTCCAGTAAGGCGCTCCGGAGTCAGTTTGACCCGCCTTAATTCGCGCTGCCGGCAGTAAATGTGAGTAGTGCTGAGACCGGTTTTCTTCGAGGTCGGCGTAGTGCTCCTCGGGATCGTCGAACACCAAACGCGGCTGTCTGCTTCCTCTCAGTTCCACTTGCATTCCGAATACGGTCACGAGGACACCGACGGCGATGACTGCGAGCGACAGGGTGACAATGAGAACCAGGAAAATCGACCGAACGAGTGTGAAACGGGTCTTCGCAGGCGTCATAGGTAGTGGTCGTGTGGGCGTCTTGTTTAGGGTAAAGTACGTCAATTCACATTAGCACAAGCCTTGAGTGACAACCGGGCCGTGCGATCGGTTACCTTTAGCTTAAGTTGTCGACGGCCTTTTTTGACAGACACGCAAAGAACCGGTCCATCATCATCTTTGAGACGCTCGCGAGCAAACGCTGACCCACACGCGCGACGGTGCCATCGACCTGAGCCCGTCCTTCGACTGTGATGATCGTCCGTTCATCGTGGTCTCCATCTGACGCAAAAGAGACAGCCGCTTCACCCCTGACGAATCCGCCGCGACGTGGCTGCCAGATACAACAGAGGTGGGGGCTACCAAGATGGCGGCGGCGATGAGTGGGGATGGGGTGAGTGACGGGGATCGAACCCGCAACATCCGGAGCCACAGTCCGGTGCTCTACCATTGAGCTACACTCACCACGAAAAGCCACTCAGTCTACCATGTGCCTCCTGCGGCATTAGTCGAACGCGTCGGTCCGCCTGGATAAGATTAGGTCATGAAACACCATAAAACACGGGTGCCGATGCGTTGACCGCCGGCCAAAGTTGACGCCACTGCAGTACAGGCAGCGCTCGTCATGGTTGATGCGCTTCGTCTGTCGACCGATGCTGATGGCGCCGACGGAATCCTCAGGGGCGTGATCAACGGCCTGGCATCACTAGTCCATTACGACGCGGCCGGCGTCTACGTTGTCGACGGCGGCAAGAGGCGTCTTCGCCACATATATGGTGCGTGGCTGTGACCTACCGGTTCCGAAACTAAGGGCGCCATTCGCGGGGAAGAGGATCGTTGGCGACGTGCTCGCCAGCGGCCGACCCGCGGTTATTATTTCTGAGACCTCAGACGGGGCATCGGTCGGCCGACTGTGCGCAAAGTCCTGCCTGGCTATTCCCATCGTCGGATCGGTCTCGAAGACGCTGGGTGTAATCGATGTCTGGTCGGGCTAATGATCAGGTAGTGAACAGTGGCACGGACTCTGACCGGCAGCGTCCAGGCTTTACTCCCCTGCCCATCGGTGGGGAACACGCACGTAGTGTGACGCGAGTAGATCCCGACCGAAGTCCCCGTCGAAATCACGCCAAACGGTGTGTACATGGTTGGCGTTATTTTGCACGTTGTCGTACTCGATCAAGAACGTCGCGCCCTGGATACGGTAGTAATGGCCATCCCCTAACTCAACCCCGCCCATCCAGGCGAATCGGATCGTGTCGACACCAGCGGTGTGAATCTTCTCCAGGCGCTCGGCGGCCACCGGAGCGAGCTGGACCTGGGCGTATCTTTCGATAAGCGACCAGAGTAATCCTTGCTGTTCCGTGCTCAGCTGCGCAAACGCGACGCCGCGGTTCACCTGCATCGAGGCCGTCCGATCGTTACTCGTCAAGATGTCGCGAGGCGCTTCATCGCTGATGACCGCCGTGGACCTCAGGCTGGGTGAGAGGGACAACAGCAGGGCTCTGGCCTGGTCCTCTTCGGCCGCAAGGATCCGTGTTTCCACTGAGTGGTCGTCCTGAAACCGTGCAGGGTTCGTCCCGAAGAACTGCGGGCTGCTCGCCACCGCACGACCGTTGATGATTGTCCAGTTCTGCGAGACGTGGTGGCCCTCGTATCGCCATCCCCACTTACCCTGAGACGATGGCTCGCCGAAGATCATGAAGAAGTAGAGATCACGATCCCGGTCCGCTCGACCTTCGCGTTCGAACAGGATCAGCTCGAGCTCCCGGATCATTTGGGATTTGTCGTAGGCATCCTCGCTGAGGCTGGCCCGCAGCAAACCAAGTGCTGCATCTTGCTGCACCTCCGTCATCAGCTTGAAAGGAAGGCCCTTTCGCTCGCGGGGGATGAAGTGCCAGTCGAATCGGTCTTCGCTGTAAAACGGGAACAGCACCGTATCGCGCTTTTCCGGGCTGAGCGTGTCCAGAAAGACGTGGGCGGCGGTCGACATAGCCGAGGCGGGAGTCGACTGTGGTGTAGCTGCGATGCCGACGGTCAGCACCGCCGCCACGACAAGAACGATTGGCGCGACGCCTAATCTCATATCGCTGCTCCCCGGGGGTTCACACGCCACCGGCACGTAATGTTGGTGATGGTGCACCGAGCCTACCGTCGAGCCTGGCACAGGTCAAGACGACGCTCAAGTGGTCTGCACTGTGAACCCGACACCACATTTAAGATCGGGACTGCCAAATCTCACGACCTTGAGCTAGCTGGAGAACTCGTTCTCATACCGTACTCCGAAGACCACGTTGAGGCCACCCGCCCGCCCGTCATGTTGTCAAACCGTCGCCGGTTTCACCCTCGACATTAGGACAGATGACGAATCGGTCGGAGTCGAGGGTAAGTTCGATATGGCTACCGACATCAAACTGGTCAGAACTCGCGGTTTCACCACCCTGAAAGCCGACACCTTGAATGGTAACCAGCGAGGCCCACAGGGTGAGGGTCATCCTGAGGACGACAAGCCGGCATCTCTTGACCACATCCAGCGCTCCGAGCTGACCGTGGCCGTATAATGGTGTCCATGCGGATACAGAGGCTGGTCGTGGCGGTGAGTGCGGCGCTTGTATGTGCGCTTCCGACGGGGGCGTCGCAGTCGGCGCTGACGGAGGATGAGTATGGGGCGGCGATGACCGAGATCAACTTCCTGGTGGGTGACGCCGAGCTGCACATTGATGCGCGATACTGGCCTGAACTGTCTGAGGATATTGGGAAACTGAGGACCCAGTTCGAGCAGGTGGAGGCGTTCTGGACCGCCCGGGGGAGCGAGGCGGCGGCGGGATACGCACGCCAGGTACGTGAAGGTCTCTCGCCGATCCGAATGGCCGCTGGAGAGCGGGACGCGGAGGCCGCCTCGACAGCACTCCAAGCGCTGAAAGGGACATGCCAGTCATGTCACGATGCCTTCAGGGAGCCAAGCCCAGACGGTTATCGGATCAAGCCCTGATGTGTGAGGGTTGCCAGTGACTCAGTCCATATAGGCTACTAGTTCGTCGGCCAGAGCACGCCCTGGCTGTTTGTGCCTTCTGCTCCTGCGGGAATAGGACCCATTCCTGTATAGACGAATTTTTGAATCCGTGACCCTTCGTAGGTTTCGGTGGTGTAGATGTTCCCGTGGCTGTCGACGGCGATGCTGTGCACCGCGAAGAACATGCCAGGCTGACGCCCGCCGTCACCGAACGCGGTCAGGACCTCCATCGACTCGCGGTCGATGATGTAGACCTTCATGTTCTGCCCGTCAGCGAGATACAAGAACTGTTGCTCGGGATCGGGCGAGAAGTCGATGTCCCAGGTCGAACCCTGTGCCAGCGTGTTCGGGGCGATGATGACTTCCTCTACGAACGTGCCGTCCTTTTGAAAGACCTGAATGCGGTCGGCGGCGCGGTCACAGACATAGACCAAGCCGTCGTTCGAAATCTCTGAACAGTGCACCGGTCCACGGAACTGTTGTGATGGCTCGCTCCCTGGCTGATACGGCCCGCCGAAATCATAGTCGTCATCCGGCACGTTTCCGTAAGCGCCCCAGTGCCGCTTGAGCTCTCCGGAGTCGACGTCGACTACGGCTACCCGTTTGTTGAAGTAGCCGTCTGCGAAGTACGCCTCGTTGGCTTCGGGGTCGATCCCTATTTTTGCGACGCGACCGTAGCTGTCCATCGAATTGCTATCGCGAGTCAAGATTGGCTGACCGTCCTCTTCGCCTGTCTGCCTGGCGCCGGGGATACCGATCTGCATCAGGAAGGTTCCATCCCTGGTGAACTTGAGCACGTGCGAGTCTAATGCGCCGTTGCCGCCGATCCAGACGTTGTCCATGTGGTCGATGGTGATCCCGTGGTTGGACTCCGGCCACGAGTAGTCGCCGGTCTCGGTTCCAGGTCCGCCCCAGCTGTAGACCAGATTCCCTTCCTGGTCGAACGCGAGGACGGGTGGTCCTGGCTGGCAGCACTCGGCGACGGGTGGATCTTGTACGAGACCGATCTCCGTACGGGCGACAAATTGATCCGGCGTATTCCGATGCACGAGCCAGATCGTGTCAGTCGAGTCGACGTCAACACCGATCGTGGGGCCCATCAACCAGTGGTCAGGGAGGTTCTTCGGCCACAACGGGTCGACTTCGAACATCGGGACCATCGGTCCGTCGCCCATCGCCGCGCTGTCCTCTACGGCATCTTCGACCGCACTTTGTCCGACGCCGCAGGCGATGATCAGCGCAAGCAGCGATGAACCGATGAGAAGGTTTCGTTTCCGATTCATCCCGGTCCTCCCTTGTCCATCCTAGTCTGTGACGTCACAAGCACAAGGCACACCACTTATGTATGGATGGAATGGCTGCGCCTTGGGCCCTCAAGCCCTGTTCAGTATACTTGCAATTAATTTAGATGGCTCGAAGTTTTCAGCCGAATCTTGTGCGCTATGTGGATCGGGCTGTCTCGACACTCGGACAGTCCGATCCACATCGCGGGTCATGCGGTTACGAGGATCCACAGAAGCGGTCGACGGGGAGAGGGCGACCCGGTCAGTGGGTAATTCTTGGCCTCCTGGTCCTGGGGTTGGTCCTGACCGTGCCCTCGGGCACGCGCGCGCATGACATTCCGGCCGACGTCCTTGTCCAGGTCATAGTCAAACCTACCGGTCAGACGCTACGACTCCTGGTCCGTGTACCGCTCTTTGCGATGCAGGACGTCCGGTTTCCGCAAATCGGTCCGGGCTACCTGAACATCGCTGAAGCTGATTCTGCACTGGCGGATGCGGCCCACCTATGGATCGCCAACGAGTTTGAGCTCTATGAGGATGATGTTCCACTCACTGGACAGCAACTTGTCGCAGTCCGCGCTTCAATTCCATCGGATCAGGCGTTCGCGACCTACGATCGGGCACTCGCCCATGTCACTGGTCCACCGCTTGCTGACGACACCGAGATCTTCTGGCAGCAGGCGATGTTAGACGCCATGTTCGAGTACCCGATCCGGTCTGACCAATCCAATTTTTCCATCGACCCGACGCTAGCGCGTCTGGGTTTGCGCACAGTGACGGTCCTGCGGTTCGTGCTTCCGGGTGACACGGTTCGAGCGTTCGAGTATCGAGGAAACCCTGGACTCGTCCGGCTTGATCCGCGCTGGCACCAGGCCGCGATGCGCTTCGTTAACCTCGGCTTTGAGCACATCTTGGACGGGGTCGACCACCTCTTGTTCCTCGCGTGTCTGGTAATTCCATTTCGGCGTTTTAGGCCCCTCGTCGCCATCGTGACGTCGTTCACTGTTGCCCATTCCGTCACGCTGATCGCGTCGGCCTTCAACTTCGCGCCGGACGCCCTGTGGTTTCCACCGCTCGTCGAGACGATGATCGCGGTGTCAATCGTCTATATGGCGCTCGAGAACATTCTCGGGGTCAGGCTGAAACGGCGATGGTTGATTACGTTTGGGTTCGGTCTGGTGCACGGCTTCGGATTCTCGTTTGCCCTTCGTGAAACGCTCCAGTTCGCGGGGGATCATCTTCTGACGTCTCTCCTTGCCTTTAACGTCGGTGTCGAGCTGGGACAGCTGCTAGTGATCGCGTTGTTGGTACCGATGCTGTCGGTGCTCTTTCGGTTTGCCGTGGCGGAGCGGGCCGGGACCATACTGGTGTCGGCGCTTGTCGCCCACACGGCTTGGCACTGGATGAGCGAGCGTGGCAGCCAGCTGATGCAGTTCCAATTCCAACCCCGTGTGCCCGTGTTCGACCTGGCGCTGTTGGCCAGTGTGATGCGCTGGGGGATGCTCGTGCTGATCATCATCCTGCTCGTTTGGCTCATGTCGCTGGTGTTTCCCCAGATGGAACAGGATGGGGACGTGGCGGCTCGCGTAAAGCCTGACGCCTGACCCACAGACAATCATAGAAACGGTCGCCTCGTGGGCGAACTACGCTTGGGCCTGACGACGAGTCCATCGGCATGCCATCATCGGAGGCCCCATATCTCACCTCGATTCTCTAGCTGCCGCTCTGCCGAGATACCGCTGTGACCAGTCGGACATCCGCGACAAGATGGCTCGGCCCTGCCGAGGCGATCGCGCGATCGAGCGGCTGCTTCGGCTCTTCGATTCGTCTGTGCCGATGTCCATCGAATGCCGTATTGATACGGTGTGATTGACTACGTTATCTGCGCGCTTCTCATTTCACCGTTTGACCGATGACTAGCTGATTTTCGCACTTCAATCGTTCGACCGTCTGACTGCCCGCAGGGTCGTGGTGAACGCCCTCATCTGACGCTGGCGTCATTTCCTCTGGAGCTGGCCCTTGGCAAGTTCCTTCAATAGCGCTCTGCGGAACGATGCGCCGCTGTTGTTGGTTGCGCGGGGGACTCGGAGGACGAGCGTCGGCCAGTTGTCAGGTGCGTTGTGCCGGGAGGTTATCATCCGCCGGGATGAACATGAGCGCCAGGCCGTTGTTGCAATACCGCTGTCCCGTTGGGGCCGGACCATCACGGAAGACATGGCCTTGATGGCCTCCGCACCGGACGCAGTGATACTCGACACGCGGCAAAATTAATTTGAAGTCTCTTTTGGTTTCGACCCGACCCTGGATCGCCGAAAAGAAACTGGGCCAGCCTGTGCCACTGTCGAATCTTGCTGTCGACTCGAACAGAGGGAGGTGGCACGCGGCGCAAATGTATGTGCCGACCCTTTTTTCATCGTTCAACGGGCTGGTTCGTGGTGGTTCGGTCGCCTCCTTGAAGAGCACTCGGTAGGCGTCGTCAGGTAGCAGTGCCTGCCATTCTTCTAGAGACTTTTCGAGCGGGCTAATTGTCTCGTTCACGATTTAATCGTCCCGGAACGGGACGCGTTAAACCACCGCACCCCGGTCCAGACTGTCAAGATCAATGTAACTGTAGTAATCGGATAATACACTACCGCGTGGGCGAGCCAGAGGCTCTGGTGTTAAGTCAAAGCACGAACCAGAAGCTCTCGGTAAGGATGAGCGTTCTCAGTTATTTTCCGGTGCCCGTGTCCTAATTTCGGCGCGGGACGTCGAACCTTATTCTGCGGTTCCGGGCGGCAGTATGAGGACCTGGCCAGGGCGGATCAGGGAAGATTTGAGACCGTTGAGTCCTTGGATGTTCGGGGGTGTCGTGCCATGCCGTCTTGCGATCTTCCAAAGCGTATCCCGCCGGCGTACGATGTAACTTTGGCTGGTGGGCGAGGAGGATCGGGTCTTGAGTAACTTGACGTAGTCAGCATAGTCCCGTGCGAAGACGGCCACGTGGTAGTGTGGCGGGGCTCGTTCCCGGGTCGCTTCGATAACCAACTGCGCCTCCAGATACAGCAGCACGCTTTCCAGCCATCCCCGGCAGGTCGGGTTATTGGGCCGTCGCACGTCGAAGGCCATACCGGTGGGATGAACCGACCGAGGTGATGCATTACGCGGCTGGTTCGCGAGTGGACGCGTCAGGCTCGTGATGACTAGTTGCTCGCCGCAGGCTCGGCGATACTGTTCCGACAGACGTTCGATGAACAGCTTAACTTCCGGTCGCGCATACGGAAAGGACACGTCCTTAAGCCGGTAGTTTCGACTGCCGCCGACTGGGACGAGTAGTCCCGCCCGGACGAATCTGCGCAGTTGTGATGATTCACGCAGGAAGGTGAAGTCGTGACGTTCAGCCTGATTGTTCTGTTCGTCCAGCGAAGCTGCGCTTCCCCTGAGACTCACGTTGTCCGCTGCAGTCGCACCGACCGTGACCGCACCGACGAAAAGGACAAAGAGAACCGTGCCGACTAAAACAGTCAACGATGAGAACTGCGACCAACCGGCGGGTCGACACTGAATCGAGTGTGTATCCATGTTGCGTGGTGGTTTTGTTGTCAACTCGTAGGTGTATCGGATCGGCGTTGTCGTTTCATGAGGCGATCGCACATTTTCTGGTGTTGCGTGCATGTTCTTGGGTGGTT
>CAUZDY010000005.1:0-119388 GCA_963578805.1 Vicinamibacteria bacterium | reverse complement strand
TTCCCGTTGCGAAACCGTCGTCGCTTCGGCAGTCCGCGTGCCCCACGTCGTGCCGACATCCAGCTGCACGCATGAACGACACGGGCACGGTCTCAAGCCTTCTCACTCCGTTTTGTGTGCAACCTCGTAGCGGGACATCTTGGGACCAACGACGTGACCTATACTCAGTCGGTGGTGTTCGATCTCCCCGCTATTCAGGGTGCTCTCCAGGAGGACAACCTCGACGGTTGGCTGCTCTGTGACTTTCACGGATCGAACCCGATCGCCCGGGCTGTCGTCCAGGTCGACTCGGCTGCGAAACTCACGACACGGCGGTGGTACTACCTTATTCCAGCGACCGGCGAGCCACGCTCGCTCATGCATGCTATCGAACCGACTAGCCTCGCTCACCTGCCAGGAACGCATACACTCTACGTGGGCCATCAGCAACTTCAAGATGGACTCTTGAAACTCTTAACCGGATGCGGCATCCTTGCGATGGAGTATTCGCCGAACGGAGCCATTCCGTATATATCACGGGTTGACGCAGGAACCGTTGACGCGATCCGGGCATTTGGCGTCACAATCGTGTCATCTGGCGACCTAGTCCAGCGGTTCGCAGCCGTGTGGGATGAGGCCGCGCTCGCGACCCATCGCGCGGCCTCGTATCGACTGTACCAGATTAAGGATCGGGCGTTTGCACTTATCCGGGAGCGTCTTGAAGCAGCCACTCCGGTGAGCGAGTTCGAGGTGCAGCAAACAATGGTGGGTTGGTTCAGAGACGCCGAGCTGGTCACCGATTCTCCACCTGTGGTTGCTTCGCAGCAGAGCAGTGGAAACCCCCACTACCTACCGACGGCACAGGAGCACCGACGAATCGAGCACGGTAATATTGTACTTTTGGACCTGTGGGGCAAACTAGACACGCGAGGTGCCGTCTTCGCCGACATCACCTGGATGGGATACGCAGGTGCTGGGGTGCCTTCCGAGTACTCGGCGGTGTTCGACCTCGCGCGGGCGGCCCGAGACGCAGCCATCGCGCGTGTGAAAGACGCCAGCGCGACCGGTGAGGACTTGCGGGGTTGGCAGGTCGACCGTGCGGCTAGAGAAGTAATCGACGCCGCAGGCATGGGACAATTCTTCATCCATCGGACCGGTCACAGCCTCGGCGAGTCGGTTCATGGCAACGGTGTGCACATGGACGACCACGAAACCCATGACGATCGCAGGTTGCTCCCAGGTACTGGGCTCACGATCGAACCGGGTATTTATCAGGACACGTTTGGGGTGCGGACCGAAATCAATATGTATGTCAGCCATCACGACGCACAGGTAACGGGTCCAGTTCAGACCGAAATTGTGCCGCTGATGTCTAAAAGGTGAAACGCCATCCGTACTCGGTCGTCTCAACGATCAGCTAAAACCGAGTCGCCCAGACGAGACACTGAGGTAATCTATAGAAATGGCGGAACGCGGGGTGGGACCCCGGGGTCAGTGAAGCCGCTGGAGGAAATGATGTCGACACAAAGGAGCACGTTGTTTTCCACCGTCCCTATCGCAGTGGTGTCGATGGCCATCGGTCTGGTCATCGCCTCTCGCTTCGATATGGCGCCGGCACCCTCTGCGCAGACCTTCGCGCCCCCACCGATGAATAGCGAGCCACTCAACGGACCGATCGATGCCGGGACATTCAGAGAAATCGCGAAGACACAGACGGCGATGGTTGTCAACATTCGAACCGAGTCCCGCCAGAGTTCCCAGCTTAACAACTTCTTTGGGGATGACGACCTCTTCCGAAAATTTTTCGGGCAGCCTCAGGAACAACAACCCCAACAGCCGCGGGAGCGAACCGTCCAGGCGGCAGGCACTGGGTTCGTCATCGACGCCAGCGGCTTGATCCTGACCAATAACCATGTGGTCGAGGACGCCACGACGATCGAGATCGATTTTTTCGGCGATGAAGATCTTCTGTTCTATGAGGCCGAGATTTTGGGACGCGACCCGCTGACCGACAGCGCACTGCTCCAACTCACTGATGTACCCGCCGACCTTGACCTGGCAGTGGCCAACTTCGGCGACTCGAGCCAAATGGCGCCTGGTGACTGGGTCATGGCCATCGGTAACCCGTTCGGGTTCGGCCATACGGTGACCGTCGGTGTGATCTCGGCCATCGGCCGACCGTTCACCTCGGTTCCAGGTCGGTCACAGAACGTGCTTCAAACAGATGCGGCGATTAACCCTGGTAACTCCGGCGGGCCACTCCTCAACATCCGCGGTGAGGTGGTGGGAATAAACACCGCCATCGTCAGCGACCGGCAGTCGAATGTGGGGATCGGATTTGCCATTCCCAGCAACACCGTTCGTGAGCTGTTAACCGAGTTACGCAGCGGCAAGGTGACCCGTGGACGAATCGGTGTCCAGATCATGAACGTCGCGCGGGAATCGTTTCAAGACCTCGGGTTGACAGAGCGAATGGGTGCGATCGTGTCATCGGTCCAGGAAGGTGGGCCGGCGGCTGACGCCAACATGCAGCCGGGCGATGTCATCGTGCGATACAACGGAAACCGTATCGAGGACACCGAAGACCTCCAGAGCAAGGTCGTGGCAACGCGCCCTGGGACAACTGTACCAGTAATCGTGCTGCGGGCCGGAGAAGAGGTCACGCTTAACGTCACCATCGAAGAACTTGACTTGGAGACGGAAGCGGAGCCGACGCAGACGGTTCAGGACAACTTCAGCGAAGGCTTCGGAATGACGCTGCAAGACTTGACACCGCAAATCTTTGGCCGGTTGAGCGTGCCCGACGGTACCGAGGGCGCGGTCATCGTCGATCTCGAGAGCGGTGGCGCTGCGGAGAGCGGGGGAGCCCGGCCGGGCGACGTCATTGTGAGCGTCAATCGGACCGAGGTTGCGAACGCCGCCGACACAGTCCAACAACTTAACTTGGTCGAATCGGGCCGAACGGCGTTCCTGCTGGTCCAGCGAGGACCGAACCGGGTGTTCCTGCAGGTACTCAAGGAATAGCCGAAACGCTCGGTCGATGCCGTTGCTCCGCGAGGTGATCGCTCGGCGGATTCGTTCCCGCGGTCCGCTCCCATTCGCGGAGTACATGGACCTGGCACTCTATCACCCGCGTCACGGGTACTACGCCCAGGTCGATCGCCGGTCGGGTCGCTCCGGTGACTTCTTCACGAGCGTCGACGTCGGGACCCTCTTTGGCGAGCTGCTGGCCGCACAGTTCGCAGAAATGTGGCAGTGCCTGCGACTAGGGTCCAACTTTGACCCTGATGACTGTAATCTCGTTGAGGCGGCAGCGGGGAGTGGCCGCCTTGCCCTGAATGTCCTGGAAGCTCTCGCCCGCACGGACCCAGAGCTCTATGATGCGGTCCGTCTGACGCTCGTCGAGCGGAGCTCAACCGCGCGAGCATCACACATCGACACGCTCGGACCTCACGCCTGGAAGTTACGGTGCTCCACCAAGACGGTCCCCGCCCACATCAGCGGCATCGTGTTCGCCAACGAACTCCTCGACGCTCTCCCGGTCCATCCAATCGTGATGACCAGCTCTGGACTCGCCGAGGTTTACGTCGACCTTCATTCACGGGACAGAGATCGATTCGTGGAGTGTCTGGCGCCACCGTCAGCCGCTGTGCTGGCACACGTTGAACGATTTGCGATCGAGCTCGAACCAGGGTGGCGCGCCGAGATCAGCCCGAAGGCGGTCAGCTGGGTCGAACAGGCGGGTCGGTCTCTCGACGGCGGCTTTCTTGTCCTAATTGACTACGGGCACAACGCATCCGAGCTGTATTCGGCCAGCCATGCCGCCGGTACGCTCACGACCTATCATCGTCACGTCATAGGGACCCGGGGTCGCCACGCCCTGCCGGCCAGGCTTCTCGATCCTGGAGAGGTCGATATCACAGCGCACGTCGACCTGACTGCTGTTCGACTGGCTGCCGAAGGGGTCGGGCTCGACACACTCGCCGTCGTGGATCAGACCTATTTCCTCTTGGGAATCGGAGCCGACACCTGGCCGGCACCTGGCGAGGCGGGCGAGACCCTTAAGCGTCGACTCGCGCTCAAGACACTCCTTCTACCAGGAGGCCTGGGAAGTACTCACAAGGTCTTGGTCTTTGGGAAGAACGTCGGGACCCCACAGCTGCGTGGCTGCTCCTTCAGCCAGCGCGCGACCTAGGGGGGTACTGGGCAACGAGCGCAGGCAGCTATAATCACGCTCCACCATCCCTTAGTGTCCTGAACGGAAAAAGCCAGGACCCAAGGAGTAAAGAGCGAAACACCCGAACCATTCAAGTAATGAGAAACGCCACGCTCCCACCAGCCATCGTGTTGACCGCTGGGCTTGGCACCCGGCTCTTCCCTCTGACCCTTGTTCGAGCCAAACCGGCGGTGCCAGTAGCCGGCGTTCCCCTCGTTTTGCGTCTGCTCCGATGGTTGGCGGACCAGGGTGTCCAGTCAGTGGTCTTGAACCTTCATCACCTGCCAAACACGATCACCCGCGTCGTGGGTCAGGGCGACGGCACGGCCTTGCAGGTCCGATACTCCTGGGAGCAGACGATTCTCGGTAGCGCTGGCGGACCCCGGCGGGCTCTCTCGCTTCTGGATCACCGCTTCTTCGTCATCAACGGCGACACCCTCACCAACCTGGACCTGTCGGACCTGCAGCGGACGCATGACCGGTCTAACGCGGACATCACCCTGGCCACTACGGACCTCCAGGATTCTTCTCGATATGGAGGCGTGGAGGTTAACAGGGCCGGCCTCGTCGTCCGTTTTTGTCCAGCCGGTACGCCATCTCAACATTTCGTCGGCGTGCAGTTGGTCGAATCGTCGGTATTTCATGGCCTCGCCGAGGGAACACCAGCAGCGACCATTGGCGGTGTGTATGACGCGCTGCTGGCATGCGGACCCGGGCGAATCGCGACCCACCACATAGACGGAAAATTTCACGATGTCGGAACGCCAGCCGACTACCTCGCGACGTCGCTTGAGATCTCCCGACAGGAAGGACACGACACGCTACCGACCGGGAACCGTAATCGGATCCACCCGACGGCTATCTTGACACGTACTATCCTGTGGGACGAGGTAGTGATCGGGGAACACTGCCACCTCACTGATTGCATTGTCGCGGACGGCGTCGCGCTCCCTTCCCACACCATCGCCAGTCGGATGGCAATCATCGCCACCCCCGACGGACCGTTGCATGTGTCGCTGGACCAATCCCGGCACTAATGTGTGGCGAAATATGACGAATCAGACACCATCGATCGGTGAGCGTGTCGCCACCTATCTTAAACGGACGACTTTCCTTCCGGGCACAAGGTTTCAGGAGCTCCCAGGTGACGCCTCGGCCCGACGGTATGTACGGGTCATTCCACCCTCGGGCCAATCGCGGATGCTACTCGTTCACCCAGGAGTAATCGACCCCTTATCGTTATCGTTTCTTAGTGTCGGCCGCCTGATCGAGCAGATGGGAATTCGCGTTCCGGCGGTCGCTGGATATGCCGCCGACCTGGGAATCGTAGAGCTGGAAGACCTTGGTGATTTGACGCTGCAGCAGTTTCTGACCAGAGCCACGCCTGACGAACGAGCAGGTCGCTATCGAGAGGCGGTGGCAATGATCGTCACGATGCAACGCCAAGGCCGAGAGTTCGAGTCCAACGAGTTTGTCCCGTTTCGACTGGCCTTCGATGTCGAAAAGCTAATGTCTGAGCTCGAATTTTTTATCGATCACTTCCTCATCGATGCACGCGGCGCCACATTGGCAGCCCATCAGCGCGCCGGGCTTCAAGAGGAGTTCAGACCGCTTACGGCCGAGTTGTCAGCCGAGCCTCGCGTCTTCTGTCACCGCGATTATCACAGCCGCAATCTCATGGTGCACGAGGGAAATCTGTACGTCCTCGACTTTCAGGATGCCCGCATGGGCCCTAACACCTACGACTTGGTCTCGCTGCTGCGGGATTCATATGTGGACAATCCGAACGACCTTGTCGAAACGATGATTGACGAATACCTGCGGCTGACGGGGAACAATGACGCGGAGGAATTTCGTCGACTTTTCGATATCATGTCGGTACAACGACAGCTCAAGGCGCTCGGTACGTTTGGCTATCAGTCGGCCGTCGCCGGAACAACCCGGTATGAAGACGCTGTTCTCAGGACGCTGCACTCTCTGGCCGCCGTCCTCAAGCGTCATGCCAGATTCAACCGGCTTCGTTCGCTTTTGTCGTTTCACGTGACGGAGCTTGGGTAAGCTAGACTGCTCTCCCATATGGCGACCTATATTGAAGACATCGCCTCACACGAAGGCCAAGAGGTCACGCTTAGAGGCTGGCTGCACAACCGTCGCTCGAGCGGAAAAATTCACTTTTTGACCGTTCGCGATGGCACCGGATTTATCCAAGCTGTGATGTTGAAAGCGGCCGTGGGAAGCAACTCCTTCACACAAGCCGACCACCTCGCACAGGAGACCGCACTCGTCGTAAGAGGCACGGTCCGTGCGGACGCCCGGGCACCTGGCGGACATGAGATCGATGTCACAGAGCTCGCGGTCGTCGGCACGTCACACGACTACCCTATCACCCCCAAAGAGCACGGGATCGACTTCCTGCTCGACCACCGACATCTGTGGATCCGCAGCGTGCGGCAACAGGCGATCTTGCGTGTACGTCACGAGATCATCAACGCGATTCGTGACTTCTTCAATGGCCTGGGCTTCGTGCTGGTCGACACACCGATTCTCACGCCGGCCGCGTGCGAAGGGACAACGACACTGTTCCCAGTTCCTTACTTTGATGACGAAACGGCCTATCTCACCCAGAGTGGTCAGCTCTACAACGAGGCCAATGCGCTCGCCCTCGGCCGCGTGTATTCCTTTGGTCCGACCTTTCGCGCTGAAAAGTCAAAGACGCGGCGACACCTGACGGAATTCTGGATGGTTGAGCCTGAGGTGGCGTATGCCACGCTCGACGATGTCACGGCACTGGCGGAGGCACTGGTGGTATCCGTGGTCGGCCGCGTCCTCAAGACGAGACAGCGTGAACTCGCAACACTCGAGCGAGACACGACAAGCCTCGAACGCGTCCAGAGTCCGTTTCCACGGATTTCATACAACGAGGCCGCTGCGCTGTTGAAGGAAGACGGGGTTCCATTTAAATGGGGCGGTGACTTCGGCAGCCCCGACGAAACCACACTGGCCAATCGGTTCGACCGGCCGGTGATCGTCCACCGCTTCCCGGCCTCCATTAAGGCGTTCTACATGCAGCCCGACCCCGACCGGCCTGAGCTGTCACTATCGGTAGACGTACTGGCACCGGAAGGTTACGGGGAGATCGTCGGCGGCGGTGAAAGATTGGATGACTACGAACTTCTCTCAGAACGGATTGACAGGCACGACCTGCCCCGGGAGACCTTTGAGTGGTATCTGGATCTCCGCCGCTACGGATCGGTCCCTCACGGCGGATTTGGGATGGGTCTTGAGCGGGTGGTGGCCTGGATATGTGGCCTCGAACACGTCCGCGAAGCCATTCCTTACCCCAGAATGCTGCACCGGCTAACACCCTAGCCGTTGGCGGTGCCGTTTCCGACATGATATATTTCGCTGTAGGTCGATCCTGCAAAAGTGGGCGTTCGCCCACTTTTTGTGTTTTGGGCGCCGCAGGACGCCCCATGAGTGACGGTGGGCCACGAAGATCGCGTGCTTGAGGTCCGGGCGATTGCGGATCGGGTTGCCCGTGGTTTCGGGCTTGAAATATTTGACGTGCAGATCCGTCGAGAATCGGTTGGTTGGGTGCTACGAGTTTTCCTCGACGGGCCACAGACGGATCGTGAGGCCACCATTGACCCCACTCAGGAGTCAGTCAACCTCAACGATTGTCAGCGAGTCAGTCGTGATCTGAGTGCGGTTCTCGACGCTGACTTCACGTTCGACCACGCGTACACACTTGAGGTGTCGTCTCCGGGTCTTGACCGCCCGTTGCGACACCTGAGCGATTGTCGCCGGTTTGAGGGAAGGCTATCAAAGATCGTCACCCGCGAGACGATTGACGGCCTGAATTACGTCGCGGGTCGGATTGCTGGCGTCGATGGCAACCACGTGATTATCGACACGGGTCACCGCATCCATCGGATCCCGTGGTCGGCGGTGTCGCGAGCTCGGCTCGAAGTGGAGTTCTGAAGACAGACAATGGCGATGAACAACCCGTTACAACAGACGATCGAGGCGCTCGCCAAAGAGAAGGGCATCGAGCCTGACGTGATTATCACGGCGATCGAGGATGCCGTACTGACCGCCTCGCGGAAGTACTACAAGTCTGACGAGAACCTTCGTACCAAGTTCAATTCTGAAACGGGGCAAGTTGAGCTCTTCGCCGTACGCCAAATCGTCGAGGAAGTCACGGACCCCGCCACCGAAATCGCGCTTAGCGAGGCCCAGGAACTGTATGGCGAAGAGGCCGAGGTCGACATGGAGATCGAGTTTCCAAAACCGACCGACGTGCTAGGACGGATTGCGGCTCAGACCGCGAAACAGGTGATTTTTCAAAAGGTACGAGAGGCCGAGCGAGAAAACGTCTACGAGGAGTTCAGCGACCGGGTCGGCGAGGTGATGTCAGGCACGGTTAAGCGCTTCGAGAACGGCGACATAATCGTCGAAGCCGGCCGGGTTGAAGCGTTACTACCCAGACGGGAGCAGTCGCGCGCGGAGAACTACACAACCGGAGATCGGATCAGAGCGGTGATCCGGGAGGTCAACAAGAGCACAAAGGGGCCGCAGCTCATTTTGTCGCGGACCGACCCGATTCTGCTGATTAAACTTTTCGAGCAAGAGGTTCCGGAGATTTACGATTCGACTGTCTTGATCAAGGGGGCAGTGCGTGAGGCCGGTGACCGTGCAAAGGTCGCGGTGCACTCGCGCGAACGAGACATTGATCCCGTTGGCGCTTGCGTCGGCATGAAGGGAACACGGGTCCAGGCAATCATCCGGGAACTCCGGGGTGAAAAGATCGATATTGTGGAATGGTCCGAAGATCCTGTCACGTTCGTGACCAACGCTATCAGTCCGGCCCGGGTCCAGCGGGTGACCGTGGTCAACGACGCCGAAAGGGTGATCGAGGTCGTGGTCGAAGACGCCCAATTGTCATTAGCGATCGGGAAAAAAGGTCAGAACGTGCGACTGGCCGCCAAGCTAGCTGGCTGGCGAATCGACATCAAGAGCGAGGAAGAAAAGCGAGCTGAGGTCGAGGCCCAGTTCGCGGGATTGGAAGCCGTCGATGATTCTGCGGTGTTGACTCTTCCCGGCCTCGACGACGACCAGATTCGTAAGTTGAGTGACGCTGGTCTCGACACGGCAGACCGGCTCCTGGAGGTAACAAAGGCCCAGCTTTCGGAAACCGTCGGCGTCGACGAGGCCACAGCCGAACAGATCCAGGCGGCCGTCAGGGAACAGGTCGAGACCGCTGAACGTGCCGCGGCCGAGGCCGCCCTGCAAGCGGAGCGTGATGAGGCGGAACGTTCGAGCACCTCCGTCGAGACAGAGGCGGCAGTCACACAGGACTCGACGCCGGTTGAAATTCCAGTAAAAGAGACTAAAAACGGAGATAAGACAGGAGACTCGGTCTAGAACATCAATCGGACCTTGAGCTGAAAGTCAACGTTGGCCACTATACGAATCTACAAAGTCGCCGAAGTACTTGACCTTCCGAGTCAGGAGGTCATGGATCTGCTCAAACGCGAGCATGGAATCGAGGTCAAAAGTGCCTCGAGCACGATCGAAGAGATCGTTGCCAGGCAGTTTGCCGAGCGCGTGGCTAGAGAGCGCCAGATCGAGCTTCCAGGGGGGAAACTTTTCGGCAGAACCTCCAGGCGGCGAACCGCCGCAAAGAAGGGACGCACCGCGAAGCAAGCAGTATTAGACGCACCGAAACCGACGGTTCAACTCGGCCCGCCCAGGCTCATCAAGTCCGCCAAGGCGGCGAAACAAGCCGCAGTGGACATCGAGGCAACGGCCGATACCTCCACAGCGACGGAGACACGGACCGAGGTGGCAGAGCTTTCGGCGATCAACACCAGCGCGACTTCACCACCACCGGAAACGGTAGAGGCTTCGCCACCACCGGAAACGGTAGAGGCTTCGCCACCACCGGAAACGGTAGAGGCTTCGCCACCACCGGAAACGGTAGAGGCTCCGCCACCACCGAAAACGGTAGAGGCTCCGCCGCCACCCGCCCCAGTCACACCACCACCGGCGGCTCTCGAGCCTGAAGGCACTCCGCCGGTTCTGACTCCCGTAGAGCAGACTCCATCGGCGCAGTTCAAAGCCGCAACGTCGACTGTGACGAAGCGCACCGGGCGCTTCGTTCCACCAACGTTACGACTGCGAGTAGAGGAGCCTAAACCGAGACCTCGCCCACCGGTAGCCGACAACGCGGAGCGCCAGGTTCCGCTCACCACGCCACGGACGCCGACAAATAAACCGCCTCTTGGCGGGCCGCGGCCGCTGCCATCGCAGCCTTTACGACCGCCATCATCACGTCCACTGCCAGCGCGGCCGGCCGTAGGGTACCGACCGCCGCCACGGCCGTACCGATCGCCAGGGAAACGCGGCGCGCGCCGACCTAAGCAGACAACTCCCGTCGCCCCAAGGGCACTACCACCGATTACACGGACTATCACGATCGCCGAGGGAATGACGGTAAAGGACCTCTCAGTTCGACTCGAGGTTAAACCGAAGGACGTGTTAAAGAAGCTGATCGAAAAGCGTCTCATGTTGACGATTAACACGACTTTGGACCCAGAAACTGCCACCATGATCGCGCGCGAGTTCGGCGCGGACGTGAATCTTCGAACGTTCGAAGAGGAAATGATCCAGCTCGAGTCCGAAGAGGTCAACGTGGATGACCTCGTGCCCCGTGCGCCAGTGGTGACGGTCATGGGACACGTCGACCATGGCAAAACCACCCTGCTCGACGCCATCAGAAAGACACGGGTCGCCGAGGGCGAGGCGGGGGGCATCACACAGCACATAGGGGCCTACGCGGTAGAGGTCAAGGGTCGGCGAATCGTGTTTCTCGATACACCGGGTCACGAGGCATTTACAGCGATGCGGTCCCGCGGTGCGAGCGTTACCGACGTGGTTGTCCTGGTCGTCGCCGCCGATGATGGTGTCATGCCCCAGACCCAAGAAGCCATCGACCATGCTCGAGCCGCAGACGTCCCGATCCTGGTCGCTATCAACAAGATCGACAAGGCGGACGCCAACCCAGACAGGGTCAAGCAGGAGCTGGCGGAACGAGAACTGACTCCAGAAGACTGGGGCGGAAAAACCGTGATGGTCGCAGTGTCGGCGAAGAACCAGGATAACCTCGATTCGCTGCTCGAAATGATCCTGCTGATCACGGAATTGGGTGAGCATAAGGCCAACCCGAAACGGGTCGCAGCCGGAACCGTGCTCGAAGCCAGGGTCGACCGCGGCCGAGGACCGGTAGCCACCATCCTGGTGCAGGATGGCACGCTCAGTGTTGGTGACAACTTCATTGCCGGGACCGTGGTCGGCCGCGTTCGAGCCCTTATCGACGACCTCGGAAACCAAGTGAAATCCGCCGGCCCTTCGAGTCCCGTCGAGGTGCTTGGTTTGACCGGAATCCCGCAACCGGGTGACGCCTTCCAGGTGGTCGCCGACGCCCCCAAGGCCCGACAGATCGCGCTCCTCCGTCAAAGCAGCGCCAAGGAAAAAGCGATTGGAGATCGCGGTACCCGTGTGACCCTCGAATCGTTACAGGAGCACCTCTCTGACGAAGGCACCAAGGAACTTCCGATCATCATCAAAACCGATGTGCAGGGATCAGCGGAAGTCTTGGCCCAGACGCTCGAGAAACTGAGTGACGAGCGGGTCAAGATCCAGATCATTCATACCGGCGTTGGAGCCGTCAGTGAGTCAGACGTGCTGCTCGCCTCGACCTCGAACGCCATCATTATTGGGTTCAACATCCGGCCTGACCGGAACGCCCAAGTCGTTGCCGAGCGCGAGGGCGTGGATATCCGCAAGCACTCGGTCATCTATCACGTCACGGATGAGATCAAGCTGGCAATGACTGGTCTGCTTGATCCCACCTTCCGCGAGCAACAGCTCGGTCTTGCGGACGTACGTGAGGTATTCAAGGTTCCAAAGTTCGGCGCGGCGGCCGGGTGCATCGTGACGGACGGACGAATCACTCGCGGGGGTGATACCAAGGTTCGCCTGGTTCGAGACGGGGTCGTGATCCACGAAGGACGGATCGGATCCCTCCGCCGGTTCAAGGACGACATCACTGAGGTCAAGACCGGCATCGAGTGCGGAATCGCGTTCGAACGGTACGCCGACATCAAGGTCGGTGACGTCATTGAGGCATTTACTATTGAAACGGTGGCCGCCACCGCCGTTTAGTGAACCGGACAATGCCTTGTGTCGGGCTCCTCTCGCTTGAACTTCACTTTCCGGAAGCCCGGTCGCTCAAAGATAAGCGCGCCGTGCTGCGGAGCATTAAGGACAGACTGCGCCAGCTCAACGTTGCCCTCGCCGAGATCGATCATCACGATCTACGGCAGCGCTCTCGTCTCGCCGTCGCCGCGGTGGGGTCAGAACAACACCTAGTCCAGCGGTCGCTCTTGAGCGTCGTGGAAGAGATGGAGCGAAAAGGAACCGGCGTCGTCGTGAGCTCGCAGGTTGAATGGCTCTCATGAGACTAACCGTGGTCGTCGGCAGTTACGAAAGGCAACATGGGTCACGGCTCACGACCTGACCGCGTCGGGGACCTCATCCGCAGCGAGCTTGGCCTGCAGCTGACCCGTCATGTCCGAGACCCCGGTGTGCGTCATGTCACTGTCACGCATGTTCGGATGTCGAAAGATTTACAGCAGGCCCGAGTCTTCTACACCGGTCCCCAAGATGACACCGGGCGCCGTGACACCGCACGTGCCCTTCGCCGAGCTAGGCCGTTTCTCAAGCGACAGCTAGGACAGCGGCTTCAGCTTCGCCACGTTCCAGAGCTCCGGTTCGAACATGACGACACCGTAGCTCAACAGGACCGAGTGGCTCACCTCTTCGATCAAATCGCACAGGAACCACCCGTGAACACCGAGCCGAGCAAGTCCGATCCATGACGCGGAGAAGAGCCTCGCGATCACCGATGCGCCATGTCTAATATTCCTGAACTTGACTCGATCGTCACGGCCATCTCACGGCTTCAACGGTTTGTCGTTGTGTCGCATGCTCGACCGGATGGCGACTCACTCGGCTCCGAGCTGGCGATGGCTTTTGCCTTACGCGACCTAGGGAAAGACGTTCGCGTCGTCAACCGCGACCCAGTGCCGCACTATCTCGCGTCCTTTCCGGGTGTTACGGACATCGAGGTACGTGACACCGTCGACGGCGCGTTTGACGCCGCGATCGTGCTCGAGTGTAGCTCGCTCGCTCGAACCGAGGTGTTCGGCTTGGAACGGCACTTCGTGATCAACATTGACCACCACGTGGGGAACACCATGTACGGTAACCTCAACTGGTTCGACGCCACCGCGGCGGCCTGTGGAGAAATGGTATTCGAAGTGCTCCAAGGGCTCGGGGTCTCTCTGACGTCGGCCATCGCCACTCACCTCTATGTAGCAATCCTGACTGACACGGGATCGTTTCGGCACTCCAGTATCACAACCCGTACTTTTAGAATTTGCACGGCGCTCGCCGAAGCGGGTGTCGCCCCTGCCGAGGTGGCCGACCGTGTGTATCAGAACAGCAGCGTCGGAAAGCTTCGGTTGACAGGAACGCTTCTCAACGCCATGGATCTGGTAGGTGGCGGCCAGGTCGCCGTCCTCAATGTCGAGGATCGGATTTTAGAGAAGACCGGGTGCGCGCCCGATGATCTAGAGGGTCTGATCAACATGCCGCTCGCCGCTCAATCGATTAAAGCGGTTGTACTGTTCAAGGAGCTTGATGGGCAGCTCCGAGTCAGCCTTCGTTCCAAAGGCGCGGTCGACGTCCGTGCCGTGGCGACACTCCAGGGCGGTGGCGGCCACCAGAACGCCGCTGGTTTCTCGATCCCAGAGCCCGATGCGGCGTCCCGTTCCGATGTGGTGACGGCGGTCATCACGGCTGTCGAACGGGTCGCCTAAGACCGGTGCGACCTTCCCCTCAGACCGGCCCAGACGGCGTACTCGTCGTCGACAAACCGCGAGGCATTACGTCGCACGATACGGTAGCCCGCTGTCGACGGATTCTCGGCACTCGCCGCGTCGGCCATGTCGGAACCCTCGACCCCATCGCGACCGGGGTCCTCCCTCTCGTCGTTGGCCGATCGACCCGCCTAGCGACACTCCTCTCGGTGGGAAACAAGGTCTACCATTCGATCTTCCGACTGGGAGTCGTCACAGACACCTACGATATGACCGGAACGGTCGTCGCCGATGGCATGCGGCAAGGGAGAACCGTACCCAGCGCCCCTGATGTAATCGAAGCGGTGAGCCGTCGTTTCGTGGGTACGTTCACCCAGGTCCCTCCTCCCTATTCGGCTAAAAAGATCGGTGGTATCCGTGCCTATCGGCTGGCACGGCGCCAGGAGGCAGTCGCACCGAAGCCGGTGAAGGTCACAGTGCACCAATTCGAGATCGAGTCACTGAGAGATAACCGGCTCACGTGTCGGATTATTTGCGCTCCAGGCTTCTACGTCCGCTCCCTGGCGCACGACCTCGGCCAAGCACTGGGTTGTGGAGCCTGTCTTGAAGACCTCCGGCGGGAGCAAAGTAGCGCTTTTGGCCTCGACCACGCGGTGACGATGGACCAACTTGAGCGGGACCACGAGTCAGCCATGCGGCATCTGCTACCGATGTCGGAACTGTTACCGAACTTGCGGAGCGTGGTTGTGACCGAGCAAGGAGCACGTCTCGCGGCGCACGGCAATGCCCTGACGCCGACTCAGTTCAAGCCCTCCTCAGTCGCCGTCTCTACTGGGATTGCCTCACCTTCGCTGGAAGGAGCGTCCTCAGGCAAGGTAAAAGTGTATGACCGCAGTGGCTCTCTTCTCGCTATCGCGGAGGGCAGTACGGCCGGCATTTTGCACCCAAGGATCGTTCTAGTGTAAGCTCGTTCGGTTACAGGCACGAGAAAATTTAGCATTTGGGTGGCAAGCGGCGGTCTGGTGCACATGAATTGTCATGTGAGACGTCTGGGCCGTTCGCGGAGGTAGACAGTGGCGTTCCCAAAGGAGCGGAAGTCAGAGATTATAGATTTATATCGCACCCACGACAGCGATACGGGCTCACCTGAGGTCCAGGTAGCGATTCTCAGTGAGCGCATCCGCTACCTGACCGAGCACTTCAAAACTCACGTCAAAGATCACCATTCTCGGCGTGGACTATTGAAGCTCGTCGGCCAGCGGCGAAGACTCCTCGACTACCTTAAGGGCAAGAGCACCGAGCGATATGCGGATCTGATCAAGCGTCTTGGAATCCGCAAGTAGGCAACGGAAGACACCCGCCTGTTGCAGCCCACACATTCGCTCCCCTCGGCGTACTCGGTTGGTGATTAGGAGCAGAATTCATGGATACGGCCCAAGTGAAGGTCGGCGGCAGCGATCTATTGATCGAAACCGGTAAGCTCGCCAAACAAGCTGACGGTTCGGTCATTATTAGATTCGGCGAAACGGTTGTTCTGGTTACGGCGTGCTATGCCCCAACAGCACGCGAAGGTATTGACTTTCTTCCACTCACCGTGGATTACCGCGAGAACACCTATGCTTCCGGTCGGATTCCAGGTGGTTTTTTCAAGCGTGAAGGAAAACCTCCAGAAAAAGAGGTTCTCACCAGCCGCTTGATTGACCGGCCGATTCGTCCGCTCTTTCCAGCGGGCTGGAATCGAGAAACGCAGATTGTGGCCTTCGTGCTATCGGCGGATCCTGAGAACGACTCAGACGTGCTGGCATTGACCGGGGCTTCTGCCGCTCTGGCTCTCTCGAGTATACCGTTAGCGCAGACCATCGCCGCCGTCAGGGTTGGTCTGATCGACGGAGAATTTCGAGTGAACCCCACCTATGCCGAGCGTCGGAAGAGTCGACTGGACCTCATTGTCGGGGGCAGTAAGCAGGCAATCGTGATGGTAGAAGCTGGAGCCCTGGAAGTGTCCGAGGACGAGATGCTCACCGCACTTGAGACCGGACACGAGGCCATTCGACAAATCGTCTCGACGATCGACGAATTAGCCGCCAAAGCCGGCAAGCCCAAGGTGTCGGTGTCGGCCCCGCCAGTGGACAAGGCCTTAGCCAGCGCCATCGAGGAGAGGGCTCTCGGTCCATTGAGTTCCGCCATGCGACTTTCGGACAAATTGGAGAGCTACGCAGAGGTCGACAAGGTGCTTGCAGACCTCGTCTCGTCGTTTCCAGAAAACGAAGGCGATCAGCGCGCGCAGGCTGAGCGAGCCTTCAAGGCACTGAAGGAGAAGGTGCTTCGAGACGAAATTCTCGAACGAGGACAGCGGCTCGACGGTCGTAAATTTGACGAAATACGTGACATCTGGTCTGAGATCGGCCTACTTCCGAGAGTGCACGGGTCAGCGGTCTTCACACGCGGCGAGACCCAGGCACTTGTCACTGCGACGCTGGGAACCAGTGCCGACCAACAAAAGATTGAGTCGGTAGACGGCGAGTTCTATAAGCGTTTCATGCTCCACTACAATTTTCCGCCGTTTTCCGTCGGGGAGGTCAAGTTCCTCCGTGGCCCAGGACGGCGAGAGATCGGACACGGGAACTTGGCTGAACGCAGTCTGCTTCCGATGATTCCGCCAGAAGACGAGTGTCCTTATACACTTCGTGTCGTCTCAGACATCCTTGAATCGAATGGCTCGTCGTCAATGGCCACCGTTTGCGGCGCGTCACTGGCACTGATGGACGCTGGTATTCCGCTGAAGGCACCGGTAGCTGGTGTGGCCATGGGACTTATTCTCGATGAGTCAACTAATCGACATGCAATTTTGAGCGATATTGCAGGTGCGGAGGACCACTACGGCGACATGGATTTCAAGGTTGCTGGCACTCGGAACGGCATCACCGCCTTGCAAATGGACATCAAAGTATCGGGGATCACGACCGAGATTATGCGTGCGGCTCTCGCCCAAGCCCAAGCCGGCCGGTTCCACATCCTGGATAAGATGGAGGCCACAATTGCATCGCCGAGAGAGGCGATTTCCAATTACGCACCACGGATCGTCACCATCCAGATTCCGGTCGACAAAATCCGAGATGTGATCGGCCCTGGCGGGAAGATGATCCGTAGCATCGTCGAACGCACGGGCGTGAAGATCGATGTCGAAGACGATGGTCGCGTCAACGTGGCCTCAGCCGATGAGGACTCGGCGAAGAAGGCGATTACGATCATCGAGGAACTGACCGCCAGTCCCGAACTGAATAAGACCTACCTTGGCAAGGTGCAGCGGATCACAGACTTCGGTGCGTTCATCGAAATTCTTCCCGGTGTCGATGGACTCCTGCACGTATCTGAAATCGCCCACTACCGCGTGGGTGACGTCAGAGACGAATTACAGGAGGGAGATCAGGCACTCGTGAAGGTCATTAGCGTTGATCCCTCAGGCAAGGTCCGACTCAGCCGGAAGGCGCTGCTTCCGGTTCCAGCGGACGGAGATGGCACTGGCGGTTCGAGCGGTGCACCGAAGCCAAACTCACCGGATCGTCCCCCGCGGTCGCGCGGCCCTCGGAATCGGGACAGACAGCAAGACCAGAACAAACGTGAGCGCACCTAATTAGTGCGGCGAGATCACAGAGAACGGTCAGGGCTACCACCTGCACCAAGGTCGCCACGCTAACGAGGTTGTCCTAGGCGGACCCGCACGGGAGAAGAATCCGAGACCGATACAGTCAATCAGCGCGAGCACACGGGCTGAGGTGGCCACTACTGAAGCCCAACAGCCGCGCCTATGATACGGGGTGGACTTATCTTCGTTTACAGACGGCGCCCGCGAGACCCGATGACATCGGGACGCGAAGAGCCTAGCTCAATTTGACGGAGATGAGCTTGGACACTCCAGGCTCCTCCATCGTGACGCCATACAACCTGTCGGCGATCTCCATCGTCTTCCGATTGTGAGTCACGAGCACGAATTGGGTGCGATCCTGCATGCCTCGTAACATGGAGACGAACCTCCCGATGTTAGCGTCGTCAAGCGGAGCGTCGATCTCATCCAATAAACAAAACGGGCTCGGTCTGAATTTGAAAATCGCAAACATCAACGCCATGGCGGTGAGCGCCTTCTCTCCACCAGACAGCAGCTGAATGCTTTGAAGCCGCTTGCCCGGCGGCTGGGCGATGATATCGACTCCGCTCTCAAGCACATCGGTCTCATCAATCAGCAAGAGACCCGCGCGACCACCAGCAAACAGGGTCGAGAAGATTTCTTGAAAATGCTCATTCACGGCGGTAAACGCCTCCTTGAAGCGTTCTCGGGACGTGACGTCGATTCGCTTAATCGCCTCGCCGGTGGTTCGGATCGAGTCCAGCAAGTCCTTCCGCTGAGTTGTCAGAAAGTCAAAACGTTCCTCTAGTCCGTCAAACTGATCGATGGCCATCATATTAACCGGCCCCAGTCGTTCGATTTTGTCGCGCAACGTCGCAATCATCTGCTCGGGGACAACGGGTCTGGAGGGACCGACCGTGGCGGAGTCGAGCTCAGACTCGGCCTCATCGACAGTCAAGTCTTTGCCATGGTGGTCACTGTCAGCGTCCGCACTGGATGACGGGTCGTCGGAGTTAATGGAACTGACCAGCGCGGAATCTGGAGTCTGGAATCCGTCCCGCTCGCGTTCCACGACCTCATGGCAGACGTCGCGTAAGACCGGTTGCAGCGTTTCCTGACACGACACTTGCAAGGTCACGAGCTCCGCTTCCGCCGTCGCTAGATCGACGGTAAGGTGGGTCACATCGGTGCGTACCGCCTCAAGCGCCTCCCGTGCCGTGCGGAGCTGGCCCACAAGCTCACCAATTCTCAGCCGCACATCAGCCGTACAGTCGTCGGAGGTTCGCACATCGTCCTGGAGAGACTCGAACCGAGTGACATCACGGTCGAGTTGATCCTCGGAGGCGGAAATCGCCGCGACCAGCACATCACGGCGCTCCACCGTTTCACGGGTCTCACTGACGCGCGTAGACACACGGTCCGAGAGATCACGAATCGCGTCGTTGATCCGCTTGGTGTCGGCGTTGAGCGCTATCGAACGCTCCGCCAGTGCGGCATGTTTTGCCTTAGTCTCGGTTACCTGGTGCCCACGCACCTCGACCGCTTCGCGTGCCTCCAACAGACGACGCTGGGATGACATGAGCTGTTCATCGGCCGTCCGCTGCTCTGTCTCGAGGAGCACGATCGCTTGGCTGGCCTCAGCCTGCCGCGCGTCGAGGGCTGTGCGCTCCTCTTCGGCTTTTCTGTATTCGGTGGCCACGACACGACGCTTTTGCTCGTGTCGCTCGAATTCCTCATTAAGACGAGTGAGGCCAAGCTCGAGCTCAAGGAGCTCCTTCTCGGCCTGGTGCTGCTCCGTCTGAAGTGTCTTGAGCTCGGCCTCGGTCTTTGCCACGAGGCTGGAGTACTGTGCAAGCTCCGTCCGAAGCCGCGTCAATGTTGCGTCCTCCGCCTCCATCCTGGACTTAAGGTCACGGGTCTCCCCTTTCGTGGCAAGAATCCCTCGCGCCTCAGTCTTGCCGCCTCCTCTAATGACGGACGGACCACAAAATACGGTTCCGTCTTGCGTCACGATCGGCTCGGTGGTAGCCAGCGCCGCGGCCGCGGCGTCTTCGAACGAGGGCGCCAGCCAGCGCCGTCCGAGCAAGCCTCGAAGCGTCTCGGCCGCCAGGCCGTCAGCCGTTACTAGCTGGTCAAGCGGAGTCACCGCGGGATGGGGCTGGCGTGCGGACGACGTCGCAGGGGTCGGGTCGACAACGATGAAACCGCAGCGGCCGGCGTTTTCGGTGTGAGCGAGCTCCATCCCCTTTCTGGCTTCCTTCGCCGACGGTACGATGACGTACTGAACAAGCTCGTCAAGACTGGCCTCAACGGCACGCTCATACCCGCGCTTCACGTCAAGATGATCGGCCACCGACCCCAGGTGCTCGATCCCACCAGGCGTCGAGAGCACCAGCCGTGCGGCATCGCTATACCCCTCCCGGGCCGCAATCAGTTCCTCGATCGAACGGAGCCTGGCGACCACTGAAGCCAGCTGCTGCTCACCCGCTCTCACCTCGTCGGCCCGTGACACTACCGATGATCGGGCTGAGGCCAGCTCTGCCTCACGGTCGGCGCGACGCAGCTCAATCGACTCAAGGGCGAGCCGAACCCGATCAACGGACTCGCCGATTCGACTCCGGTCGGCCGTGGTCTTCTCACCTGCGGTGGCTAGGTCGGATAGCTCAGCATCGAGCTTAGCGAGCTCCGCGGTAATCCTGGCGCGTGACGCGGATGAGTGCTCGACGAGGTGTTGCAGCGTTGTAGCCGCGTTCACGGCGGCAAACACTTGGCTCCGCGACGCCTCCACGTCGCCCTCAAGGCCCTCGATAGCCCGCTGCGCATCGGCGTGGAACGAAGCCTCCTTCTCTGCGCATTGCGCTGCGGCCGCCAGCGCCGTGTCGCACAGTCCGGCGGCAGCCTGCTGCTCCGATAATTCCCTTTGTAGAGGAGCGACGCGCTCCTTGAGTTCACGCAACTCGGTCTCACCCAACGCGACGGCCGCGGCGAGCGCTGTGACCTGACCGTTGTCGAACTCGTTTTGCTGCTGCCGGCGACCGAGCTCTAGTTCATGAGTATGGGCCGCATCACGCGCCTGGCTGGAGCCTTGGTCGGCCTCCACTAGCTCGATTTGTAGACGCGCGTTAACGCTTTCCAATGCTGCCAGCTGCGCCGCTGCGCCCTGCTCACGTTGACGAGTGGAACTCAACCGCGCGGTAGCATCTTCGATCGTGCGAGTCAGTAACTCACTCTTCCGAGCAAACTGTATCTTTGCCCAGATTCTCAGCTCATCGCGCAATCGTCGATACCGACGGGCCTTGGCTGCCTGCCGCTTCAGGGCACCCCGCTGCTTCTCCACCTCGAACACAATATCGTCGACCCGGGTCAGGTTCTGCTGTGCGGCTACAAGCTTCAGCTCGGCCATCCGCCGGCGACTCTTGTATTTGGTAACACCCGCCGCCTCCTCCAGTAGTTGCCGACGCTCCATGGGCCGAGCGCTCAGAATCTGTCCGATTTTTCCCTGCTCTATGACGGCGTACGCTTTCACACCAACACCAGAGTCCATCAGTAAGTCCTGAACGTCTCGCAGTCGGCAGACATGACCATCGATGAGATACTCGCTCTCTCCTGACCGGAAGAGTCGACGCGCCACCTCTACGTCTCTGGCGATCGTCGGAGCGTCCTCATCATCGTCTTCAAAGACGCTCACGGCTGGCGGTTCGAGCACGGCGTGAGGAGACGCACCGCCCGCTGGATCGTTAATCTTGACGACCTCGCCACCATGACCAGGGCCATGACCGCCTTGCAATACCGTGGCTGGAGTCGTGACTCGAGCGAACCCGGTCAACGCGGCGGTGACTTGAGAGAGCTGCAAACGCACTTCGGCAGTTGACGTCGGTCGCCTCCCATCACTGCCGCTGAAGATAATGTCCTCCATGCGCTCGCCTCGGAGGCTGCGGGCGCTCTGTTCGCCGAGGACCCAGGAAATGGCATCGATGAGGTTACTCTTGCCACACCCGTTTGGACCCACAATCGCTGTGACACCGCCATCGAAGACGAGCTCTGACCGTTCTGGAAAACTCTTGAAGCCGGAAATCTCGATATGATTCAGACGCATTGATTTCTTCTGCTGGCGCTTGCGCCGTACAAAAAAACGCCGCCCGAAACAGGCCACTGTTTCCAGTGCCTGTCGAGCGGCTGGAATCGCCCCGACCTGGTTCCCGTCTCTTTCTTCAGTCCTGCCTCAGAACGCCCGCGTGCGTAACCGGGCAACGGCCCATCACCGAGCGACCCGGATGACCACCTGGCGCTTCCCCGTGGGCCGGTCGCAGTGTAGCAAGGCGGACTAGCGCTGCGCAACCAATGATCGTTGCCTGTCAAGCTGGAGAAGGCGCTCCGCCTGGTCGAACAAGGTCATCGCATACTGGGCCTGCGGGTCGTGATCGAACAGGTTGTGCCGGGCTTCGTCGAGATTGAACACCGCGATATCGATCTCAAGATGAATCATGGCGCGGATAAACTCACGATCGGCAGCGAAGGCATCATCATCGATAGTCAGTCCGCGGCCACGCAGATGCACCTTGAACGCCTCGAGCATGCCAACATCAACGGCAAAGCCACGTTCAACAAGTTCCCGCCCCTGACTCTTACCCACGATCCTTTGATCGCCTACGGCCGAGAACCGCTCCGCAAAATTTGCAAATTCCCTCCGCGCCGCCAGCAGGCGCCCGAACCGAGACGGATTGAATCCCTGAATCGGGCCCGGAACGCGATGGTCTGGCTCGACGCCACCGCCGCTGTATACCTCTCGTCCACTGTCGGTGTATTTCCGATCTGAGGGTGAATGCGTGCCGGGCTGCTGGTCGCGCAGCGAGTAGGTCAAATACTCGTCGAACGTCCCGTCCCAGGGTCGCTGAATCATGCGCCCGCTGGGTGTGTAGTAGCGAGCCGTCGTCAGCGCAAGTCCAGCGCCGTGACTGACCCGATAAATCGATTGCACTAAAGCCTTCCCGAACGTCGTCTCCCCCACAATGAGGCCGCGATCGTGGTCTTGAATCGCGCCCGACACGATCTCTGACGCACTTGCACTGTTTCGGTTCACTAGTACGACGAGCGGCAGTTCGGTGTACTCACTCTCCTCGCGGGCATGATAGTCCTGATCTGAATTATTGACGCGACCCCTGGTATACACGATCAAATCGCCACGAGGCAGGAATTCGTTGGATACGCGAATGGCCTGATCCAGCGGTCCACCCGGATTATCACGCAGATCGAGCACTAGTCGCTGCATGCCCTCAGCCTTCAGGTCGTCCAAGTTCCGGCGCAGCTCGCGGCCAGTCGTCTCAGAGAAGTCACGGAGCCGAATATAGGCGGTGCGCTCGTCCACCATAAACGCTCCCTGGATCGACGCGATCGTAATCTCGTCTCGTTCCACGGAGAGATCTATAAGCTCGTCGTAGCCGGCCCGTCGGATAGCGATCTCGACGGAGCTTCCGCGGGGCCCGCGCAAGAGGCTGACCGCTTCATCGCTGGTCATGTCCGAAGCGTCCTCACCGCTGATCTCGGCGATCACATCCCCTCGGCGAAGCCCCATTCGGAACGCCGGAGAACCTTCGAAAATGCTCGTGACCGTGATATCACCATCAATCACGTTGATGGTGATACCAAGACCGTAGTAGCGACCCTCCTGTCGCTCGCGCAGTTGCGCATATGACCGCGGATCCATGAAATTCGAGTGGGGATCCAGCGTCTGAAGCATCCCCCCGATGGACTGATACACGAGGCGCTCCGTGTCGACCTCATCGACGTAGTTGGCCTCGACTGCCGCGAGAGCCGAGGCGAACGCATCGTAGTGCTGTGGTATCTCTGCTTGGGTCGCCAACACCCGACCACCAAACACCCCACCGACCAGTCCGGACAGCACAACGGCCCCCGCACTAAGAGTCAATGATGTTACACTTCGCATGATCGCATGCTATCAAATAAGCCTCTGTCCAGCAATGACTTCGAGGTGTTTCTGGTCCCGCCTCCCCTTGACCAGCTCCGTCCACGTTCCTATAATGCGATCAGTTGCTTTCTCGTGTAGGTGTAACCATTTTGGCCCTTCCGGGAAGCGGGTCGAGAAAGTCGTAAGGTAAAGGAGCGTTATTATGTTCGGCTCAATTGGGATGCCGGAACTGATGATCATTTTCGTGATCGCTCTGATCATCTTCGGCCCGAGAAAACTGCCCGAGCTTGGGCGATCGATGGGTCGAACTTTGTCAGAGTTCAAGCGTTCCTCAAACGAGCTCCGCAGCACCCTGGATGAAGAGATCCGGATCGAGGAGCACGATTCCCCGGCGCCGACCACGCCCAAGCCACAAGAACAGCCCCCTGAAAACACTTAATGCCCGGTTGCCTCACCCGGCACTAGTGTCTCCCTTTGCAAGCAATCCTTCATGGCGTTAGTTCCTTTCGGTGACTCGTCGACACCCGACGAAGTACCAGTGGACACCGATGCCTCCCCCGGGAAGATGTCCTTCCTGGACCACCTGGACGAGCTGAGGAAGCGGCTGGTCGTCACGGCGGTCGCGTTACTCATCGGTTTTCTTCTCTGCTTCGCCTTCATTAACCCGATCTTCGACTTCATCATGCGTCCGTTGCAGGAGATCCTTCCCGACGGCGGTCGGCTGGTCTATACGGAACCAACAGAGGCGTTCTTCCTCTACATCAAGGTTGCTGCTCTCGCCGGACTCGTGTTGGCAACGCCGGCTGTGCTCTCGCAGCTGTGGCTTTTCGTCGCACCGGGCCTGTACGCGCACGAGAAACGGTTTGCGATTCCATTTGTGGTCCTCGCCACCGGTTTTTTCGTGGGCGGTGCGTTGTTCTCACACTTCGTGCTCTTCCCGGTAGCCTGGCGCTTTTTCGCCGGCTTCGCTTCGGACTACATGGAGTTCATGCCGAGGATCCAGCCCGCATTCTCTCTGTACGTCAAGCTTTTGCTCGCGTGCGGCGTGGTGTTTCAGATGCCGACGGTAGTCCTCTTTCTGGCACGAGTAGGCGCCGTCACCGCAGGATTTCTGTCTCGCAACATTAAATACGCAATCCTGCTGATCTTCATCTTCGCGGCCATTCTCACGCCAACTGGAGATCCGGTCACGCTCACACTGATGGCGAGCCCTATGATCCTGCTGTACCTCGTCAGCATCGGTATTGCATGGCTATTCGGACGAAAGAGCGACGGGCCGTCGTAGCCCAACGACTCACAGCCGATCAACAGTCAAAAGGATTCGTATTCTTGACTCCGTTCGTTGACACGGACTAAGACCAGACGATAACCTTCGTAAGGCGATCGGTCGGCCCCTCTCGTATTATTTCCGACATCTTAAGATCAGAGTATTTGTGACGAAGACGTTCATTGCAATGAAAACGACGGTGATGCGTGGCGTCGCAATAGCACTGGCGTTCACCCTCGCTGGTCCGGTAACGCCAGCGGCGGCCCAGGACAGCGAGCCCACAACGACGCGTCCGGCGGGCGCTACGTTCCTCGGTGACACCGGTCTCTGGTTCGTGCCGACCGCAGAAATTCTGCCACGTGGAAAGTTCTCAGCAAGCGCACAGCGTGTAAACTTCGACCGCCAAGAGGGCATCACCGATCTTGAGCACAACCCAGCCACATTTGCCGTCGGTATCGCCGACCGGTTTGAACTCTTCGGCTCTTTTCGGGTGCTTACAAGAGTTGACCGAGATGCGCGACCACTCTTCGATCCGTCCAATCCAGACCTCGGCGGGCCGGCTCTTGAAGTGCCTCTCGCGAACGACTATTACAGCGGTAATAAAGTCGGCGACCTGATGCTTGGCGGAAAGCTCAACATCCTCTCTGAGAGCAATCTCAGTCCGGTCGCATTCGCCATACGGGGGTTGGTGAAGATCCCGACTGGTGACGAGGACGTCGGCAACACCACCGGTAAGCTGGATGGGGCGTTCGACGTCATCGTCAGCAAGAACCTGGGAGCCCTTGAGGCCGCTGGCTACGGAGGCTTTATCCTTCGGGGAAACCCTAACGGTATCGACCTTGCGAACAGTTTTCGTTGGGGAGTCGGAGCTGGAATCCCGATCGCTAACAGCTTCAAGCTGTTCGGAGAGGTCAACAGCGAGCTTCTGATTCAAGACACCCTAACGCTAGACACGCCAATCATTGGGCTGGACGGTAGCCAATCGGCGCTGGTCTCACGGTTAAAGAATCCGGTTGACCTTACGCTTGGTTTGCAGTGGTATAACCTGACTGGCCTCTACATCGGAGCGGGAATCAACGTGGCGGCCATACACGACGACCGACAGCTGGCTGGCCGGGCTTCCAAGGCCGGAGACCGGCTCGGCCTGTTGCTCAGAATCGGTTATCACCCAGGGGTGAGAGTATATGTGCCGCCGCCACCTCCGCCGCCACCACCACCGCCTGAGAACCTATCACCACGGGTCACACTTACGTGCGATCCGTGCGAGATCATGGTTGGCGAGCAGTCGCAGCTGCGTGCCGACGCGAGCGATCCGGACGGTGACACCCTTGAGTATCGGTGGAGTGCACCCGCCGGCGAGTTCCAAGGCGAGGCTAACCGCACGACGCGGTCGTGGCAGGCGCCCAGCGAAGCGGGCCGCGTACCGGTCACGGTGACCGTCGACGACGGCCGAGGTGCCACCGCATCTGACACGGTGACGATCGACGTCAGCGTGCCGCCACCACCACCCGCGCGAGAGTACGTGTTCGAGGACGTGCACTTCGACTTTGATCGTTACACGTTACGCGCCGGCGCGGCGCGCGTGCTCGATGAAGTCGTGGCGGCTCTACAGGACGATCCGAACCTGTCGATCCAGATTGAAGGTCACACCTGCAACATCGGCACGGCCGAGTACAACCTGGCCCTCGGAGAACGGCGAGCAAACTCCGTTGAGAACTATCTCGCAAGCCGAGGTGTTGGCGGCGGACGGCTGCAAACAATCAGCTACGGCGAAGAGCGACCGCGGCATGACAACGCCCGGGAAGAGACGCGTCGTCTGAATCGTCGGGCAGCACTGGTTGTACGCGTCCAGTAACCAACCTATTCCTGACAGACCTCGATCGCCAGAGAGAGGCAATTACTAACTCTGGACGGGCCTCTTTTTCGAATACTGAGGCGCCAACCGGCGTCGGGACACGCGTGGCGGTCAGTAACGAAGCCAGGCAGAAAGCAACGCCGCCGCATGCACAGAGTTGCTGCAGTCCCAAGCTAATAGGACTTCGCGAAATAGACGTCGGTCTGACCGGGACCACCGCACTCAATACAGTTACCAGATGGAGGAGGCGGCTCAAGCTCTATATTACGAATTGTCGCCTGCGTGGCCGTCTTAATCGCAATCTCGCATTTCGTCCTGCCGCACCAGGGAGCAATCACGAACCCGGGGCGTTCTTGAAACAGGCGGTCGAACTCTTCACGGGACGATGTGTGTGTGGTGTGGTCTTCTCGAAACGCTCGCGCGCGGTCAAGTAGGTTTGCCTGAATGGTCACCAGAAGCTCCTCAACCCGAGCAGTCAAACCCTCGATCGGTGTCGGGAGCTTCTCCCGTGTGTCACGCCGCACCAGCATAACCTGGGCCTTCTCGATGTCTTTTGGCCCGATCTCTAGCCGGAGCGGAACCCCGCGCATCTCCCACTCGGCGTACTTCCATCCAGGGGTGTAGGCGTCTCGATCGTCCAGTCGCACGCGGACACCTGATGCGGTCAGCGTCTCTGAGATGTTGCGAGCGTTTGGTAACACAGTCTCCCGCCAGTTGCCTCGTGGTATGGGAACAACAACGACCTGATGCGGTGCAACTCGAGGGGGAAGAATCAGACCACTGTCGTCGCCGTGGACCATAATCACAGCGCCGATTAAGCGAGTCGTCATACCCCATGACGTCTGCCACACGTACTGGAGCAACTTGTCACGGTCCTGGAACCGAATATCGAACACTTTGGCAAAATTTTGCCCCAACATGTGCGACGTCCCTGCCTGCAGGGCGCGTCCGTCACCCATTAACGCTTCAATTGAGTAGGTGTGTTGGGCTCCCGCGAACTTCTCACTCTCAGATTTAAGACCGTCGAGCACCGGTATGGCGAGCTCGTTCATCGCAAACTCCTTGTACACTGCCAACATCCGGAGCGCCTCATCCTCGGCCTCAGCCTCGGTCTCATGGGCCGTGTGTCCCTCCTGCCATAAGAACTCGGTGGTCCGTAGGAAGAGCCGTGTCACTTTCTCCCATCTCACAACATTTGCCCACTGGTTGATCAGCACCGGCAAATCACGCCAGGACTTGATCCACTTTGCGTACATCGTCCCGATGATCGCTTCAGATGTCGGGCGGACAACCAGAGGCTCCTCAAGCTCCTCGTCCCCACCACGGGTAACCCAGGCCACCTGAGGCGCAAATCCCTCGACATGGTCCGATTCCTTACGCAGGAGCGATTCCGGAATAAAGAGTGGGAAATAGGCGTTGACGTGGCCCGTTGCCTTCAATCTGGCATCCAACGACGCCTGCATGAGCTCCCAGATCGCGTACCCGTACGGTCGGATAACCATGCTGCCTTTGACCGGTGAGTAGTCGGCAAGCTCCGCACGCCGGATGATGTCGGTGTACCATCGAGAGAAATCCTCAGACTGAGGCGTGATTTCAGTGACAAACGCGTCCCGTTTAGCCGACATCCCTACGTATCCTCAGACGCAATCCGCGTCATGTTTTGACTCTCCGACATGCAGTGACCAGTCTATATCGTTCTGCTCTGGAAAATCGGTCGGTAGTGCGCACCACAGCTCTCCTCGCGGCGCAGTGCCGCTCGCGCTACGAGTCGCCCATTCTCATCTCGGTCAAATCGAGCGCCCCAATCGATCAACTCGCCAACGGAGGAAGAGCCTTCCTGGGTGAGAATACGAACAGCCTCGTCCCGACACAGGCCATCGCCCACCACTAAACTGTCAGCGGCATGACGCTCCGGGGAATCTCCGTCCCCGATAGCCGCCGCTATTTACCCCTGTGCATAGACGGTAATGCCTTCCCTGGAACCGGCCTTCGTCAGGATCAGTACCTTGCCGACCTCGGCGAGCTTGATGGCTACCCTGAGCGCCGCGATGCTGCTACCGATAATCAGAGAACCGTTCTCGACGTCATCCACTCTAGCTCCACTCCAGCACCCAAAACAGTCAGTGTTTGCTTTATCCTAACAACCCATCGGTATACTGGTGCCCGGATGAAGCGCAGTCTCCAGATCGACGTTTCCACCGCCTCTCGCACGTACCGGGTCCACTTGGGCACCGGCATCGTCCGGCGTCTCGGTAAACTCGTCAAGGACGCCGGTGGCACGGGGCAGTGTTTTATCGTCTCCAGCCCACCTATCTGGAAACTCCATGGAGATATTGTGCAAGCGGCACTCAAGAACGCGGAGACCATCCTCATTCCAGATGGCGAACGTTCGAAGAACCTCCAGACCGCAGCACGCCTATACGAACCGTTAATCCGCGCCGGCGCCGACCGAAGCGTCACGATTGTGGCGGTTGGCGGGGGGGTAATCGGCGATGTTGTCGGATTTGCCGCCTCGACATTTCTGCGAGGCGTGCAGCTGGCGCACGTGCCAACGACGTTGCTCGCCCAGGTCGACAGTGCGATCGGGGGCAAAGTCGGCGTCAACCACCCACTCGGAAAAAACCTGATCGGCGCGTTTCACCAGCCGATCGTTGTCGTGGCCGACCCCAGATTCCTCGAGACACTCCCCCGTCGAGAGTTCAGGGCGGGCCTGTACGAGGTGGTCAAGTACGGCGTCATCGCCAGCCGCAACCTTTTCGAAGACGTGAGCGCCAACCTGACGTCGATCTTTGCGCGTGAGCCGTCTGCGCTCATTCCGATCATTGCCGCATCGTGCCAGATCAAGGCCACAGTTGTGTCTGAGGACGAGCGCGAGCAGGGTCTTCGGCGTACCCTCAATTTTGGTCACACGGTTGGGCATGCCATCGAAGCCGTGACACGCTATCGGCGTCTTCGGCACGGCGAGGCGGTCGCGTATGGCATGTTGGCAGCAGCGGACATAGCCGTCACGCGCGGCATACTTCCCGAGTCTGATCGGACTACCCTCGCGGCACTGATTACTCGCCTCGGGCCGCTCCCGTCGGTGAGCGATCTACCCAACACGTTAATCATGGAAGCCATCCGCCGGGACAAGAAGGTCTTGCGCGGCCGTCTACATATGGTTCTGCCGACCACCCTCGGTAAGACCGAAATTTTCCCAAACGTTGCCGACCAAGAGATCATCCGATCCCTTGCCACCATTGGGATCCGGAAGCAGAGCTGATCCCGGCCGGACCACAGATCCGGCCTCTCTTCGAGATGGTATTGCTTTAGCTTGGCGAGGAGATCCTCGGAACTGATCTTCAGGTGGGCGGCAGCCAAGTCGAAGTCGCCCTTGACGTCACGCAGTATCAGAATAAGCTTGTGGTATTTGAAAGTTTCATAGAGCCGGACGGATGCTGCCTCAGGGGTTCCGAACAGGTTGAGGAGATTTCACGGACCTGGAGTCTCACGATCACTACCGTAGGTGTCGGAGAGTAGGTTGAAGTGGTAGGCTGGACCTCGCGGGTCTCACACAAAACGACGGCGTGCTCGATGTAGTTCTGAAGGTCCTTGACATCCCCAAACCACTCGAACTTTACGAGCGTCTCTTCAGCGTGCATCGATCGACTTGGCGCCAACTTGTTGAAGTCTTGACAGAAGCGATCGATCAAGTAGTGCACTGGGCGTCAACCCAGCCGTCGAAAGCGCTAGTAAAACCCCCCGTACCACTGGATAATCGGCTCACCCGTGGCGATAGTGACGACCGCCGCCAGCGCCAGAAACGACCCAAACGGTAGCGTGGACTTGCTGCCGCCTAAGCCCAACACAACCATCCCGATGCCCACAACCGATCCAAGCAGAGACGCCAACAGTAGCGTCACAAGCATCTGTTGCCAGCCCAAGAACGCTCCGATCATCGCCAGCATCTTGACATCTCCCATGCCAAGGCCTTCTTGGTGCCGTAACCGATAGTAGATCTCAGCGATGAGCAAAAGCCCGCCGCTGCCCATCAGTGCCCCGAGCATAGCCGCTCGCCATCCCGGTTCGAGCATGAGGGCCGCAGCCAGACCCACGCCGATCCCAGGCACGGTGATGAGGTTTGGAAGAATCCGGTGTTGCAAATCGATGACGAACAACATGACCATCGCGCTAACAAAGACGAGCCGAGCCAAAAGCAGCGCGCTCCAGCCCACTTGCGAATACTGCATGACAAACAGAAGCGGAGTCGCGAGTTCGACCATCGGATAGACAGGTGAGATCAGCGCGCGACAGGTACGGCACCGACCCCCAAGTAACGCCCAACCGCACACTGGAATATTGTCGAACCACCGGAGACTTCCTCCACACGTCTGACAGTGGGACTTGGGTTTCACGACTGATTGTCCGAGCGGAAGTCGAACGATACACACATTGAGAAAGCTGCCGACAACCAGGCCGAACACCGACAGAATCAGAAGTGCGACCGGGTCTGCCATGTGATCACGGGGTCGCCACGCGTGGCGACTCATTGGGCAACGGTGAAAGAGGAGATTCGGGCGACAGTCCGACCGTCCTCATGGAAGGGTACAGGAGATACCCGTGGCCAACAGAATCGAGCGGCGTCCCTGGGAAGCGACTGGTCTCTACAAGAACTGACCAAACGACGTCCAGCGACACTCCGTCAATCGCGAGCAGCGGACGTGGACGCCAAAATTCCACGCGGAAATCTTTGGTTAGCTCCCGCAGGCGAACGGCATGCATCGTCTTGTAAACCTGCTATGGCTCAACACCGGCACGTTCGAGCTCCAACGCAATTGCCAGGTCGAAGAACTGAGGCGAGAGCCCACCTTTAAGAACCACACCGTTGATGACAAAGGTCGGCGTCGCCTCAACCGGAAGAGCCACACCAACCGTGATGTCGACCTTGATCTCGTCGATCACACCGGCCCGCTGCATCTCGAACGCACCTAGGTCGACACCGGCGACCTCCACCAGCGCAGCTGTGATCGTGTCTCGGCTCAAAGTCTCTTGGTTCTCGTATAGCCACTCCTCCACCCGCTTGGCCTCTGCGTCACCGACCCGCCGTGCAAGCCGAACCGCGACGGCGGCGTCACACGCCGCACCGTGTGGTCCGTTCGGTGACGAGTCATTACAGGCCGGATCGAGCGGAAAATCACGGGTAACCAGACGCACACTCCCTGGATGACTGGACTCATATTTCTCGAAAATTGGGTCATACACCAGATGAGTCTGGGCGCAGGCCGGACATTGATAGTCGTTGAACTTAACGACCACAACCGGGGCGTCGACGTCGGTCAAGCGAGAGTCAGCACGAGGTTGGGCACTCCAAAATCGCTCAAACTCAGACCGTTGTGCATCAGCCTGCTCTGAGTCTTCTGGGACCGGTGGCGATTGCGTAAGCGAGGCCAGGGGACGAGGCTCTGGAAACCATGCGACGGCGGCTACGGAGCCGGCCACGAACACCAACGTCACGAAGAATCCAATCGGTCGCTGAACGAGGATCATCAGGTCGTGGGTGACCGCCGCGGGGAGCTGTCGAAACGGTGTGGCCGACCTAGCGCCAGTCATCAGAAAAATTCCGGTGACCGTAACATAGACAACCCCGCACAAAATACAGAATGTCCCCAACACAATGAATGACGCGTATGCCATGTACATCACCACGGACAACCCGACCGTCGACCAGACGAGCAAGTACAAAGCGACGTTTTCGCCGGAGCGTGCCGGACCTCTGGCATCGGCGAAGACTAAAAGCAGCACCACCATAAACCAGACCACACCACCTAGCGCCGCTGGAACACCAACAACGCGGCCATACTGACTCTGGTAGAGATCCGTACAGCTGACCGTTTCGCTGATGTCGCAAAAACTCGTGTAACTCGGATCATTCACCAACTGCAGGTGCATATAGCTGGAGCTCGCCGCGGCGATCAGACCGGCCGTAGCCAGCAGCGTAATGAATCGTCGAAGAGGTGCACTCATGTGTCCCGCTCCCGGTGGTCGTTGCCCAGGCCACTGTTACGCCCCAGTTGTGTCAATGCTACCTCGATGGTTCGCCCACTTGGGAACACAAATAGAAAACGGAATGCAGACTCTTAGCGTCCCGTCGATTTCGAACGCACACGTCCTGAGAACGTCCTACTGGATCGGAGTGGCCCCGTTGGGAGCTCCCGACTGCGTGACACGTACCGCCTGGTTTGACTGAAATATCGTGCCGCCCTGATTTGTCCCGAAATGACGCGCGCCACTGCCTGTGACAGGATCGGCGCCAACGAAATAGGTCGACACGACAGCCGCACCGTTGCATGACGCCGGTGCTCCTGAGACGACCTCTCCACCGGTCATCGCGACATTGTAGCTGCTCTTGAGCGATGGATCGGTCCCAAGGTCTGGGCCAATGAAGCCGTCCCCACCCCCGCGGCTAGGTGGTTTGGCTAGGTCGTTGAGACTCGGGGCATAGAATCCACTACCGCAACTCGCCGCATACGTCGATTGCGCACTGTGGATGGCTCTCAGCGACCCGATCGCCGACGCCTCATTGCCCGCCATTCGCGCCCTCATTAAGCCCGGCACCGAGATCGCTGCGATGATCCCGATGATAGCTACCACAATCAGCAGTTCGATAAGCGTGAATCCGTCCATATTGTTCTTTGTCCTCATTGTGCGATCTCCTCGAGGGCTATAAAGGTAACAGGTGCGCCAGAAAGTCGACATCCTGACCGTGTTAGTAATTACCGGAACAACCCGAACCTTTCGGACCGTTTCGGCTGAAATGCTCCGCGCCATACACGCGTCGATCTCAAATTACGGCAGAATGATGGACGGCACGCCATACTGCCGATTTAGCAGTGCTGTCGGTTCTTCATCCTGGACATAGCCAAGACCGATCAGCATAGGTCAAGTTTACCGCCGTTCACTTTCTGCTTGCTGACGACCTCCTGGAGTTCCTGAGTCGTGATCAGCCTCTCCTTAGAAGAGAATCACTCCGATTCGAACCGGCATCACCCTCTCGGTTGCCCTGCGGCTGGCGCAGCCTGCGGCGAAGGCCCCGTTGGGTCCCATCTCTGCGAGTGTGGGGGCACCGCGTCGAAGTGATTCCGCGTCAGAACCCGACGCGACCCGCGATACTCCAGCCTTGCTCGATGTCGTCACGACTACGCGTCACCTGCGCGTCGACATACAGGCTGGAACTCAGCGACACGCTGAGCCCAAAGGCCCCGACGATTCCAGAGTTGTCGTCCCCACCTTCTAGATTGAAGCGAGCACCGCCACGAACGCCAAACCACACACCAAACCACTGCTCGGCGCCGACCGCGACGTTTCGACGGTCACCGTAGGCGGTTGAAAAGCGGCGTAAATCGATATCTGCCGCCACCAACAACCGACCGACAGGACGAACCGCCAGTCCAGCCCGAACCAGGCGATCCATGCGAAAGCTTCTCCCGTCTGGGCCGTCAAGGCTAGGTTCAAGTAAGTTCCGGGCCACAAGCCCAAGCTGCAGCTTCTCTCCGCCAATTTTTAGCCCAACATCCATGTCGACCTTGTGCTGGTTATGCCTTTTCAGGTCACTAGCCTCACGCAACCAGGCATCGGTCGTCGCATCTGGATCCCAGGCTCCAATGCCGTACGAACCCAGGACATACCGGAGCGTCGAACCCATACTGACACCTGGGTACAACAGCGAGGCGCCAGTCAGCGCCACATTATGTGTAACAACTGACTGGAGAATCGCTTCTCCCCGCTGATCTTTTCGGGCGAGGTCAAGAGAAGCTTCAGGATTGGAGGGTCTTTCTATCTGATTGATACGTAGGCGGTAATAGGACAGGGCGGCTGTGTTTGTCGAGAGACCAACGAAGATACCCTCCTGTTCGGTACCGGGAAAGTCTGATTCGGTGGGATCAAGACGTGTTCGAGTAAAAGTCTCGTCGGCCAGAAGGCTGAAGAAGGCACCCGTCGTCAGACCCGCAGGATTCCAATAAGCAGCGGTCGCATCGTCCGCGACCGCGACAAACGCCCCGCCCATCCCCATCGCCCGCGCGCCCACGGATTCGAACGTCTGAGCCGATACTGGACCGGTCAGCAGGATGAAGACACAAATGAAGAAAACAATCGTGCGCACTGGCTCGTCAGGAACGGGACGCAGGAACAGCTGTGTCTAGAGTAGTGACTAGCCCACGATCACCGCTGCGGCGATCACAGTCGTCCATAGTCCCGTCTTGCTTCCCACGGCCGTCTGTGTAACGTTCTGTGTACGGACGATCTGATTTGACAGCCGATAGACTTCACGTTTCTCGTCCCAGCTCTTGTCGGGATCGAAGTCCAAGCCCAGCGTAGTCGCGAGCATCTCGGCCGCCAGGTCTTCGGCATAGTCACCCGCGGTCTTCTCGTTCTCACCAAAGCTATGGTGCTCAGATAGATACCCGAACAGTTCTTTGTCGCGAGGAATCGCGACGCCTACCGTGGCCGCAATTAACCTATGGGGCTCACGCGTCGCGGTTTCCGACATGACCACGAACGTTACCTGGCCGGGCTTGAGTCGGCGCATCCCCTGCCGACGCTGAAGAATCCGGCAGCCAGGCGGAAAAATACTGGAGACGCGAACAAGATTGCAGGCAGCGATACCCGCCCCTCGGAGCGCCAACTCGAAGGACGTCAGCTTCTCGCGATGTTTACCAACTCCCTTTGTAAAAAACAGCTCTGCGGGGACGAAATTAACCACAATGTTCTCCGAAGTAGGAAACTCAGGCAACCGGATACCCGGTGCTTCGGCAAGCAAACGGAACGCATGCTAGTCAACCGGACGCACGCTGTCAAGGAACCTGGTAAACCTTGGAACCACGTGTTACGTAGCAACGAGAAAGCCGAACCAACGTAAAATATTTCCAGGTCGTCCTGGCAACATCTGGCGGCGGTAAACCTGAGCGGTCGGCGCCATAGAAGGGACTGGTGTGTGACATGAGCGGTGGCTTACGAAAAGCGCTTATCGGAGGGACCATCACCGTAGCGGGTGTTGGCGCGTACGTCGGCAATCAGTACTTCGGGGACTCGGAAGCTCCAAAGGTCGATATCGAGCCGATCCAACGGAGAGATCTCAAGGCGCTCGTGTCAGCATCTGGCACGATTCAACCTCAGGTCTCAGTGGACATCAGCGCCAGTGTCATGGGCCGGGTAACGCAACTGTCGGTCCACGAAGGGGACCGGGGTCACCGCAGGACAGTTTCTCCTTCAGATCGACCCTGAATCGCGACAATCGGCAGTCTACCGAAGCGAAGCCTCGCTCGATGCCTCGGCGTCAGTTCAAGACAAAGCAAGCGTTGCCGTCACGACCGCGCAGGTCAATCTTCAACTCGCACGTGACCGTCTCCAGCGCCAGCAGGAACTCTGGGATCTCAGACTCATCTCTCGCGATCTCTACGACCAGGCCGTCTCTGAGGTGGAGTTGCGCGAATCAGAACTCGAAGCCCGCCAGGTTGACGTCGCGACCGCGGAACAGCACGTCAGGCAGGAGCGAGCCATGCTCGATAGTGCACGTTACGACCTCTCCCAGGTGACCATAGTCGCTCCCATAGACGGCATAGTTACGCGCCGCAACATTGAGGAGGGTGAAACGGTCGTCGTTGGAACGATGAACAACCCCGGCACGGTGTTGTTGACAATCGCCGACTTTGCGATCCTTGAAGCCGAACTCGAGGTCGATGAAACCGACATTCCAGACGTGCACCTGGGCCAGGAGACCACGATCGAGATCGATGCGCTACCAGACCGTGCCTATCGAGGGTCGGTCACAGAAATCGGCAACAGTCCAATTCCGAACACCGGGCAGAACGCGCCACAGGCCACCAACTTCAAGGTCGTCGTGACGCTGGACGAAGTTATTCCAGATGTCAGACCAGGGTTCACGTGCGCAGCCAACATTACCACCACAGTTCGAACGAACGCGGTAGCGGTCCCGATTCAGGCTACTACCGTCCGGGAGATGGCGGTCGACACGACCGGACAGATCGCCAGGAAGACAGTCGATGACTACGTAGGCGTCACACCGTCCGTCTCAGCGACCATTCGAACACCGCACACCGGTACGACCGAGGAAATCGAAGGCGTTTTCGTCATCCTGGACGGCACGGTACTTTTCACCCAAGTCGTGATCGGCATCGCTGGTGAGCGCTACTTCGAGGTCGTGGACGGGCTCGCCGAAGGTGACCTGGTCGTGACCGGACCGTTCAACGTCGTCCGATCCCTCGCCGACGGAGATTCCGTCCAAGTCAATGAACGGCCGTCTGATCGGTGAGATGATCCGGGTTGCGCTTGGCGCGATCTGGGTCAACAAACTTCGTTCTTTCCTCACGATTCTCGGAAACGTCATCGCGGTTGGGTCGATCGTCACTTTGGTGTCGCTGATCCAAGGAATTACGGACGAAGTGACGAGTATCATCCTGACCGAGGTGGGCGCCGATGCGTTCCTCATCGAACGCGTGGGCCTCATTACCAGTGAAGCAGACCAAGAGCGGACGCGAGGCAACCCCCGGATCACACTCGACGACTTCGAAGCACTCCGGCAGTCTAACGGCGCATTCGCAGCCGTCATGGCTCAAGGCTCCCGGCGGGGCACAATCCGATACGGCGAGCGCCTGTTAGAAAGCGTGCGAATTCGAGGGGTCACTGAGGATTTCGCTCGATTTCCGGAATTCAATGCCGAGCGTGGCCGGATCCCAACCCCCAACGAAGTTCAGCGCCGCCGCAACGTGGCGTTACTTGGCTGGGCGACGGCAGACCGGTTGTTCGACGGTACTGACCCGCTCCAACGCACAATCACCATCGAAGGCGTGCACTTCAGAGTGGTTGGCGTCAGCAACAAGAAGGGGTCGATGTTCGGACAGTCGCTGGACGAATTTGCGGTTGTCCCGCTGAGCGCCTATCAGCGATTGTTCGGGAGCCGTGCCGGACTGTCAATCATGGTCAGACCGACCGACCCGGATACCATCGAACGTGCGATGGATGAGGCGACCGTCGCACTCAGAATTAAGCGACGCCTCCGGGCCAGAGAGGACAACAACTTTGGACTGTTCACGTCCGACACCGCTCTGGACCTTTACAACCAGGCCACGGACGGGATTTTCACAGTCCTAGTGGGGGTCGTCGGCTTGGCTCTCGTTGTCGCCGGGATCGTGATCATGAACATTATGCTGATGGCGGTCTCCGAGCGCACACGCGAAATCGGCCTACGGAAGGCCCTGGGTGCCCGCCGACGAGACGTTATGTGGCAGGTGCTGTCAGAGTCAGTGACACTGTCGCTGCTGGGCGGTGTGTTTGGAACCGCAGTCGGTGTGGGCGCAACAACCATGATCGACCGGTTTGCATCCATTCCTGCATCGGTTCACGTCTGGTCTATCGCGGCGGCCATCACGTTGACGGCGATTGTTGGTCTCTTTTTTGGAATATACCCCGCCGCGAAGGCGGCCTCGCTTGATCCGATCGACGCACTCGGACGGGTCTCTTGACGCCGCGCACGACCATACAGCCATGCGGAACGGACTGACTCGAGAAATTATTTCGATTGCATTCGACACGGTGCGGACGCAGAAAATGCGCTCCGTCCTGACGATTCTTGGCATTCTCATCGGCGTCACGTCAATCGTCGGCATGACGGCCATCATCCGAGGTTTCGATGAGTCACTGCGCGAGAGCATCCGTGAACTAGGACCCAACACGATCTTTCTGGTTCAGTTCTCTGGAATCAGCCTAGCAGCAGGAAAGGATTTCGACGAGTTATTGCGTCGGCCCAGTCTTACGTCTGGCGATGCCGACGCCATCGAGCGCCAAGCCCGTTCAATCACCAGCGTCAACCTGATTCTAGGCGAGGGTGGACCACCGACCCGGTCCCGCCTGCACTACGATGGTCAGCGGACCAAACCACTCAACATTCTGGGCTCCACTGAAAACTACACCGACGTGATTCACGTCGATGTTGAGATGGGACGCTTCTTCACACAGAGCGAACTGAGACATCGGCGGCGTGTAATCGTAATTGGGCAGACTGTCTTGCAGGCCCTGTTCCCGAATATCGACCCAATCGGACGGACCGTTCGTCTCGGCACTCAGTCCTACACCGTCATCGGCGTGTTCGGACAGCGCCCGAGCCCGGGAGGACTCAACGTCGGGCAAAACGACTTTGCGGTCGTACCACACACGACCTACCAGAAACAGTTCGGTATTCGAGTCACTCGGGCTCGACGCGGCCAGATTCAAAGCGTCGTGATCGCCGCGGTCCCAGACGAAGACGTCACCCTCGACAGCGCGATGCGCGACGTCGAGAGTGTCATGCGAATTCGTCACGGTCTCAGAGTGGACGAACCAAACGATTTCGATTTAATGACCCAGGATGCCGCCCTCAGACTGTGGGATCGAATCAGCCGAACGACCTACCTGGCCCTGGTCGCCGTGTCATCGATTGCATTGATTGTAGGTGGAATCGGCGTCATGGCAATCATGACCATCTCCATTAAAGAGCGAACGAGAGAAATCGGCACCCGACGTGCTCTCGGCGCGCGACGACGAGATATCCTCTGGCAGTTCTTGCTCGAGGCGGTCTTTCTGACCGCTGCAGGAGGCATGCTGGGTGTGGCAGTGGGCAGTGGCGTCGGTGTGGCGGTCCACCTGGTCACCGGTTTTTCCATCTTCCTACCGTGGTGGTCCTTTGCCATCGGTGTCGGCTTCTCCGCGTCGGTCGGCATCATCTTTGGCCTGTTTCCAGCGGTCCGCGCGGCCGGCCTAGACCCGATTGAAGCCCTGCGATACGAGTAATCATAAAGTGGGACAGGGGCTTGAGTCGGCCCACTCGGTCGACTACGATAAGAAACTCGCTCGTGAGAAGGGAGTCCTTCAATGAAGGTGTATACCGGGGCAAACATCCGTAACATCGCATTGGTCGGTCACAGTGGGTCCGGGAAGACGCAACTGGCGTCCGCCATGCTATTCGACTCGGGCGCGGTCAACCGTCTGGGTACAGTGGATGACGGCACGACGGTCACCGATTTTGACGAAGAGGAGATCGAGCGCAAACATACCTTGGCGTCCAGCCTCGTATTTGCCGAATGGAACAAGGTCAAGATCAACGTCATCGACACCCCAGGAATGTCGAATTTCATGAGCGACACTCAGGCAGCGATGCGGGTCGCAGATGCCGCCCTGATCGTCGTCGACGCCGTGGCAGGTGTTGAGGTTCAAACCGAGAAGGTCTGGGCTATCTCCGAGGAGTTCGAATTACCCCGCCTTGTGGTCCTCAACCGGCTCGACCGTGAGCGGGCCAGCCTCGACCGTTCGTTGGCGTCCCTTCGCGAGGTCTGCGGCCGAGAGGTCGTCCCCATTCAGATTCCGATCGGCGAAGAGAAGTCATTCTCAGGGCTGGTCGACCTGGTCGCCATGAAGGCGATGAGCTTTGCCACAGATGGCAGCGGGATGCCATCCGAGCGCGATATTCCAGCAGAGATGGTGGACGCGGCCAACAGCGCCCGGGAGGCACTAATCGAGATGGTCGCCGAAGCTGACGACGCTCTGATGGAACAGTTCTTCGAGACCGGCACGCTGACGCAGACCGAACTGGAACAGGGGCTCCGGGGTGCTGTCGCAAGTTGCCGTATCTTTCCTCTTGTCTGCTCATCAGCCGCGGGCAACATCGGGGTCCAGCCGCTGCTTGATGCGATCCAAACGTATGTACCATCACCAACCGACCATCCTCTGGCGGCAGTGAACCGTGAGACCAGTGAGCCCGTCGTGTACGACAGCGGCGAGAACGCACCAGCCACCGCGTTCGTCTGGAAGACCATCGCCGATCCCTTTGCCGGTCGAATTACTCTGTTTCGTGTCGCCTCCGGTTCGCTCAGCTCTGATACCACGGTCTACAACTTGACCAAGGAGACCAACGAGCGCCTGGGCAGTCTGGCAATACTACAGGGAAAGACCCAAACCACGGTCGCCACGATCACAACCGGCGACCTGGGAGCTGTCGCCAAGTTAAAGGAAACCCAGACCGCCGATACCCTCGCGCCCAAAGACTCCGTATACGTCTTTGCGCCAATAAGGTTTGCCGAACCAGTACTGTCGTACGCGATCGAGCCGAAAAGCCGCGGCGACGAAGAAAAGATCAGTGGTTCGCTGCAGCGGCTCGAAGAAGAGGACCCGACGATCCGGTATGCCCGCGATCCCCAGACTGGTCAGCTGCTGCTGTCAGGCCAGGGCCAGCTGCATATCGAAGTGACCGTCGCCAAACTCAAGCGACGTTTCGGAGTGGAGGTTAACCTCAAGCTCCCGCGGATTCCGTATCGCGAGACGGTCACAGCAGCCACCGAAGCCCACGGACGACACAAGAAGCAAACTGGTGGCCATGGTCAGTTCGGCGATTGCCGAATTAGAGTCAAACCACTTAAACGTGGTGCCGACTTCAAGTTTGTTGACGAGATCTTCGGTGGTGCGATCCCTCGAGGCTTTATCCCCGCCGTCGAAAAAGGGATCCAGGAAGCTCGAACAAAAGGCTATCTAGCTGGGTACCCGATGGTCGACTTCGAAGTCGCCCTCTACGACGGCCAGTACCACGCCGTGGACTCAAACGAGATGTCTTTCAAGATGGCGGGACGACTAGCATTTCGAGATGCCATGTCGAGGGCCAGGCCGACGATTCTCGAGCCGGTCATGGATGTCGAGGTGCGTGCGCCAAGCGACTTTGCCGGCGATTTAATGGGCGACTTAAACGGCCGTCGTGGACGGATCGGTGGAATGGAAACCCGGGGCACCTCGACCATCATCAAGGCGCAGGTACCAATGGCCGAGATGCTGACGTACGAGCAGCAGCTGACATCCTCAACTAGCGGTCGAGGGTCGTATCATATGGAGTTCTCACACTACGAGGAGATTCCTGCGCATCTTCAGGCCAAAGTCATCGCAGAAGCCAAGGCAGAGCGCGGAGAGAAACAGGCCGAGGACGGAGACTAGCGTCCTCGCATTCTTACGACTTGTCAGGGTCGGACGACGACGCGCCGCCCTGAATTCGTTTAGTGGCACGGCGAAGGCGATCACCTAGACCCTTACCAGAGCTAGTCTCGGCGTCGTCGGCTATGGCGGCTGGGGAGTCGACCGTGTACTCACTACCGATCAACTCGACCTGGGCGACCTCGGCGGCATCCCCTCGACGATGTCCTAGCCGCAGTAGCCGAGTATAGCCTCCAGGACGAGCCATAAACCGAGGGGCAATCGTCTCAAAGAGCTTCCGAGTCACGTCACGATCGACCAGATCACGCGCGACAAGTCGCCGCGCGTGAAGGGCACGACTACCCTCGGCCCCGTCGACAAGTCCACGTTTTGCGACAGTAATCAAGCGTTCGACGAATGGCCGTAGCTCCTTGGCCTTCGCAACCGTCGTCTTGATCCGCTCATGCCGTAGGAGTTCCTGAGCCTGGTTACGAAGCATCGCGATGCGGTGCTCGGTGACGCGCCCCAGTTTTCGGTGTGCAACTCGATGACGCATGGATCCCTATTCAGATTGAGCCGGCGTCACGCCGGTTGGCTGGTCCAGTCGCATTCCAAGACTCAATTCCATCGTCAACAGGATTTCCTTGATCTCGTTCAACGACTTCCGGCCGAAGTTCTTAGTGCGTAACATCTCAGGCTCAGTCTTCTGCACAAGCTCACGAAGAGTCCTGATGTTTGCGTTCTTCAGACAGTTGTATGAGCGCACCGACAGCTCCAGCTCCTCGACACTCTTGTCGAGGTGCTGATTGACAATAACCGTCGGCTCGTCCGCCGGCGGCTCTGAGGTCTGCTCCGCAGGCTCGTCGATGTTGATGAAGATGTTCAGGTGGTCACGAAGCAACTTCGCACTGAGCGACACCGCATCACGAGCGGATACGGCGCCATCAGTCCACACATCAACCGTCAACTTATCGAAATCGGTGGTCTGGCCCAGTCGGGCCGCCTCTACCAAGTAGTTAACCCTCTTGACCGGTGAGTGAACCGAGTCGACGGGAATCCATCCGATGCCCAAGTCTTCGTCAAAATTCTTGTCGGCAGAGACATACCCACGGCCGCGATTAACTCGCATTTCGATATCAAGCGCACCACCCTCGCCAATAGTAGCGATGTGCACATCGGGGTCAAGGATCTCCAAGTCGGCGTCGGTCTCAATATCTGCGGCTGTCACCTTTCCCGCAGTCGTAGCCTTGAGTCGAAGCGTTTTGGTGTGATCGACATGCATTCTCAGCGGAACCTGCTTGAGGTTAAGAATGATGTCGGTGGCGTCCTCACCGACTCCCTGAATCGGCGAAAACTCATGAAGCACGCCTTCAATCTTTACCGCCGTCACCGCCGCACCTTCGATCGACGACAAGAGCACGCGGCGTAGCGCGTTCCCAATCGTCGTTCCGAACCCTCGTTCGAACGGCTGCGCATGGAAGCGCCCGAAGCGCTCCGTCAACGTGTCGCGCTCGTAGTCTAGCCGCTTGGGTCGCTGGAAACCTTTCCACAACATCGAGTTCTGTCCTTTCAGCGTCGCGGATAACACGCGATCATTTCGAATACAGCTCGACGATCAGCTGCTCCTCAACGGGAAGATTCAGCTGGTCGCGTGTCGGAATGGCCGTGAGCCGACCGGCCAACCGTTCAGTATTAAACTCCAACCACTCCGGAATCCCCCGCCCCTTGACTTCCTCCATCGCATACACGATGACCGGGTTTTTCGCGCTCGAGGTGCGTACAGCAACTTCATCGCCGGCCCGTATCGAATACGACGGGATGTCAGCGCGCCGACCATTAACCGTGAAGTGGCCGTGCCGAACGAGCTGACGAGCCTGCGACCGCGAGGTGGACAATCCAAGGCGGTAGACCACATTATCTAGCCGCCCTTCGAGGAGCTGGAGTAACGTTTCTCCGGTCACGCCCTTCCGGCGGTCGGCTTCCTTGAAGTATCGGCGAAATTGGCTTTCAAGCACTCCGTACATTCGCTTGACGCGCTGCTTCTCACGAAGCTGGAGACCGTAGCCAGCCATTTTAGCTCGTCGACCTTTCCCATGCTGACCAGGGGGAACGTTGCGTCGCTCGATAGCGCATTTCTCGCCATAGCAGCGCTCGCCTTTCAGGAAGAGCTTCATGCCTTCCCGACGACACAGGCGGCATACAGGACCTACGTATCGTGCCATCTCAGACCCTCCGCCGTTTTGGGGGACGGCACCCGTTGTGCGGAATAGGTGTTACGTCTTTGATTGACTTGACCGCAAACCCAACCGACGTCTGCAGCGCTCGAATAGCCGACTCTCGCCCGGCCCCAGGCCCCTTGACTCGCACTTCAACCGACCGCATGCCGAATGCCCGAGCGCCCTGACCAGCGTTAATCGCAGCCTGAGTAGCCGCGAACGGAGTCCCCTTCCGAGAGCCCTTAAACCCGACCCCGCCGGCACTCGACCACGAAAGCACGCTACCTTCCAGGTCTGTCACGGTAATGATGGTGTTGTTGAAAGTTGCCTGAATGTGGACGACGCCGTGAGGCACGACCCGCTTCTCACCACCACGCTTCTTGAACGACTTCTTCCGCTTGGTTCGTTTCGCTGGTGTCGGAACACTCGCGTCAACAGTTTCGAGCTTAGCCATGTTCTACCTTCTGCCTTCTGCCTCTTGCCGTGAAAACATCCTAGGTCGTCTTCTTCCTAGCGACCTGTCCCTTGCGCGGCCCCTTGCGTGTCCGCGCGTTCGTGCTTGTTCGCTGACCCCGAACTGGCAGGTTACGACGATGTCGCATACCACGATAGCAACCGATCTCCATCAGCCGTTTCACATTCATGGAAATCTCCTTCCGGAGATCGCCCTCGACTCGACCCTGCTCTTCAATTACACGGCTAATCTGACGCACGTCATCCTCGGTCAGGTCCTTGACCCTGACATCTGGACTGACACCCGACGCTTCAAGCACGCCACTGGCCCGCGCCGGCCCAATCCCGAAGATGTACGTCAGACCTACCTCGACCCGTTTTGTCCGGGGAAGATCAACTCCTGCGATTCGTGCCATAGCGTCTGCCTATTGCGGTCCTCAACCCTGACGCTGCTTGTGCTTAGGGTTGCTGCACAACACCCGAAGCACGCCGCGGCGTCTGATGATCTTGCATTTAGCGCACAACTTTCGAACTGACGTTCGGACTTTCATCTCTGCCCTCTTCGCTCACATCACTGCTGCCGCTGCATGATCCGGCCCCGCGTGCGATCGCGCGCGGACACCGCGACCCTGACGCGATCTCCCATCAAGATCCTCACGAAATTCTCACGAAGTTGCGCCGTAGCTCGTGGGACACATGCGTGACAATCCGCTCCTTCGACTCAAGTTCAACTCGATACAACGCATTGGGCAGCGTTTCAATGACGACCCCATCGACCTCGCGCGCTTCTGCCTTGGCCATCGGTCCACCCTCTGCCTGCCTAGGTCGGTTGACACCTCTCATCCGCCGTTAGTAGCACTCTCCGGAGAGCGAGTACGGACGAGCCGAAGAGAGTCGTCCAGGTCAACCACTATTTCATCTTGGCGACGGCTCAGAACCTCTGGGCCGCTGGCAGTCACCGCCACGGAGTGCTCGAAATGCGCCGAGAGCTCCCCGTCACGCGTCACGGCTGTCCACCCATCGTCCAGCACACGAACACCGGAGCGACCTGCATTGACCATCGGCTCGATCGCGAGGACCATCCCTTCTCGCAGCCGCGCTCCCCGCCCAGGTTCGCCGTAGTTCGGTATCTGGGGTTCCTCGTGAAGCTGAGTCCCAATCCCATGGCCGACAAATTCCCTTACCACCGAAAACCCGTGCGTCTCAACATGCCTTTGGACGGCGTGCCCAAGATCAGACACCCATCCCCCGACCTGCACCCTCGCGATCGCGTGTTCCAGGGCGTCGCGGGTGACCGCCATCAGCGTCGCAGCCTGATCGGACACCTCTCCAACTCTCACAGTCAGCGCCGAGTCACCATAATAGCCGTCCAGCACGACACCCATGTCAATCGAGATGATGTCGCCGTCTTTCAGGGTATCATCGGACGGAATACCATGAACAACAGCATCGTTAACCGAGGCACACAGCGTGGCTGGGTATCCGTGATACCCCTTGAACGCCGGAACAGCCCCAGCCTCATGAATACTTGCTTCCGCCACGGCGTCGAGATCCTGGGTCGTGACACCGGGGGCAACCATCACCTGGAGCTTGCACAACACCTCTGCCACTAGCTGGTTGGCGGCGCGCAGTCGACCAATCTCGTTAGGTGACTTGCAGACAATCATCCGGTCGTCCTCACGGCCGAATCGACCGCGTCAGTGACGGCACTCGCCACAAGCTCCGGCGTCTGGCTCCCATCAAGGCTTCGAAACCTTACCCGACCGCTGTAAAAATCAACCAACGGCGCGGTTCGCCCGTGATAGACACTCAGCCGTTCGCGCACGATGTTCTCTTGGTCGTCGCTACGCTGAACGAGTTCGCCACCGCATGTGCCGCATCTCGATGACGCAACCGCGGCGGGCTGCTGGCCGACGATGACGCCACAGGTGGCGCACATCCGTCGCCGCGATAGCCGGCTCACGAGCTCCTCGTCTGGAACCGAAAGCTCCACGACCACCAACGGGTCTCGCCCCTCCAAGATCGTGTCCAACTCGGATGCTTGCGCCACAGTGCGAGGAAAGCCGTCCAGAATAAAACCGTCTTTGGTGTCACCCTCCGCCAGTCGCTGTCTGACGATTCCTACCATGATCTCATCACTTACGAGCTCGCCAGCGTCCAGGATCGCCTTAGCTCGCTGTCCGAGCTCGGTCCCAGCCTGGACGGCCTCTCGAAGAATGTCGCCAGTCGAAATTTGCGGGATTTCCCACTCCGTCGCGAGTCGACTGGCCTGTGTTCCCTTGCCGGCGCCCGGCGGTCCGAACATCACAATATTTAAAGCCACAGTTGTTTGTCCCGAAGTCTTCCGGTGCTATCCCCGTCGCCCCTTGATACGGGTCTTCTTCATGAATCCGTCGTAGTGACGCATGATAAGCTGCGATTCTACCTGCTGGACGGTATCCATCGAGACGCCGACGATAATCAAGAGCGAGGTGCCACCGAAGTAGAACGTCACACCCAGACCGTCGGTGATGAATCGTGGCAACAGCATATCGAGCTGGTCTCCCAGCAGGGGCACTGCGTCGGCACGAAACCCCACGATCATTAAATCCGGAAGCACCGCCACCAGCGCCAGATAGATCGAACCCACCAGCGTGATCCTCGTCAAAATCGTATCGATGTACTCGGCCGTGCGCTTCCCAGGCCGGATCCCAGGGACGAAACCACCGTACTTACGCATGTTTTCAGCTACATCGTCCGGATTAAAGATGATAGCCGTGTAGAAATAGGCAAAGAACACAATGCCCGCCATATACAACAGGTAGTACAGCGGCATCCCGTTTCTGAGCTGGTCCGTAATTGCTTGAGCCCATCCACCTGTCGGTAAAGCCGTCGCAATCGTCGCTGGAAACGCAATGATCGAGGACGCAAAAATCACAGGAATGACGCCGCCGGTATTCACCTTGAGCGGAATGTGGGTACTTGAGCCACCGTACATACGACGGCCCACGACACGCTTCGCGTACTGCACAGTCACCCGACGTTGCCCACGCTCGATAAACACGACCGCTCCGATGACCACGACCATCAGCACAACTAAGAGCAGGAGACGAATTAAACCGATCTGTCCGGTTCTGAGCTGATCGAATGTGTTCAAGACCGCTGCGGGTAAGTTCACCACGATACCGGCAAAGATAATTAAGGACATCCCGTTGCCGATACCGCGCTCGGTAATCTGCTCGCCCAGCCACATAATGAAGCCAGTTCCGGTCGTCAGCGTCAGCACCGTCATCAGCCGGAATCCCCATCCTGGGCCGTACACGAGCGGGAGCCCTCCGGCGATGTTCGTCTGACGCTCCAGAAATAGCGCGATCGCCGTCGCCTGGACGACACACAGCAAGATTGTGCTGTAGCGTGTGTATTGTGTGATCTTACGACGCCCGAGCTCCCCTTCTTTCGACAGCCGCTCAAGATACGGCCAAACGACGGTCAGCAGCTGAAGGATGATCGACGCGCTGATATACGGCATGATGCCCAGCGCAAAGATCGTGACCTGCGACAGGTTGCCGCCGGAGAACATGTCATACAGCCCGAACATCGTGCCCGCCGCTTGTTCGGCAAGGATCGCCAGCGCCTCGGTATTTACACCCGGCGTTGGGACATGACTCCCGACTCGATACACCGCGAGAATCGAGAGCGTAAACAGCACTCGTTTTCGCAGATCAGGAATCGAGAAGATGCTCTTGAGACTATCAATCATCCGGAAGACTCACTACCAGCCCTGGCCGGTAGCACCTCGGCCAATCCGCCCGCGGCCGTAATCGCCTCGCTCGCTTTGACACTGAACTTGTGGGCCTTGACTGTCAACTTCTTGGATATCTCACCGCGAGCAAGCACTTTGATCAACGCGCGTGTCTTCCGGACGATCTTGCGCTCTCGGAGCAGCTCTGGCGTGACTTCCATCCCAGCGTCAAACCGCTCAGCGAGAGTGTCAAGGTTCACCACGACATACTCGGTGCGAAACGGATTGTGAAATCCCCGCTTTGGTAAGCGCCGATGGATCGGCATCTGGCCACCCTCAAAGCCGCGCTTGCTCTTGTAGCCAGAACGTGATTGTTGGCCCTTGTTACCACGTCCCGCAGTCACTCCGGTCCCCGATCCCTCGCCCCGACCAATCCGCTTCTTTTTGCGCTTGGCACCCTTAGGCGGACGCAGCGTACTGAGATCCATTGATTACCCAACCTTCACGAGATGCCGAACCTTGTGAATCATGCCGCGCACCGACGGGTTGTCCACGACGTCAACGGAATGTCCGATTCGGCGAAGACCGAGTCCCTTAACGACCAGACCGTGGCGCCGGTCGAACCCGATCGGGCTCCGCACCAATGTCACGGTGACACGCGGTGCACTATTGTTGCGTTGTCCTCGTCTGGTCATGTCGTCACTAGCTCGTTGGCTGCGTCGTTGGAGATTGAGTACCAGGAGAAAACCGACCCAACTGCTCAAGCTCAACGCCTCTGAGACGCGCGACCTTGACCGGATCCTTAAGCTCTGCCAGACCCGCAAACGTTGCCCGTACGACATTTTGCGGATTGTCTGACCCGATCGACTTGGTCATGATGTGATGAATGCCGGCAGCCTCAACCACGGCTCTGACCGCGCCGCCGGCAATGATCCCAGTTCCCTCAGGCGCCGGCTTCAGCAGCACCCGGCCCGCCCCGAACCGGCCCACGATGGCGTGGGGAATCGTGGTCTCTTGGAGCGGCACGCGAATCAGTTCCTTCTTCGCGGCTTCAATCCCTTTCTTGATGGCTGAGGGAACCTCTTTAGCCTTCCCCACGGCGTAGCCAACATGGCCCAGCCCGTCACCCACAACGACGAGTGCACTAAAGCTCAGGTTCTTACCGCCTTTGACAACCTTGGTGACGCGGTTGATCGATACCACTGTGTCTTTCAGATCGAGCATCGTCGAATCGATCTTCTGTCGTCGCTCACGCATAACTCAGAACTCCAGCCCCGCTTCACGTGCTGCATCCGCCACGTTGCGGATGCGGCCGTGATACAAAAAGCCACCACGGTCGAACACCACCTGCTTGACGCCTAGTGCGATTACCCGCTCGGCCACCGCTTTACCCACAACCCGTGCTCCAGCCGTGTTCCCGCCACGCGCGCCATTCTGCAACAGCACCTTCAGCGCCGGCTCGACACTGGATGCCGAGGCGATCGTGCGTCCCATCTGGTCGTCAATCACCTGCGCCGAGATGTGCTCTAGGCTACGGGACACCGCCAGCCGAGGTCGCTCCGCCGTCCCCCGAATACGTTGTCGCTGCCGCAGCCGAATTCGGGTGCGACGCGCCTTCTTCGTCTTGACCTTCATCTGCTACGCCCCGGTCTTTCCAACCTTCTTCTTCAGTATCTCGCCCGTATACCGCACACCCTTCTGCTTGTACGGATCGGGCTTCCGTAGTGACCGAATGTTAGCCGCAACCTGACCGACTTGCTGACGGTCGATACCGCTCACCGTGATATGCGTCTGTTTCTCGACATCGACCTCGATACCAGGTGGGATATCGAACACGACCGGATGTGAATACCCCAGCGCGAACACCACTTGCTGGCCCTTTACCTCGGCCCGGTACCCGATGCCCACAATATCAAGCTCCTTCTTGAAGCCCTCGGACACGCCGTGAACCGCGTTCGCCACCAGACTTCTCGCCAGGCCATGGAACTTCCTCAGTTTTCGGTCATCCTCGCGGAGAACCAGCGCCTGGAGCTGGCCGTCGCTGAGCTCAAAGCGGACACCGGGCGGGAGTCCCTGTTGCAGCTTCCCCTTCGGCCCCTCGACATCCACACGGTTGGCGGTCACGTGGATCGTGACACCGGTGGGCACTGGAATCGGCTTCTTACCTACTCGCGACATCGATATGATCCACAGTCCGACTCACCAGACGTTGCACAGAACCTCGCCCCCGACGCCTGCCTCGGTGGCCTGACGCCCGGTCATCACGCCGTGCGACGTAGTCACAATGCTGGTGCCCAACCCCGCCAACACCGACGGGGGCTTGTCCTTCGCACAGTACACGCGCCGCCCGGGGCGACTCACCCGTTCGAGACCCGAAAGCACGCGTTCGCCGCGTGGCCCGTACTTTAGAAAAATTCGGATCACCTTGTCGGGATAGTCTCGCCGCTTAACTGGCTGCTCCACGAACTTGAAACCTTGAATGTATCCCTCGTTCTGGAGAATTTGGGCGATCTCGGCCTTGAGTTTTGACGTCGGTACGTCAACACGCGGCCGTCGCCCCGCCGTCGCGTTACGAATCCGCGTCAGCATGTCGGCAATCTGATCAGGCATAGCTCTCCGTTGTTATCTGCGCCCACGGGCATCTTGCTGTGTCTGCTTCGACATCGTCACCCCAACCTGTAGCCTACCAGCTACTCTTGGTCACACCCGCGATCTCGCCTTCAAGGGCGAGCTTTCGGAAGCACAAACGACACAACTCAAACTTCCGCAGGTAGCCTCTTGGGCGGCCGCATAAACGGCAGCGGTTCCGCAATCGCACTCTGAACTTGGCTGGCTTCAGCTCTTTGACTTTCTTCGCTATCGTCGACATCTTGTCTCTAGTTTGCCCTGAAGGGCATCCCCATCAGCTGTAGCAGTCTCCGGCCTTCCTCGTCAGACTTCGCCGTCGTCACGACGGAGATATTCATCCCCCGCGCCTGATCCACCGTCATATAGTCGATCTCAAGAAAAATCAGCTGGTCCTTCAACCCAATGGTGTAGTTGCCGCGGCCATCAAACCCCCGGGGCGATACGCCACGAAAGTCGCGAACACGAGGCAGCGCGGTGGCAATCAGCCGGTCGAGGAACTCATACATGCGCTCGCCACGAAGGGTAACCATCGCGCCGATCGGTACCCCTTCCCGCAGCTTGAACTGTGCAATCGACTTGCGCGCCCTCCGGGTCACGGCTTTCTGTCCAGTAATCAGCGCCAACTCAGCCGCCCCGACTTCGATTAATTTTGGATTTTGAGTCGCGCCGCCAAGTCCCATGTTCACCACAACACGCTCGATTTTCGGCACCGCCATGACATTGGAGTACCCGAACTCTTTTTGAAGTGCCGTAGTGACCTCGTCCCGATATCGACCGTGCAGCCGACTCATTTGTCTACTGCTCCATCACACTTGCGACACACACGAACCTTACGCCCGTCACCCAATAACGAGCGACCGATCCGGGTCGGTGCCCCACAATCGGGACAAACAATCTGAACGTTTGATGCGTGCAGTGACGCCTCACGCTCCACAACCCCGCCCTTGACGTTCTTCTGCGGATTGGGTCGAGTGTGTCGCTTGATGAAATTGACGCCTTCAACGATCACTCGATTACGGTCTGGAATCACTCTCAGCACCCGACCGCGTTTTCCACGATCTTTGCCGCCGACCACGACAACCGTGTCGTTCTTTCGAACCGGTGTTTGTAACCGGGACATGGCCCTACAATACCTCCGGGGCAAGCGAAACAATCTTCATAAATTTCCGCTCGCGCAGTTCACGGGCAACCGGTCCGAACACGCGAGTCCCGACCGGTTCGTTCTGTTCATCGACAAGAACGGCAGCGTTCCGGTCAAATCTTACGTAGCTCCCATCGCGTCGGCGCTGCTCCTTCCGGGTGCGCACGATGACCGCCCGAACAACCTGACCCTTCTTCACCTGAGACGACGGCACCGCCTCCTTGACGGACGCTGTGACTAGATCGCCAAGCCGTGCGTACCGGCCGGTCGAACCACCCAGCGGGTTAATCACTGCAATCTTGCGCGCGCCGGAGTTGTCAGCGACGTCGAGCACGGTTTGCATCTGAATCATTGTTGACTCACCTCACTCATACGCTCTTCGCTCGCTCGACCACCCGGACGACGACGAAACGTTTACAGCGACTAAGCGGACGAGACTCGACGATCGCCACACGATCCCCGACCTTGGCGCTGTTGTCTTCATCGTGCACCATAAACGTCGACGTTCGACGCTGGATTTTCCCGTAGGCCGCGTTGCGCACTCGCCGCTCCACCGCCACGATGACTCCCTTATCTAGCTTGTCCCGGCGAACCACGCCGATTACTTCTTTCTTCCCGGCCATCAGCGTTGTCCCTCCGCCGCCAACTCTCGCTCCCGAAGCAGCGTCTTCACCCGAGCCCGCTCACGACGAATTAATCGCATCTTGTTCGGCACATCTCCCTGGCCTGTCCCCTGCTGCATCCGGAGCCGGAAGACCTGGTCGTCCAAGTCAAGCACTCGCTTGGCGAGGTCGTCGATTCCCAGCTCTCGAAGATCAGCAATGTCGGTCATGGTCTCGCCTCACCAAATCGAGTCGTGAACTCGGTATGGATCGGTAGTTTGGCCGAAGCTAACTGCATCGCCCGTTCCGCGTCAGCAGCGCTCACGCCCTCCATCTCGAATAGGATGCGTCCAGGACGGACGACGGCGACCCACCCCTCGGGTGAGCCCTTGCCCTTTCCCATTCGCGTCTCCTGTGGCTTTTTCGTAATTGGCTTGTCCGGAAAGACCCTGACCCAGATCGTTCCACCGCGCTTGATGAATCGGGTCATGGCCACTCGCGCGGCCTCGATTTGCCGGTCGGTCAGCCAGCAGGGCTCCAGGGCCTTCATGCCATAGTCCCCAAACGAAACCGTGGACCCGCGCGACGCCTTTCCGGTCATCCGGCCGCGGTGCTGTTTCCGATACTTGACCTTCTTCGGCATCAACATGGCAAAATATCCTGGGGTCCTCTGCGTTCTTTCCGCGCACTAAACGCGATGACGACGGGGTGTACGGTAGTCTTCCTCGCGACCCGTCTGCGGCTTGATCCGCTCACCTTTAAACAGCCAGACCTTGACACCGATAACACCGTACGTCGTTCGTGCCTCGCCGAACCCGTAATCGATATCTGCTCGAAGCGTTTGCAGTGGCAACTGTCCGTGCAGATACCACTCTGAGCGAGCGATCTCCGCTCCGTTCAACCGACCCCCGACGCGAACCTTGACCCCACGAGCCCCAAACCGAAGGGCCGACTCGACAGCCTTTCGCATTGCGCGCCGGAACGCCACGCGCTTCTCGAGCTGCAGAGCTACCGATTCACTAATCAGCTGCGCATCAAGCTCAGGCTTCTGTATTTCCTGAATGTTGACGAACACCTCTCGGTTTGTCCGCTTCTGGATCTCTGTCTTCAGTTTGTCGACTTCAGCCCCCTTCCGACCGATGATGATCCCCGGTCGAGAGGTGTGAATGTCGAGCTTGAGCTTGTTGGCGGCCCGCTCGATCTCGATCTTCGAAACCCCGGCGTGTGAGAACCGCTTCTTGAGATCAATCTTCAGTGCGAGATCCTCGTGAAGCAGTTTGGCGTAGTCGCGGTCCGCATACCATCTGGACCGCCAGGTCTTGTTGAACCCGAGCCGAAACCCGTACGGATGAACCTTCTGCCCCATGCGTTATCTCTTTATGTATCAGACTTCTTGGCCGACTTCGCGGCCTTGGTCGGTATCGGTTTGTCGGCCATCACAGCAACCACCGCTGCCTCCGGACGCTCCCGCACAGTGACCGTTAAATGGGACGTCCGCTTCGTAATCCGAAACGCCCGGCCCATCGGTGCCGCCCGGATCCGCTTCATTGATGGCCCCTGGTTAGCGTAACAGCTCCCGACAAACAGCCGGTCGACATCGTCGACGGCACCTTCTTGCTGCTGGACATTCGCGATCGCGGACCGGAGTACTTTGGACACGTGACGAGCGGCGATCTTTTTACAGAACTGCAACGTCGCCAGCGCCGTATTAACGTCCTTCCCACGGATAAGGTCCAGCACGAGCCCGGCCTTCTGAGCTGAGCCGCGAACGTACCGTGCCGTCGCGCGACCTTCGATCACCGCGCGCCTCCCTTGGACATCGAGGCAACTTTGTCACCCTTGCCAGTGTGCCCTCGAAACAACCGTGTCGGTGCGAACTCACCGAATTTGTGTCCAACCATGTTCTCGGTAACGTAAACGGGAATGAATTTTTTGCCGTTGTGCACAGCAATCGTATGCCCCACCATTTCTGGCAACACCGTGGAGCGGCGGGACCACGATTTAATGACCTTCTTTTCACCGCTCCGGTTCATGGCTTCAATCTTTTCCAGGAGTGGAAGATCGACAAACGGGCCCTTCTTGAGTGATCGACTCATGCAGCGACTTCTTTCTGGCGGCGCATAGATCTACCTTCTTCCACGCTTCCGCTTGCGTTGCAGTATAAAACGGTCCGATGGCTTCTTGTGGCGGGTCTTGAACCCCTTAGCCGGAACCCCCCAGGGCGACACCGGATGCCGCCCTCCGGCAGAACTACCTTCGCCACCACCAAGCGGATGATCGACCGGGTTCATGGCGATACCACGCACATGCGGACGACGACCCAGCCACCGGTTCCGACCAGCCTTGCCGATCGACACGTTCGCGTGATCGATGTTGCCGACCTGCCCGATGGTTGCCATACACTCCGGAAACAGCAACCGGGTCTCGCCCGACGGCAGCTTGACGGTGACATACTTCCCTTCCTTGGCCACGACCTGAACGGACGAGCCTGCCCCTCGGGCCAACTGACCACCCTTCCCTGGACGCATTTCCACGTTGTGGACCAGCGTGCCAAGTGGAATGTTCTTAAGTCTCAACGCGTTACCAGGCAGAATATCTACCGTCACGCCTGAGACGATCGTGTCACCCACCTTGAGTCCCAGTGGGTGTAAGATGTACCGCTTTTCGCCGTCCGCATAACTCAGCAGAGCGATTCGGGCCGAACGGTTTGGGTCGTATTCGATCGTCGCGACTCTCGCCGGCACGTCGTATTTGTCGCGCTTGAAATCGATGACTCGGTACGCGCGCTTATGCCCGCCACCACGCCACCACACGGTGATTTCGCCGCGGTTATTCCGGCCACCAGACTTCTTCAACGGCCGTGTCAGTGGTCGATACGGCCGGTCGGTCGTGATCTCGTCGTAGACCTGAACCGTCTGAAACCGTCGACCAGGCGAGGTCGGCTTATATTTACGAATGGCCATCGTCTTGTCCTGTCACCCGTTGCACCGGTGCACAACCAGCATCGAGCACCCTACGCCCCTTCGAGGAACTCCGGCGTCTTTTCACCAGGCTTGAGCCGGACGTATGCCTTTTTCCAATCAGGCCGCTGGCCAAAGTAGCGTCCCTGACGCTTCACCTTGCCGTGACTGATCGCCGTTCGCACTTTGGCGACCTTGGCACCAAGTAACTTTTCGATCGCTTGCTTGATATCGACCTTGGTCGCTGCCATGGCAACCTCAAACACCAATATTTGGCGATCCTCGCGGAGAATCGAAGACTTCTCCGTGACGATCGCCCGACGGAGAACCTCGGCCTGCTTCATGACCCCACCACTTGCGCGAGATGCTCGACCGCGGCCTTGCTCAGCACGATGCTCTTCGCGCCCACGACATCGCGCGCCGTCAGCCTCACCGTCTCGACCACCCGTACGCGCGGCAGATTTTGAACGGCCAGCTCGAGGTTATGATCAGGCGCCACATCGACCAGTACGGTGCGGCCGCTGACGCCTAGCTGGCCCAGCCGTTCAACCGCGAGCTTGGTACGCGGTTCGTCAATCACCAGTGTCGACGGGCCGTCCACCACCATCACAGCGCCGTCTTTGATCTTCTGAGACAGCGCAGCTCGCAACGCACCCTTAATCATCTTCTTTGGAAACCGGTAGCCGTAGCTTCGAGGCTGGGGCCCGAACACGGTACCGCCGGCTCGCCATAAAGGGTTCCTGACATCGCCGACCCGAGCACGACCCGTACCCTTTTGACGCCACAGCTTCCGGCCAGATCCCTGCACCCGTCCGCGCGTTTTCGTCGCGTGGGTCCCCCGCCGATCCGTTGCATTCTGGTGAACGACTGATTCCCAAATCAGTGACGTATTGACGGTTCCACCGAACACGTCATCACTCAGTGCTACCGAGTCGACTTTTTCGTTCTTCGAATTAACGACGTCAAGAGTCATTGCCGTACGAACCGTCCCTTGTTATTTGCCACGCTTCTTCGGCTTATCCACAGGCATCGGTCCGGTGTGCCTGCCTGGGGCAATCGCCTTCCGAATCACAACATAGCCGCCGGGTGCGCCTGGAACCGCACCCCGAACCACGAGCTGATGGTTGTCGGCGTCGACCTGAATCACGCTGAGGTTCCGCGTCGTCACGCGGTCTCCACCCATACGTCCTGGCCCCCGCATGCCTTTTAGGACCCGCGACGGGTACGATGATTGCCCGATCGAACCCGGTGCCCGGTGAAACATCGAGCCATGGGTTGCACCTCCACCACTGAAACCATGTCTCTTGACAACACCTTGGAATCCACGCCCGCGGCTAATACCAGTCACATCAACCTGATCCCCGGCTTCGAACAGCGAGACCAATACCTGCTCGCCCTCATTCGGAGCATCGCCGTCGAGTACGACTTCTCGCCGAACGCGCGTCGGGGGCACGCCGGCACGTACATACTGACCGGCCACCGGCTTTGTCACCCGCGCTGGCTTGTCTTCAACGAGGCCCAGTTGAACCGCGTCGTATCCGTCGCGTGCGCGGGTCTTCTGCTGCACCACGACACAGGGACCGGCCTTGAGCACCGTTACCGGAAGAGCGGCACCGTCCTCAGAGAAGACTTGAGTCATCCCGATCTTTTTTCCGATGATTCCTGTTACCACGTTCTATCCTGTGCCCATTCTTGCTTACCGCCGTCCAGGCTGGGGCCGTAGCCTGGAGCCTGAAACCTAGTTATGTTCTTTTCCAAATGCCTTGATTTCAACGTCCACACCGGCCGGAAGATCGAGCTTCATTAATGCATCGACAGTCTGGGGCGTCGGCTCAAAAATATCGATCAACCGCTTATGTGTTCGAATCTCGAACTGCTCTCGTGACTTCTTGTCGACATGCGGTGACCGTAAGACCGTCCACTTGTTCTTTTCGGTCGGCAGCGGAATGGGTCCGGCAAGCCGAGCGCCGGTCCGTCGCGCGGTGTCGACGATCTCCGTCGTCGATTGGTCCAGCACGCGATAGTCGTATGCCTTCAGTCGGATACGTATCTTGTCGCTGAACGTCGCCATGTTGTCTCCGGATTTTCCAGACCCTTGTCTCGCAACCTTGGTTCGGCCTATTCGATGATCTCGGTAATGGTACCAGAGCCCACCGTGCGACCACCTTCCCGTATGGCAAACCGTAGGCCCTGCTCCAACGCAACCGGCGTAATCAGTTCCACGCTAATCGACACGTTGTCCCCGGGCATCACCATCTCCACGCCCTCAGGCAGATTCGCCACGCCCGTCACATCCGTGGTGCGAAGGTAGAACTGTGGGCGATACCCGTTAAAAAACGGGGTGTGCCGACCGCCTTCGTCCTTCGACAGCACATACACTTCCCCCTTGAATTTCGTGTGCGGCGTAATCGACCCTGGCTTTGCTAGTACCTGCCCCCGCTCCACGTCGTCCTTCTCCGTCCCCCGTAACAGCACTCCGATATTGTCGCCCGCCACGCCTTCATCCAGTAGCTTCCGGAACATCTCGACACCCGTAACTACCTTCTTCTGCGTCGGCGTGAACCCGACAATTTCGATCTCCTCACTTACCAGTACCTTGCCACGATCCACCCGGCCCGTTACCACCGTCCCACGCCCAGAAATCGAAAACACATCCTCAATCGGCATCAAGAACGGCTTGTCAATATCCCGCTCCGGCATCGGCACATACTCATCCACCGCCACCATCAGTGCATCAATCGATGTCTCGCCTGCCGCCTCGCCTTCGAGCGCCTTCAGCGCCGACCCCTGCACCACCGGGATGTCATCGCCCGGATACTCATACGAGCTCAAGAGCTCCCGCACTTCCAGTTCTACCAGCTCCAATAGCTCCGGGTCGTCCACCATATCCACTTTATTCAAAAACACCACCAACGACGGCACGCCCACCTGCCGCGCCAGCAGTATATGCTCCCGCGTCTGCGGCATCGGTCCGTCCGTCGCCGCCACCACCAGAATCGCGCCATCCATCTGTGCCGCACCCGTGATCATGTTCTTGATGTAATCCGCATGTCCCGGGCAGTCCACGTGCGCGTAATGCCGATTCGCCGTTGTGTATTCCACGTGCGCCGTCGCAATCGTAATCCCCCGCTCCCGTTCTTCCGGGGCGTTGTCAATCGAGTCGAACGACCGCACCGTATTCGTTGAATCGTGCTTCGCCATCACCGCCGTGATCGCCGCCGTGAGCGTTGTCTTCCCATGGTCAATATGCCCAATGGTTCCAATGTTCACGTGGGGCTTCGACCGATCAAATTTTTCTTTCGCCATCGTTACAGACCCTCATCTACCTTCGATACGTCCGATGACCTCATCACTCACCGTCTGAGGCACTTGTTCGTATCGGTCAAAGTGCATAGAGTAGGTTGCTCGACCTTGGGTTCGCGACCGTAAATCTGTGGCATACCCAAACATCTCAGAAAGCGGTACTCGGGCGTTGACGATTTGGGTGCCAGCACGGGCGTCCATTGACCGCACCCGCCCTCTACGCGAGTTCAGATCGCTGATAATGTCTCCCATATACGCTTCCGGGACCACCACCTCGACCTTCATGACCGGCTCAAGCAGCTGAGCACCAGCCTTTCGCGCCGCCTCCCGAAACGCCATCGACCCAGCCACCTTGAATGCCATCTCGGACGAATCGACCTCGTGATACGAGCCGTCGTAGAGCGAGACGATCACGTCCTCGATCGGATATCCAGCCAGCACCCCGGTGGTCATGGCGTCCCGAATACCGTCCTCGACCGACTTAATGTACTCGCGGGGAATAGCCCCGCCACGAATATCGTTGACAAACTCGAACCCATGACCTGACTGTGCCGGCACGACTCGAATCTTGACGTGACCGAACTGCCCGCGACCGCCAGATTGCTTAATGTACCGACCTTCACTTTCAGCCTGGTGGGTCAGTGTCTCTTTGTACGCCACCTGCGGACGGCCAACTGCAGCGTCGACACCGAACTCGCGCTTAAGCCGGTCAACAAGAATTTCGAGATGCAGCTCGCCCATACCGGAGATAACGACTTGGCCAGTCTCGTCGTCGGTTTTCACCTGGAATGTCGGGTCCTCGCCGGTCAGCTTCGCGAGCCCCTGCCCGAGTTTCTCTTGATCAGCCTTGGTCTTTGGTTCAATCGCCAGGCTGATCACCGGATTAGGGAAATCCATCGACTCCAGCACAATTGGGTTCTGTCGATCGCAGATGGTGTCGCCGGTACTCACGCTCTTAAGCCCGACCGCAGCAGCGATGTCGCCTGAATACACCTGCTTAATCTCCTCACGCTTGTTCGCATGCATCTTCAGCAGCCGACCGACACGTTCACTGCGATCACGACCAGGGTTGTAGATCGTCGCTCCCGATTTCATCACCCCGGAGTACACGCGGATGAAGGTGAGCTGACCCACATGAGGATCGGTCATGATCTTGAACGCAAGCGCCGAAAACGGTGCATCGTCGTCCGCGCGACGCTCAAGCAGCGTCTCCTCGGACGAGTTGGGGTCGACCCCCGAGATTGGTGGCACGTCATCGGGTGACGGAAGATAATCAACCACTCCGTCAAGTAGCGGCTGAATACCCTTATTTTTAAATGCCGCTCCACAGAGGACCGGTACGAACGGTGACTCGTCGTGTCTAACCGAATCGAGCACTCGGCGCCGAATCGTTTGGCGAATCTCGTCCTCGCCGATCGGCTCGCCATGTAAATATTTATTCAAGAGACTGTCGTTAAACTCGGCCACCTTCTCGATTAACTGCTCGCGCAACTCGATGGCCTGTACCCGGTGCTCCTCCGGAATCTCTTCAACCACTGCCTCCGAGCCGACTGTGGCATCCGTGTATCGCACCGCCTTCATGGTAACGAGGTCAACAAACCCCTCGAATCCATCGTCAGAGTGCATCGGAAACTGGACCGCCACCGGGTTCGCCTGAAGCTTGGTCCGAATCTGATCAAGTGTCCCCATGTAGTCCGCGCCGACGCGATCCATCTTGTTCACGAAACAAACGCGGGGTACGCAGTACTTGTCCGCTTGGCGCCACACGGTCTCCGACTGGGGCTCGACACCGCCGACGGCATCGAAAACGGCCACCGCGCCGTCCAGTACCCGCAACGACCGTTCCACCTCGGCGGTAAAATCCACGTGGCCTGGAGTGTCGATGATGTTGATGCGATGATCGCGCCAGAAGCAGGTTGTCGCGGCCGATGTAATGGTAATACCCCGCTCCTGCTCCTGCGCCATCCAGTCCATGACGGCGGTCCCATCGTGTACTTCACCCACCTTGTAGGTGATCCCCGTGTAGTACAGAATCCGCTCAGTCGTGGTCGTCTTGCCGGCATCAATATGCGCCATGATGCCAATATTTCGCGTGCGACCGAGTGGCACCTGCCTCGCCATGGCCTGTGTGTGTCGACCGCTAGACCCGTTCCGCGTTTTCCCCGGCTTCGATACGACCTCAGCAGCAGCTACCATTCCAGCTACCATCGATAGTGGGCAAACGCTTTGTTTGCCTCAGCCATTCGATGGGTATCCTCTCTTCTTTTAACCGAACTACCACGAAGGTTGGAGGCGTCGATCAACTCGTTCGCAAGCTTCTCCTTCATAGTCTTCCCATCGCCACGGCTACGGGCATAGCTGGTAATCCAGCGAATACTCAGCGACAGCCGGCGATTCGGCGACACATCGATCGGCACCTGATAGTTCGAGCCCCCCACCCTTCGCGACTTGACTTCGAGACTGGGCTTCGTGTTATCGACAGCCTTCTTAAAGATTTTCAGAGGGTCGTCACCAGTGCGGTTCTTGATGATATCCAAACTCCCGTAGAGGGTCCGCTCAGCCACGTTCCTCTTTCCACCCTTCATCAACATACGCACGAACTTCGTCACGAGCGTGCTGTTGTACAGGGGGTCGGCAGGAATTTCTCGCTTCGGGACTTCACGTCGGCGTGGCATGTTCAGTCTTCTCCCCGGCTTTGAACTTTAATTCTGCGCTATAAGACCCACGCTACAGTTTCGGCCGCTTCGCACCGTACTTCGATCGACTCTGTCGACGCTCCGAAACACCCACCGTGTCAAGTGTTCCGCGGACGACGTGGTACCTTACGCCTGGGAGATCCTTCACCCGACCGCCCCGAATCAGTACGAGGGAATGCTCCTGCAGGTTGTGACCCTCGCCTGGGATGTAGCTCGTCACCTCGATACCGTTTGTCAGTCGAACCCGCGCCACTTTACGGAGCGCCGAGTTCGGCTTCTTTGGCGTCTGTGTAAACACGCGGACACACACGCCCCGCTTCTGCGGACACCCCTGCAGAGCAGGACTCTTCGTCTTGCCATGTATCCGCTCCCGCCCGTTCCGAACTAGCTGGCTAATCGTCGGCAAGACGACTCCTTGCTCTGGCACCACGTCACACGCTACGCGAGTGCGTGGCACCGCTGAGGAAAGCGGCCAAGGCCTAGAAGCGTCGATGTATCGACGGCTTGGCACCCGTGGCCAGGTTGACCCTATTTCTGTATGCGCGCCGTGTCGGCGATCCAAAAGCGAATGCCTGGTTCACCTGTGCCGGCAAAAGACGCTCCGGCGGCTTTTTCGGACGGGCCGAAGCTAAGTAGGGTTTCCCAGCTCCGACAAAACCTTAAGAAACTATCACATAACAGCCATTTCAGTAAACCCGAAATCCGTCGCCCAGGAACCTCGCGTCTATTTAACGGATACAAAAATGGCAGTCTATCGCAGCCTGATGTCCAGTACGCCGCAACCTACGCACCTGCCACATCAAGTCTCGCCCATGGCCCATTACTCCATCACTGCCCGCCTTTCACGGGCGCGTACTGTGCGTCTATCCTACTGGCCTTCGATGACTTTCACATCTGGACGGCCCACCCGGTCTTCGGGATCGGCGAGGTAGTCCATCTCACGCTCCAGTTCGAGCTCCTCAAAGGACAAGGGCGGCGGCAACGGTGGCTCATCCGGTTCGATTTTGACCTTCTTGTAGAAGTCGAACCCGGTGCCGGCCGGAATCAACCGGCCCATCGTGACGTTCTCCTTGAGACCCCGCAAGTGATCAACCTTCCCGGAGATCGAAGCCTCGGTTAGCACCCGTGTTGTTTCCTGGAAGGATGCCGCTGAGATAAACGACTCAGTCGACAATGACGCCTTGGTAATGCCGAGCAGCAGCGGCCGACCCGTCGCTGGCCGCTCATCTTCGGCGATGATTCGTTCGTTCTCCTCGGTAAACCGAATCTTGTCTACCTGCTCGTCCACCAGGAACTCGGTATCACCCACGTCCTCGACCTTCACCCAGCGCATCATCTGTCTAACAATCACCTCGATGTGTTTGTCGTTGATGTTGACGCCCTGCAGACGGTAGACCTCCTGAATTTCGTTAACCAAGTAACTGTGTAGTGCCTTTTCGCCCAGCACGCTGAGAATGTCGTGCGGATTACTCGGACCGTCCATGAGCGGCTCGCCCGCGTGCACGCGGTCGCCCTCCTGCACGTTGACGTGTACGCCGCGTGGGAGTGAATACTCGCGCGGTTCAGCCTCTTCGTCGGGGATGATAATCATCTTGCGCATCCCCTTGACGATGCCACCGTGTTTGACGATTCCATCGATTTCGCTTATGACCGCCGTTTCCCTCGGCTTACGGGCTTCGAATAACTCCACAACCCGTGGGAGACCACCGGTGATGTCCTTCGTCTTGGTTGTCTCGCGCGGAATCTTCGCCAAGACATCGCCAGCGTCCACCTGATCGCCTTCCGCGACCATTAGATGTGCGTGTGATGGCATGTGATACCGGTGAACCACCTTTCCCTTTCCGTCGCGTATTTCAATTGTGGGTTGTTTTTTCTCGTCCGCCGAGTCGACGATAATGAGTCGCATCAAACCGGTCACTTCGTCAACTTCTTCATGGACCGTCATACCCTCGATGATGTCCTTGAACCGGACCGTTCCAGGCTGTTCGGTGAGCATCGAGAAGGTGTAGGGATCCCACTCCACGAGAGTCTGACCAGGTTCCACCTGCTGTCCATCGCGGACCAACAGACGGGCGCCGTAGACCAGTGCATAGCGCTCACGGTCGCGCCCCTTTGCATCCTGGATAACGAGCGAGCCAGTGCGGTTCATAACAATGAGCGCTCCGTTCTTCTTCTCCACTACCTGGACACTCTGGAATTTGGCTGTCCCGGCATGCTTGCTCTCCAACGTCGACTGCTCAGAAACCCGCGAGGCCGTGCCACCGATGTGGAACGTCCGCATCGTCAGCTGCGTCCCCGGCTCGCCAATCGACTGCGCAGCAATCACGCCCACAGCCATACCCAGCTCGACGAGTCTTCCGGTCGCGAGGTCGCGGCCGTAGCAGCGCGCACAGACTCCACGACGTGACGCGCAGGTCAGTACCGACCTGATCTTCACTCGCTCGATTCCCGATTCCTGAATCGTCGATGAAAGCTCCTCGCTCATCTCGGCGTTCGCATCCGCGATCAGCTCGTCTGTAAAGGGATCTCTGACCCGCTCAAGCGTGACCCGGCCAATAATTCGGTCGCGTAGAGACTCGATGATCTCGCCACTCTCGACAATGGCCCGCGCCTCGATTCCATCTAGCGTCCCGCAATCGATCTCCGAGATGATCACATCCTGAGCCACGTCAACCAACCTCCGGGTGAGATATCCGGAGTCCGCCGTCTTTAACGCGGTGTCGGCGAGACCCTTGCGAGCGCCGTGTGTTGAAATGAAGTACTGCAGCACCGTCAGTCCCTCGCGGAAGTTCGACGTGATCGGCGTTTCGATGATCTCTCCAGACGGCTTCGCCATGAGACCCCGCATACCGGCCAGCTGGCGAATTTGCTGCTTACTCCCCCGAGCGCCAGAGTCGGCCATAATGTAGACAGGGTTGAACGAGCGACTCAGGTTTTCGGTGTCTTCCATTTCCCTGAACATCGCATCGGCAATCCTCTCGGTCACGTCCGACCAAAGTGCGATCACCTTATTTTTTCGCTCACCGTTCGTGATCGCACCGTCCAGATACTGTTGCTCCACTTTAATCACGTCGCTGTTGGTCTGCTTGATCAGTTGGGCCTTCTCCTGTGGAACCACCAAGTCATTAATCCCGATGGATAACCCAGACTTCGTCGCATACAGAAAGCCGAGGTCCTTGAGGTGGTCGAGCATCGACACCGTCGTACTCAGACCGGTCTTGATATAGCTGTACTGCACCAGCTGCTGTAGGCCCTTCTTCTTGAGTAGTCCGTTCACGAAAGGAAACTCAGCAGGCATTGCCCTGTTGAAAATCACTCGACCAACCGTCGTGTTGATGATTTGGCGCTCGAGCGTCTCGACCGTGGTGCTGAGCACGTCCTGGTCGTCACGGCCAACGGTGAGATCCATGAACTCACCGCTAAGTCGGAGTCGAATCGGCGTCAATGTTTCGATGTCACCGGCTTCCAACGCCAGGATCACGTCATCGCCTGTCGCAAATACCCGGCCCTCGCCCTTTGCACCCGGCCGCGCCTTGGTTAGGTAGTAGATCCCCAGCACGATGTCCTGAGACGGCACGGTGATCGGTGCACCGTTGGCTGGCGACATAACGTTGTTCGACGACATCATGAGCACCGAAGCCTCTATCTGTGCCTCGGGTGATAGCGGGACATGCACGGCCATCTGGTCGCCGTCGAAGTCGGCATTGAATGCGGTGCAGACCAGCGGGTGAATCCGGATCGCCTTGCCTTCAACCAACACTGGTTCGAAAGCCTGAATTCCAAGACGGTGAAGCGTCGGTGCCCGATTGAGTAACACCGGATGCTGCCGGATGACCTCCTCGAGGATGTCCCACACCTCTGGCTCGTGCTGCTCGACCATCTCCTTGGCCTGCTTGATCGTCGCAACTAGTTCCCGCTCCTCAAGCTTGTTGTAGATAAAGGGCTTAAAGAGCTCAAGAGCCATCTTTTTGGGAAGGCCGCACTGATGTAGCTTCAGCTCGGGACCTACTACAATGACCGAACGGCCAGAGTAGTCAACGCGCTTGCCGAGTAGATTCTGCCGAAAACGTCCCTGCTTGCCCTTGAGCGTATCGGACAACGACTTAAGGGGCCGGTTGTTCGCACCCCGCAGCACCCTTCCGCGGCGGCCATTGTCAAACAGCGCGTCGACCGCCTCCTGCAACATCCGCTTTTCGTTACGGATGATCACATCGGGCGCCCTGAGCTCCATCAATTTCTTCAGACGGTTGTTCCGATTGATCACTCGTCGATACAGGTCGTTCAGGTCGGACGTCGCGAATCGCCCGCCATCGAGCGGCACGAGTGGGCGAAGCTCAGGAGGGATAACGGGAACTACATCGAGGATCATCCACTCGGGACGATTCGTCGACCGGCGAAACGAGTCGACGACCTTTAACCGTTTTGCAAATTTCAACGTTTTCTGAGTTGAGGTCTCGCTGCGCATCTTCGCCCGCAACTCAACCGAGAGCTCTTCAATATTGGTTCGCTTGAGCAATGCCTTGATCGCCTCGGCCCCCATTTGGGCCCTAAATTTTGAGCCGTACTCCTCGCGAGCCTTGCGATACTGCTCCTCGGTCAACAACTGGTTCTCTTTGAACTCTGTGTCGCCCGGCTCAATCACGACGTACGACTCGAAGTAGAGGACCCGTTCCAGCTCTCTCAGCGAGATGTCGAGGAGGTGGCCAATCCGACTTGGCAACCCTTTAAAGAACCAAACGTGGCTAACCGGCGTCGCTAACGTGATGTGCCCCAATCGTTCTCGACGAACCTTGGCTTGGGTGACTTCAACACCGCACTTGTCACAGATCACGCCACGATGCTTCATCCGCTTGTACTTGCCGCACAGGCATTCCCAGTCTGTGACTGGACCGAAGATTTTTGCGCAAAACAAACCGTCCCGTTCAGGCTTGAAGGTGCGGTAGTTGATTGTCTCCGGCTTGGTCACTTCGCCGTGGGACCAGGACAAAATCTTCTCGGGCGAGGCCAGGCTGATCCGTATCGCATCGAAGTCGACGAGCAGTGAGCTCCGTTCAGCGTAACTTGGTCGCATGGAGTTCCTTTCGATCACCCTTTATATTGTCTCTGGGAGAATGTCTTCGAGCGTTGGTACATCTTCAACTTCCGGCTCTGGCTCTGGGAGTTCAACCGGCTTCTTCGATTTAATAAGATCGACGTCCAGGCACAGCGCCTGTAACTCACGCATGAGGACGTTGAATGACTCAGGGAGACCCGGCGTAAACGTTGCATCTCCTTTAACGATCGCCTCGTAGATCTTGGCGCGTCCCGTGACGTCGTCTGATTTGGCCGTGAGCAATTCCTGCAGGATGTGGGCGGCACCATATGCTTCGAGCGCCCATACCTCCATCTCTCCAAATCGCTGCCCGCCGAACTGAGCCTTGCCGCCCAGGGGCTGCTGGGTAATCAACGAGTATGGGCCGATCGACCGGGCATGGAGTTTGTCATCGACGAGGTGAGACAGCTTCAGCATATAGATGTAACCGACGGTCACCTCCTGCTCGAACCGCTCACCCGTCATCCCATCAAAAAGCACCGTTTTCCCGCTTTCTGGCAGGCCGGCTTTTTCGAGCCACTGCTTGATCTCCTGTTCCTTGGCCCCGTCGAATACCGGTGTGGCGAAGAACAGACCCAGTGCATGCGCAGCCCATCCGAGGTGGGTTTCGAGTATCTGCCCGACGTTCATCCGAGATGGCACTCCGAGAGGATTGAGCACAATCTCAACCGGTGTCCCATCCGGAAGATGGGGCATATCCTCTTCTGGCAGGACCCGTGCGATCACACCCTTGTTCCCGTGCCGCCCGGCCATCTTGTCGCCCACCGACAGCTTGCGCTTCATGGCGACGTAGACCTTGACGAGCTTGATTACGCCGGGAGGAAGCTCGTCGCCCCGACGAACCTTTTCCTTCTTCTCCTCGAACAGCTGTTTGATCACCTCGACCTGCCGCTCGGTGCGGTCTTCCACATTGCGCAGATCGCTCTCGATTTTTGGGTTGTCGCTATCCAGCCGAGCTCGGACCAGGTCAAGATACGAGAGGTCTCGCGTCACGTCAGCGGTGAGCACAGACCCCTTGCTCAGGAGCACCTCGCTGCCGTGCTCATTAAATAGGTCGCGTGCCAACGTCTGTCCGTCGACCATGTTGGCCACCCGCTTCTTGACCTCGTCGTACAGGATCCGAACCTCATCCTCGAGGTCTTTTCCCATCATCTCGAGTTCTTCGGACTCGATAGCCTTCGCACGGGCGTCCTTCTCGATGCCCTTCCGTAAGAAGATCTTCACGCCAACGACGATTCCTTCGATTCCCGGTGGGGACAACAGCGAAGCATCACGCACGTCACCAGCCTTCTCACCGAAGATCGCCCGAAGTAGCTTCTCCTCAGGCGTCAGCTGGGTCTCACCCTTGGGCGTGACCTTGCCGACCAAGAGGTCGCCGGGTTTGACATATGCACCAATCCTGATGATGCCGCTCTCGTCTAAATCATTAAGGAACCCTTCCGACACGTTCGGAATGTCTCGAGTGATCTCTTCCGGACCAAGCTTGGTGTCACGAGATTCGACATCGAACTCTTCGATGTGAATCGACGTGTAGTAGTCCTCTTTCACAAGACGTTCGGAGACCAGAATGGCATCCTCGAAGTTGTAGCCACGCCACGGCATGAAGGCAACCAAGACGTTCTGGCCGAGAGCGAGCTCACCCAACTCGGTACTGGGTCCATCCGCCAACACCTGTCCCTTGCTGACCTTCTGGCCAACCCCCACAATCGGCTTCTGGTTGATGCAGGTGTTCTGATTCGAACGCCGGAACTTCGTGAGATTGTAGATGTCGGCGCCCATATCCTTGGACTGATCCGGAGGGACGTTCTCGCCCTCGACCCGAACGACAATCCGCTGCGAGTCGACGTAGTCGAGTGTGCCACCCCGACGGGCGACCACGACCGCGCCGGAGTCACGGGCGGTGATGAACTCCATCCCCGTGCCGACAAACGGCGACCGCGCCCGCAGAAGCGGCACGGCCTGTCGTTGCATATTTGATCCCATCAACGCTCGGTTTGCATCGTCGTTTTCGAGGAATGGCACCAACGAGGCCGCGACCGACACCAGCTGCTTCGGCGACACGTCAATGAACTCGACCTTTTCGCGGGGTGCCAAAAGGAAGTTGCCAGCCTGGCGACAGTTGACGCGCTCGTCGATTAAGTTTCCGTTAGCGTCGAGCCTCGCGTTGGCCTGGGCAATCAGATACCGATCCTCTTCCCAGGCCGACAGGTAGAACGAATACGGCTCAAACTCCGCGGCTCGCTTACGCCTCTTGGCCTTGATCGCCTCGTTTTCCTCTTCGACCTCCGAAACCGTTACCACGTCTCCACTCTTAAACTTCGTACCGCCGGCGTTGGTGATTCGGACGAAGTCGAAGGCGCGACCGTTCCTGACACGCCGGTAGGGCGATTCAATGAAGCCGAACTCGTTGATACGTGCGTAACAGGACAATGATGAAATCAAGCCGATGTTCGGCCCTTCTGGCGTCTCAATCGGACAGATACGCCCGTAGTGGGTCGGATGCACGTCCCGAACCTCGAATCCGGCACGCTCTCTTGACAACCCACCCGGACCCAGTGCCGACAGACGGCGCTTGTGGGTGATCTCAGACAATGGATTTGTTTGGTCCATGAACTGCGAGAGCTGCGAGGATCCAAAGAACTCCCGAATGGCCGCCATAACCGGCTTGGCATTAATCAGGTCATGTGGCATGGCCGTAGCCATCTCCTGATACACCGACATCTTCTCTTTGATCGTTCGCTCCATCCGCACAAGACCGATCCGGAACTGGTTCTCGAGTAATTCGCCGACCGACCGAACTCGACGATTGCCGAGATGGTCGATGTCGTCAACATTGGCAGGGTTTCGACGGAGTCTAAGCAAATACCCGATGACCCCGTAAAAGTCCTCCGGGTGCAGGATCTTCTCGTCCAGCGGGGTGTCGAGACCGAGCTTCGTATTAAGCTTCAGGCGACCCACCCGCGAAAAATCGTACTTCTGCACGTTAAAGAACATGTTCTCGAAAAGCGCCCGGGAGCTGTCGAGTGTCGGCGGGTCACCTGGCCGGAGGCGACGGTAGATCTCGATCAATGACTCTTCGTGCGTGCGAATAGGATCCTTTTTGAGTGTCGTCGAGAGAACCAAACCCACCTCGTCACGCTCCGGAAAAAAGACCTGGAGCTCCGAAGTTTTTCTCTCCTGGACCATCGAGATAATTCGAGGAGACATCTCCTCGTTTGCCTCGAGAATCACTTCGCCGGTCGCCGGGTCGACGACATCGGCCGCAGCGAACGCACCCTCAAGTTCGGTGTCGGACACTTCGACGGTGGAGACCTTGGCGTGACGCAGCGCAATAATCGCGGCCTTGGTGATCTTCTTACCTGCACGAATCGTGACGTCCGACTTCGGAATCGAAAAATTCTTGGCGGCCAGAAGCCCAACCAGACTGTCGCTGACAGCCCAGCGCAGCGTCTGTTTTTTGACGGAGATTCGCTCAACCGAGTAGAAGGTTCGAATGATCTCGTCGGACCCCCGCAACCCAAGGGCTCGGAGAAATACGGACGCTAGAAACTTCCGCTTCCGGTCGATACGAACATACAGAAGGTTTTTGGCGTCGTACTCGAACTCGACCCAAGAACCTCGGTAGGGAATAATCTGAGCGACAAACGCCGCCTTGTCCTCTGAATGGAAGAAGGCCCCCGGCGAACGATGTAGCTGCGACACGATGACTCGCTCGGTACCGTTGATGATGAATGTGCCATTGTCGGTCATCAGCGGAATGTCGCCGAAGTAGACCTCTTGCTCCTTAATGTCGCGAATCGTTTTGACGCCGGTCTCCAGATCTTTGTTCCAAACGACCAGTCGGATCGCGACCTTGAGTGGCACGGCGTAGGTCATTCCGCGCTCTTTGCATTCTTCGACGTCGTACTTCAACTTCATAGCGACGGTGTCGCCACACACGTCGCACACGGCACCACTCAACTGGCTAGATTTTCCGCAGGCGTGACACACGACATCGTGCTCACCTAGTGCATCCACTTCCAACATGGTCCCGCAGTGGCTACACGGCTGCCGGAGATGATGCAGCCCGGACAGCCGTCCGCACTTACACTCCCAGCTGCCAATCGAGTACTCGATAAACTCAAGTGACGAATTCTCGCGGAAGTCACTGATTGGGAACACGGACTTGAACACCGATTGCAGGCCGGCATCCTCGCGCTCGGCTGCAAGGCGATTCATTTGTAAAAACCGCTCGTAGGATTTCTTTTGGATCTCAATGAGATTTGGAATCGGAACGCTTGTTGAGATCTTCGAAAAGTTGATCCGCTCTCTATTAGCACGTTCGGGAAGTGTGTACACAGCTATATCCTCGTCCTGGATCGGGTTCAGTCGTGGTAAATGCCGCGCGTATCGTGTACCAACGAATCACCGCGCCGGGGTTGAGCCATGGCTACTCCCCGAATCGGTACGTCTGGTCTTACTTGCAAGGGCGCTCCCCCTGACGGACCAGCACAACGGCGCCGAGCATACTCAGCCAGATCGTTACTTGACCTCGACCTTCGCGCCAACTCCCTCAAATTTTTTCTGGATCGCCTCAGCCTCGTCCTTGGGGACGGCTTCCTTGATCGCCTTGGGCGCCGACTCGACCAGATCCTTTGCTTCTTTCAACCCAAGACTCGTGACTTCGCGTACAGCCTTGATCACATTAATTTTCTTTGCGCCAACTTCGGTGAGGGTCACAGTAAACTCGGTCTGCTCCTCAGCCTCAGCAGCACCACCACCGGTGGCCGAAACGCCGGCCACTGCAACGGGCATCGCGGCCGCTGCTGACACGCCCAACTCCTCTTCGAGCGTCTTGACGAGCTGCGACAGCTCGAGAACAGAGATTCCCTTAATGTATTCGACAACTTGTTCCTGGGTCACGTCAGACATTCTTACTCCTTCGCTACAGCGATCTACTTATTCCTTCTTTTTCTCTACCTGGCTCAGCACGCTCAGCAGGTCGCAGGGAACGGCACTCAGCACGCGAACGAACTGAGTGGCTGAGGCCTGCAGGAGCATGAGTAACGTGGCGTACAGCACATCCTTAGCCGGCAGCTCGGCAAGATCCGACACCTCGTTGGGCTGGATGGCCACGCCCTGGACAACCGCCGCTTTGACAGTCAGGTGTGGGACGGTTTTCGCGAACACAATGAGCGCCTTGGCGAGCGCCACCGGATCATCGCTGCTGTAGGCAATCGCCGTCATGCCGCTGAAATGCTGCGTCAGCGACTCAAACGAGGTGTCTTTGATGGCGCGGGTGGCGATCCGATTCTTCACCACCCGATAGCGCCCCTGCGCGGCGCGCACCCGGCGACGCAACTCTGTCGCCTGCCGTACATCAAGACCTTTGTAGTCAACCAAGATCGCGCTGTTAGCGTCGGTCAGCTCACGTGTGAGCTCTTGAAGATGTAACGCCTTCGCTGCTCTGGTGAGTGCCATGAACTCAATCCTAGACCGCTTCGATACTGTCGCTGTCCACGCGGACGCCCGGACCCATCGTTGACGAGACGGCCACGCTTCTCACGTACTTACCCTTGGCGGCGACCGGCTTAGCCTTGATGACACTCGACATTAACGCAATGGCATTCGCCACAAGATTTTCCGTCGCGAACGAGGCCTTCCCGATCGGAACATGCACGACACCGGCCTTGTCGACTCGATACTCGACCTTACCGGCCTTGATCTCTGACACCGCCTTCGACACGTCAACGGTCACGGTGCCGGTCTTCGGATTCGGCATCAAACCTCGGGGACCAAGAATACGACCGATTTTCCCAACTGATCGCATCATATCTGGTGTCGCAACAATGGCATCGAAGTCCATCCACCCTTGCTTGATCTTCTCGACGAGCTCTTCGCCCCCGACTGTATCGGCACCAGAATCCTCAGCTTCTTTTTGCTTCTCTAATGACGCGATCACCACCACACGTTTCGTCCGACCGAGGCCATGCGGAAGCACGACGGTTCCACGAACCATTTGGTCCGCATGTTTCGGATTGACGCCGAGACGCATCGCCAACTCAACCGACTCGTCGAAAGCGGCGAACTTGATGCTCTGCACGAGGGGAATGGCTTCCTCAAGCCGGTAAAGCTTCTCGTCAACCTTGGCCTTCGCGGCCGCAAACTTCTTTCCGGTCCTCGCCATGATTGTCTCTGGTCCCCGCACTTCAGTTTTCGATGTCGATCCCCATGGACCGAGCCGTACCGGCCACAATCCTTGTGGCCATCTCTATCGTGTCGGCGTTCAAGTCGGGCAACTTAGTCTTCGCTATTTCTACGATCTGTTGCTGGGTTACGGTCCCCACCTTCGACCGATTCGGCTCCCCCGACCCTTTAGCAATATTTGCCGCTCGTTTCAGCAAGACTGCCGCCGGCGGTGTCTTTGTGATGAAGCTGTACGACCGATCTTGATAGACCGTGACGACCGCGGGGATAATCAGGCCCTCCTGCGCAGCGGTCTTGGCATTAAAGGCCTTGCAAAAGTCCATGATGTTCACACCATGCGGTCCGAGCGCGGTCCCGACCGGTGGCGCGGGTGTCGCCTTTCCCGCTGCGATCTGCAGCTTTACTTGACCTACTACCTTCTTTGCCATCCGACTACAGCTTCTCCACCTGAAGGAAATCCAACTCGACGGGCGTCGCGCGACCAAAAATTGTCACCATCACCTTGAGCGTGTTGCGGTCGATGTTGACGTCGTCGACGACACCGTTAAAGCTCGTAAACGGGCCTTCATTGATCCGAACCTGGTCGCCTCTGTCGAACGAATACTTCGGTTTCGGCTTCTCTGCGGCCTCCGTCACCTGGTTCAGGATCTGGTCGACTTCCTCTCGTGTGAGTGGTATCGGCTTAGAGCCCGCTCCCACAAAACCTGTGACCTTCGGAGTGTTCTTCACCACATGCCACGCATTGTCGGTCATGATCATTTCGACCAGGATGTACCCGGGGAAGAATCGCTTAGAGCTGACGGTTTTCTTCCCAGCACGCATCTCGACCACGTTCTCGGTCGGGATCAGGACCTCGCCGATCTCGTCTTGGAGACCGTAGGCCTGCACCCTCTGCTGCAAGGACTCCGATACCTTATTCTCGAAGCCCGAGTAGGTATGGACGATGTACCACTCCTTCGTCGCGACGTCCGTCATGATGCCCCGAAGGTTCTAAAAATCGCTCCCGTCACGATGTTGAGGATCAGGTCGATCCCCCACAGATACAACCCAAAGAGAATCGATGTCAGAATTACGACCAGCGTCGTCGCTTGAACTTCTTTCCATGAGGGCCACGTGACCCGCTCCATCTCGTTGCGAACCTGCGAGAGAAAGGTGCGGCCCCGCCCCCACCAGCCAAACATCCCTTTCGGACCGATCGCCGTGTCTCTCGCTCGCTCGAGTATCGCCGATTTCACATTTCACCCTTTGTCAGACTTCAGACTTTACGCTTTACGCGACGCCATTCTTAAGACGACGAACTGGCAGGCCAGGAGGGACTCGAACCCCCAGCCCCCGGTTTTGGAGACCGGTGCTCTTCCAGTTGAGCTACTGGCCTTTGTCTCGCTACTTCGTTTCTCGATGCGGCGTGTGCCGGCGGCACCATCGACAGTATTTCTTCATCTCAAGACGATCGGTCATCTTACGCTTGTTCTTCGTTGTGTTGTAGTTACGTCGCTTGCACTCGGTGCAGGCGAGGATGATGATGTCGCGCACAGGCACAATTAAAAGTCCTTTATCTCAGTGCTCTGTCGTTTACAAGAGTCCTATTCGATGATCTCGGTAATGGTACCAGAGCCCACCGTGCGACCACCTTCCCGTATGGCAAACCGTAGGCCCTGCTCCAACGCAACCGGCGTAATCAGTTCCACGCTAATCGACACGTTGTCCCCGGGCATCACCATCTCCACGCCCTCAGGCAGATTCGCCACGCCCGTCACATCCGTGGTGCGAAGGTAGAACTGTGGGCGATACCCGTTAAAAAACGGGGTGTGCCGACCGCCTTCGTCCTTCGACAGCACATACACTTCCCCCTTGAATTTCGTGTGCGGCGTAATCGACCCTGGCTTTGCTAGTACCTGCCCCCGCTCCACGTCGTCCTTCTCCGTCCCCCGTAACAGCACTCCGATATTGTCGCCCGCCACGCCTTCATCCAGTAGCTTCCGGAACATCTCGACACCCGTAACTACCTTCTTCTGCGTCGGCGTGAACCCGACAATTTCGATCTCCTCACTTACCAGTACCTTGCCACGATCCACCCGGCCCGTTACCACCGTCCCACGCCCAGAAATCGAAAACACATCCTCAATCGGCATCAAGAACGGCTTGTCAATATCCCGCTCCGGCATCGGCACATACTCATCCACCGCCACCATCAGTGCATCAATCGATGTCTCGCCTGCCGCCTCGCCTTCGAGCGCCTTCAGCGCCGACCCCTGCACCACCGGGATGTCATCGCCCGGATACTCATACGAGCTCAAGAGCTCCCGCACTTCCAGTTCTACCAGCTCCAATAGCTCCGGGTCGTCCACCATATCCACTTTATTCAAAAACACCACCAACGACGGCACGCCCACCTGCCGCGCCAGCAGTATATGCTCCCGCGTCTGCGGCATCGGTCCGTCCGTCGCCGCCACCACCAGAATCGCGCCATCCATCTGTGCCGCACCCGTGATCATGTTCTTGATGTAATCCGCATGTCCCGGGCAGTCCACGTGCGCGTAATGCCGATTCGCCGTTGTGTATTCCACGTGCGCCGTCGCAATCGTAATCCCCCGCTCCCGTTCTTCCGGGGCGTTGTCAATCGAGTCGAACGACCGCACCGTATTCGTTGAATCGTGCTTCGCCATCACCGCCGTGATCGCCGCCGTGAGCGTTGTCTTCCCATGGTCAATATGCCCAATGGTTCCAATGTTCACGTGGGGCTTCGACCGATCAAATTTTTCTTTCGCCATATGAGTTCGTCCTAACCTACTGTATTCAAAAGGACCTACCCTCATCCATAATAGTGCTCAAACCGCTTTCACAACTCGTCACGTGTTGTCAGCCATCCGCCTAGACGCCCGTCACAAGCTACTGCCACACCTGTCCCCAGTGGCACGGACTCAGCCAAAAGGCTGGAGCCGATGACCGGACTCGAACCGGTGACCTCGTCCTTACCAAGGACGCGCTCTGCCTACTGAGCTACATCGGCTCATAGGTCAATAGATCAGTGGGCGAAGACTGGAGCGGGAGACGGGGATCGAACCCGCGACCAACAGCTTGGAAGGCTGTGACTCTACCACTGAGTTACTCCCGCCTTCGCATTCACCGCACGCCTCGGCGAAACGAGTTCGCCTTCGTGTCTCGCTCTCTTACGTCCGTCCGGTTTGCTCTCAACGCCTCTGTCGCCGACCTGCCGGCCCTGAATCCTACCAAGCCTCCTCGTTCGCGTCGCCTCACGAGCACAACGAGTACGGTGGTGGCGAGGGGAGGATTCGAACCTCCGAAGCCACTAGGGCGACAGATTTACAGTCTGTTGCGTTTGACCGCTCCGCAACCTCGCCGAATTCCACACACGCCCCTGCAGTCATTTAACTCCCGACACACGAATCCCAACACACTTGCCGGGACGCAGCCGGACTGCCGACGAACGTGGCATCAACTGTTATTTGGAACAACTCGTGTATTGTCTGGATGGCACCGATTTCACGCTAACCCTTCGCCGTTACGTTGGAGCTGGCGAAGGGATTCGAACCCCCGACCTGCTGATTACAAATCAGCTGCTCTACCGGACTGAGCTACGCCAGCCGGACAAATTGTTGATTTTAGCACACGTTACTCGTACCTGAAGCCAGACTCACGAAAAACAGGGGTCGATGTCTCGAGTAACGCTAGAAGCAGCAGCCCAGCGACCGTCTCTCTCCGGTCGCGTGGACAAATCCAGAGGATCATTTATGGGCCGCACTAAAGATGTAAGAATCATAAAATAAACACTTTACGAAGTATTTCGAAATCATAACAGCTCGTTGGATCGCTGTCGAAGCGCCTCGTATAAGACCACACCAGCTGCCACCGAGACATTCAGGCTCGAGATCTCTCCGCACATAGGGATCGACACCAGCCAATCGCACCGATCGCGAACAAGCCGCCTGAGCCCCGTCTCTTCGGACCCCACGACGAGCGCGGTCGGTTGATTAAAGTCTAGATCGTGGCAAACACGCCGCTCCGCTGCATCCAACCCGACGACCCAGATGCCAGCTGTCTTGAGCTCCGTGAGCGCGCGGCTAATATTCACAACCGGCGCCAGCGGCACGTGGGCCAGAGCACCAGCCGAGGCCTTCATCGCCGCAGCACTTACGGGTGACGAGCGCCGAGTTTGGTAAACAACTCCATTAACACCAACAGCCTCGGCGACGCGGATCAGAGCGCCGAAGTTTTGCGGGTCCACTACGCCGTCCACGACCAGAAGCAGTGCCGGTCCATCGGCGTTACGCACGAGCTCCGTGACGCTCCGCGCCGCCAAGCTCGCTACGCTCGCGACCGCACCCTGATGCACACCACCGTGGGCCAAGCGGTCCAAGTCCGAGTTCTCGACTCGTCGCACTGTCACCCCGGCGCGTCGTGCCGTGTCCACCAACTCTTCGAGGCGCCTATTCCGGCGAGCACCGATCCACACCTCGGAGACCGAGGCAGTCCGTAACGCCTCGGCAATAGGATGAATTCCGTAGATCAGCATGACCCCAGACCGCCCCGGCACACAAGTGCGACAGCATGAACGGCAATCGCTTCGCCCCGACCAATCGGACCGACGCCTTCGCTCGTCTTACCCTTGATCGCCACGTCGTCTGGGCCGATGTAGAGCGCCTGCGCAAGGTGTTGGCGCATCGCGTCGGCATGGTCACGAATCTTCGGCCAGTCGGTGATGACTACGACATCGACGTTGCTCACGGTAAACCCTCGATCGCGAATAAGTGCGGTGGCACGAGCAAGTAGCTCGATACTCGATGCATTCTTCCAACGCGCGTCATTATCGGGAAAGTGTTCACCCATGTCGCCCGCATTAGCGGCACCGAGTATGGCGTCAGCAACGGCATGGCAGACGGCGTCGGCATCGGAGTGCCCGAGCAAGCCCCGGTCGCCAGCGATCGCTACTCCGGCCAGGATGAGGGGGCGACCGTCCACCAACCGATGGAGATCGTAGCCCAGTCCCACACGCACTTGCGTCATGGGTACGGTGCGCGATGTCATCTCTTCCGCCAATGCTAGATCTGCCTCCGTAGTAATTTTGATGTTGCGCCGGTCTCCCTTAACGAGACGTACCCGATATCCAGCTTGCTCGACGAGTGCCGCCTCGTCTGTTCCGATCCCTCCCGAACGCCCGAACGCGATGGCCTTCTGTAGGATCGGGCGGGTGAAAGCTTGGGGCGTCTGCGCCAGGAAGATTTTTTCCCGGGGCACTGTTCTCAGCACAACGTCGATCCCAGACTGGACGTTACCCTCTTTGACTGTATCCTGAGCGGCCACGGCCGCGATGGCAGCACCGGATTCCTCCGCCGCATCCAGGGTCCGCTGAGCGAGCTCTGGTGTACAGAAAGGTCGGGCTGCGTCATGAATCATGATAACGTCGCTGCTCGGCGACACCGCATCGAACCCAAGTGCGACAGAGTCCTGGCGACGGTCACCCCCGGCGACAATTCGCACGCGGGTCCGAAAACCGCTCAGACACTCCGGAGGCGGTGACATCAGTGCCGGGGGAAGGACGACGACGACCTCGTGGACCACCTCAAGCTCGTCAAAGGAACTAATGCTCCGCTCAAGCAGGCTTCGGCCACCAACTGAACGCAGTTGTTTCGGAGTCAGGCCGCCGAGCCGCTCACCCCGTCCGCCGGCTACCACGATAACGGATACGCGCATCGATTGGCCTCCTCGACGACATAGATGATCGCTGCACTCATTACTCTTCCAACCCCATGTGACGTGATGCCGGCTCGGGTGGTGCGACATTCAACCGATCGACGTGGCTGCTTCGACTCGATACCGTTGCTGCGACCACCGCATGCACACGTTGAGCCAAGCTCCGCACGTCTTGGCGACCCAGTCCTGCCGTCGGGATCGGTGTATGAACAACAAGCTCAACGTCGCCTGGACACGTCATCAGGCGCCCCTTTCGCATCACGTGACGACTTCCGACCACGGCGACCGGAACCACAGGAAGGCCCGATTCGACGGCAACCAGAAACAGACCCCCTTTGAACCTCCCGACCCGGCCATCGACACTCCGCGTGCCTTCTGGAAAGACGATAAGCGAGTGTCCGTGCGACACGAGCCGCGCAACCTGCCGTAACGTTGACACGCCGGCGCGAGACCGATCCACGAGAAGATGGCCAGCACATCGAAGGTGCCACCCCAGCACGGGAAACGAGCCCAACGAGGCCTTCGCGATGATCCGAAGCTGAAACGGCATGTTGGCGAACAGGATCGGGATATCGTAAATGCTCTGATGGTTAGAGACGAACACATAAGAACCGTCGGGTACTCGGTCGACACCACTGGTTCGAACCCGCACACCGGTCGTCGCGAGTATCAGCCATGACCACGTCCGTGCGCACCAGTGCGCCGTTCGACCCCGCCGGTCAACCAGGGCCGATGCAAGCGAGATAGCACCCAGGACGATGGTGTAGACGGAGATTGCGGGAATGAGCCAGAAAACAGTCCGCCACCAGTGAAAAGAGGGGATCATGAGCAACTCACACCACATGACAAAAAAGCAGCGACTTCCGCATCGCCGCTGTCTCCGGTCACCGGTCTCACGACTTCTTCGTTACCCAATCAATGCCTCAAGCGCTTCTTCGACCGTCCGCACGCCGACCAGCTGCATGTCACTTCCGCCGGACGACGGCAGCTGGTTGGTGTGGGGTATTACACACCGCGTAAAACCCAGCTGTGACGCTTCCTTGACACGAAGCGAAGCTCGAGTTGTGCCACGGATTTCGCCGGCGAGACCAACCTCGCCAAACATCGCGGTCGCCGGCCGAACCGGCCGGTTCCGCAGACTGGAAGCCACAGCGGTGATGACTGCAAGGTCGGCGGCCGGCTCAGTCACCATTAAACCACCGGCAATGTTGACAAACACATCGTCTCCCGCCACGACCAGGCCCGCACGCTTCTCCAGCACAGCCAGCAATAACGATAGACGGTTGTGATCGATTCCCCTGGCCGTGCGCCGGGCGGAACCGTAGTTGCCGCTACTCACCAACGCCTGGACCTCAAGCAAAATTGGCCGGGATCCTTCGATCGAGCACAACACCGCCGAACCCGGTGCGGTGGAAGCTCGTTCCGACAAGAAAAGCTGGGACGGATTCGGTACGGCATGAAGACCGTCCCCCGCCATTTCGAACACACCAAGCTCACTCACCGCACCGAACCGATTCTTGACGGCGCGGACCACGCGGTGCGAGTGGTGTCGCTCGCCTTCGAAGTACAACACCGTGTCTACAATATGCTCGAGGGCCTTTGGGCCAGCCAGGCTCCCGTCCTTCGTAATGTGTCCGACGAGAAAGGTCGGGAGATTGTTGCCCTTCGCGGTGAACAACAGATGTGTCGCCGCTTCCCGGACCTGCCCGATACTTCCAGGAGCCGACTGGAGCTTGAGTGAAAATACTGTCTGTATCGAGTCTACGATCAACAACGCCGGATTCAGCCGCTTGACCTCATCGAGGATCCGCTCGAGACAGGTCTCAGCCAGTAAGTAGAGAGGAACGTCGCCGATCTCGAGCCGATCAGCGCGGGATTTGACTTGATGCTCGGACTCCTCTCCGGAGGCATAGAGAACAGGACCGATCAAACGAGCCACTCGGGCCGCTGCCTGCAATAGTAATGTCGATTTGCCAATCCCAGGCTCGCCAGCCAGAAGCACCACCGATCCCGGCACGATGCCACCTCCAAGGACGCGGTCAAATTCATCGAACCCACTGGCAAGACGTGGCGTATCCGACAGGTCAACATCGGCTAGCAGCTGGGCTGGCAACGAATCCGTAGCTGAGAGGCCGTAGCGCTGCTCGGTCGTCTCGTCAACCGTCGATCGGAACTGCTCTTCGACCATGGAGCCCTCGGTGCTGCACCTGTCACAAAACCCGAGCCACTTCGGTGCTGTGGCGGCGCAGGTCTGACAACGGAAGATGGTCTTCGTCAGCTTCATGTCACACCTCTACTTCACATACAGGCGCTCGATGCGGCTGCCCATGCGACACAGAATGTCGTGGGGGACAGTGCCAATCCAGCGAGCCACCTCATTGGCGTCGATACAATCACCGTCCTGGGGTCCAATGATGACCACCTCGTCACCCGGCTCTACCTCGACGTCCGTGACATCAATCGTGATCGAGTCCATGCAGATGGAACCGACGATCGGGGCGCGATGCCCGCGAATCAGAACCTCGCCAACACCGGCGAGTCTTACGTCCAGACCGTCGGCATAACCTGCGGGCACGATCGCCACCCGGGTGGGCCGCCTCGCGGCGAACCGCGCACCGTACCCAGACGTCTCACCATCGCGCATCCCTTTCACGGCAACGACTCGACTTCTCAGCGACATAACCGGCCGCACGCCAAGGGTGCTGGGCACCACGACCTCGGGCGGTGGCACCCCATACAACAGCAGCCCAGGTCGCACCGCGTCATACCAGCAGGCTCGACTCGCCAGCAGGGCGGCGCTATTAGCCGCATGGTGGTGAACACCGCTGAGCCCCAACAACACAAGGCTGTCCAGCGCGCCGCGAAACCGCTCGCGCTGCTCAATAAATAGTGCGTCTATCGGGTCATCCGCGGTTGCGAAATGCGTGTAAACCGCATCAAACACCAGGTGCGAGCCGCTCAACACCTCAGGCATTGTGCGTCGGAGATTGTCGTAGCGAAAGCCGAACCGGTTCATGCCGGTATCGATCTTCAGGTGACAGTGCAGAAACGCGCCACGGATAGATGCGGCATCCTGGAGCGCGCGGGCAGCCGACGGTGATGAGACGGTCGGAGTCAAGTCGTACTCAAAAATACCATTCAAATCACTGACAGTCAGGGCTCCAAAGACCAGGATCGGCAGACGGAGGCCCTCGTTACGCAGCTGCACGCCCTCCTCGATGTCGGCGCACGCCACCATCGTCGCGCCAGCCGTTTCCAGGGCTTGAGCCACCGGAACGAGACCGTGGCCGTAGGCGTTAGCCTTGACGACAGCAATTAACTGGGGCGACGACGACGGAGGGTCGGCCACAAAAGCGCGGAGCGCGCGGTAGTTTGCCTTCAGGACATCCAGATCGATCTGCGCGAAGGTCGGACGGACCACGGGGAAGACGATCACTCCTGAGCGGGGCTAAGATTGGCAAACCGGGTGTGTTGCTTGAGAAACGCAAGCCGAACGGTCCCGGTAGGACCGTTTCGCTGCTTGCCGATGATGAGCTCGGCAAGGTTCTCATTCTCAGGGGTCGGGTCGTACTGCTCCTCTCGAAAAATAAACAATACGACGTCAGCATCCTGCTCTAGCGCGCCCGATTCACGGAGATCGGACAGCTGAGGACGGCGGTCGGATCGTGACTCCGGGGCACGACTGAGCTGCGAAAGCGCAAGCACAGGAACATTGAGCTCTTTAGCCAGCGCTTTCAGCGCCCTGGAAATCGAGGCCAGTTCCTGCGTGCGGTTCTCGAACCGGCCGCGACCCTGCATTAGCTGCAGGTAGTCGATGACTAGCAGGTCGAGGCCGTGCTCAGCCTTCAGTCGCCGCGCCTTAGCTCGCATCTCCAACACCCCGAGCCCAGCCGAATCGTCGATAAATACCTTCGCATCACCCAACCGTCCGAGCGCCGTAGAGAGCCGACCGTAATCACCCTCGCTCAAGAACCCACCACGCAACCGATGCGAATCAACTTCAGCCTCAGCTGTCAGCATCCGCATGAACAACTGTTCTTTGGACATCTCGAGGCTGAACAAGCCAACTGATCGGTTGGTCTTGATCCCCACATGCTGCGCGACGTTGAGCGCAAAACTAGTCTTGCCCATCGTCGGACGTGCCGCGATGATGACCAAATCGGCCGGCTGAAAACCTGATGTCAGGTTGTCGATGTCGACAAACCCAGACGGCACCCCCGTTAACAGACCTTTGTGCTCCTGCAGCTGCTCGATCGCTGTGAAGCTTCCCTCCACGAGATCGCTGAGCGGCACGAAGCCCGTATGGATGTTACCTTCGGCGATAGAGAAGATCTCTTGCTCGGCTTGGTCCAGTAGAGTGTCCGCATCCTCTTCGGCCCGGTAGGCCATACCGAGAATCCGGTTGGCTGATTGGATCAGACTGCGGAGCGTCGCCCGCTCTTTGACGATCCTCGCGTAGTGCTCAACATTCGTCGAGCGGGGGACGCCATCGACCAGTGCAGCGATGTAGGCTGCACCTCCGACGTCGTCGAGATCACCCGACCGAGCTAGCTCGTCCTTGAGCGTGACCAAATCGATTGCCTGACCCCGCTCGTTGAGGTCGACCATCTTGTCAAAAACACGGCGATGGGCGTCGCGAAAGAAGTCACCTGAATCCACGAGCTCCGCCGCAACGTTGAAGGCGTCGTTATGTATCAAGATCGCCCCAAGGACCGATCGCTCGGCCTCAAGGTTATGGGGAAGGGTTCGCTCGGTCGCAGGGACCGTGCCGATATCGGCCATCGACTGCCACTCGAATCATCGTCCGGGCCGCCACGGCCCGGACATCCGCGACCACCGAAAGGATGTCGCGCTCACAACACCTGGACGCGTGGTCTCTCAGACTTCAGACTCCACGTCAGCGACTTCACCATCCGCCCCGTCCGTCCCTTCTCTGATGACGCTGACCCTCAGTTGGGCCGTCACGGTGCGATGTAGCTTGATCGGGACCATCGACTCTCCGAGCATCTTGATCGGGTCTCCCAGCACAATCTTTCGCCTGTCGATCTCGATCTGCTGGGAGCTCAGATACTCTGCGAGATCAGTGGAAGTCACCGAACCGTACAACGTCTCGCTTGCACCGACTCGGCGGACCATAACGCAATTCACTGCTTCGATCCGCAATGCGAGAGCCTGTGCCTCCGCCCGTTCGTCGGCCTCGCGCGCCGCTACCGCTGCACGCTCACGCTCAACCTGTCGCTGGTTCGACTTCGTGACGGGTAGGGCCAGATTTCGTGGCAGTAGATAGTTGCGCGCATAACCGTCAGCTACCTTGACTACCTCTCCACGTTGGCCCAGATGCTCGACGGTTTCTCTAAGGAGGACTTCCTTCATAGTGGTCTCCGTTAGTCCGTCACGTAGGGAATCAACGCCAACTGCCTGGCACGCTTGATCGCGGTGGTCAGCTTGCGCTGGTGCTTGGCACAGGTTCCCGAGATACGGCGGGGCTGAATCTTGCCCCTCTCCGGAATCGACAACATTAACTGCCGCACGTCTTTGTAGTCGATAAAGTCGATCTTGTCGACACAGAAACGGCAGACACGACGGCGGCGGAAGTCGCCTTTACGACCGCCGCCCTCTCTCTCCTTCGATGGGCGTCGACTTCGCTCAGCGCTCATTCCTGCACCTCCGCCTTGTCTGTGACTACTGCGATCTCAGGGACGTCTAAAACCGGCGGCTCCACCTGTGGTGGCACCTCCTCCTGCGTCACAGATACACCGGTCGGCACCGTCGCAGACGAGCCACGGCGGCGCTGTCGACGCGTCTGACGATGCTGGCGGGCGCGATCGGACTTGCGCAGATCTTCATCGACCCGTACCACCAGGTGTCTGAGCACGCTATCGAGGACCTTCAACTTACGATCAAGCTCTTTGACCAGCTCACCCGGCCCCTCGATGAGGTCCACGACATAGGTTCCCTCGCGGTGTTTTCCAATCTCGTAGGCCAAGCGGCGGCGACCCCAATTCTCCGTCTTTTCGATGCTGCCACCCAGATCGCCGATAATCGTCTCGACCTGAGTATGCAGATCGGTCACCCCATCTTCCCCCACCTCGGGGGAGACGACGTACACCAGCTCGTATTGTCGTGATTCAGGCATCTGACTCCCTTCGGACTCAACGGTCGCCAAACCTGGCGGCAAGGAGTTCGTGTTGTTGGTTAGGTCTGTCTCTCCGGCGTTCTCTACATCATCCCGTCGACCATCGAGGTCACGGGTCGTTTTCCATCGTTTGGTCTGGCCGTTCAGAGACGTTGAAACGGTTCATGACCATCGTTATTCCACTTTCCGTAAAAAGCTCAACCGCATCTGCAGCGCGCATCGTCATCTCGTCGATCGTCGCACGTTCGTCAGGAGAAAACCGAGAGAGCACATGGTCAGCCAAATCCCGCTGTGTCTCGCCGCGCCCAACTCCCATTTTCACCCGTGGAAACTCTAGGGTTGCCAGTGCAAGGATAACGGACCGCAACCCATTGTGCCCACCATCAGATCCATTTGGACGGGCACGCAGTCGACCGAGCGGAAGATTCGCATCGTCGACGACAATCAGGATGTCGCCGGTCTCAACACGAAAATACCGCGACAGCACGCCGACGGCGTCGCCGCTTCGGTTCATGAACGTCATCGGCTTGGCCAGTATCAGCTGCGCATCCGGACCACGCTCACGAGCCATAACAGCATTCGCTGGACTGGACTCGAAGGCCAGACCCCGACGCCGCGCCACCTCGTCGACGACCTCGAAGCCAAGGTTGTGACGCGTGCCGCCGTATTGCGACCCCGGATTCCCAAGCCCAACAATGAGCTTCACGCGATCTCTTGTCTCGCGCAGTGTATCCACACGAGCACCGAATCACGACTCGGAAGAACCGTCGCCCTCCTCAGTCTTCGCCGCGGTCTCCGACTCGTCACCCTCGGCCACGCCCTCGGTAACCTCTTCCTCTTCCTCTGCTGTTTCCTCTTCGATCTTCGGGGCAATCACGTGAACCAACAGCGTATTGGGGTCGCTGACCGAGGTCCAGGACACGCCAGTCGACACCTCACGAAGACGGACACCCTGGCCGATCACTAACTCGCTGATATCGACTTCGATTTTCTCAGGGATCTCCGTCGGCATGCATTCGACCTGAACTTCGCGGTGAACAAAGTCAATAATCCCACCTTGCTGTCTCACACCGACTGGCTCACCCTTGAGAACAATCGACACCGCGATCGTGATCGTCTTGTCCAGAGCCAACTCGTAGAAGTCGACGTGCAGCAGCTCGTTGGTCACCGGGTGGAGCTGAAACTCCTTGACGAGAACCTGGTTAGTGCTCCCGTTGTCGACAGAAAGGCCGATCAGCGTGTTGATACCAGACTCGGAGTGAAAGATCTCCAGCAAAGCCTTGGGGTCAATCGACACCGGCACCCCGGAGTGCTCACCACCGTACACGACAGCAGGGAGCTGTCCGGAACGGCGAAGTCGCCGCGCCTCGTTCTTGCCTCGTCCGGTCCGCGCGGAGGCGGTCAGGGTTGCTTCCATAATTTTTCTCTATCGGTGTGAAGTCGTCTGAGCATCCAGTCGCGTCAGATGAACAGGGATGATACCGATGTCTCCTGATGAATACTCTGAATGGCCCGAGCGAGTAGGGGGGCCACCGACAAGACCTGTATTTTACTTGACGCCGCGCATTCCGGTCGGAGAGGAATCGTGTTTGTGACGATCACTCGCTCCAGCTCCGAGTGCTCAATTCGCTGCAGGGCCGGCCCAGACAACACCCCGTGGACCGCACAGGCCATAACCTGCGATGCACCGTCATCTCGCAACGCCTGGGCTGCCTGTTGAAGCGTGCCCGCCGTATCCACAATATCGTCCTGAATGATGCACAGCTTGCCTCGAACGTCACCGACGACGTGCATTACTTCAGCGCGACCATCCTCGGACCGGCGTTTATCGATAATCGCCAGATCGGCGTCGAGACGCTTAGCATACGCCCTCGCTCGCTCGACACCACCGGCGTCGGGCGAAACAATTGTGACCTCCTGGCCGGGATGCGTGTCGGCCAGATGATCGATGAAGATTGGCGCGGCAAACAAGTGGTCGACAGGTATGTCGAAAAATCCTTGAATCTGAGCCTTGTGCAGATCCATCGTTAGCACGCGATTAGCCCCAGCCGCCCCGAGCAGATTGGCCACTAGTTTTGCTGTGATCGGCACGCGCGGTTTGTCCTTCCTGTCCTGCCGAGCATAGCCATAGTAGGGGATGACAGCCGTGATTCGAGAAGCAGACGACCGACGAAACGCATCGATCATCACGCACAGCTCGACAAGATGCTCGTCAACCGGTGTACAGGTCGGCTGCAGCACGAAGACATCGGTTCCCCGAATGTTCTCGTCGATCTGAAACGAGACCTCATTGTCGGAAAAACGCTTGAGACATGCGCGACCCAGAGATCCGCCGATCCGCTCAGCGATCTCCTGGGCGAGCGCCGGATGAGCGCTCCCCGAGAACAGCTTCAGCTCACCGTTATGCGTCGGCACGTCCTCACCTTATCCAGTATTGGCTGGGGCGGAAGGATTCGAACCTTCGAATACGGGATTCAAAGTCCCGCGCCTTAACCGCTTGGCCACGCCCCATCTAATCGACGTAGCGCCCTAAGACACCTTGCGCCCGCTATGCGATCAAGAACTGTAGCCGATGACTACCGAGGCGGGCAAGGGCCCAGCTTTACAGCTGGGGAGCCGTTCCTCGAGGGCTGTGAACCGGCCGAACTCTGCAAACCCAAGCGTCCAGGTCAGCATGGTACGCCATCCAGAACGACGGACCGACCGACGCGCCGACACGGCATCCGCCTGGCGCCGATACAGAGCAAACACCGACGAACCGCTCCCGGTCATGCCCGCGCACGCCGCACCGGTCGCTTGCAGGCGCTCGACCATCGCTCCGATGTCCGGATAGCTGGCGACGACAGGTCGCTGAAGCTCGTTGCGCAGGCCGCTCAGCCGGCGCCGCCAGTCACGCGGGAGACGAACCGTCGATTGGAAACCCGCTCGATCGAACCACGTATACGCTGACGCTGTTGACACCCCAAAGCTCGGAATAGCCAACAAAATCCAATAGTGGTCCAGATCGACAAGTCGCCGAAGTTTGGTGCCCCGACCCGTGCCTAGTGAGAGGCCACCGTTGAGAAAATACGGAACGTCTGCCCCAACGCTGGCCGCCAGATCCTGAAGACGTGCGAGCGATGAGGACACGTCCCACAGGGCACACAACCCACGGAGGGCGCTCGCCGCATCACTGCTTCCGCCACCGAGACCGGCAGCCATCGGAATCCGCTTCGTGATGGTGATGGCTACACCCTGAGGATCACCTCGCCGGCCGAGACTATCCCACAGTAACTTAGCCGCGTCCCACACCAGATTCATGTCGTCGCGGGGAACAGCCTGAGTTCGACTGCGAACGGTCAAGCGTCCGGGCCGCCGCATGAACCTCAGCGTGTCATACAGTGCAATCGATTGAAACAGGGTGCGGAGCTCGTGGTAGCCATCACTGCGACGACCCAGGATCCGAAGGTCTAGATTCAGTTTCGCTGGGGCACGAATGGCGGCCGCCACGAGCGGCATGCGCTGTCGGTTCATTGGGGTTGCGACCGCCGCTCGCGTGAATCTTCGAGAGGCCCAGGCGCACGGCGAAACTGGTCCAAAGTTATTGGGACGTACTCATCGCTGATTTGGGCCACGAATACCTCCGGATTCAACTCGATATTGATGCTCACCTGCGAAAGTGTTGCCGTGAGGACAGTCCTCACGCCGAAGGCGTCTGTCGCCTCTAGGTCGATCCGACGTGGTAAGCCCCTAACGTGGTCTGAATACCACACTGTCAGATCAGGACGGCGTCCAGCGATAACCACCGGCACACCGTCAACCATTTGAAGATAGGCGCTGTTCTCCGTATCAATCGACACTTCGATCCAGCCGTTTTCATGCACTTTGGCCCCGGTCGGACGTGGGTTGGGGACGATACACCCAGTCAGAATGGCTCGAAAGTCATCAGCGTCAAGCGCCACGCCGGCAAGGGTCGCGAGGAGATCACCGGCGGTCGCACCGACCACGACTCGCTGGTCACGCGGAAGCACGAGCACTGCAGCAGTCGGCTCGGACACGAGGATAAAGCTCGGCGCGCCAAACGGGGCCACACCCACCAGGCGGAGGGAGGCAGGCCGGGCAAAGGCACCAAGCAGATCTCCTCTAAGTCTGGTATCTCCGGTACGCGCATTGATCCCAATGGCCAGCTGCATGGTCCGAACGCGCTGACACGGATCAGTCGCACGGTTAAAGCTGGTCTGGTAGTCCAGAAACGGAGCGGTTGATCCTTGGGGAAGAGTGAGCCCCGTCGACGCACAGCCGGCGACGAGGACGACAACCAACACGATCCAGCCGATCGTCGTCAGTGGAGACACGCATCGAGGGCTTCGACGAGCAGAGGTGGAAAGCGGCAGCGTCACTGAGAGGATCAACGGCCGATGCGCTGCTTTGATTCTTGAATCTTACGTTCGACCTTCGGGACATTGATCTCTTCGAGATCCCCTGCGAGCGCAGCCTCCCACGATGAAATGGCTTCGCGGTGGCGACCGAGCTTAAACAGTAAATCGCCGAAGTGGTCCTGAATGACGGAGTTCCACGTCATCTGCTCACTCGCTTGTCGGAGATGGGTCTCCGCGAGGTCGAGACGGTTGAGCTTGAGATACGCCCACCCCAGACTATCAAGATAGGCACCGTTGCCTGGATCGATCTCGATGGCCCGCAGCAGAAGAGCAACCGACTCGTCCAACCGCTCACCCCGATCGGCCAGCATGTAGCCAAGATAGTTCAACGTCGTCGCGTGGTCGGAGTCGCGTTCGAGCACGCTTCGAAACGCACCCTCGGCGTCGACATAGCGAGCGTTCTGCTCAAAGACGGCTCCAAGTTGAAAGAGGATCGATAGATCGTCTGGGAACTTCACACGGGCCGATTCAAGGACAGCGATGCCATCATCGAACCGGTCATAGTAGGCATAAAACGCGGCCAATGTAAGATGCGTATTCGGGTCACCGTCATTCCCATCCAGGGTGTCGCGGAGCACCTCGACTCCCGCAGTCACGTCACCACCGTCACCGAGGATTCTGGCTTCCAGCCGGGCCACGGTCAGACTATCTGGATGATGCGGCCGCAGATTCTCCAGCCCGGCTGCCGCGTCAGCCACTCGGCCCGCGTCGAGATAGGCCTGCACGAGGCGGGCACCATACCCCAAGGACATCGGGGCCAGGCCGACAGCCCGGGTGAAGGCCTCGATGGCCGGGCCGTGCTCTTGAAGCTGTCCATACGCAAACCCGATCCGACCGAGTAGCCGTGCGGTTTGGACTGACCTCTCACGACTTGAACGGGACCCGGACTGATCGCTTGAGACGGCGTCCTGGTTCTGCGGGTCGACCGCGGCTTCAAGTGTTGCAATCGCATCGCGATAGTTATGCTGACGGAGGTAGACCTCGGCGAGAGCATACGGTCCGAGCAGATTGTTCGGTTCCACTTGGATCAAGCGACGCGCCACGGCACTCGCCTCTTCGAAATTACCGAGATCACGCTCGATTTCAGACAGCTGGTAGAGCAGCGCGATGTCTTCCGGTCTCACCATCGACAGTTGCTGGAGGACGTCTCGAGCGCGCTCGATCTTGCCGTCCTGTCGGAACGCATTCGCCAGCTCCCGCTGGGCGCCGCTGCTCCTCGGATTGCGGGCGGTCGCCAACTCGTAGGCCTCGACCGCGGCGCTCCAGCGATCGAGGCGACCATACAACTCGCCGAGGCGTCTAAACGCCCTAGACGAGGGACGCCCGCTGGCGATAACCCCTTCAAGCATGGTGACCGCTTCCTCAAGGCGACTCTCCCGTTCATAGGCGTAGGACAACAACAAACCGCCCTCGGTGAAACCGACCTCCTGTTCGATGAGCGCTTCAAGCAGCGGGATCGCATCGGCATTCTGATTGGTGCTCAAGTAGACCCGAGCGAGCGTCAGCTCGACATTGAGGTCAGGAAGAATCGTACGTCGGGCCTGTTCGAGGTGCTCGATAGCGGCAGCGGTTTCCTGTGGAGAGGGGCTCTGTTGGCTCAGGCGCGCCGCATAGATAAGACCGAGCGTCCGGTGAGCCGTGATGTTGTCAGGCTCTCGCTCTAATGCTTCGTTCGCGGTGTTGATCGCCTCATCGAATCGATCTCGAGTGCGGTATAGCTCGGCCAACTCGGCCAGCATTTCCCCGCTATCGACGTCATGGTCGGCTGAGTCACGATAGGCTTGAACCGCTCCGTCGACATCACCGTCACGTGCGAGGGAGCGTCCGAGCATGAAGAGCCTATACGCGTCGGCCTGTGTCCCAACAGCTGCGTCCTCCGTCTGCGGCGTCTGGGCTAGGACAGGGTCCAGCGCAAGGATGCTCAAACAGACAAGAACGACGCCGAACATTCGACTCTGCATCGTAGTTGGATTGTTCCACAGGATGCGTGCAACGACAAGCGATCGCCTCCCCAAACGGTGTCTGCAGTCGCCGCAGGGCGATACGCCGATAACAACTTTTGATATATTGGACGAGGAGGCCACACCGTGAACGTCGACCCAGAACTGCTCAAGATTCTCGCCTGTCCCAGCTGCAAGACACCGGTCGTGCTCGTACACGACGACACGGGGTTGAAGTGCAGACAGTGTCACCGGGTGTATCCGATCAAGGACGATATTCCGGTCATGCTGATTGACGAAGCCACGATCGAGCCGTAAATGTTCACGACGAAAGGCACGCTCGATTCGACCGCCGATCGCTTCCCCCTGACGACTCGGAGCGTGTCCAGGTAGAGAATGTCGACGACAGCGGTCACCGCTGCGGCTGCACCGACCGTGCGCCGTCTGGAAAGCGCGGCCTTCGTCGGACTGTGTCTATTGGTTGGGGCGCTCCAGATCTCGGTCGCAGTGTCGGCAGTGCTACTCACAGCGACGGTGGGGCTCTGGGTTGGTGTTCTGATCTCACGCCGTGAGCGAGTGGAGGGGCCAGCAACGCTCTGGCCACTGGTCGCCTACGCCGCGCTCACGATCATATCGGCGGCTGCCTCGCTTGACCCCGTCACCAGTCTGGTCGACGCGAAAGAAATCCTTCTTTTTTTGATCGTGCCGATCGTCTACCGCTTCGCGCGCGGCCAGCGAGCCTTAACCATTGCCACCATCATCATCAGCGTCGGCGCCGTCACCGCCGTCGTCGGTATCGTGCAGTACGGCATTCTTGAATACGACTCGCTCGGGCGGAGACCCCTCGGTTCCATGGGACACTACATGACGTATTCGGGTCTGTTGATGCTGGTCATCGGACTCGCTGCGGCCCGGCTGCTGTTTGGGTCCGTTGATCGCGTCTGGGTCGGCCTCGTCCTGCCAACTCTGCTAGTTGCCTTGACTCTCACGTTGACCCGGAGTGCCTGGGTCGGAGCGTGTGTCGCCATCGGCTTGCTACTCGTGATCAAAGACCGTCGGCTGCTGGCGGCCACCCCGGTCGTCTTTGCGCTCCTCTTTGCGCTTGCGCCACAAACAGTGATCGATCGCGTCTACTCGACTTTCGATCTTCAGGACCCTACCAATCGAGACCGATTCGCGATGATACGGGCCGGAGCGAGGATGATCCGTGACAATCCACTCACCGGAGTCGGACCCGACATGGTGCAGGAAATCTACACCGACTATCGAGACGCTGGTGGAGTCAATGAGGTCAATCCCCACTTGCACAATGTCCCGCTACAGATTGCGGCGGAACGTGGACTACCGGCGCTCGCGGTTTGGCTCTGGTTTGTTGTGGCGACCACTCGCGAGCTCATCGCGTGTCTGAGAGATCAAAAATCACGGACCCTCGCCGCTGGCGGGCTGGCGGCAATGGCCAGTATGCTCGCGGCGGGATTGTTCGAATACAACTTTGGCGATTCAGAGTTTCTGATGCTGCTGCTCGTGCTGCTGACGCTACCGACCGCTGCGCGACAGACCGGCGCGGTCGGCTCCGGTTGCCTCAGTGCCTGAAGTGACGGCGACCGGCGAACACCATAGCCATCGCGTGTTCATCGGCCGCCGCGATGACCTCATCATCCCGCCGGGAGCCACCTGGTTGCACGATTGCCGTCGCGCCTGTCTTCGCAATCGCATCGAGTCCATCGCGGAACGGGAAGAATGCGTCCGATGCAGCGACGGCACCCTCTAGCCCCCCACCGGATTTGAGCGTGGCTACGTTGACGGCGTCCACCCGGCTCATCTGACCCGCACCCACTGCGGCAGCTCTGTCGGCGCGAGCGAAGAGTATCGTGTTCGACTTGACGTGGGCACAGACTCGCCACGCGAAACGGAGCGCGGTCCACTCGAACTCCGTCGGCTGGCGCTTGGTGACCACCCGAAGCTGCGTCTCCGATGCCACCTCGACGCCGTCAGCCCACGCTGATGACGCCTCGACGACGCGGTCTCGCTCTTGAATCAGCAGGGCTCCGAGAATCGAGCGGACTTCCCGCGTTCTGACCGCCCCGCAGCCCGCGGCGGTGAAATCGGCGAGCACCAGCCGCAGGTTCTTCTTGGTTGCCATAATCGCACGCGCGTCAGGTGTCGCATCAGGCGCGACGACAGCCTCTATGAACGTGCTTGCGATCGCCGTCGCGGTCTCGGCGTCAAGCGCACGATTGAGTCCGACAATGCCCCCAAACGCCGAGAGCGAATCGATATCCCGAGCCGTGACGTAGGCGCGGCTCAAAGTCTCTGCAGTCGCGACCCCACAGGGATTTGTGTGTTTGATGACAACAGCGGCCGGCTCTTCAAATTCCTGTGCGAGGCGTGCCGCCGCGTCGAGGTCGAGCAAGTTCGTGTACGAAAGCCCCTTTCCCTGCACGACACGCGCTGTGCCAAACCCCCATGCGCCGTCATCAGCGTAGACCGCAGCCAGCTGATGAGGATTCTCGCCGTACCGAAGATCATATAGCTTGGGCACCGACACCATCAGATGGTCGGGCGTCGGGCCATCGACACGGAGGGGAACATGACGAAGGCGACCATCATCTTCCGTGACGCGAGATAACGCCGTGGCAATCGTGGCATCGTAGGAGGCAGTGTGGGCGAATGCCTTCCGGGCCAGCTCAAAACGGAAGGTCACATCGGGACCATCCGGACGGTCGAGCGCCTCAAGCACTCTCGGGTAGTCGGTGGGATCGATAACGATCAGCACATCCGAAAAATTCTTGGCGGCAGCCCTAACCATACTCGGTCCGCCGATGTCGATCTGCTCGATCACGTCGTCGAACGTCGTCTCCGCGACAGCAGCGGTTCGCGCGAACGGATACAAATTGACAACAACGAGATCAATGGGATGAATCCCATGCGCAGCGATCGCGGCGAGATCGTCGGGGCGGTCTCTCCTCGCCAGAATCCCCCCGTGCACCGCCGGGTGTAACGTTTTGACCCGCCCATCCATCATCTCTGGAAAACCGGTAACTTCCGACACGCCGACCACACTGAGTCCGGCGTCTGATAGCGCCCGAGCCGTGCCGCCGGTCGACACCAAGTCGACGTTTCGTTCAGCAAGGCCGCTCGCAAAATCGACCAGTCCGGTTTTATTAGACACACTCAGGAGTGCTCGCATCGCTCTATCTGCCTTTCAGACAATTGGGTATATTTACGCGTGGCACAACACATTCGAGAACGGCGTAAGCACGCAGCAATGAGGCGCTGCTTGTGCGTCAGTCACGGGGAATGAGGAGCCACATGAGAGGCAGCCACAGCTCCCTGGCCAATGGTACAGCCCGATCGTCGACCAGGACTTGGCAGTCATCGTAGCGTCCGACGATTTCAAAGAGGTCCCTCAGCGCGAGAGCATCGTCTGGGAAGAATCTGGCGCGATGACGCAACGTCGATCCGCTGCCAACCTCACAATACTCTGGAGCCTTCCGCGCCAAGGCGACGGCGCGCTCGTAGTCCTCCGCGTCATCCGCTACGAATCGAGGAAAGCTCAGGGTCATCGAGAACCCACGCTCGCGCGGTCCGAACAGGGCATCGTGAAGATCGGGATCGAGCGCCGCCAACTCTTCAGAAGTCGGCTCTTCCGATGGCTCAACGTAGGGCCAGAAACGCTCCGAGGGACGAAATTCAGGACGCGATACACCCCATGGAAGTTCGTCGTCGGTCGGCGTGCGCGTTTCGCTCATCAGGGAAAAGTGAGCGTGATGGTATCCTGAACGCTCGACGTCGGCAAGCCGCACCACCGATGAGTAAATTTCGAATTATCCCATCGATCGATCAACTCCGGCAGCGTGACGCCATTCGTGACCTCGAGAACCGATACGGGCATCAGATAGTTGTCGCGGCCCTGCGTGACGCAACTGAAGCACTTCGGTCCCGACTCACGCTCGGGTCGACCGATGTACGCCTGGGCGAAGACGCCGCCCGGGCCATCGAGAGCCGCGTGAAAGCCGTGCTCGACCACTCACTCTCGCCATCACTGCAGTCGGTCATCAACGCGACCGGCGTTATTATCCACACCAATCTCGGTCGGGCACCGCTGGCGGACTCGGCCATCGCACGCGTCGCTGCGGTCGCAACCGGATACTGCAATTTGGAATACGACCTGGTCACAGGTGACCGGGGAAGCCGGGCGACCCATGCAGGCGGATTACTGAAGCAGCTGACAGGAGCGGACACCGCGGTGGTCGTCAACAACAATGCGGCAGCGCTCTTGCTTGTGCTCACCGCCCTGGCGTCTGGAAGAGAAGTCATCATCTCACGCGGCGAGTTGGTCGAAATCGGTGGCGGGTTCCGGATTCCAGACATAATGCGGCAATCCGGTGCCAAACTGCGCGAGGTGGGGACCACAAACCGAACACGTCCTGAGGACTATGCAGCGGCAATCAACGACGCCACGGCGCTCATCTTGCGAGTGCATCCGTCCAACTTCCGCATTGAGGGCTTCTCTGAGCGATCCAGTTTAATGGCGATCGCAGAGGTGAGTCGCCCCTTCGGGATCCCGGTCGTAGAGGACCTGGGTGGGGGTAATCTCTACGACCACACCGAGCACCCGTCCGTGCCGTTTAAGGAACCGACCGTGCAGCGCAGTCTCGCGGACGGAGCCGCCGTGTGTTGCTTCAGCGGAGACAAGTTGCTGGGTGGACCACAGGCGGGCATTATCGTCGGACAAGAGGCTGCGTTACGGTCGATCTCCGAACACCCGCTCATGCGTGCAGTACGAGTGGATAAGCTAGTTTATGCAGCGCTCGAAGCGACGTTACTCGAGCATCTGGCCGAACGTGCCACTGAGACCATCCCCGTCACTCGAATGCTTACGACATCTGTCGATCAGTTAGTCGAACGAGCTCATCGACTCATCTCGCGTATTACGGCAAAGCCTGGCATCGACGTAACACTGATCGAAGGCGAGTCAACCGTCGGCGGAGGAGCCGCGCCAGGAGCGACGATCTCGAGTCGACTGCTCGAGATCTCCATCCAGGGCCTCACACCAACGACGGCGGCGCGACGACTGCGAGAATCAACCCCTCCAGTGGTGGCACGGATCGAACGCGACCGGCTACTTATCGATCTGAGAACCGTCGCACCAAGCGATGACGATAGCCTCGTCAGCGTCTTGACGAAGGTGGCTGAGGTGGGGAAATCGCAGCAGGCCTAGGATGCTACTCAGCGCGGCCCGGGGACCGTTCGGACAGGTAGAGTAAAAAAGTGCGCTACCATCGGGTCCGACGACCTCCGACCCACCACACGAACCACGGAGACACGGGTATTTGACGATCACACTCACAGCCATAGCCAGCATGACCACCGCGAACACGGCGAGCGACAGAAGGAACAGCCCCATGACGCTCCATCTGTTTTACCGCACCGAGATCCCTACGCGGGCCAAAAACGCAGGGGTTGATCGTTCTCGGTACGTGCCGGCGTCGTCCCGGATGATGAGCAGTGCGGCCCAGCCGCGTTCCGAGGCAAGCGCATACGCCTCGTCAGGGCCCAGTACTTCTAGTGCGGTGGCCAGCGCGTCGGCCCGAACGCACAGGGCGTCGATTACGCTGACAGAGGCAAGTGAATGCGTGACTGGCCGGCCGGTTCTCGGGTCGATCGTGTGGGAGATCCTCACACCATTGCCCTCAATGTAGTTCCGGTAGTCACCAGACGTTGCCAGCGAAGCATCACTCAGTTCAATCACTCGCTGCAACGAGAACGGTCCGTCGGCTGGCTGCTCGATGCCGACCCGCCACGGCTGCCCTCCGGCCCGGCGGCCGCGGGTTCGAATCTCACCTCCAATCTCGACGAGATACGCGTTGTACCCACAACGGTCCAGGAGATCAGCCACACGGTCGACGGCATAGCCTTTGGCCACCGCCGACAGGTCGCTGCGCACATCGACATGCGTCTTACGAATGGCCGGGGCCAAACCGTCGATTTCGATCTGCTCAAAACCGACCGTCGTGAGCAGACGCGCAATGTCGGCGTCTGACGGTGCTGTCGGCTGCGGTCCAGGCGGTCCGAATCCCCACGCGTCCACCAGTGGCCCCACGGTGACATCGAATGCGCCATCGGTTGCCTCGCTGATCTCCCTCGCCCTCAGGAACACCGTTGCAGTCTCCGGTGAAACTGGAAACCAGTCGCTCGATGTCCATGCATTGAAGCGCGAGACCTCAGACTCGGAATCGTAGGTCGACATCATCGCGTCGAGGCTCGCCAGCTGGTCGTCAATCGCGACGCGCAGGTGTTCAGCCGCATCCGCGGACAACCGCTCGCCCACCACCGTTACCGAGAAGGTGGTTCCCATCGTCCTACCCTGAAACGTGTGCTGCGGAATCGGGTCAGGGGACGTGCAGCTAGCGGTCAGGAGAACAACGAGGGCAAGGTAAGCCGAAGCACGTTTTGACGACACTAGCCAAAGTCATCGAACAAGGTATTTTCAGGTTCGACGCCAAGGTTGTCGAGCACGTCCATGCAGGCTTTCAGCATCATCGGCGGACCACACAAGTCACCGTGAGAGACTCTGGATGCTAGAGGCTGTTTTTCTGTGGAGTGGACACTCCGTCACTTGGGCAGTCTTGTCCTATACCCCGTCAACGGCAGCCCAACTACCCTTCACCTCTCCACCGGTTAGCTCACATTTGTGGGGAAACTTCAAGCTGCAGTCGCTGAGCGGTTTACGCAACCCAGGATCCATCAACTCGTGGATGTCAAGCTTCATGGCCTCCCTCGAGTAACTCGCCAGGTCGAGGATTCCTGTGTCCATCCGGATCGCGTCTTCAGGGCACACTTCGACGCAGTACCCGCAATAGACGCAAACACCGAGGTCAATGTCGAAGCGGACTGGGTACTTCTCAATGTGGGCATCGGGATGCTCGCCAGGCACAATAGTGATGCACTTGGCCGGGCACACTGTTTCGCAGAGCATGCACCCGACGCACCGCGGCGTGTTGTCCTCGCGCACGGTAAGCCTGTGGCGGCTTCGGAATCTCGACATGAGAGGCCTGAGCTCCTCGGGATACTGGATGGTAGCCGAGGCGGGAAGGTGCTTCAGGTAGCCCATGAGGTGGACCGTGTGGAGCAAGAGATTTCGGAAGAAGTGCCTGAACGTGATCTTAAGGCCGCTGGCGATCTGGGGGATATAAAGCTTTTCCCAAAACGTCAGCTCCGGTCTGCGGACGACTATTGTCGCCATTAGCGCGCCTCCCCAAAGATGACTAGCACAAGGGCCGTCACTACGACGTTGACCACCGCGATCGGGAAAAGCCCCTTCCAGCCCAGCCTCATAAGCTGATCGTAGCGGAAGCGCGGCAGTGTCCAACGCAGCTGCATGAACACAAACATAAAAACGAGAGACTTGATCGAAAAACTCGCGAAGCCGAGAAGGACGTAGACCCAATTGGAGACGAGAAACTCTCCTCCCCATGGGAAGTGGAACCCGTCCGGCAGGAGGAAGGGCACCTGCCATCCGCCGAAGAAGAGTGTGGTCGCAAGGACAGCCACGACGATTGTCTCCAGAAAGTCCGTGAGATAGAACATCCCGAACTTCATGCCACTGTATTCCACGAAGTACCCGATAATCTCAGACTCGGCCTCGGGCAGGTCGAAAGGGGGCCTCTTGGTCTCGGCCAGGGCCGCCGTCACGAAAACGAAGAAGGCCACGGGCTGCGTCAGGATGCCCCAAAAGGGAATCCAGCCGCCGATCGTCTGCCCCTGTGCCCGCACGAGCTCGGACAGATCCATTGTTTCGTAGACCATGACCACACCAATGATGGACACACCCAAAGCGATCTCGTAGGAGATCATCTGAGCGGTGGCCCGCAGTCCACCCATGATGGCGTAGTTGTTTCGCGAGGCGAAGCCGGCCAGAATTACACCGTATACCCCGAGGGAGAGCATGGCGAAGACGTAGAGCAGCGCAGCGTCGATCTTGGCGACTTGGAGGACGATGACCCGGTCTCCGATGATGAGACGGTCCCCGAAGGGGATCGCCGCAAAGGTCACCAGGGCGAAGAAGACCGAGAAGAAGGGGGCCAGGGTGTGGAGGGTTCTGTCCGCGCGGTGCGGAATAATGTCCTCCTTGGTGAACATCTTTACCGCGTCGGCTATACCGTGGAACAGTCCCAACGCCCGAAACCCGAAGATAGGTGCGCGGTTGGCCCCGATCCGGTCCTGTATGAGCGCGGACTGCTTCCGCTCCACCCAGGTGTGGAACCCCGCCAGGTTCAACACCGCGAAGAGGACAAAGCCCGACAAGGCGAGCTTGATGATCACGTCTTCTATCACGGCGCAGCTGCACCTGTTCTCGCTCCCGCTCCCGAATCGGAACCGGTCGGCGTGATTTCAACTCCCTGTTCTCCGATTGCCTCGTAGTTCAACCCCGCAAAGGGCGCCTCGGCCTTGGCCAGCCCGAGAAAAATCTGCTGCGGATCCCGCCACTCAAGCGGCAGACCCAACAACTCGGCCAATTCCAGAAGAATGCGCCAATCCTGTCGGGAGTCTCCAAGTGGAGGAAAGGCCGAGCCGATGCGCTGAACCCGGCCGTGGCAATTCACGAAGGTCCCGTCCTTCTCGACATAGCCGGAGGTGGGAAGAACCCAATGGGCGAACGACGTGGTTGGGTTCTCGTTCGTGCCAGAAAAGACAAACAATCCCACCTTTTCTGAAAGCTCTCGGACCCTCTCTTCCCCGAAGAACTCCACCATGTCGTGGCCGAAGACCCACAGGACATCGAGTTTGCCGGCAAACGCCTCCTCCACGATCTGTCCGGCGTCGGGTGCACCCGGACCGGCCAAGCCCAGCAGGGTTGCCCCCAACGTGTTGGGGTTCTTGTCCGCTTTGATAAGCAGGTCGTCAGAGGATCCAGGCTTCTCAGGAACAGAGGCGGTGACCCGGGCGCCCAGAGCGCCTTGAAAAATCTCTCGGATCAAGAAGAGCTCTTCATTTGTGAGCTGGGCCGAGGCGATCACGCCGACCCGCGCGCCTCCTTCTTCCGCGCTTACCCCCGCTAGAGTCGTCGAAATCGCGGTGAGGGCTTGATCCCACGTTGCATCAGCACCATTCGCAGTGCGCACCTCTGTAAGTCGCTCGCAATCCAACCAGCCAAGGCCGTAGCGCCCTTCATCGCACAACCACCACTGGTTGACGTCCGGGTTGTAGCGCGGCTTGACTCGCACGATCCGGGCCCCGTCATTGAGGTGCGGCCTGTCGAGCACGTAGTGCATGTCGATGTTGCACCCCTGGCTGCATCCGTTGCATACGGTGTGGGCGCTCGAGAGGTACCACACCCTCGCCTTGAAGCGGAAATCGCTCTCGGTCAGAGCCCCCACTGGGCAGATGTCCACTACGTTGGCCGAGTACGGGTTGTCGAGTACCTCACCGGGGTAGATCCCCAGCTCGGCTTTGTCTCCCCGGTTGAAGATGCCGAACTCGCCGGTCTTGGTAATCTCGTCGGTAAAGCGAACGCACCGGGAGCACAGAATGCATCGCTCCTGGTCCAGCATCACATGGGGGCCAAGCGTCACGGCCTTCTGTTTCTTGACCTTGTGCTCCCTGAACCGAGGGTTGTAGAGCCCGAAGTTCATGTAGAAGTTCTGTAGGTCGCACTCACCGGACTGGTCGCACACTGGGCAGTCGAGTGGGTGATTAGCCAGGAGGAATTCCAGCACCGCGCGCCGGCCAGCCTCGGCCTTCTCGTTCTTGGTGTGCACGACCATCCCGTCGGTCACGGGCATGTTGCAGGCGATCTGAAGCTTGGGAGACTTTTCCACGTCCACGAGGCAGATGCGGCAATTTCCCGCGATAGAGAGCCCAGGATGGTAGCAGTAGCGCGGAATAAAGATCCCCAGCTTTTCCGCAGCCTGGATGACCGTCGTGCCCTCTGGTACGCCGACCTCACGGCCGTCGATGGTCAGGCTGAGCATGCACCGACCTCCTTGTCCTCAGCGCGGGAACCTGTACGGATGAACTCTTCAAACTCGTGCCGAAATTTTTCAATATACGACTGGACGGGCCAGGCGGCCGCGTCCGCGAACACGCAGATCGTGTTGCCTTCCATGCCAGCTGTGATGGTAAGGAGGTCGTCGAGGTCTTCAACCTTCCCTTTCCCATCGAGGATGCGGCTCAAAATACGATGAACCCAGCCGGTCCCTTCACGGCACGGCGAGCACTGACCACAGGATTCGTCGGCGAAGAACTTAGCCGCGGCACCGAGCGCCTCGACCATACTGGTAGTTTCATCCATCACGATCACACCCCCAGACCCGGCCATGCTGCCCGCGGCCAGGAGTGAATCGAAGTCGATGGCCACGTCGATCTCATCGGCGGTCAGAATCTTGGCCGAAATACCGCCGGGGATGACGGCTTTGAGTTTGTTTCCATCGCGCACACCACCGGCTTTCTCTATGAGTGCCCTCAATGTAATACCGGCCGACTCCTCGTACACGCCAGGCTGCACGACATGCCCGCTCACGCAGACCAGACGCGTGCCACCTTGCCTGGCCGTGCCGAGGCCGGCAAAGTGTTCGGGTCCGTTACGCAGAATGAACGGCACGCAAGCCAAGGTCTCCACGTTATTGACGATGGTGGGACATGAGAACAAACCCGAGATTGCGGGGAAGGGAGGCTTGAGCCGGGGAAAGCCCTTTCCGCCTTCGAGCGAAGTGAGGAGCGCGGTTTCTTCGCCGCAGATATAAGCACCGGCCCCACGGTGGATCACGACTTCCAGGTCGAAGCCGGTTCCCTGGATGTCCTTGCCAAGCCAACCCTGGTCCAGGGCCTCACCGATGGCGCGCTGCAAGCGATCGGCCGACCGGAAGTACTCGCCCCGAATGTAGACATAGGCCTTATGACTGCCGATGGCATAGGCTGCGATGATTATGCCTTCAAGAAGGTTGTGAGGGTCCCGCTCCATGATGTAACGGTCCTTGAACGTGCCGGGTTCGCCCTCATCTGCGTTGACCACGAGAAATTTCTGCTTGGTCGTGTCCTTGGGCACAAAGGACCATTTCCGACCGGCCGGAAAACCCGCCCCGCCCAGACCGCGCAGGTTTGGCTTAGAAACCTCGTCGATCACCTGTTCCGGAGTCATAGAGGTAAGGACTTTTCTGGCCGCGACGTATCCGTCGTCTGCGATGTAGTCCTCGAACCAGGTCCCCTCGGTGTTCTTAAACCGCGGGGAGAGAACAGGCCCATTCGAGCAGATGAAGGGATCAGGGTCCGGGGTCGCTTCCGGCTGGCCGGGTTCGATGAGGGCGTCCTGAATGATCTTGTCGACGGTCCCTCCCTCGAGAGGCCCGACGAAGCGCTCATCGAGCTGGGCCATGGGGGCCATCTCGCAGGCGCACAGGCACTCGACTTCCGTGAGGAGAACCTCGCCACCCGGCGTCGTTTCGCCCGGGCGGATTCCCAGGCGCCCCTCGATTTGTTTAAGCAGGTCGCCAGCTCCGCGCAAGAGGCATGGCAGGCTCGTACAGACCCGCAGCTCGCGCCGTCCCACCGGCTTGGTGTGGAACATATTGTAGAAAGAAACCGCCTCTCGTACGTGGGAACGGGCCACGCCCAGTTGGCCTCCAACCCACGCCTCGGCCTCCTGCGAGACGTAGCCCTGGTTCTGCTGCACGAGCCAGAGGAGCGGCAGCATCGCCGCCTTCGGATACTCGTATTGCCGCAGGATTTCCTCAGCCGGTCCTTCGAGATCTGACAACGTCACCTGTCGAGTTCTCCGCCGATCATGTTGACCGATCCGAAGGTAGGAACCATGTCGGCCATCATGCCCCCCTTCAGGAGTTTGGGCAGGGCAGACATGATGGCAAAGCATGGTGGGCGAACCCGGACCCGGTACGCGTTCCCTGTTCCGTCACTCACCACGTAGAACCCGAGCTCCCCGTTGGCTCCTTCCACCGGAAGGTACACTTCTCCTTTGGGCGGGCGCACGCCGTGGCCGTGCATGACTAGCTTGAATTGCTGCATGAGCCCCTCAATGTTGCCGTAGGCGTCCTCCTTGGGAGGCAGAAAGACTCGCTTCTCGTCGGTGGCGATCGACGGATGCTGCGCGCGACCCGAGCCCTCGAGGGTTGGCCCGGTTACCGCGCATCCGCCTGAAACGGCCGCGATGTTCCCCACCTTGGCAAGGTCCACCATCTCCGCCGCCGGAATCGGACGCCCGGTCTCTGGGTTGACCAGAACCGGGCCGGGTGGCATGTCGCGCAGCGCCGTTTCCACGATGCGCATTGATTGCTCCATTTCCTCCATACGTACCAAATAACGATCCATGTTATCGCCACGAGTCCCGACCGGTACATCGAAGGGAAGCTGCTCGTAGACCGCATAGGGGCAGTCCTTGCGCACGTCGAACGTCCCGCCGCTGGCGCGAAGAAACGGCCCTGTGATCCCATAGGAGATGGCGTCTTTCTCTGAGATCACGCCCGTTCCGTTCATGCGGTCCGTGAAGATCCGGTTCCGTGTGAGGAGCCCGTTCGCCTCGTCGATAACCTTGCGAGTCTCCTCGAAAGCCTTGCGGCAGGGCTCGGCGAAATCCTCGGGGAGGTCGGCCTTGACCCCGCCGACGCGGCAGTACGTAACGGTCAAGCGCGCCCCCGTTACCTTCTCCACGAGATCCCAGAGATACTCTCGTGCTTTGATCATGTAGAGAAACACGGTGAAGGCCCCCAACTCCATGGCGGTTGCGCCCACGCAGGTGAGGTGGTCCGAGACCCTCGAGATCTCCGACATAATGACCCGCACGTACTGGCAACGCTCCGGCACCGAGATCCCGAGGAGTTTCTCCACGGCCATGCAGTAGCCCATGTTGTTGATCAGCGGAGAGACGTAGTTCAGCCGGTCGGTGTACGGGATGACGCCGTTGTAATCGACCATTTCCGACATCTTCTCGAAGCCGCGGTGAAGGTAGCCGACCTCCACATCGACCTCCTCGATCTTCTCCCCGTCGAGCTTGGCCACGAGCCGGATGATCCCGTGCATAGCCGGGTGCGCGGGGCCAATGTTGAGCATCATGTCCCGCGTTTCGAGATCCACGGGGTCGCGCTGAGACGCTGGGGTCGTTTCGACCTTTGGGTTCGTTTCCATGGACACGACTAGTTCTTCGGCCCGATCAGGGGTTGACGTTTGTTGACGGGATAGTCCTTGCGGAGCGGGTGGCCGTCGAACTCTTCGTACATAAGGATCCGCCTTAGGTCCGGATGCCCCCGAAAGCCGACCCCGAACATGTCCCAGGCCTCGCGCTCGAGCCAGTTGGCTCCGGGCCACAGCGCAGTCAGGGAATCCACCTCGGGGGTAGCCTCTTCCACCGGCACCACCAGCCGCAGTCGATGTTTGTGGGTAGTGGAATAGAAGTGGTACAAGACTGCGAACCGCGCGTCGTCCGGCGGCCCAGGCCAGGGGTCCTGATCCGGCATCTCAGGCGTTGGCCTCACCGATACTCCGGAGGAAGAGAAGAACGCTAGAGCGGGACCCTTCCCGAAAGTGGAGTAGTCCACTGCGGTCAAATCCATGAGGAAGTTCATCTGCGTGGTGGGGTCTTCCTTAAGAAACCGCGCCACTTCGAGCAGGGACTCTCGACGCAGAACCACGGTGGCGTCGCCCCGGTATGCGTGGGACGCCAAGGCCGCATCAGGGAACTGGTCTGTGACCGACTTGATCAAAAATGAGTCAGTCATGCCGAGAGGATCGCCGGACGAGATTCGGGCGCGGCCCGCTTACCCGTGGTGTGCTGGCTCTGAATCTTGTCTTGGAGCTTCATTAGACCGTCCAGAACCATCTCTGGCCGCGGTGGACATCCGGGGATGTAAACATCCACCGGCATGATCGTGTCAATACCCATCACGGTTGCGTAGTTATCATAGAACCCACCGGTGCAGGTGCAGACTCCGAAGGCGACCACCCAGTTAGGCTCAGCCATCTGATCATGGATGCGTTTCAATACCGGCGCCATCTTGTGACTGATCGTGCCCACGACGAAGAGGACGTCGGCTTGGCGCGGTGAAAATCGAGGGAGGCCCGCGCCAAAGCGGTCCACATCGTAGTGAGAGCAGGCCGTGGCCATGTACTCCATCCCGCAGCACGCCGTTACGAAGGGGTACTGGAAAATCGAGTACTTCCGCGCCCATCCGATGGCCTCATCAAGGCGGCTGGTGAAATACGACGGATCATTCTGCATGTCACTCCCAGTCCAGGGCGCCGATGTCCCAAGCGTAAACGTAGCCCACCATCAAGATCCCCAAAAAAACCCCCATCTCGACCAGCCCCAGGATCCCCAGCGTGCGGTAGACCACGGCCCATGGATAGAGGAAGACGACTTCGACGTCGAATAAGATAAATAGAATTGCGGTCAAATAGAACTTGATCGACAACTTCCCGATCGGGAGGGAAAAGGGCTCTTTTCCGCACTCGAAGGGCTCCAGCTTCACGCGCGTAGAATTCTTCTTACCCAGCGTAGAGCCCAACGCCACCATCGTGGCCGTGAGGCCTGCCGCCAGAACAAGCATGACCGCGATCCCGATATATTCGTTCAAGAGTCGATACCCTCACGATCTCTTACCCCATGATCGATCGACATCACGGTGACACCGCCCAGGGCGCGAGGATGCCTGGGGAAATTCCACCGATAACCGTGACCAGTGCGGCGACGGCAAGTGCTGCCGACACCGCTACGGGGAAGCGCGACGGGGCTGTCTCCTGCGGCTCCTTCATGTACATGAGGACCGCCACGCGCATATAGATGAACGCCGTTACCACACTGCAAGCCACCGCGAGGACAGCCAATACCACAAACCCCTCACGCACTGCGCTCATGATTACGACGAACTTGGCCACGAACCCGGCCGTTGGAGGGATTCCAGTCAGAGACAGGAGGAAGATCAGCATGAGCATGGCTGTTCCGGGCCGTTGCGAGGCCAGGCCTTGATAGCCGTTTAGGTGCTCCCCTCGCTCACCCAGAGCGATGATCACCCCAAAGGTTCCGATTGTCATGAAGACATAGAAGAAGGCATACGTCATTGTCGCCGAGACCCCTTCGGACGTACCAGCCATGAGGCCCAAGAGAGCGTAGCCCACGTGCGTAATGGAAGAATAGGCTAGTAACCGTTTCATGTCGGTTTGGGATAAGGCGATAAAACTCCCCACGACGATAGAGAGGGCGGCAAGCCCCGCCAAAAACACGGACAAGACATGGGCCTCTGAGCCGAACGCGACCACGCATACCCGGCCCAGCACAGCCAAGCCAGCCGCCTTAGAACCGGCCGCCAAAAAAGCCGCAACCGGGGCGCTCGCGCCTTGGTATGCGTCCGGCACCCAAGCATGGAAGGGTACTGCTGAAACCTTAAAGGCAAGCCCCGCGGCCACTAGTCCTATGGCCGCCAAGAGAAGAGGGTTACTCCCCGTGTCTTGCTCAGAAAGAGCCAGGGCAATGGCTGAAAAGTCTGTGGTGCCTGTCACTCCGTAGGTCAGACTTATCCCGTACAGAAGCAGGGCCGAAGCGAAGGAACTCAGCAGGAAATATTTAGTCGCAGCCTCATTTGACGTCGGCCTCTCCACCCTGATCCCGACCAGGATGTAGGAGCAAATGGTCATGAGCTCCAGGCCCAGGTACACGACCAGAAGATCCAGAGCTGAAACTGCGAGCATCATTCCCGTCGAGGCCAACAGGAGTAGGACATGGTACTCGGCACGCGGAACCTGATCCCGATCGACGCTTCTTACCGAGAGAAGCGCGGCCAGAGCTAGGGTCACGCCGATGAGGACCTTGAAGAATTGGGAGTAACCATCCAGGGTGATCATGCCACCAAACCCTGTCCTAGCACCCCCGGACAAATCCCAACCCGCGACCAGGGTGGCAGCCAGCGCGGCAAGGACCGTTCCGACCACAGCCACGGGCGCTCTCTGGATCCGGCGTGCCGCGAGAACGAGCATCGAGGCCATCCCGACCAGTATCAGTTCTGGGACTAGTAGCCCCAGGTCAGACAGGGTCGCACCAATCACGGTATAGCTCCGGCAGCTAGGAGTTCCGTCACGGGAGCACGAAGGTATGAGAGGACGCACTCCGGGTACAGGCCAAGGCACACGGCGAGTAAGGCCAGTGGAGCCAAGGTTGCGACTTCGCGGGCGTTGAGCTCAAGCCTGAGTCCCTCAAGCCCTGAGTTGAGCTCGCCCATGACAACTCGGTAATAGAGCCAAATCAGATAGGCAGTTCCCAAAGCGACTCCCCAGACAGCCATGGCTCCCAGCCAGACCTGGGTCTGGAAGGCACCGCCGATGATGAGGAACTCCCCAACGAATGAATTTAAACCCGGGACTCCTGCGGCCGCCAGACAAAACAGCGCTAGCAACGTCGAATAGACCGGCGCGGTTTTCGCAACTCCCCCGTAGTCTTTGATCTCGCGCGTGTGGGTACGCTCGTAGATCATACCGATGCACAAGAAGAGCGCGGCCGAGATGATCCCATGGTTGATCATCTGGAGGATCGCGCCCTCGACTCCGCTCTGGTTGAGTGTGAAGATACCCAGGGTGACGAAGCCCATGTGGCTAACACTCGAGTAGGCAATGAGGCGTTTGACGTCGGTCTGGGCCAAGGTCACGTACGCGCCGTAGACGATGGCCACCGCAGAGATAACCAGCATGGCCGGGAGGAAAAGTTCGACGGCGTCTGGAAGCACGGGAATCGAAACCCGCAGGAAACCGTACGCGCCCATCTTAAGGAGTATCCCGGCCAGGATGACACTTCCCGCAGTAGGGGCCTCGGTGTGAGCGTTCGGGAGCCAGGTGTGCACCGGGAACATGGGTACCTTGACCGCGAAGGCAGCCAGAAAAGCCGCAAAGAGCCAGGCTTGGTGAACAGGCTGAAGGCTCTCCCCGGCCTGGGCCATGGCCTTGAAGTCAAGCGTGCCCAAGGTAACGTACAAGGCGATGATGCCCACAAGCATCAAGACGCTTCCGGCCAGAGTGAAAATCAAAAACTTGACAGCTGCATAGACGCGCTCCGGGCCTCCCCACACACCGATGAGGAGAAAGAGCGGAACAAGTATGAGCTCCCAGAAGATAAAGAAGAGTAAAAGATTCGATGCGGCGAAAAGCCCGATCATAGCCGTCTCCGCAACCAAAAGCGCCGCGTAGAACTCTCCCACTCTCGTTTGGACTGCAGTCCACGAAGCGCTGACACAAAGGATGCTCAGCAGTGTGGCGAGAAAGATGAACGGGAGGCTGATACCGTCGACGCCCAGGGCGTAGGCGATGTTCAACGACGGGATCCAGTCTCGAGACTCGACGAATTGCAGGGTGCTCGAGGCCTTGTCGAAATGCAGATAGAGCGGAGCCGAAACAGCAAGAGTGCCCAGGGTGGTGGCCAGGGCGATCCAGCGCGCGAGTCGTTCGCCGCCAAAAAGCAGAATCAAAGCCGCACCCACGAGAGGCAGAAATATCGTGACGGTGAGAACTGGATAGGTCGTCATGACACAAGCGATATCAGGGCCACGAGTGCCAGAATTCCGACCGCCATGATTAGCCCATAGTGCTGCGTATGTCCGCTAGCCACCGTCTTCAAGACTTGGCCCAGGCTCTGGGCCGAATGTCCCACGCCCATGATTCCTGTATCGATGACGGTGCTGTCGAATTTACGTAAGAGATTTGCCACGGCTAAAACAGGCCGTTGTATCACAAACTCATAGATCTCTGAGACAAAGTCGTACTCCAGACGCGCTAAGGGTTTCTGGACCAACCTCACAAACCCGACCGAACCTCGGCGGTAGAACCAGTCCGTGTCGAGGCTCATCGCGGGCTCGGGGTCAAGGTGCTTGAGTAGCAGGAAGAAACCCAGCGCGGTGAAGCCCAACATCCCAAGTGTGCTTGTGACGTGTTGCATCGTATACGGGACGTAGTCCACCGGGAATGGGAGGTACGCGTACAGGAGCCCTGGGAAAACCCCAATTAAGACGCACGCGGCTGCAGCAAGGCCCATAGCCACAAGCATATTCGTGGGTGGTTCCTGTGCTCGACGGCCTGAATCTACGCCGAAGAACATAAAATAGGGAAGCTTCAGGCCCGTGTGCAAGAAAGTTCCAGCCGAGGCTAGAGTGAGCATGAGAAAAATCAGACCCTGGTGAGCCTCACCGGCGGCAGAAATCACCATGGACTTACTCACAAAGCCACTGAAGAGCGGCACTGCAGAAATAGCAAAGGCACCGATCATGTAGAGGCCGAGCGTGACCGGCATCGTCTTGTAAAGCCCGCCCATTTCGCTGAGCTTTCGTACCCCGGTCATCTGCAGGACGGCGCCGGCTCCCATAAAGAGGAGCGCCTTGTACAGGATGTGCGCGAAGGCGTGGGCCGTGGCCCCGTTTGTGGCCAGCGCGGTCCCGATTCCCACACCGCAGACCATGTAGCCGACTTGGCTAATAATGTGGTAGGCCAACAGTCGGCGTGCGTCGTTTTCAAGCACCGCGTAGACTACGCCGTAGACCGCCATGAGGGCTCCCACCCAGACCAGGATCTCCGCCCCAGGATAGCCTCGGATCAAAGCATAGACGGCGGACTTCGTTGTGAAGGCAGTCATGAAGACCGCGCCGGTGACTGTAGCCTCGGGGTACGCGTCTGGGAGCCATGCCCCGAGGGGTGGAACCGCCGCGTTGAGGAGAAAGGCGGCGAGGATCATGGCCCAAGCTAGTCCGCCGGAGGAAGCTCCCATATCCCCAAAGGCAAGAGACCCTGTCTCGGACCAATAGAGCACTATCCCTGCCAAGAGGATGAGGCCCCCGAATACGTGGACCAGAAGGTAACGGAACCCGGCTGCCACGGCTGATGGTTCCCGGCGCAGCAGCACCAACAGCGATGATGAAATCGCCATGAGCTCCCAGAAGACATACAGAGAGAGCAGGTCCCCGGCAAATGTCACACCGAGTGCTCCCCCCGCATAAGTCAGAGCGGTCACGTGCTGGCAATCGTCTTCAACATGGAGCGAGTAGACCATGCCCAGGAGAGCCATGAGTGAAAAGACGTAGGAAAAAACTAGGCTCAAACTGTCCACACGGCCGAACACGAGTTCCTGCCCGAGGAAGCTCGCCACGCCATAGGTCCCAGGCATCATAAGCAAGCAATCGACCAGTGCCGCGGCAGGCAGGACGAGCATCGCCGTGCGCTTGAGCCGACCTTTGAGAAACGGCAGGAGCCAGGCGCCCAGGATCAGCAAGATCCCCGGGTGCACCCACTCAAGAGTCATAGTAGTCCTCGCGGCGCATGAGCCACAGTTTTCCGAGGGCCTTTGACACCACTATGATCGCAACGCAGGAGGCCAATCCATACAACGAACCCCACGCCGGAAAGCTCTCGAACGAGAAATGGGAATGCAGGCCGCCGAAGACGCGCGGAAGAACGATTTCGGCGAGTGCCACCACCGCCAAACCGACATAAAACCAGCGCTTGATCCTGGTGAAGCGAACCGGATCTTCCAGCTGGCTCTCCAAGAAGTTCAAGGTAATGTCCTTCCGGCCAGTTCCAGGATAGGACCTGGGTAAAGTCCTAGGAGCAGGCTAGCAGCAGCGCTAACGGCCAAGGGAGCCACCATCCAGGGCACCTCGCGGACTTCCTCGTGAGTCGGCACCTCTTCTTCAAAGTAAGCCTTGTACACAATCGGACCGAGGTAAGCTGCGCTCAGGAGAGAGCTGAGGAGAATTACCCCTAACAACGCAAGGTTTTGGCTTTCCAGCGTGCCGAGGGCGAGGTACCACTTTGAAACGAACCCACTGGTGAGGGGAATGCCCACGATACTCAATGAGGCCACCGTAAATGCGGCCATGGTCCACGGCATGCGCTTGGCCAGGCCGGAGAACTGGCTGATTTCGGTTTTGCGTGTGGACACATAGATGGAGCCGGCGCACAAGAAAAGTGTGATCTTCGAAACGGCGTGGTTGGTTATATGGGCAACTCCGCCGAGCACTCCGCTGGAGTTCAAAAGCGCAGCTCCCAGGATTATGTAAGACAGCTGGCTCACTGTGGAGAAGGCCAGCCTGGCCTTGAGATTGTCCTGACCAATCGCCAGGAGCGATGCGACCAGGATCGTCACCGACGCGGCAACCAGGGCCACTTGGTCCGCGCCGAGTTCGCGCATAGCGTGAGGCCCGAAGACGAAGAGAAAAATCCTGAGTGTAGAAAATACTCCGGTCTTGACAACTGCCACCGCGTGCAACAATGCACTCACCGGCGTTGGAGCCACCATCGCTGCCGGCAGCCAGCTGTGCAGCGGCATCAGCGCGTTCTTGGCGAATCCAAACAAGAAGAGAACGAAGATCGTGAGCAGAAGCACGGGCTGTTCGATGAGCAGCGCATCTGGCAGTATCCCGCCGCTCCGAAAGTCTAAGGTGCCGGCCACGTTATAGGTAAGGATGATGGCGGCGAGCAGGAACAGCTTGGCGGCGCCCAGTAGATAGATGACGTACTTGCGGGCGCCTGCCCTGGCCTCGGTCGTCTCCTTGTGACCCACGAGGGGGTAAGTGACCAGAGTCAACACTTCATAGAACAGAAACAGCGTGAAGAGGTTGGCGGAGAAGGCCACCCCAATAGTGGCAGAAAGAGCCAGGGCGAAACACGCAAAGTAGCGTGTTTGAGCGTGCTCCCGAAGCGAGCGCATGTAGCCGATCGAGTAGAACGACGTCAGGATCCACAACAGCGATGCTCCTGACGCGAAGAGTAGACCGAAGGCATCCACCCGAAAGGCGAACTCCATGCCGGGAAGGATCTTGAAGAGCACGCATTCCGGCGTGCGGCCAGCCAGTACATCCGGAATCATGGAGGCGATGAGAGCAAACAACAGCACGCCCGCCGCTACAGAACAGACCTCCCTCAAGTTGGCGCGACGCTCGCCCGTGCACGCGATGAGGAGCGCGCCCACGGCCGGGGCCAGCACCGCGAGCAGGGGCATGACCGAAAACATCACCATTTGAGTTGGGTTAGGTCCGCCACACTAGCCCCTGGCTTGTTCCGATTTAAGGCGATTACAAGCCCTAGACCGACACCAGCTTCTGCTGCTGCCACGGCGATCACAAAGAGAGCCAGGATCTGGCCGCGCAAGTCGTCGAAGTGTGAGCCGAGGCCGACCAGACTGAGATTGACCGCATTGAGCATGACCTCGACCGAGACGAGCATCAGGATGATGTTGCGCCGAGCCAGGAAGCCGAACACCCCGATTCCAAAGAGGACAGCACTCAATCCCAGCACCGTACTCGCGGGCACAATCATGCGCCTGCGGCTCTCTTCCTGGCGAGGACGATGGCGCCGACGATGGCGGCCAAGAGCACAAGGGAAACTATCTCGAAGGGCAACGCGAATGGACCGAAGAGCTCAAGACCTATCTTCGAAAGGCTCCCCTGAGGCGGACCTGTTTCGACGCTCGTTGCGGCTGGTGCGACACCAATTCCAGCAGGGGCAAGCATCTCGACATCGGCAAGCCAGGCCAGAGCAACAAAGGAGAGCCCCACGACTGCGGCGAGCGGCCAGTGCGCGCCGAACGGCGGCCGAGCCGTCTCGTCCGGAAGGTCGAGCAGCATCAGGACAAAGAGGTAGAAGATCAGGATAGCTCCCGCGTATACGAGGACCTGTACGGCCGCGAGAAACTCTGCGCCCAGCAACAAGAAGATGCCCGCCACATGGAGGAAAAGCGCCAGCACCCAGAGCATGCTATGGACTGGATTTCTCCGCGTCACTGCCAGAAGTGCGCTTACCACGCTGGCCCCCGCCATGTAATAGAAGGCTCCGGTGAGTAAGGTCATGAGCTGAGGTACGCGCCTAACATGCAACCCTCGTGGGCCGTCCACGTAGAGACTGGGGTACTAATGCGAATATTTTCTCAAGACGGCTCAAAAATACGGGACCAACGCCTTGAATGTTTCGGTTGTGAAAAATATCTCAAGCTTGGCCAAAAAAAACGGCGGCCGGGCCAGCCAACCGCTTTCTCGCACATCCGAACGTCTTAATCGTACCGCCTGCCTCGAACCAAGTCAATTTCTGAACTTCGCCAGAGACCAGTTTTTCAGGGGATGCATGGTTTCTGGTACCATGACGCTGGAGCGGAACGGATGCGGGACCGGCAGCGTGTCTCCCGTCCCCACCGACCCGTAACTGTAGGATGTCAATTCGAACAGTTGTCGTTTGCGAAGCCCAGGTGCCGTTCGTCACCGGCGGTTCTGAATACCACGTTCGAGCCCTCGTCGATCAACTCAAGAAACACGGTTTTTCGACCGAGCTTGTCCGGCTACCGTTCAAGGAGTATCCCGTAGAGGAGATCCTCCCCCACGCTGCCGCTTGGCGGCTCATCGACCTGAGCGAGAGCAACGGTGACCCGATTGACCTCGTGATCGGTACCAAGTTCCCAACATACTTTGTCCGGCACCACAACAAGGTTGTCTGGCTGATTCATCAGTGTCGGCCAGCCTATGAACTCTGCGGAACGAAATTCAGCAACTTTAACCACACCGACAAGGATGTCGGCGTGCGGGAACGAATCATCGATCTAGACCGCCAGATGCTGGGCGAGTGCCACAAACGGTTTACCAACGCGGCAAACACAGCGACACGTCTGCGCCATTTCAACGGACTCGATGCCGCACCTCTATATCATCCGCCTCCGCTCGCCGATCGGCTACGTCCGGGTGAGTACGGCGATTACGTGCTATCCGTCGGCCGGCTCGAGCCGATCAAACGGATCGATCTTGCGCTTCGGGCTATGCAGTATGTCGATCCACCGACACGTCTGGTCGTGGTGGGAGACGGGTCCGAGCGTAAGGCTCTCGAGACACTTGCGGTGACGCTCCAGGTGTCGGATCGTGTGACATTCCTCGGACCGGTAAACGACACGCAGTTGATTGATCTCTATGCCGGTGCGCTCACCGTTCTCTACGCTCCGTATGATGAAGACTATGGGTACATTACGCTGGAGGCGTTTCTCTCGAGGAAACCGGTCATCACGGCCACAGACTCAGGGGGGACGCTTGAGTTCGTGCGCGACGGCGTAAACGGGATCGTGTGTGACCCGACCGCTGAAGCGGTCGGGTGTGCCGTCAATGTGTTCGGCTCTGACCGGAGGCGAGCTGCCGAGTGCGGTGGCACCGGTCTTGAGCGGGCTCGCAGCGTCACCTGGGACGGCGTCATCGAAAAGCTCACATCATCATGACGACGCTGATTCTCCAGCATCCCGCGCCGTTATGGTACCGATGCTCATGGTGTGGAATCTCAGACTCCTGCCTCCTTCAAAATCGCTGATCCCGCATGACTCGAATCGCTTGGTTTTCTCCTCTGCCATCGTCGTCGGCTAGCCTCCCGTGTCACCGGACGGCGCTACTGACCAGACTCAAAGATCGCTACGCCATCGATCGATACATCGGAACGGCTCCGGGACGGCTACACAACGTGCCACCCCGAACGTTCAGTGCGCACGACTTTGTCTGGAAGCAACTCCAAAATCCGTACGCCCTCACGATCTACGACGTCGCCGACTCACCGCACTACGACTTCGTCTGGCCCTACCTCGTACGTTATCCAGGACTCGTAGTGCTGCACGACGAGCGGCTCCATCGTTCGCGGGCAAGGACCCTGTTCGCCCAAGCGCGCGGCGACGCCTACCACGCTGAGTTTCACTACAACCACCCAGAGGCCAATCCGGACATACCGGAGCTAAAACTGGCAATGCTCGTGGGCGCCACGAGCGAACTGTGGCCCATGCGGCGCGTGGTCATCGAATCGAGCCGACTGCTCGTAGCCCCAAATGCATGGATGGCGGCAACCCTCAAGGCCGAAGCATCGCACGATCGGATCGAGGTCATCGAACCGGGCGCACCCAAGGTCCACGTGTCACCTGAGAACCGTCAACGGATCCGTTCCCAACATGGTATTGCGGCCGACACCGTGGTCTTCAGTATGGTTGGTCCGCTCACGCCGGAGTGCAGGGCCGATTCTGTGTGGTCGGCGATGGCGCTACTCCGGCACGAAGTGCCGCAGGTCCATCTCCTGATCTGCGGAGAAGCTGCCGACGTGCACCGAAACATGCCCCATCAGCTCGACATCACCACGCCCGTGACCTGGCTCAGCAATGCTGAGGCCCTTGACACGTCCGCACTCGTATCGGCCTCCGACGTCTGTATCTGTCTGGAATGGCCGTCTGGCCGTCATGCCATGATGAGCCTCGTGGAGTCTTTGGCCGCGGCAAGGCCCTCAATCGTGACAGACCTCGCCGACCGGGTCGACATTCCTTCGTTGGATCCTCGCGACTGGCGCCTTCGTCCATTGGCAAGTGTTCACGGTGGAGCGGACGCTTTCTCATCTGACGCAGCATGCGTCAGTATCGACATTCTCGACGAAGATCGCTCATTGCCCTTGGCTATGGCTCGGCTGGCCGGTGACCCGGCTCTACGAGCAAAACTCGGCAGCGGGGCGCAGGCACTCTGGAAGCGTCGCTTCACGTTCGACCGCCTCGTGCGGGACTTCGAGGCAGCCATCAGGCGAGCCCTCAAGATCTCGTTGTCAGACGTACGACAGGCAGAACTTCCCGCCCACCTTCGGGCGGATGGAACCGAATGCGTTCGGTCGCTCCTCGCCCCGTTTGGCGTGTGGCTGCCAGGGCTCTCTGATCTAGCGCCCGCCGCGAATCCTGAAGTACCCTCAGAGTCTTGACAATCAAGCTCAACGGCGACCCGATGGATCTGGCCGGCCCGCTAACGATCGCTGCGCTCCTCACCCAACTTGACCTCGACGAGAGACGGGTGGCGGTGGAGCACAATCTCGTCATCGTGAAGCGGACAGTGTACGATTCCGTCGTCGTCAACGACGGTGACACGGTTGAGGTCGTCAACTTCGTTGGCGGCGGCTCACGCTACCATCTCCGCACAACAACAGCATGGTGGATAGAGACACACTGACGATTGCCGGGCGCACCTTCCACTCGCGACTAATCGTCGGGACCGGAAAGTACCAGTCACACCCGTTGATGGCGCGAGCCCATGAAGCATCCGGGACCGAAATGGTGACCCTCGCCGTCCGGCGCGTGAACATCTCGGACCGGTCGAAGGAGTCGCTCCTGGACTTCATTGACACGGAGAGATACTCCCTCCTCCCAAACACGGCCGGCTGTTACACCGCCGACGACGCGGTGCGAACAGCACACCTAGGACGCGAGGCCGGCCTGTCAAGCTGGGTAAAGCTGGAGGTGATCGGCGACGAAAAGACTCTCTTTCCAGACAACGAAGCCCTATTAGATGCGACCCACCGCCTGGTCAAAGACGACTTCGTGGTGCTGCCGTACACCAACGATGATCCGGTCGTCTGCCGGAAGCTCGAAGACGCAGGCGCGGCAGCGGTCATGCCACTTGGAGCGCCGATTGGATCGGGTTTGGGAATCCAAAACCGAAACGCTATTCAGATCATTAAGGAGTTTGCATCGATTCCGGTCATCGTCGATGCGGGTGTTGGGACACCCTCCGATGCGACCCTAGCAATGGAACTCGGCGTCGACGCGATTCTGATGAATACAGGAATCGCCGCCGCACATGACCCCGTGGGTATGGCAACCGCCATGCGGTTGGCCGTCAAGGCGGGACGCCTCGGATATCTCTCCGGGCGGATACCTCGGAAGAGGTACGCCTCGGCGAGTAGCCCGATTGAGGGCGTCGTTGGCCAGTAGGCACCAAAATCGCAAAGTACTCTGCTTATGTTTACACGAACTGTCTCAACCGACGACCTTGCCCGTCTCAAGCGCGAGCGAGAAGACGCCGACCGCAAGTACAACGCCGCTCTGACTGCCCTCGACCGGGCGCTGCTACGTCTGCGTGACGTGCCGCATCCCCCACCGCCGTACGACGAGCATCAGCTCAGGCCACTCAACGAGCAGTGGAATCTGCTAGCGGCCAGGCCTATAGGCACTGGCTGGCGAGGCCGTTTTTGGTCAGCCATCTGGTCAGCTGTGTCACCGCTCTTTGAACGACAACATGCATTCAACGCGGCGCTCGTCGAGCACCTCAATCGGAATACCTCGGTTCATCGGGAAGTCGCCACCTCAGCAGCAACCACACTCACCTTCATGCACGAAGAACTGACCAAGACGATCGAGTTTCAGTCACGAATCGTTCAATACATTCAGACCATCACAGCGTATGTAGACACGAAAGACCGCGAAATCGCCGGTCTCATGCGACGGATCAATGAGGACGTCGGCGAGTCCCTGATGGGATCGGCCGGTGCCCTAGGGGACGTAGCCGACGAGCTGCGCAAACGCTCGGAATCTATGACGGCGCGGGAACGGCGCTATGAAGCCCAAATTAAGGACGTCAGAGCCAGCTTCGCAGTGGTAAACCAGGTGACCCAAACGGTCAAGCGTGAGCTTGAGCGCCTGCAACAGGCAGCGCCGCCAGTAATCACGCCAGGGAGCGACACAAAGACACCCGCCAAAGTGACCGGCTCGTCGCTCGATAGCCACAAATATGTGGGGTTCGAAGATCTGTATCGCGGCTCAAGGGAGGACATTCGAAACCACCTCGCTAGCTATCTTGAGGAGTTCGTAGGGGCAACCGATGTCGTTGATATCGGCTGTGGACGGGGCGAGTTTCTCGAGCTACTACGAGACCGAGGGATCGCCGCAAGGGGTATCGATAGTAACCACGAAATGGTCGAAGTTTGTAAAGAACGCGGTCTAGTCTGCGACGAAACTGATGCCCTCGGCTTTCTGCGTGCACAGCCCGACGCATCAGTAGGTGGGCTCTTCGCGGCCCAGGTTGTGGAACACCTCGAACCGTCGTACTTGCTCACACTACTCGACACCGCGTACTTAAAGCTCAGGCCCGGTGCGAAGCTGATTCTCGAAACGATTAACGCCGCGTCGTGGTCAGCCTTCTTTTTCAGCTACATCCGCGACATCACCCACGTGCGTGCGCTTCACCCCGAGACGCTCGAGTATTTCGTCAGAGCCAGCGGGTTTCAGAACGTGCACATTCGCTATCTGTCGCCGCACCCGGACGATTTCAAACTGAAACCGATCCCAGTGTCCTCTCAGTCGTTGGATGGCACGCCATCGTCGATCGCGCTCGCGATGACACTAAATAGGAACGTGGAGAAACTAAACGACCTCTTATTCGCGGACCAGGACTACGCGGTCATCGCGGAGCGGCGGTGATCTCGGTGTCGACCTGATGGCTGTGCTGGAGACGCTGGAGATCGGTATCGACCATCTTCCGCACAAGGTGGTCGAAGTCAATAGTGGGCGACCAGTCGAGCACCTCCCGAGCTTTTGTCGAGTCACCTATTAAGTGCTCAACCTCGGCAGGTCGTAGGAGCGACGGGTCAGTTTCGACATAATCATGCCAGTCGAGTCCGATGTGAGAGAACGCAATGCGGACAAGATCTCGCACGGAATGGCTGATACCAGTCGAAATCACATAGTCATCGGGCGTGTCTTGCTGGAGCATCGACCACATTGCCCGGACGTAATCCCCCGCAAACCCCCAGTCGCGATGAGCCTCGAGGTTCCCCAGCGCAAGCGTGTCCGCGAGGCCAAGCTTCACCCGGGCTACGCCGTCACTGACCTTTCGGGTCACGAACTCGAGACCGCGCCGGGGTGACTCGTGGTTGAACAGAATGCCGGACACCGCGAAAAGATCGTAGCTCTCTCGGTAATTAACCGTGATGTAGTGCGCGAACACTTTGGAGACGCCGTAGGGACTTCTCGGGTAAAAGGGCGTGGTCTCGGATTGCGGCGTTTCCCGAACCTTTCCAAACATTTCACTGGACGACGCCTGATAGAATCGAATGGATGTGTCGACTTGGCGTAGGGACTCCAGCATCCGTGTGACGCCTTGGGCGTTGTATTCGCCGGTCAACAGCGGCTGGTCCCACGATGCCGGAACAAACGACATCGCAGCGAGATTATAGACCTCGTGGGGGCGGACATCCTCGATCACCTGAATCAGCGAGAGCTGGTCGAGCAGGTCGGCCGGCCGGAGTTCAATGCGGTCTAGTAGATGCTCGATGCGCCAATGATTCGGAGTGCTCAGACGGCGGACCACTCCCACGACTTCGTATCCCTTCTCCAGCAGGAGTTCAGCAAGATACGAACCGTCCTGCCCTGAGATTCCGGTAATAACCGCGCGTTTAGACATAATTGTCTGGCTAGATTCTAGTGCTCGCTGCTAATCCTTCGCAACATCTCATTGTGTCGGACCTTAGGCCTTGAATGCGAGCTGGGATCACAGTTTGAAGATATTGTTTATACCGATACCTTTCCACGCTTCTGAAGTGGCAGCGCGATGTTGGATGGCCAGAGACTGGTTATTCAGCGCGTTTATACGCCACCGTA